>JBEKPR010000004.1:0-195771 GCA_049520555.1 Candidatus Korobacteraceae bacterium
TCATTGCCCGCTCCATCGCGGCCTTCGAGTAGAAATCCATGCTTCGCATGGTCTCCTACTCTCGCCGCCGGAAAAGCGGACAGATCACGTGCTATCGCAACCGGACATATCATGTGCTACTGACAAATGGGGAGCGTGCCGTTGCCGGCACGCCCCGTTCGTATTACAATGCCGCTGCGCCTAGTCGTTGCTCGGAACAGGCAGTTGCGCGCCCATGTCCTTCAGTAACGGCGTCGGATTCTCGGGATGCTGCAGGTCGGGAATCAAATCTGTCGAAGCACCCCCCGGAAACCTCTCAATGTTGGGGTACTTCATGATCGAGCGGTCGAATTCAAGCAGCACCGGCCCAACCAGCGCCCCGACCCAACCATTGTCCTGACCCGAATACCTTCCGGGGGAAGTAGTCAGCACACGGGCGGGCGCCGCTCCATTGAAGATCATGTCGTACTTCTCATAGGGATCCATGGTCAGGTTGTAGAGTGCGCCGATCGCGCCCAGAGGTGCCTGCACTCCAAGCCAGGAGTCCTTCGCCGTGTACACGTATTTCCAGGCAATGTGTACCCAAGGTTCGTTGGGACCGCCACCGATGTCGGCGCGTGCTCCTCCGTAGGTCTCGCCGTTGATGTAGATCCACGAGGTCCGCGCCGAGTGTGGGGCCTTCCCCAGGAGGTAGGCGCTGTTGTCGATGCTGTCGAAATAAATTGGCTTGCCGTCATTGCCCTTCCATTCGCCATGCGGGGGCGGAGTGAGGCCGACCATGGCTGCCAGCGTCGCCCAGCAATCGATGTGCGACATCATTTCGCCGAATACCGCACCAGCTTGAATATGATTGGGCCACCACATGATTGCCGGGACCCGCCAGCCGCCTTCAAACGGCGTGCCTTTGGTCCCGCGGAAGGGCGTGGTGCCCGCATCCGGGTAGGCATCCTGCCATGCCCCGTTGTCGGCGGTAACGATGACGATGGTGTTGGGGGCATCCGCCCGGATTTCATCCATGATGCGGCCGATGTCCGCGTCCATTTCCATCAACGAATCCGAGTAATTGCCCAGGTGCGACTTGCCGCGGAATTCGGGCGCGGGATTAGTCGGGTTGTGCATCTTGATGAAATTGACATCCATGAAGAACGGCTTGCCGCTCTTGGCGTGCTCCTTGATATAGGCCACTGCTGAGTCAGCCTGCCGGACATCCATGGTAGCTATCGAGTCATAGCTGATGGTGCCCACCATCTTTGCCGGCTGACCGGCTACGCCTTCCCATTCCCCGAGGTTCACGACGCTGTCATAAGTCTTCTCGAATTCCGGATTAAATGACGGAAACCAGGGGTGAAAAAATGGCGAAGTGTCGTTGTAGGCGTAAACACCCGCATAATAGGCGGCGAAGTGCTTCATCTCGTCGAAGCCGTGCTCGGTGGGATACGAAATGGGTTTATCGCCCATGTGCCACTTGCCGGAGAAATAGGTAGAGTAGCCGTTCTTCTGGAAAAACTCGGCGATGGTCGGCGTCTCTTTGCGAAGAAAGTTCCTGTCGCCCGGGCCGATGACGATCGACAGCGCCGAACGGATGGGAATTCGTCCGGTCATAAACGACGCGCGACCCGCGGTGCAGCTCGCCTGGCCGTACCAACTGGTGAAGAGCGCGCCCTCGCGGGCCATGCGGTCCACATTCGGCGTGGGATGTCCGAGAAACTGGCCTCCTCCCAAATATGCACCGAAATCACTCCATCCAGTGTCGTCGGTCATGAGCATGACGATGTTGGGTCTCTGTGGGGTGGACGATTGTGCACTGGCCACGGCGCCGCTGCTTGCAACGAAGCCCGAGACGGCCAGAGCGCCTACAGCAGCTTTGTAAAAGCTTGCTCCAAGATCCATAAGTCTTACCCCCAAAATTGTTCTAGCGTGGGCGCGGCCACGCTGTATTTTGACGACCTGGCTGGCAGCTAAACTTCTGCCTAACCAGCCTCATGCTTGTTTCTCTCCGGTTGGCCTTTGCCGAACATTCAGGCGCGTACTTAAAGAAAAAAGTCAGGTTATACGCCGGTACCGCGGCGAAACCGGCAGCATGGCATGGAGTAAAAGGGAGTCAAGCGGGCGTGGAATGTAGGGACCAGGGGCGCCGCGGTTACCTGTGGTCCGCCACTGGTCATAGCCAATCAGCCCAGCTTGCAGCAGCTTCTTCATCCCCTGCCGAGCGGGATAACCTGACCCAATCCCCAGTGGTCAGTGAACGCCTGCCGCAGCGTCATCCTGGTTCCATTGGTCGGTTTGTTCGCTCGCGGATTATCGGCCAGCACCTGGCCAAATGCTGCGACTACTTAGCAGGTTTGTCTGTGATGGATGATCCAGGGCAACGTGACAAGGGACTCCCCGTCATCGCCCTTCTTGAAGACACCTTGGGTTCCCCGCATAAACTCGAACAGCGACGTCGAACGGTCGGCGTTGGCATCGTAATTGTTCCGGGGCGCAACCGTGGCTTCCAGGTCGATGGAATCGTCGATGGAGTGCGACCAAGTGTAGGAGGCCAGGAACTCGTAATGGTTAAGAACTCGTCGTGCCGACGTCGATGCCCGAGGAAACGCCGTCATTGGTGGTCAAAGACCATGCCATGCGAGGCGTATTGTGGGCCAGGCCAATTCTTCCTCTAACATCCACGATGATGATTCCCCCGTGGCCGTTCAGCCGGGCTTTCAGGTAGTACAGCGCGCGTTGCGCCGCCTCTTGCGGAGCCAGGCCATCCTCCACACGGTCGGCGGCCCACTTGCTGAGCACCAATTTCATCATGGGCTCGCCCCATCCGGTCGTGGAAACCGCCGCGCTGCGGTTGTCGGCATAGCAGCCGCAGCCGATCAGCGAGGAATCGCCCACGCGGCCGGGAGCCTTGTTCAGCGTTCCCCCGGTCGAAGTGGCAGCCGCAATGTTGCCGTCCCGATCGAGGGCCACGGCCCCCACGGTGTCGCTCGAACGCATGGGGCCGAACTCATCGGGCATCTCGAGGTAACTCTGCTTCTTGGCTTCGCGCAGGCGCAGCACCTCACGCTCAATGACCAGCTCGTCGTTGGAACATAACTCGATGCCGTGCTGCTGAGCGAAACTCTCGGCTCCGGTTCCGACGAAGTACACATGCGGGCTCTCGGTCAGCACCTTCTTGGCGGCGCGGATGGGATTGCGGATGTGCTCCACGCAGCCCACGCCTCCGGCGCGCAGCGTCGCTCCCTCCATCATCAGCGCATCCAGTTGCACCCGGCCATCCATGTTGAGGAACGAGCCGCGACCGGCGTCGAAGGCCTCGTCCTCTTCCATCGCGACCACCGCCGCCTCCACCGCGTCCAGGCAGCTTCCGCCGCGTTGCAGCACCTGCCAGCCTTGAGCAGCCGCGGCTTCTACGCCATGCAAGTGCGCGTCGAGAGCGTCGTCGGGAATTGCCCACGCTCCGCCGTGGACCAGCATCACAGGATTGACTGGCAAATCAGGACCTTTCGTCATGTTTGATGATTGCCGCAGGGCAAACCAAAGAGCATACCAGAAGGGCGTGTGCGCGCTATGCAAGCAAGGCCCAATCAAGCTGTCGCCAACTTGACATGTGGTGCACATGCAAGTATGCTGAAAACATGTCACGCATGATTCAGTTGCGCAATGTTCCCGACGCCCTGCACCGCACCTTGAAGGCCCGGGCGGCCATGGCAGGCATGTCGCTTTCCGATTACTTGCTGTCCGAGATCCGCGAGATCGCAGAGCGTCCCACACTGGCCGAGTTGCAGCAGCGCATGCAGCGCCGTCAACCTGTTACCTTGCCGGAATCGGCCGCAGCCGCCGTACGCGCCGAGCGTGATGCGCGGTGATCGTGCTTGACGCCTCAGCCGCCGTCGAGTGGTTACTGCAAACATCGACGGGAGCGCGGGTCGCGCATCGGATCTTGTCGTCGCGAGAAACCTTGCACGCTCCGCATCTGCTTGACGTGGAGGTGACACAAGTCTTCCGGCGCCAGGTTGCGCACGGAGCTATCACTGCCTCTCGCGCCGAAGAGGCTTTACAAGACCTGCTGGATCTTCGGCTTCGTCGCCATCCGCACGGGTTCTTTTTGCGGCGCATTTGGGAGTTACGCGACAACCTGACTGCCTACGATGCCCTGTACGTGGCATTGGCAGAAACGCTCCATGCGCCGCTGCTTACCTGCGACGGCAAACTTGCCTTCGCGCCCGGTCATCACGCGCGCATCGAAGTGATTTAGCTGAGTTGCGCTCAGCTGCCGAGCAAACTCTTCGACCAGATCAAACGCTCGTAGGACATCTGATCTGGCACCTCGTACGGCCTACGTCCAAGGCCATCGCATATGACGATCTGTTTTAATAGACCCATGGGCGACCTTGGGCGCATGCTGATTTTTATTGGTGGGCTGCTACTGGTCGTTGGGATCGTCGTCATCCTCGCGGGCAAGGCGAACCTACCCATTGGACGCTTGCCGGGTGACATCGTCTATCGCGGCAAGAACACGACCTTCTATGTCCCCCTGGCCACCTCCATTCTGCTGAGCGTGGTCCTGTCGCTGGTGTTGTACGTCGTGAATCGGATGCGGCGGTGAAGCAGCCGTCAGCCCTCAGCCGTCAGCTTTCAGCTAAACCTCAACCCTGAAGATCAGCGGCGTCTCAAAGCGCCGACAGCGAGCCCTAAGTCTAGAAGCCGAAAGCCGACGGCTGACGGCTGAGAGCTGACAGCCTCGCTTGATACACTGCCTCCAGACGCTCTTCCCATGGCCGACACCGAACAACTCGGGCTGACCTTCCAGGCGCCGGCGCGCAAGATCTATCCAGTGTGCGAGCTGGTCGCCGCGGTGCGCACCCAGGTGGAACGCGCCTTCACCGACATTTACGTCGAAGGCGAAATCTCCAACTACCGGCCTGCCGAGTCGGGACATCTTTACTTCACGCTGAAGGATGGCTCGGCGCAACTGCGGGTGGTGATGTGGCGGACCCAGGCGCGACTGTTGCGCTTTCGTCCGGAGAACGGCCTTCAGATCATCGCGCGCGGTCGAGTCACCATTTACGACGAGCGCGGCGACCTGCAGTTTCAGGCCGAGTACCTCGAACCCAAGGGCGCGGGCGCACTTCAGATTGCCTTCGAGCAATTGAAGGCCAAGCTGGCCGCCGAAGGATTGTTCGAACCCGGCCGCAAGCGGCCTATCCCAGCCTTGCCCCGGCGCATCGGCGTGGTGACGTCTCCGCGCGGCGCTGCCATCCAGGACATTCTGAACATTCTTCGCCGCCGGAACGAGTCGGTCAGCGTCCTCATCTATCCCGCGCAAGTGCAGGGTGAGGCCGCCGCCGCGGAAGTTAGCGCGGGCGTGCGCTATTTCAATCGCCACGGCAAGGTGGATGTGATCGTGGTGGCGCGCGGCGGAGGTTCGTTCGATGATCTCTTCGCCTTCAACGATGAAAGCCTGGCGCGCACCATTGCGGCCGCGCACGTTCCCGTGATCTCGGCCGTAGGCCACGAGACTGACTTCACCATCTGCGACTTCGTCGCCGATCTTCGCGCGCCGACTCCTTCGGCAGCGGCCGAACTGGTCATTGGGTCGAAGCAGGAATTCGCGGAGAAGCTGGCTTCCCTGCATCACCGCCTCGCGCAAGGGGTGAACTACAGAGTGCTGCGCGCTCACAATGCGCTTGCGCGTCTCACCCAGCATGCCGTCTTCGCGCGCATGCGCGACAGCCTCGCCCGCCGTCAGCAGCGGGTGGACGACCTGGTCTTCCGCATGGCGCAGTCACAAGCGGAGGCGCTGAAAAACCTCTCGCGCCGTCTCGCGGATGTTGACGCGCATCTCCGCCGCCACGATCCTCGGGTGCGCTTAGGCGTGATGCGCCGCCAGCTCGAGGGACAAACTGCGGGGCTGCATTCCGCATTCCTGCGGCAATTGGTTGGACGACGGAACGATCTCGACGGGCTGACGACCGCTTTGGGCCGCGCGAGTGAAACTATATTGTTGCGCCGGCGGGGCCACTGGCAGCAGTTGCACAGCAGTCTGGAGGCGCTCTCGCCTAAGGCGATCCTGGCCCGCGGTTATGCGCTCGTCTTCGATGAAGAAGGCCGCCTGGTGAAACAGGCGGCGCAGCTCAAGCCCGGCAGCCGGGTCCGCGCCCAACTCGGCCGCGGCGAGTTCACAGCGAAGGTTGATCACGTCAAGGATAAACCGGCGGACAAAGGATAGTTTTGGAACACGACATCCCAAAGCCAGCATTGGGACCGCGATTAGCATTCTCTAACCACTAATCTACTGACCACTTCTGTTGCTCTGCATTAGAATGAAGGCACTCAGCGCGGACTCTGGTCGCGCAGGGAACCGCGAAAATGCCAAGCCTCAACTACATTTCGCGAATCTCGATGACTTCGGTCTTCGATATTCTGGTGGTGGCATTTCTCGTTTACGAGTTCCTCAAGCTCATTAAGGGCACGCGCGCGATTCCTATGTTGGTGGCTGTGGTGATTCTGGGGTTCGCCTTCTGGATTGCGCACCTGGAAGCGCTGAAGACGGTGGACTGGCTGATCACCAACCTGCTGCCCTATGCCATCTTCGCGCTCATCGTCGTCTTCGGCGCCGAAATCCGCCGCGCCTTGGCGCGTCTGGGACAGAGGCTGTCGTCCGCACGCGGTGGCGCGTTCAATGGCACCGACAGCTACGAAGACATCGTGCTGGCGGCCAATCATTTTTCCCAGACCCTCACCGGCGCGCTGATTGTCATCGAGCGCGAGATTGGCCTGCGTACGTTTGTCGAGAGCGGAGTTCCCCTCGACGCCAATCTCTCGTTTGACTTACTGGTCACGATTTTCCGGCCCAGCGCGCCCTTGCATGACGGCGCCGTGATTGTGCAAAAAGGCCGTATTGCCGCGGCTGCCTGTTTCCTGCCGCTCTCCATGAATCCCGTGCTCTCCACCCAGTTTGGCACTCGCCACCGCGCTGCCATCGGCATCACCGAAGAGACCGACGCCATCTCGGTGGTGGTGTCGGAGGAAACCGGTTCCATCAGCATTGCGGTGGCCGGACAAATCGAGCACGACATTACCGTGGAGTACCTGCGCGAACGGCTGAGCGAAGTGCTGCGGCGCTATGTGCCGGCGGCGACCTTGCCCACCATCATTACCGACCGCGAATTGCCCTCGGACGGGTCCGTGGTCGAGCGCGAGCACCTAAGCCACAATCAGGACCTTGCCGATGGAGCGGAGCGATAACGCCATGCTCGCCTCACCACGCAACTTCTTCCGCAAGTATGTCCTGAAAAATTTCGGCCTCAAGATGGTCGCGCTGGCGGTCGCGGTATTGATGTGGTGGGTGGTGGGGCGCGATCCTACCATCGAGATTCCGATGACCGTTCCGCTGGAGTTTCATCATGCGCCCGACAATCTCGACATGAACTCCGACGGTCCGTTGCAGGCCCAAATCACGATGCGCGGGCCTGAGCGTTTGTTGCGCCAGATCGACCCTTCCGAAGTGCACGCCGTCATCGATCTGCAGGGCGCAGTTCCCGGCGAGCGCACCTTTGAGCTCACCCCGAAACAAATCCATGTGCCGCGCAACGCCGAGGTCATGCAGGTGGCGCCGCAAACGTTTCACATCAGTTTCGATCGCAGTGCCACGCGCTTGGTTGAGGTGCAGCCGCGCATCATCGGCACCTTGTTGAGCGGATATGGCATAACCGAGGTGAAGGCCGATCCCTCGCAAATCACCATCGTCGGTCCGGAAAAGAGAGTGGATGCGGTCGAGAATGCGGTTACCGATCCCGTGGATGCGACCGGCGTGGTGGGCAAAGCCACCTTCACGACTCATGCCTACGTGTCCGACCCTCTGGTGCGTGTGCAAAAACCGGGCGCCATCCATGTGACGGTGACGACGGGTAAGCCTTCTAAGCCTTCCAAGGGAGCGCGCCAGCCGTGAGCGCCGCCATGCCGACACCAAAGATGCGACAACTTTTCGGCACCGATGGGATTCGCGGCGTCGCGGGCGAGTACCCCCTGGATCGGCGAACCGTGTACGGCATCGGACGCGCCTTGGGGCAGCGACTTGCCGGACGCGACACTGTGGCCCGCGCCCTCATCGGACAGGACACGCGCGAGTCCAGCGGCTTGATCGGCGCGGTCCTCGCGGCGGGACTGGAAGCGGCGCGAGTGCAGGTGGTCAGCGCCGGCATTATTACCACTCCTGGGATTGCGTACCTGACGCGCGCCAACCACTTCTCGGCGGGCATTGTCATTTCGGCCTCGCACAATCCCTGGCAAGACAATGGCATCAAGATCTTCGGCGCTGACGGTTACAAACTGTCTGACCAACTGGAACATGAAATTGAGGCCGACATTTTTGCCCACCTCGAACAGTTGGCCGCGGGAGCGGCGGATGCGGCAGTTTCGACTTCCGACATGCTGCCGGGTGAGCAAGCGTTGCGTGACCAGTATGCCGATTGGCTGGCGGACTTGGTTTGTGCCACCGACTTCAGCCGCTTGCGGGTGCTGGTGGATTGCGCCAATGGCGCGGCCAGTTCAGTGGCCCCGGTGGTCTTTCGCGACATGGGTCTCAATGCCGACTTCGTGCACATCGAGCCCAATGGGCGCAACATCAACGCAGGGTGCGGGGCGTTGCATCCGGAGAATCTGGCCAAGGCCGTCGCCGCTGCGAATGGCAAGTATGACGTGGGGATCATTTTCGACGGCGATGCCGATCGGGCCATGTTCTCGGATGCATCCGGACGGGTGGTGAACGGCGATGGCGTGCTGCTGCTGGCGGCGCGCGATATGAAGACCCATGTTCGTTTGCACAATGACACGGTGGTGGCGACCACCATGTCGAACATGGGGCTGGAAGCGGCGCTGCAGCGCGGCGGCATTCGCATGTTGCGCGCGCCCGTGGGCGACAAATACGTACTGGAAGAAATGTTGAAGACCGGAGCGACCCTGGGCGGCGAACAGTCGGGACATATTTTGTTCCGCGATATGGACACCACCACGGGCGATGGAATCCTGACCGCTCTGCGCGTGCTGGAAGTGATGGCGCGCACCGGAGAGTCGCTGGCCGAGCTGGTCGCCGACATGAAAGTCTTCCCGCAGGAGATCAAAAATATTCCTGTGCGCGAGAAGCTTCCGCTGGAGCAACTCCCGAAAGTGATGGATACCATTCGCGCCGCGGAGCGCGATCTCAGCGGCAACGGCCGCGTGGTGGTTCGCTACTCGGGCACGGAGAAGCTGGCGCGCGTGATGATCGAAGCGGCGACGGAAGAAGTCATGCGCCGCCACACCGACGCCATCGCCAACGCCATCCAGCAGGCGATTGGGGTTTAGAGAACGAAAAGCTAGAGAAGTTCAAGATCACAGCGGGAGCAATGCTGCTTCGGGTGAGCAGCCCTTATTCGAGGTCACCTTGCTGTCACATGCTGCGCCAAGGCTCTCAGATTCGCAATGTTCTCAGTGGTCAATTCAAACTCGAAATGACCCAGCTGAACCTCGACTTTTTGGGCCTTCCCAATGGCAACCAACACCGACGGCTCAGCTAGTACATCGAGGTACTCTATCAAATCGTCACCACCGAGCACTTGGCCGTCGTGATCGAAGGTAGCCGATAACGGCTTCCCGTCGATTAAGAAGTTCGCCTCTTTCGAACCTTGAAATGCCCAATCCGCTGTGCTTGCAACGAAGAGTATCTCAACCTTCGTCGGCCGGCAAGATTCCACTTCACCTGGACACGAAAACCCACCAGTTGACTCCATGGATCTCACGAGCGGGCTCGCCGAATGTCCATTGAGTGTGACATCAGATGTAGAAGTTTCCGGAATGGAAAAGTACGTCTTCTGTTTGAACTTGTCATACTTGTTTGTCACCCGCTGGTCGTACGTTCTGCTTACTCCCGGGAGAGAGGCGGGCGGCGAAGAGTTGGTCTGTGCACTCAAAGCCGCACTGAACGTTGGCAGAATAACGGCAAAGATAAAGGCTATTCGCGGGAACAACGGGCATTTCATGACTGTGACTCTCCACTCTCACGGAATCCCTCAAAAATGGGGCCGGACTCGTCAAGGGTGCACTCTGTAACAACCGATTGCGGTGATTCTCATCACAGGTGGCTGTGCCGGATGACTTCATATAAACTACGTGCCACTGGCCACAGAAGGTACCGGTGCTATTCGCTCGGGCAGGAATCAGACATTTTGGCAGCAATCCCCGGGCTTCTTGGGATCACATTAGCTTCCTATTCCAGATCCCTCCAATTTGGCCCCACGCCAACTTCCACTCTCAGCGGCACCTTGAGCGCGTGCACATTCTCCATGCGCTCGCTGACCAGCCGCTTCATGGTGTCCACTTCGTCCTCAGGCACTTCAAATACCAGTTCGTCGTGCACCTGGAGCAGCATTCTTGAGCGCAGTTTGCGCTCGCGCAGCTCAGCGTCGATGCGAATCATGGCAATCTTGATGAGGTCGGCGGCAGTTCCCTGCAGCGGAGTATTCACCGCGGTGCGCTCGGCAAAGCCGCGCAGATTGCTGTTTTTGCTGTGGATGTCGGGAATGGGGCGCACCCGCCCAAACAGCGTTGTCACTTTCTGATCGCGGCGCGCCTGGTCCAGGGTTGCGTCGATGAAGCTGCGCACCCCGCTGTACTTCTCAAAATAGGCATCGATGAAGCGCTTGGCCTCCTTGGTGTCGATGCCGAGCTGCTGCGACAATCCGAAGGGCGACAGCCCGTAGACGATGCCGAAGTTTACCGCCTTGGCGCGGCGGCGATGTTCGGGATTGACCATCAGCGGCGGCACTCCGAACACCTGCGAGGCCGTGAGGGTGTGAATGTCCTCGCCGGTGCGGTAGGCCTCGACCAGCAGCTTGTCGCCGGAGAAGTGCGCCAGCAGACGCAATTCGATCTGCGAGTAGTCGGCGGCCAGCAGCACGTGTCCGGGCTCGGCGATGAAGGCGGCGCGGATTTCGCGGCCAAGCTCAGTGCGAATCGGAATGTTCTGCAGGTTTGGGTTCGTGGACGACAGCCGTCCAGTGGCAGAGCCGGCCATGTTGAAGGTGGTGTGCAACCGCCGAGTGCACGAGTTCACCAGCACCGGCAGGGCGTCCACGTAGGTTGACTTCAGCTTCGAAAGCTGACGGTAATCCAGCACCATGCGCGGAACTTCGTGCTCGCCGGCCAGCCCTTCCAGCACATCCACCGCAGTCGAGATGGTCTTGCCCTTGCCGTACTTGAACGGCTTGGGCAGGTTCAGCTTGTTGAACAGCACGTCGCCCAGTTGCTTGGGGGAGTTGATATTGAATTCGAAGCCCGACTTGTCGTAAATCTCTCGCGCCTTGGAACTGATCTCTCGCTCCAGGTGCTGCGACATTGCGGCCAGCACATCGCAGTCCAGCTTGACGCCAGCCTCTTCCATACGCGCCAGCACCGGCACCAGCGGCAAATCGATCTCGTCGTAAACCTTGCGCAGGTCGCTCTTCTCGATCTCGCCACGCAACTTGCCGGTAAGCCGCAGCGTGATGTCGGCAGCTTCGGCTGGGGATGCACTCAATTTCAAGTTGAACAGCCGGAAGGCGGTCTCGCGAAGTCCGTAGGTGGAGTAGGTGGGATCGAGCAAGTAGCTGTACAACAGGGGATCGTGCTGCACACCTTCCAGCGCCAAGCCATGCTGGCCAAAGACATGCATTGCCGACTTGTAGTCGTGCACCGTCTTGGATATCGCTTCATCGGCAAGCGCGCGCTTCAGAGGTTCCGCGGCCTCCGAGTCATCCAGCGCGAGCGTCAGTGCCTTTCCCGGCTCGGCAGAAATCGCGACGCGCAGACTTGCGGGCACCGACGCAACCTGCGGCGCCGCTGACAGCGAGAGCTGTTCGTTGTCCTGCTCTTCTCCACTTTCTTCTTCTTCGGCGGCGGCGGTCTGCTGCGCCGCCGATTCCAGCGCGATGGCAAGCACCGCGCCGGGCTTGGTTGCGAGTGCCACAACCGCCTCAACCTCGGCGGCGGATTTTGCGTCGCGATAGTCGGTCTCGCCGAGTTCGACGCTTTCATGCAGGAAATCCTGGACCAGAGTCGTAAATTCCAGTTCGGTAAACAGCGCGCGAGCAGCAGCCGGATCGGGCTCCTGCGCGCGCATGGCCTCCGGCTCGAATTCGACCGCAACATCCGTCTTGATGGTCGCGAGTTGCTTGCTCAGCAGGATGGCGGCGCGATTGTTCTGCAGCGACTCGCGATAGGCCTTGCGCTCGACTTCCTGCGCGTGCTCCAGCGCGTTCTCCACGCTGCCGAACCGCTGGATCAGTTCCACCGAACCTTTGTCGCCGATGCCGGACGCGCCCGGGATATTGTCGATGGCATCGCCGCGCAGCGCCATCACGTCCACCACTTTGTCCGGCGGCACGCCCAGGATCTCTTCCACTTTGGCGACGTCGCAAATGAGATTGTCCTTGGGCGGGTTCAGCACGCAGGTGCGCTCGCTGACCAGTTGCATCATGTCCTTGTCGCTGGAGACCACAAACACCGAGTAGCCTGCGTCCGCGGCTTGTCGCGCCAGGGTGCCAATCACGTCGTCGGCCTCGAAGCCGGAGGCCTCGATCATGGGGATGCGATACGCCTCCAGCGCGCGCCGGATGTAAGGCACCTGCTGCACTAAATCTTCCGGCATGGCTTTGCGATTGGCCTTGTAGCCGCCGTAGGCCACGTCAACATAGGTCTGCGTCTTGCTGTCGAACTTGCGCAGGCTGGGCATGGCGGTGGCCTGCTCATCGCGAAACGTGGGTGCGGCCACGTCGAAGACGGCGGCAAGATATTGCGGCTCGAAGTCGGCTCGCAGCTTGCGCAGCATGTTGACGAAGACGAAGGTCGCGCTGGTCGGGATGCCGGTCTTGGTGGACATGGGCCGCTGCCGCGCCATGGCATGATAGGCGCGGAAGATGAACGACATCGTGTCGATCAGGTAGATGCGGCCCTTCGATCCCGCGGGCTCAGCGGGAACAGCAACGGTGGCTTTGGCTGCGGTTGCCGGTTTCGCGGCGCTGGAGTCGGTGGCGGACTTCGGAGTTTTCTTGGTGGAGGGCAAGAGAAAATTCTAACAAGTCGCGGCGAACGCCGCCACAGGCCGCAATACCGCGCTGCTGAAGGTGGTGTAAGGGCGATTTCTCTACAGTTATTCGATAGACGTTGATTGTGACGCTAAGTCTTCGGCACGTGCTTTGATGTCCCGTATGTGTTCCTCGAATATCTTCGTACCAACGGAATCCTGTTTAAGTCGTTCAGCGACGGAATATGTCGTTAGTGACAAGTCTACCTTCTGCCCAACGTCACTCGGCGTTGCAGTGTGAAACAGGATTGCGCAGATTCTTGGGTGAGGATCCGCGGATCGCCAATAAGGTCTGTATTGGAGCATCATATGGTGAAGGAGAGCTCCAAGCTGTTCCAGGCTTCCTGACCAATAGCTTGTCCCTGGGTTCAAAACCCGGCTGAGGGAGATAGCAACCACCCCGAATACGTCTTGTGATGCCAATCTCAAGTGGTCGTTTAGTTGCGAGATAGCACTGCGAACGTTGGCGCGGACGCTGTTTTCACTGGCTGGTCGCTTACAGGCCACCAAGAACGTCTTATTGTCCCGAAATAACTGCAGATCCGGTTCGCCTAGTTGAACCGTAGCACCCCGCATCCTCCATTCGGCGGCAAGAGCTAGCTCAAACCAAATATTCCGTCCGTCTCTGTTCGCTTCGTTCTTCTCATCCACGGGTTGAGCCGGTCCGGTCAACGCTCGCTTGAGCGCATTAGCCAGCGGCTCTGACGACTCCTTTTCGAAAGCGACGAAAACATCGTGTGCTTCGAGTGCCTCGATCAGTGGGAATAGATGCTCTCCTTGAACCTTGGAATATTCTCCGGTTTCCCGTGCTTTACGGCCGGCGGCCTCCGCCATGCGAAGAGTGTTAAAGGCCTGGTGTATCCGATCGTTACCCCGCGGCGTCAAACCTAGACTGATTAGCCAGGGGTCGAAGCCTTCCAGTCGGTGCAGCACGTCACAATATTTGAAAGTCTGCATTTGCTCATTCTCGAACGAGTTATTTCTCACTTGATAATCCGGTGAGCGATGAAACTCGCAGATCGAGGAGGATAACTAGGTGCCCTTCAGGAGGGAGTCCAATATTTCTGGTATAAGGCCACGGGCTTTCGCTTTATTTCCCACCTCATCGAGCACTTGTTGCAGGGACGGATATTCGCCCGCGGCCAATTCGCGGAGCCAAAGACTCAAGAGAGCTTGAATCTTGCGCTTTTCCTCGGGCGAGGCGGAATCGTAGGCGCGTGCCGTCTGCGGGTCGAGCGGAATTGTAATCGAGGGGTTCGCCATCGTAGGGCCTCCCGACTATTCTACGGCAGCAGGTTATGAACTGGGTGCCCCATCCTTCGCGCATGTTTTGGCGCGAAGGATGGGAGCGACGCACCAAAGACCAGTCTCTGCCCTGATCAAACAAGATCATGGCAATCCCCAGTTTCTTGCTCCCACCCTTTCGCAAAGGAGGCGAAAGGATGGGGCACCCGTCCGCTTACGTTTTTTGCTGTAGCCCTTGGAAATAGCTGCTCAGTGCTGCAGGACTTGGTCTAAACGTCGGGCGTACCGACAGCATCGTATCCAATGTGCTAAGCAAGCCTGTGCTCACTGGAAGCTTGCGTCCGCTCGCCCGGATGCCGCCGGCCAAGGCGTTCTGGTCATAGTCGGTGGGATGCTGCCCGAGCAAGCTTTGCAGCATTACTACGCCAAGCGAAAAAATGTCGGAAGCGCAGGACAAGGTTCCCCCCACGGCCTGCTCGGGCGATAAGTAACCCACCGTTCCAAAAGGCTGACGCGCGGCAAGCGTATGGTCTTGCTCTAAATGCCTGGCGGCGCCGAGGTCGATGAGAACGGCGCCGCCGGAGGGTCTAAGCATAATGTTCGAGGGCTTTACGTCCCCATGAACAAAGTGTCGCGACCAAAGTTCCGCAATTGCCGCCGAGACATCACTGCCTATGGGCAGCACTTCGAATTCCGGCAGCGGTCCGCTTTCCAACCGATCGCCCAGCGATTCTCCTGCTATGAATTCCCACGCGACGTATCGGGTGGGTCGACCGGCCACGCCACAATAACCATGTTCAATCAGCCGAGCCAAGGCGGGATGCGAGATGGTTTCCATCGCGTTGATCTCGCGCTGTACGCGACTGTCCTGACTGGCATAGAGGTACAACTTCAGGGCTACAACGTCATTAGCCGCTGTGCCGTCTGGCCGGGAAGCTCTGGTTGCCCTATAAACTGCCCCCTGGCCACCAATGGCAATTTCGGAATCAATGATGTAGCGCCGGCCCAGAGCAGCTTCTATATCGGCAGGCACAAATGGGTGGACATCCATACGATCAACGATGTAAGCGGCCGTTCTGCTTACGTTTCCCTTTCACGGGATGCGAGAGAACCGTTCATAGAATATACCCGCGAATAGTACACGAGGAGGCGCTCATTACTGATGGAGAGCGCTAAATCAGGGACCTCGTCAACCGGTGCGTGATGAGCGAAACTGGAGTTTTCGATCCGCCGGTAGCTGTTGTCAACGGGCAAATTACGCCATCAATCTTTAGCTGACTCAAAAGACGCATGTCCTACTCGATAAACATGCAATCCCCATACGAATAGAAGCGGTAGCCCTGGCGGACTGCATGTTCATACGCCTGCAAGGTGCGCTCGCGGCCGGCAAAGGCCGCGACCAGCATTAGTAGCGTCGATTTCGGCAAGTGGAAGTTCGTCAGCATTGCACCCACCACGCGAAACTCAAATCCCGGATAGATAAAGATGTCAGCCTCGCCACGCTGCGCCGTGATGCGGCCGGCAGGAGTGTCTGGTAAATGCCCCGCCCTAGCCAGAGGAAGGCTAGAACGGGGCACCCGGTCTTCCGTATTTTGTCGCGCGGCAAATTCCAACGTACGCACCGTTGTGGTTCCCACCGCCACGATTCGCCGCCCGGCATCGCGCGCGCGCTGGATTCGTTGCGCGGCATCAGGAGAAATTTCGTACCACTCGCGATGCAGTTTGTGCTCCTCAACCACTTCTTCGCGCACCGGCTGAAACGTGCCTAGGCCGACGTGCAGCGTGACCTCAGTCATTTCGATTCCGCGCTGCCGGATGCGCTCAAGAATTTCCGGTGTGAAGTGCAGACCCGCTGTAGGCGCGGCGACGGAGCCGAGCGGTTTGGCGTAGATCGTTTGGTACGACTCGCGGTCGGAAGGCGTGTCGGGGCGATCAATGTAGGGCGGCAAAGGAATGTGGCCGATGTGATTGAGCACGCCGAAGAAGTCATCCACCGGATCGAAGCGCAGGCGGCGCTCGCCGAAAGTCCCACGGCCCACGATCTCGGCCGCGAGTTCATGCGACGATTCATCGGCGTCGCCGCCGAAGTAAATCCGCTCGCCCAATCCGAGCTTGCGGCCGGGGTGTACCAGCGCTTCCCATTCCGGCGGACCGGCGGAGAGTTGCCTGGTCAGCAGCACTTCGACCCGACCGCGAAGGAAGTCTTTCGTCGCGGGATTCTGGGTCGAGAGCCGCTGCGCGCGCGAGCCGCTGCGATGTCCGAAAAGGCGCGCCGGCAATACCTTGGTGTTGTTAAAAACCAACAGATCGCCGGGCCGCAACAACTGGGGAAAGTCGCGAAACCTGAGGTCATCGAGGCGATCATCACTACGGTTGAGGTGCAACAGCCGCGCAGCCGCCCGGTCGGGCAGCGGCTCTTGCGCAATCAGTTCCTGCGGCAGGCGATAGTCGAAATCGGAGACCAGCACACAGCGATTATGCCTGAGTGCACGTACCGGCCACTCGCGGAATTGCACTTCTCTTTTGCCGAAATCGTTTCCTGCGGTAGGATAGCAATCTAAGCCCGTCAGGCGCATCCGGCCCAATTTCATGAAGACCGAGCAACAATATCGGGACGACATTGTCCGCTTCGGCAGGATGCTGCACCAGGCTGGTCTGGTGGCGGCCACCGATGGCAATCTCTCCGTGCGCCTGGCAGACGGGAATGTGCTGTGCACTCCCACGCTTATGAGCAAGGGGCTGATGGAACCCGAAGATCTGGTGATGGTGGACCCGAGCGGCAACAAAGTGAACGGCTCGCGCGGCGTGTCCAGCGAAATCGCCATGCATTTGTTGATTTACCGCCTGCGTCCGGATGTTGGCGCGGTGGTACATGCGCATCCGCCCACCGCGACCGGCTATGCGGCTGCCGGTATTGCGCTGGACAGTGCGTTGTGTTCGGAGATCATCGTGACCCTGGGTTCGGTGCCGCTGGCGAATTATGAAACTCCCGGCACGCAGGAGCTGGCGGAGGTGCTGGCGCCCCTGGTTGCCGAGCACGATGCCATCCTGATGGCGAACCACGGCGTGGTCACCTACGGCGCAGACTTGCTGACCGCCTACATGAACATGGAAACCGTGGAACACTTTGCCAAGATCGCGCTGGTGACGCATTTGCTGGGCAAGCAGCAGCCGCTCAGCGATCAGCACGTGGACAAGCTGCGGGAACTGCGGACGAAATATCGCAACCACGTGGAAGTGGGAAAAGGGAAAGAATGATTCGACCCGCCTGACGGTCCCGCACCACTCGTTCGTCCCTCATTCTCCTCCAAAACTGAACCTCATCCCGGCGCGGAAGTTCGCCCGCAGAGCCGGATATCCAAGCACTTCGTTGTAGTGATTATTCAGCGCGTTGTTCACGTTCACGTATGCCGTGACGTGATGATTGACGGCGTACCAGCCGCCGAGATCGAGGCGCGCATAACCCGCAGCGTAGTAGATGGGCGGAATGTATCCGAATTGGAAGTCGGAGTCCGGACGCTGTCCCACTGCGGTGACGCCGAGGAATCCGCCCCAGCGCTGCCGCGTGTAGATCAGCAGTACCATGCCAGCCTGCTTGGGACGCCGCAGCAGTGGGGCTCCCGTGCCGTAGATGCGCGGATCGCAACCCGCATTGGGATCGCAAGGCGGCGCCTGCTGAATCTTGGTCGAAGTGTAGGTGTAAGCGGCGGTCGCCGACAGATGATTGACAACCCGGCCGCTCAACACCACTTCGGCGCCCTGCGCCATGGCGCGATTGAAGTTCACGTACTGGCTGGTGTTGGTGTCGGAGTTATATAAGTACTCGATCTGGTCGCGGAACTGGTTGTGGAAGTACACCGCGCTGAGCGACACACGATTGCTGAATAGCGACTGCAGCACGCCGGCTTCGATGGCCCGGTTCTGTTCCGGTTGCAGGTTGGGATTCGGCAGTGTGGGGAAGGTCCCGGTGATGCCAAAGGTCTGCTCGAAGCTGGGCTCCTTGATTCCCTCCGAATAGCCAACGTGCAGGCGCGTGCCGCTGAAGACGGTATTTCCGCGCAGCGCCAGAAACGTCAGCGAAGCGCGCGGGCTGACCTTGCCGCCAAAACTGCTGTTGTTGACGTAGCCAACGCCGGCGAGAATCGACAGCCGCCGCCACACGATGGTCTGCTGCGCAAACAGATAATTGTTGAAGCGCAGCCCATGAGTGGTGGTGATTCCAAAGTTCGAATTGTTGTTGATGTACCCGTTCTCGTCTTCAAAGTTGTAACCCAGCGTGGTCTGCGCCCAGGGCCGCGGGCTGTAGATTCCCTGGTAGGCGAAGCCGGCGAGGTTGTACTTGGCCACGCTGCTGAAGGCGCTGTCGAATGGGCGGTCAGGATCGTCGATGGGGTTCACGTTGAGCGCGACGTGGTGGTACTCGAAGCCGCTGAACTGATGCTGCCAGGCGCCCGGTCCGCTGACCGTGAGATCGCCGCTGGCCAGGAAGTTGTTCTGGTGCGCATATTGGTTCGGGTCAGGTGGCAGCTCGGGATTTCCGTTGAACCACCAGTTCGACTGAATGCCTGTCCAACTGTTGTAGTGCCGCGCGCGCAGACGAAATGCCACGCGATCGGAAAGTCGCACGCCCACGTTGCCGCCTTGCAGTGAGTTGGAATAGGCGTCGTTCACTCTCTGGCCTTGGGTGTTGAACTGGTTGGCGAAGACGTTGTAGTCGAAAATTCCGCGCGCTCCCGCCAGCGACGCGTAGCCGTTGGCGCTGGAGAAATTTCCGCCATCAGCGCCAAATTGAATTTCCGGCGTGCGCGTGCTGCCGGTCGAGCTCCAAAGCTGCACCACGCTGGTCATCGCGTCCGATCCGTACACCGTGCTTTCGGGGCCGCGTTCCACCTCGAGCCGGTCGATGTTGTTCATGGGAACCACGCCGAAATCGAAGATGCCGCCGGGATCGTTCACCGGCACGCCGTCCACCAGCACCTTGTTGTAATTGGATTCGCCGCCGCGCACGAACAAGCTGGCCAGATTGCCGCGCCGCCCCGTGCTGCTGACGATGGCTCCGGGAATGTAGAGCAAGGCGTCGGGAGCGGAGACAGGATTGATCGCGTTCAGTTGCTCACCGGTGAGCACGCCGACCGAGGTGCCTGTCTGCTCCGGCGTGGCGGGAGTTGCGGTACCGGAGACGACCACGGTTTGGGGCGTAGTCGCAAGCTTCAGTTCGACGTTGAGGATCGCCGTCGCCGGAATAGAAACTTGTTGCGATTGCTGGGCGAATCCCGGGGCGAGCACTACCAGGCGATACTGCCCGTCGGCGAGATGCGGGAAAGTTGCTGTGCCATCGCCGGCGGTGGTTTGCACGCCAACTCCGGCGTTGTCGGTGACGCGAAACAAGCTGACCTGCACGCCGGAAACGCGCTCACCGGAAGGACTCTGTACGGTTATTTTGAGATCCGACGCAAGCGCCGCTGTCGAACACAGCAGCACGACGAGAACTCCACGAAGAATGGTCGCGAGACGAACGCTGAACATGACACTCTCCTTTACACGCGAAAGGGGTTGGTGACGTAGTTCGCGCCGGTCTCCTGGCTGACGAGTTGCGATTTGCATCGCGGACAGCGGCGGGGCCTTCCCGTTTGCACAGTGGCCTTGCGCCAAGACTCGCTTACAGTTGCGCGGCAGCGCGGGCTTCACACCCGCTTCCCAGTTCCGCCGATGCGACGACGGAACGCGCGAACATGGATTGGCAAGGAACAATCCCGAACCAAACTGACTCAGGATGAGATTCGACTGTACTGAGCGGGGACGCGGGTGTCAATCGGGGCCCTATCGAGAGCTGGAAAAGGTCCGCCGGACTCAGTCACTTCTTGGAGAATTGCAAGTTACATGAACACGGCCGGAAGCAGCACAATCTGCGCCAAGGTCCGTTCCACCAGGTCAAGTTCCGCCACGAAATGGTCCATTTTGAGACCGTCGTTCGACAAACTCACCGTAACGAAAATCCCTGAATCGCCATACGCGACAACTCCTGTAATCCATCCTCGCGTGACACCTGCTGGGAGTTTGAGAGTTTCCCTATCAATTGAGTGAACCTCCACTCCACGCTCAAGGTCGAAGATCTTCAAGGCGTCCCAATTTCCGCTGTGGAGCTCCTCACCCTCAGAATTCACGGAGAACTTGTGCCGGAGGGAGTTGTATGCAAGAAGAGTTCCTGATTGGTGAATAACAGGAGATTCCTGCGAGCTTAAATAATGAGGATCTCCCAAAAGCTGATACTTCTCCGAGTCGTTATGACGATAGTACAGGCGCTCAGGCCGCCAACTTGGTCCGACAGACTCCACCTGTACAACCAATGCCTTCGCAATGGGGCTGAACAAGAGTTGTTTAAAACCGTACCCTGGAGGTATGTCCGCGTCCGTGAAGGCCTTTGAAAACATGGCAGTTAATATTAGCTCGTTTTAGTTTTAAACTGCGATTCTGCGAAGGCGGTGATGCGCTCCAGCGCGGCCTGCATTTCGGTATGACAGCGATCCAATGCCGCATCGTCGGCATCCGGCGCAACGAAGATGTTTTTCGCCACGCGCACATAAGCGCGCGAAAACGGTTTGGGAATGAGCATGGCATCCCAGGTCTTCAGGACCCAGGACTTCTCCACGGCAACGTAGAACGCAGTGATGGGGATGCCGGTCATTCGCGCCAGCATCACCGGGCCCTTTTTGGCGACGTAGCGCGGCCCGCGGGGGCCATCAATGGTGAAAGCGACGGCGCCGCCGGCTTTCACCATGGTCTCCATCTCCATCAGACCGCGCTGACCGCCGCGCGAACTGGAGCCGCGCACCGGCACGAACCCGAAGCGGCGAATCACGCGCGCGATGTACTCACCGTCGCGGCTGAGACTGGTCAGCACTCCGATATCGCGATTGCGGAACAGCCAAGTCGCCGGCAGCACGCAGCGGTGCCAGAAGGGATAAATGCCGGGAGTAACGTTGTCGAGGCCGCCAATGGAGCCCTCTTCAAACGTGATGGTCATACGCAGCGTGCGGCCGATGAGGCCCACCACCGCAGACGCGATCCACGAAATCAGCGCGATCTGTATCCGCTGCGGGAGCGTGAGGCGGAGCGGGTGAGGTTCCCCGGCGGCTGCGTTGGTTGAATTGGGCACGCGAGAATTCTAACCTGCGCTGGATTATTGATGAACGCAAGGTGTCATCTGCGCACATGAATAATCCAGATTCAGAGCTCCATGAAGTTGCGAACGATTTGCCGGCCATGCTCCGTAAGCACGCTCTCCGGATGAAATTGCACGCCTTCGACCGGGAACTTGCGGTGGCGCAGTCCCATGATCACGCGCTCGCCGCCGCGCTCCGCACAGGTGGCTGAAATTTCCAGCTCATCGGGCAAATCTTTCTCCTGGACGATCAGCGAGTGATAGCGGGTCGCCGTCATCGGCGACGGAATGCCACGGAAAATTGATTTGCCATCGTGTTCGACGGAGCTGGTCTTGCCGTGAATGAGGTTGGCGGCACGCACGACTTTGCCGCCGAAGGCTGCGCCAATCGCTTGGTGGCCGAGGCACACGCCCAGCAGAGGCACGCGCCCGACGAAATGGCGGATCAGTTCGATGCTGATCCCGGCCTCCTGCGGGGTGCACGGGCCGGGAGAGATCACGATGCGATCGGGATGAAGCGCCTCGATTTCGTCGAGCGTGATCTGGTCATTACGACGGACGGACACCTCGACCCCGAGCTCCCCGATGTATTGGACGAGGTTATAGGTGAACGAATCGTAGTTATCTAGAACAAAGACCATGGATTCAGTTTCAAGTTTCAAGTTTCAAGTTTCAAGTTTCAAGTTTCGAGTAAAGATCCCCAACCTATACCTCAGCAGGCGAGCAGTTTCGAGTTTCGAGTTTCAAGTTTCGAGTTTCGAGTAAAGACTCCCAAACCTATGCCTCTCAGCAGGCGAGTGAATTCATCAGCGCGTTGATGATCCGCAGCACTTCTTGCGCTTGAGTTTCGAGATCGTGCGCGATCTCGGAGCTCAGGTAATGGAGATCCGCAGCGATCAGCACCTGTGTCTCAACTTCGAGAAGCGATCCTCGGGACAAAGAGAGGAAGTGCTTAAATTCCTTCTTCGATAGTCGTCCTTGTCCTTCTGCTATGTTGCTTGGCACCGATACAGCCGCGCGGCGCAACTGCGCAGCAAGTCCGTACACTTCTTCTTTGGGAAATCCCCGAGTGTGCAGATAGACGTTTTTCACCAGCGCCATCGACTTCTGCCACGCAATCAGCTCCTTATAGGAATGAGACACCGCTTTACTCCAAACTGGCACGCGCTCTTGCTCGAAACTTGAAACTCGAAACTTGAAACTGTCTTTCAGCCACTGGCTTCCACCGCCCGCAGCAACGCGCTGGCCTTATTCATGCACTCCTGGTATTCGCTTTCGGGATCGGAGTCGGCAACGATGCCCGCACCTGCCTGAACATAGGCGCGATTGCGATGCAGAACCATGGTGCGAATGGCGATGCAGGAATCCAGGTTGCCCGCGTAATCGGCGTAGAGGACCGACCCTCCATAGACGCCACGGCGCACCGGTTCCAACTCCTCGATGATCTCCATGGCGCGGACTTTGGGCGCGCCGCTCAGCGTGCCGGCGGGGAAGCAGGCGGCCAATGCGTCCAGCGCGTCGAGATCGCCGCGCAACTCTCCCTCCAGCGCGGAGACCAGGTGCATAACATGCGAGTACTTTTCCACGTACATCAACTCGCGCACTTTCACGCTGCCGTATTCGCTCACCCGGCCCAGGTCGTTGCGTCCCAGGTCCACCAGCATCACGTGCTCGGCACGCTCTTTTTCGTCGGCGCGCAATTTCGCAATCAGTTGTTCGTCTTCGGCCGGGGTTGACCCCCGCCTGTGCGTGCCGGCGATCGGTCGGTATTCCAGCTTTCGCCCCGACACGCGCACCAGCATCTCCGGCGACGCGCCAACGACCTGCATGTCGTCAAGCTTCAGGTAAAACATGTAGGGCGAAGGATTCACCGTGCGCAAGGCGCGATAAATCTGGAAAGGCTCGGCGGGCGACTTGAAGTCCAGGCGCTGGGACAGCACGACCTGGAAGACATCGCCGGCGGCGATGTACTCCTTGGCGCGGCGAACGCTGGCGATAAACTTGTCGCGCGAGGTGGCGTTGTGGACCTTGATCGGCTTCTTTCGCTCGCTGGTTGACCAGTCAAAATTGTGCGCGCGCACTCCGCGGGTCAGTTTGGCCTCGATCGCGGCAATGTCGGCAAGGGCGCGATCGTAGGCTTTGCGCGGCGATTCGGCGCTCACGTCAGCGGCCGCGATGATGTGCAATTGATGCCGCAGGTGATCGAACGCCAGCAGCCGGTCGTAAAAGGTGAACACGCAATCCGGCAACCCAACATCGTCTTTGGCATGTTCGGGCAGGCGCTCGAACTGCCGCACCATGTCGTAGGCAAAGTATCCGACGCAGCCGGACGTGAACGGTGGCAGGTTGGGCAGCGTCGCCGGACGATATTGCCGCAAGCAGGCGCGCAACAATTCGATGACCTTGCCCTGGCGGCGTTCCACCGAGGGCCCCCGCCGAATCTCCAGCGAACTGCCGCGGGCGGTGACGACCATTCGCGGCTGCGCGCCCAAGAACGTGTAGCGGCCGATCTTCTCGCCGCCTTCGACCGACTCCAGCAGAAACGCGTATTTCTGCTTGGCAGCCAGGCCCAAGAAAGCTCCGACCGGCGTCAGCAAATCGGCGCTCAGGGTTTTTGCCACCGGGATGAGCGAGGCGTCACGGCTGAGTTGCAAAAAGCTCTTGTAGTCGGGAGTCACCATGTGATGTGCGCGAGTTGCTGAGGTTATTGGGATTATACGGGAGCATCGCGAAGTGCAAGCTGTCCCAGCCAAGCAAACGAGGCTTGGGTGGGGCACCCGCGGGGTTGGCGCTTGACCATGACCGGACCACCGGTGGCCGTAACCATTGTCACTGACTTTCCAGAGAAATAGTGAGAACATAAATACAAAGTACGGACGCAAGTCTGTGCATCGCGCATCTCTCCAGAGTCGGGCCCATTTCTCGACCTTGCATTGCGTCGTCAACGAGGCAGGAGGTTTACCATGCGAGATAAAACTGCGAGTGTTTCAACCGCGAAGCCCGACGAAGGCTCGCTCGAATTGACCGAGGAGCTAATTCGTGTACGTGCGTATCAGCTTTACGAGAAACGGGGCTGTGAACACGGTCACGACTTCGAGGATTGGCTCGAAGCGGAAGCCGAAGTATTTGGAAAGAAACCCGCTGCTGCGGCTGAAGCAGAGGATACGAAAGGCGGGAGCAGGGCGGCGGTCGCGTAAAGGCGGCTGTTGGCCACGTTCGTCGATTTCATCATCGATTTCGTCAAGGGCACCGATTCTCCGGGCAGAACCACAGCCGGGAGGGTGCTCGTTCGCAGCGACGGGGCGCTGAGCGACCACGGGTGACACCTCGGGGGGTCCCCTGTCAGCAAAGAGGCAGGAGTTCCTCCAGCCGTTCCGCCGTCAGCCGCTCTGCTGTAATCGACGCTCCTTTTTTTTTGCTCTAACCCCCATGGCAAAAAGCACAATCATGGGAGCAAACACCAGCACTGGTATTGGCCACAACACTGAGCTTAATAGCTTCCTCATATCCTCACCTTCACAACGTCTGTCCCGATGCCATCGCGAGGGCTTTCGGGCAAGGCGCTCACTTCGGTCCCGGCGTCACGGCCAAGCGCCGTGGCCAAATCTTGAGACGAAATCGTCACCTTGCCAGACAACATCCGCTCTCAGCCCCTTCTCGGGTTCCGTTTACCCGGCAAACGGCACCCCTTATAGACCTGTTTATTGCCAATCACAATCCTTCAGTGCGTCACACAAAAGCGGTGATCTGCGTCACAGATCAATGTTAAGGGTCGGAATCGAGATAGCTGAGCGCGCTGCGATGCAGGTAACCGACCACCCGTGCGCAAAACAGCCGTTGGTGTCAATGATCAGGCCGGGTGTCGTTGCTGAGACAAACGGAGACGTGCCCGCTGGCACCCGCAGATGACATCGCCGCGGTGGCCATGATCGTCTGCGCTGGTGCTTATGGCAAGGGATTCCCGTTTTCTACAGGCTAAAGAACGCCAACCGGCGTAGCCTTTTGCGTCAGGCGATTGAGCTTTTCTGGATTGTAGAGGAAGGGTGAAGCGGACTGCTCTGCCAGTTTCTTGGCAACGTCGTCGGCCATCAAAGGTTTGCTGAAGTAGTAGCCCTGAATCTGGTCGCAATGATGTGCTCGCAGGAACGACATTTGTGCCGCAGTTTCAACTCCTTCTGCAATTACCTTGAGATTCAGACCTTTTGCCATGCTGATGATGGCAGCCGTGATGGCCGCGTCATCCGAATTCAGCACCACATCCTGCACAAAGGAACGGTCTATCTTGAGCTTGCTAACCGGGAACTGCCGCAAATAGCTAAGGCTGGAGTAGCCGGTGCCGAAGTCGTCGATGGCCAGTTTCAACCCCATGGTCCGCAGTTCTTCAAGCATCGGGAAGATCACGTTCACGTTGGACAGCAAAGTGCTTTCGGTAAGCTCCAGTTCGAGGTATTCAGGGGAAAGCCCGGTCTCGGACAGTACCTTCTTGATGACGGTAAGAAAGTCCCCTTGGCGAAACTGAACGGCTGACACATTCACCGCCACCGGCACCGCCAGAAGCCCTTGGTCGTGCCATTCCCGAACCTGAGAGCAGGCTTTTCTGAGCACCCACTCGCCGATGGGCATGATCAAGCCGCTGCTCTCCGCCAGTCGTATGAACTTGTCGGGCGACACCAGGCCCCGTTCCGGGTGCTGCCAGCGGAGGAGCGCTTCCACCCCGACAATCATTCCACTGGCGATCTCCATCTGCGGCTGATAGACCAGGAACAGTTCTTTTCTCTCCAGTGCCAGCCGCAGGCTGTTCTCCAAAGTCAGCCGCTCCACCACCTGAATATTCATGTCTTCGGTGAAGAACTGGAAGGTATTGCGCCCCTTCTCTTTGGCGCAATACATGGCCGCATCGGCATTTTTGATCAGCGTCTCCCCGTCCATTCCATGTTCCGGGAAAATACTGATGCCGATGCTGCAAGTCACGTTGAGGCGTTGATCTTCCACCAGGAATTCAGCGGCCATGCCATTAAGGATCCGGTTGACGGCGATGGTCGCTTCGGTAACACTCTTCAGGGCGGCCAGCACGATCAGGAATTCATCGCCGCCGACGCGGGCCACCGTATCTTCTTCCCGGACACATCGCTTGAGCCGTTCGGCAACTTGTTGCAGGAGAAGATCGCCGAACGTGTGCCCCAGCGAATCGTTGATGATTTTGAAGCGGTCGAGATCGAGAAACAAAACTGCGACTTTCTGGTCCTGGCGGCGGGTGCTGGCCAGCGCTTTGGCCAGGACTTGACGGAGAAAAGTCCGATTATGCAGGCCGGTAAGGGCATCGTAATAGGCGAGAAATTGGACCCGTGCCTCGGCCACTTTGCGGTCGGTGATGTCCTCAACCGTGCCTTCGTAGAGAACGATGTTTCCGTCAGCGTCACGCACCGCCCTCATATTCACCAACGCCCACTTCTTGGTGCGATCCTTGTCATAGACTTCCAGTTCCGCACTGCGCACTACCCCCTCCGCGTCAAGCCGGCGTTTCAATTCCTTTGTCCGCTCCCGATTGACGAATAGCTGGTCCGCCATGTTCGGCACCTCGGCCAGGAACTGCTCCGGCGAATCGTAGCCATGCATTTGCGCCAAGGCGCGGTTGATGTTTAGAGGACGGCCTTCGGGGGTGATCTGAAAAATTCCCACCACCGCATCTTCGAAGATGGCCCGATATTTCTCTTCCGCCTGTGACAACTCGGCGGTCCGCGCCGTGACCTGTTCCTCCAGGTGCTCGCGGTATTGCCGCAGCTCCCGATCCCGCTTTTCGATCTGGTCCAGCATTTCGTTAAAGGCGGAAACCAGCAGCCCGAACTCGTCCCGGTTTTGCAGATTGGCGCGGACCGAGTAGTCCGCCGCGATGGAGACCGCTTTGGCGGTCTGCACCAGGTTCACCAAGGGACGCGAGATGGGCCGCTGGAAGCGCGAGGCCAGGAAAAAAGCCAGCGACATGGTGACCAACAAGGCCGCCAGAAAGACCAGCCGCCCCTCCTTAAATCTGTTGTCAAGTCTTTGCAGGTCGGATTCAATGTAGATCGTGCCTACGGTTTCGCCGGAGAGCACGATCCGGCGGAAGCGGACCAGCCGGTCCCGCTCGAAGCGGGTGGTTTGGGCTTGCGCAGGCGGAGGAACAAAGCTGGATTTTTCCCCTTGGCGAACGTACTTGGCGAAGGGCTCTCCATCCTCGGTATAGACACAGGCTGCCGTGATGCTTGGTTCTGCGCGCAGGGCCTGGAGAACATCGCGCGCCGCGTCGGCATCACGGAAGGTAATCGCCGCGGTGCTGTTCCTGGCCAGGACATCGGCCAGGACCTCCAGGTCCCGGGCCATCGTCGTCCTGGTTCCCCAATAATCGAAAATGCCCAGAGGTAGAGAAATTGCTACGGTGCTAATCCACGCCATTGCCATGAACAGGCCGGTCAGTTTGTGGCGGATTGACCAGTCGCGGATCGCCTTCATGGCAAGGACATCCTGTCTCCTACTCAATTACAAGTTTGGCCACGCTCAACAGCCGGGAACTAATATGAAGTCCGGCCTGCGTGGCTGCCTTGTGATTCACCTGCAACTGGACCCGATCATCCTGTAAGACAAAATTTATGATTCCGCCTCTTTCGAGGAAACCCTCCGATTCGCCTACGGTCAGAACGCTGGTGTTCCGTAGAGTATCGATGATTTGGCGAGACTGCCTGTCTTGCGACGAGGCGATAAACAAGATCTGGCACCCCAGGGACTGTTCTGCGGTTTGCACCGGAACCACCGTCACCGCGCGACCTCCGACTGTCTTGCCCTTGACGACCTGGTTCAACTCCGACTCAAATGCCTGTTCTTTCAACACGCACAGCCGGATGGGTGCGACGGGGCTGGCGAAGGCCTGGGCTGGCCACTCGACAAACTTCGAAAAGTTGTACACGTAAGCGGCTTTGACCTGATATTCGCTCACGGTTTGCGCACACGACAAGGGCGGCCCGGGCAACAGCAGCAATAACACCGTGCCCAGCACCGACCAGCACATCCGAATTCTTCGCCGACATTGCATCGCAGCCTACCGTTCTCCCCAGCGCCACGTCATTTTGACCCGAAAATTGCGCCCGTCCTGCTGAATTGCCTGTTGCAAGTTCTCTGTCGATGGTGGATCGAAGTACTGCTTGTCCAATAAGTTATAGATGCTGGCAGATAGATCCACGTGCTTGCCAAGGTTGCGAGCTAACAGGGTAGCGTTGACCACGGCAAACGGCGATATCGAGCCTCCGATGAGATTTTGGATTCGGCTTCTGTATTGCGCATCCAGGCTCACGAACATTCTTCTTCCCAACAACGGCTGGCTCAGATTAAAGGTGACGAGGTTTCTGGGGGAATCACTTAGGAACTGGCCCGTAGAGGCGTCCTTGGTTTGCTGAAAGCTGTAGCTGGCTCTTGCCTCCAGCCCTTGGGAGAGTTGCCCCTTGACTTCGACCTCCAGCCCGCTGGATCGGACATTTTTGAGATTGCGAAAAATGAAATTATCGCCAACCGGCTCCTGGGTGATCAGGCCTTGGATCGAGCTGTAGAACGCCGACGTTGAAAACCATAGGTGAGTCCCGAGCCCCTGTTCCCAAACGAACTCGGTGCTGTGAATCCTCTCTGGGTCCAAGGCAGGATTGGGAAGGTTGGGAGGGGAGGAGTAATACAGTTCGTACACGTTAGGAACGCGAAAAGCCATGCCGTAGATAAACTTGAACGCGGATCGGCGCCCGGGGCGGTAAATCAGCGCCACTCGGGGGTCTGTACTAGCGTCGAGGGTGCTGTAATAGTCATAGCGAAAACCCACGTTGAGGGCCAGAGACTTCGAAATGGTAAGCTCATCCTGCACGTATAGGGCTCCCACAAACGATTGCCGTTTGTCAGCGAGATAGAGCACATAGGGGCTGAGATCGTAGTCGCTTTGATTTTGCCGGAGGTTGTCACGATATTCGCCTCCGGCGGTGACGCGATTCCGCCGCAGAACTGTCTTGGTGACCTGAAGCTCGGCCCCCCACCACTTGCTGTCGGCAAAGTCCAGGTTCGAATCGATCTGCGAGGGGTCGAGGGGCGAAGGATAGATGTAAGTCCCCTGGTATGTAACTCGGTCGTAGAAGGTGCGGGCGAGCACGTCCCAGGAATTGCCAAAGGTGTGCTGGTAGCGCAAGTCGAGGTAGAAGTGGGAATCGGTAGAACGGGTACCGGAGTTATTGAAGATCGTCCCGTACGGGGCCGTGGGGATGCCTTTTTCGCGAGTACCATAAACGCCTTGGAGAGTGAAATCGCGGTAGGAAATCGTAGCCAGCGTACTGCCTACCTGGTCATCGTCCGCATGACTGGCAATGCCATAATTCGTCTGCGGCGTGTTGAACTCGGAAAAGAAAAGCGAGTTGTGTCCTCGACTTCCGTAGAACGTACCCGAAATCAGAAACTCAAGCTCTTTAAGTTTGCGCCCATAGGCGATCGTGCCGGAGGAAGTATTGAAGGAAGCTGCGTCGGCAGAGAGTTCCAGCCCATTGATGTCCCGGCCCCGCTTAGTAATGATGTTGATGAGGGCAAAAAGCGCATTGCTGCCATAGAGCGATGAAACCGGGCCACGGATGACCTCCACTCGCTGGATCAAATCAATATTTATGGGAAATTCCGTCCCCACCACGGCTTCGTCGTAAACGTTGTCATTGAGCCGGTGGCCATCGACCAGCAATAAGATTCTGGTGTTGTAGTCCCCCGGCCGCGCAAATCCCCGGACCCCGACGCTGCTATAGTTGCGGTCATTCGTAACAAAGAAGCCAGGAACCGTTTTCAGGATGTCGGCCAGCGTGCGGTAACCGTATTTTTGAATTTCGTCCGCGGTAACCACGGTTACCGACGAAGGCGCGTCGCCAGCTGCTTGCAGGTGCCTGGAAGCGCTATACACCTTGACGCTGCCCAGTTGCTCCAGGGTCGCTTCCGCTAGATCACGGATGGATTCCTGTCCGGCGCAGCTCGCTTTTCCCGCGGCCAGGGAGAACAGAAATGCCAGAAACAGGGTCGGTGTCAGGGCCAAGGATGTGGACCTCATCGGTAACTCCTATTAGCGACGGGTGTAACTCCAGGTCGAGCTCAACAGGTCCCAAGAGAGTGCCTCGTGAATGGTCGGATTCCAGCTTTCCGCATACCCACACCATGTCATGCCACCAGTTCACCAAGACGCTGCGCGCGGTGGACCCGCAAGGGCGCCCGGAACCTTACCACTGGTTTTCATCGGCATGACAGGATGGGTAGTTTAGTAAGTCTCTGAACAATCAGTGCCATAAGCGCAGCAAAGACTGCCGGGGTAGGAATCAAATCGGCTGATCATTACGCGGCTTTGGGCCGCCGAGTCGACTGCGTGGATGGTTAGGCTGATCGCGATATGGGCAGGCGAACTTGCTGGCGGCGCCAGGGGCCTTCCTCAAGCAACAGGGACTGGCTTCGGAGACGATTCAATGAACATGTGGATCGGCTTGTGGGTGGGCTTTTCGGACAGGTTCCCCGTAAGCCCTTGGAAAATATGGTGGGCGCTACTGGATTCGAACCAGTGACTTCCACCGTGTGAAGATGGCACTCTACCGCTGAGTTAAGCGCCCACGTCGCGGTATCTCGATTGTAGCAAATCAAGCCGCGAGGCCCATCGCGCGGCGCTTGGCAAAAACCTTGCAGCACGCGCCTCTGATGTGTTCATCTAAACGGCTGATGGCACTCGAAGAATACAAGCGCAAACGCGATTTCAAACAGACACCTGAGCCTCCGGCGAAGGTGGAACGCGGCGAGCGCCGCCGCTTCGTCGTGCAGAAGCACCGCGCCACCCGCCTGCATTATGATTTCCGGCTCGAGATGAAGGGCGTGCTGAAGTCGTGGGCCGTGCCCAAAGGGCCATCGCTCGATCCCGCCGACAAGCGGCTGGCCATGCAGGTGGAAGATCATCCCGTTTCGTACTTCGATTTCGAGGGCACCATTCCGGCCGGCAATTACGGGGCGGGCACCGTCATGGTATGGGACATGGGCACGTGGGAGCCGCAAGGGGATGCCGCGGAGATGCTGCGCAAGGGCGACCTGAAGTTTCGCCTCAACGGCGAGAAGCTGAAAGGCGACTTCGCGCTGGTGCACATGAAGTCGCGCCGGCCGGGAAGCAAGGGCACCGAGTGGCTGCTGATCAAGCACCGCGATGCCTACGTACAGGAAGGCTACGACATCGACAAGTATGACTACTCGGTGCTGACTAAGCGCACGATGGACGAAATCGCGGGCGATCAAGGCTCGGCGGAGTGGAAGAGCAGTCGAAAGGTGTCCGCCGTCGGCGCCACCAAGAAGAATGACTGGCTGGCCGACTCGATCGCGAAAGCGGACGCGAAGAAGGCCAAAGCCGGGAAGAAATCAGCCGCGGCAAAACGCACGCGGATGAATCCCACCCCAGCCAAAGCCGGGAAGAAAAGCAAAACCGCTCGCCCCACCAGCGCCTCGGAGGACGGCGTAAAAAAAAACTCCCAGGCCGCGACGAACCCAGTGAAGGTCTGAAGCTCGAAGCCGCGCTCATTGGCCACAAATCGCCGATGCCGGGCGTTATCCATCCCATGCTGGCAACGCTGGTGGATAAGCCGTTTGACGGCCAGGATTGGCTCTTCGAGGTGAAGTGGGACGGCTATCGCGCCATCACCTTTCTGGAGAGCGGCTCGGTGCGCCTGGTTTCGCGCAACCAGAACGACATGACCGCTGCCTATCCCGAACTTCGCTCAATCCCAGATTCGGTCAAGGCGCGCACGGCAATTCTGGATGGCGAGATCGTCGCGCTCGATGAGCAGGGACGGCCTTCGTTCAGCCTGATGCAGCAGCGGACGGGAGTGGGCGAAGGCGGGCGTCGCATTCGTCGCACCCGCGACGATATTCCCGTCGTGTATTACGTCTTCGATCTGCTCTATCTCGATGGCTACAACCTGATGCCAGCACCGCTGGAACGGCGCAAAGAGCTGCTGGCCTCCATCGTGGCGCCGGGCGACGTCATTCGCTATTCCGACCATTCCATCGGAAACGGCAAAGCGCTGTTTGCAGCGGCGACCGAGCGCGAACTGGAAGGCATTGTCGCCAAGCGCCGCAGCAGCCCTTATGTGCAAAAGCGCAGCAGCGACTGGCTGAAGATCAAAATCGTCAAGCGGCAAGAGTGCGTGATTGGCGGCTACACCGATCCGCGGGGCTCGCGCGAAAACTTTGGCTCCATTGTGCTCGGCCTCTACGACGATCAGGGCCGCCTGGTTCCCGTTGGCCAAGCCGGCAGCGGCTTTACCGAGGAGTCGCACGCGGCCATGTGGAAGCGGCTGCACGCGCTGGCGAGCAAGCGCAGCCCGTTCTTCGGCAAAGTGGAAAGCACGCGGCGAGTGCATTACGTGAAGCCCGAGCTGGTCGCTGAAATCAAGTTCACCGAGTGGACGCATGAAGGGCAAAGCGGTGGGATGAAGATGCGCGCACCGGTATTCGAGGGACTGCGCTTCGACAAGAGGCCGGAGGAGTGCAAGTTCGAGCGTCCGGCCAGCGCGTCAGCCGAGGTCAAGAAGGCAGAAGCGGGGGACACGAGGTAGGCCGCTGTTTCTTTGCGAGAGTGAAACATTCCTTCCTGTCTATATAGACCTTGGGCTATAATGCTAATGTGCCGTGGGAAATAGAAGTGAGTTCGGAGTTCGAACAGTGGTGGGACTCGTTGGATGAGGCAGAAAGAGAGGACGTCCGTAGCTGCGTCGGACTACTCGAAGAACGGGGCCCGACATTGCCGTTCCCATACTCCTCAGGAGTTGTCACATCGAAGCATGCGAACATGCGGGAGCTTCGAGTCCAACATCAGGGAAAACCGTATCGCATCCTGTATGTTTTCGATCCTCGACGAGTTGCACTTCTCCTGATTGGGGGAGACAAAAGGGGAAATGATCGTTGGTATGAAGAAAATGTGCCAGTCGCCGATCGCATCTACGATGCGCATTTGGCGGAGTTGGAAAAGTAACAACCAATCAGATTAGGCCCTGGATTAGCAGGAAGACGAACCCGTTGAAGGAAGAGGGTAAGTAAATGGCCAAGAAATTTTCGGAGTTGGTAGCTCGGACAATGTCTCCCGAGTCGCAGGAGCGCGCTCGGATCAAGACCCGAGAATTGCTGGCCGAGATGGCGCTTGATGAACTAAGGGCTGCGCTCTCGCTAACGCAAGAACATCTTGCGGAAACACTTGGCGTAAAGCAATCTTCGGTCTCCAAAATCATTCGTGGTCAGAATATGTACATCAGTACGCTCGACAAAGTGATCAAAGCGATGGGCGGCGATTTAGAAGTCTTCGTAGTCTTGCCGAACGGCAAGATTAAGCTGAGCCTTGAACAGTTTCGAGCCGTCGCTAACGATGCCTCGAAAAAACGATCTCGGGATCAAAACCAAGAAAAAGCAGGCAAGCCGCTGGCTAAGATAGCTTCGTAACAAGTAACAGCGCCTCGCTTCAAATCCCACTCGGGACTGTCTGGCGCGGCGTTCTACTTTACATCCTTCATCGGCAGCACCGAGCCGTAATCGTGGCCGCTAGCGTCCACGGCGCGCGCAATCACCGCACTGAAGGCATCGCGGACCTCGGGATACTTGGCCACAATCGCCTTGCTGACGGCCATGTTGTCCTGAAACGCCCGGCCGGTGTTGGAGGCGTCGGCGGTTTCATAACGCACCCGCAGGTCGAGATTGTCTTCCACCGGCACGGCCACCATCTCCGTAACCTTGAATGTTTTTCCATTGGCGGCAAGGTTCAGCGGATTGCCGTTGCCCGGCAGGTCGCTGGGGCGGGCGCTCTGCATCTCGTCGGCAATCTTGTCGAGTTGCGGCGTGCTCATGAAATTCACCGGCGCCATCAAGTCCCACGCTGTCAGATAATAAAACCAGGCGTTGTGCAACTGCCCTTTGGACTTGTACTCGCGCGCCTTGGCCAGGTACCACTGCCCATCCTGGCCGCCGATGGCGTCCAACCGCGGGTAATACCCTGCCAGCTTCCACGCGCCGCTCACCTCTTGCAGGATCAGGGTCAGCGTGATCGGATCTTTGCCGGCAATCTTCTGCATCACCAGCGCGTAACGTCCAGCCGGCAGATTGGAAATCGAGAACACCAGGCGGTCGGGCGAGTTATAGATGCCGCAATAGAAATCTGCCCGTGGCAGGGTCCCCTTGGCTTGCGAAGCATCCAGCAAGTAGGCTCCGCTGATGGTTCCGGGGCCTTGGGAGAAGTACGGCTTGTTGGTGACCACGGCCTGTTCGATGCTGGCGAAATCTCCCGCGATGGCGGGAATGGAATTGGCTTTGAGCCCGGCAACATCTCCGCGCTTGGACAGGTCGAAATATTGGCGCGCTGCCGCTTCGACGGCGTTCTTGGTGGGGACGTCCAAATCGACGCTGCTGGCGCAAGTCTGCGCCGTCCCCGCGGGCGCCGCGATGGTTACGGCAAGCAGCAGGAGACCCATCCCAAGGAGCAAGTAGCAGGTCGAGCGATAGGTGAACGATAGTCGAATCATGTTCGTAGCCTTAACGCCGCGTGAATGCCCATTGCGGTTTGCAGAATGTATCGGATGGTGGGTGGCTCTCCGATCCATTAAGATGCCGGCTACCTTTTGTCAGATGGTCGGCCAACCCTCCTCGCCGGAAACCTGCGGCGCGGCGCCGAATCAGCACAGACACGCCCTGGCCGGGTTTAGAATAGACTCAATGGCACGTGTAGGGAAACGATACCGCCCTTCGGTCGTCGAACATATTATGGTACGCCTTCGGCACAACCTCGGATTGGCCTTGTTGCTGGCAACAGGACTGTGCCTTGCGGCGGGGGAATCGCCAGCCCAAACGGTGGCCCCGTCCAGCGGAACTCCAGCAACGAGCTCGCATCCGCAAAAGACGCACGCTCACCACAAGAAAACCGCTCCGGTAGCCGAGACCCCGCAACCGCCGCTAGCGCCGCCGACCCTGGAGCAAATGTCTCCCACGCCGCCGCGCGTCACCTACCAGAATGGATCGCTCACCATCGACGCCCAGAATTCGACGTTGTCGCAGGTGTTGCGCGCGGTACAGGCCCAGACCGGTGCGTCTGTCGAGATGCCATCCAGCGCAGCCAACGAGCGCGTCATGATTCAGGTGGGTCCCGGGCGGCCACGCGATATCCTGAATACTCTGCTGAATGGATCTAAGTTCAATTACATAATTCTGGGGATGATCGACAATCCAGGTGGCGTGCAGAAAGTAATCTTGACTACCCGGCAAAACGCGCCGGCGACCGTGAACACAGCGCAAAACAACGCCCCCGGACAAGGTCAAGCACAGTACCAGCCGCCCGAAGAGCCGCAGGACGAAGAGATGCCGCTCCCCGAATCGGAGGCAGACAATCCCCCGCAATCTCCCCAGCCTGTGCAGAGGCCGGGGCGATTCCAGCCTGGACAGGTTCCGATGCCTGCACCTGACACGAATTCCCCGACCGAACCCGACAACTACAACCAGCCGAACGCCGGAAAAACTCCGGAACAGTTGCTCCAGGAGCTGCAAAATATGCAACAACAGCAGCAGCGCTATCAGCAACAGTTGAATCCTGCCAATACCGGCGAGCAGCCGCCGCCGGAGCAATAACGATGGCATGAAATAGTGATGGCATAAATCGATGCCCGAAGAGCGCCCTGCCGGACGCTCTTTCTGTTTCAGATGACGATGCGTTTTCGCCCTATGTCGTGACGCCCACTGCGCAGAGCTCGCGCAGCGACTCTGCGTAAGGGGCACGTGCGACGCCGCGTTCCGTGATGATCGCCGTGACGTAAGCATTCGGGGTGACATCGAACGCGGGATTCTCAACGGCTACGCCGTCCGGCGCGATCTGCTTGCCTGCGAAGTGAGTCACTTCCCTGGAAGAACGCTGCTCGATGGGAATGCGGCTGCCATCGGGCGTTTCCAGATCCACCGTCGAAAACGGGGCGGCCACGTAGAACGGAATGCCGTGCGCCTTCGCCAACACTGCGACCGTGTAGGTCCCAATCTTGTTGGCCACATCGCCATTGGCGGCGATACGATCGGCGCCCACAATCACGGCGTCGATCTTTCCCTGCTGCATCATGGCGCCGGCCATGTTATCGGAGATCAGCGTGGTCGGAATGTGATCTTTCATCAACTCCCACGCTGTCAGACGTGAGCCTTGCAGCAGCGGGCGGGTCTCGTCGGCAAAGACATGCAGCTTCTTGCCCGAATCTACCGCCGCGCGAATCACGCCCAGGGCCATGCCATAACCGCAGCTCGCCAGCGCCCCCGCATTGCAGTGAGTCAATACTCCGCCGATGGAGGGCATCAGCACGGCACCGTGCCTTCCCATGGCTTCGTTGGCGGCAATGTCTTCCACCAGCATGCGCTGCGCTTCGGTAACCAGTTCCTGTTGAATCCGCGGGATTGGTTGAGTGCTAACGTGTTCAAATTTGTCGCGCATGCGGCGAATCGCCCAGAAGAGATTGACCGCGGTGGGGCGAGTCGCAGCCAGGATTTCGCAGATGTAGTCGAAATCGCGCTTGAGCTCGGCATGGTCCCTGGCCTGCGAGTCGCGAACGCCCAGCGCAACTCCCATGGCCGCGGTCACGCCAATGGCCGGTGCGCCCCGCACGATCATGGTTTTGATCGCCTCGGCAACTTCTTCGTAGCTCGTGCAGGTGACGTAGGTTTCTTCCGTAGGCAGCTTGGTCTGGTCAATCAAGCGCACGCCCGCGTCCGTCCATTCCAGGGTCTTGATCATCAGTTGTCAGTTGCCAGCTATCAGTTGTCAGTTACAATCGAGCGCCAAATGATCTGTCATCCTGAGCGAGGAGCGCAGCGACGAGTCGAAGGACCCCTATAAGCACACTCACGATGCTCGCTTCACATGCTGCGCGCGAACGTCGTTGGCAGTGAACAGCGCCACGAACTTCGCCGGGGCGGCGGCCTTTTCGACGTTGGCGCGACCTCCCGCTTCCTCGCGCTCCACCAGGCAAAGCACCCCGGCGATCGCAAATCCGAACTCGCGCGCCGCCTCAATGGCCTGGATGGTCGAAGCTCCCGTGGTGCAGACGTCATCCACGATGACCACCCGCGCCGGCTTCTGCCGGAAGCCTTCCATGCGCTGGCCCATGCCATGCGCTTTCTCCGCTTTGCGCACCAAGAAACCGTGCACTGGACATCCCTGCTGTGCGCTGATAACCGAAGTCGCCACTACGATCGGATCGGCGCCCATGGTCAGCCCGCCAATCGCGTCGGCCTGCCAACCGCGAGCGCGAATCTCGTCGAGGACGGCTTGCCCGGTCAGCAGCGCCCCGACGGCATCGAGCGTGGTAAGACGGCAATCGATGTAATAGTCGCTGGTCCCGCCGCTGGAAAGCTTGAATTCGCCCAGGCGAAACGACTTTTCCGCCAGCATGGCCAAGAGTTGTTCGCGCGCCTTTGCCATCCTGTCAACCATACCATTTCAATTGGTCACTTTTTCCAGATGGCGGTAGTGATCGCTGGCCAGCCACAACAGCGTAAACAGGGAGAAGTTGTAACCGCAATGCATGAGGAACGAAGCGGCCACAGAGTTGGTGCGGGCGCGCGCCACCGTGAACACCACACCGACCACGAAGATACTCAGGATGGGCGCCCAGGCATAGCCTAACTGGGTGCCGTGAATGGCGGCGAAGCCGGCGGCCGTCACGACGACGGCCATGCTAAGGCCGAACGCCCGCCGCAGCAGCGGGTACAACAGCCCGCGGAAAAACAGTTCTTCCAGCAACGGGGCCAGCGTCACGCCAAAGGCGGCCATCAAGTAGGCGCTGGATGCGTCATGGAAATACTTGTCCATGGGCAGCGACTTCGGGATAGGCAGGAAGCGCGCAGCGCCATCCACAACCACCGCCACAATCGTCCCCATAACAAAAAATCCTGGCGCGGAAACTCCCGGCCAATTCCAGTGGATCGCTTTCTTGAAGCGTTCGTGGCTGCGCGAGCGCACCAGAACAAACATAAACAACAGGACGATGGGGTAGGCCGCCGCCTGCGCTCCTATCACCACGCGCGCGTTGGTGGCCAGTTCGGTGATGGGTGCGTTCCGGTATTCGGGGGTGGCATGCGCGATGAACAGTGCGGCTATGCTGAAGCCGAACACGACGATCCCCGTGATCACCATAACCGCCACCACGTCCCAAGCTGACCAGGCGGGGAAGGGCCGTTGCACGGGGAGCACGACGACGGGTTCTGGCGGTGCGATTGGGTCCGGACCCGGCAGACCGCTGGGCACTTCGGCGGCGAGCGGATTCTCGTTGGGATCTGGCAGCAGATTTAACACGGCTTAGGCGTTGCTCCTCGCATTGGACGAACGCGGCAACAGTTTGGCGAGCGTCTGGCCGGTGTAGGATTTTTTCACCCGCGCTACCTGCTCGGGCGTGCCTTGCGCCACCAAACGTCCGCCATCCTCGCCACCCTCGGGCCCCAGGTCGATGATCCAGTCGGCGTTGCGAATAACGTCCATGTTGTGCTCAATGATGACGATGCTGTTCCCCAAGTCGGTCAGCCGATGCAGGACCTCCAGCAGTTTGCTGACATCATCGAAGTGCAGCCCCGTCGTCGGCTCATCCAGAAGATACAGTGTCCTGCCCGTCTGGCGCTTGCTGAGCTCGCGCGCCAGTTTGATGCGCTGCGCTTCTCCACCCGACAGCGTTACCGCCGACTGGCCGAGATGAATGTATCCCAAGCCGACGTCCACCAGCGTCTGCAGTTTCTGCTTGATCTGCGGGATATTCTCCAGGATGGGCAGCGCGTCGGCCACCGGCGTCTCCAGCAGATCGGCGATTGAGTGACCCTTGTACTTCACGGCCAGGGTCTCATGATTGTACCGTTTGCCGCCGCACACCTCGCACAGCACGTACACGTCGGGCAGAAAGTTCATGGCGATGCGCCGCTGCCCGTCACCCTGACAGGCCTCGCAACGTCCGCCGGCAACGTTGAACGAGAAGCGCCCGGCCTTGTAGCCGCGCTCGCGCGACTCCGGCAGCATGGCATAAAGATCGCGAATCTGGGTGAAGACACCGGTGTAGGTCGCGGGATTCGAGCGCGGCGTGCGGCCGATGGGTGACTGGTCGATACGGATGACCTTGTCGATGAATTCGGTGCCAGCGATTGCCTTGTGGGCGCCGGCCTCTTCGCGTGAGCCATACAGCGACTTGGCCAGCGCGCGGTAAAGAATATCGTTGACCAGGGTTGACTTGCCCGAACCCGACACGCCCGTCACCAAGGTCATGACGCCCAACGGAAAAGTGATGTCGAGATTCTTCAAGTTGTTTTCGCACGCGCCGAGAATAGTGATGGCCTTGCCGTTCGCTTGCCGTCGCGCGTAACGATACGCAATCTGCTTCTGCCCGGAGATGTATTGTCCGGTCAGCGAACCCGGCGCCTCCTCAATCTGTGCGGGAGTGCCGCTGGCGACCACTTCTCCGCCGTGACGGCCAGCGCCCGGCCCGAGATCGATGACGTAATCGGCGCGCCGAATGGTGTCTTCGTCATGCTCGACCACCAGCACGGTGTTGCCCAGATCGCGCAATGCTTCCAGGGCGTGCAGCAGGCGGTCGTTGTCGCGATGGTGCAGTCCGATCGAAGGCTCATCCAGTACATACAGAACGCCGCGCAGCTTCGATCCGATCTGCGTGGCCAGCCGAATGCGCTGACCCTCGCCGCCGCTCAGGGTCGCAGCCGAACGGTTGAGCGAGATGTAGCCCAGCCCGACCGCGTTGAGAAAACCCAAGCGCTCGGCAATCTCCTTGCGAATTCGTCCCGCAATGCGCTCCTCGCGCTCGGAGAGCGTGATCTGCGCCGCCGCTTCCACGGCGCGCGATACCGGCAACGCCGTGAACTCGGCGATGGACATCCCGTTCACCTTCACCGCCAGGCTCTCGGGCCGCAGCCGCTGGCCGTGACAGGCGGGGCACTTGGTTGCGGACATGTGGTCCAGCAGCCAGTCGCGATAGGCCTCGGAGGCGCTCTCCTCCATCGCTTGCCGCAGATAGGCGAATACGCCGAGAAAGCCGCCCTTCTTTTTCTCGTCTCGCTCCGGGCCGTAGAGGATCAGGTTTTGCGTTTTGCGCGGCAACTGCTCGAACGGCGTGGTCAGGCTGAATCCATAGGCTTCTGCCGCCAACTGCAATATGCGGATGAGGTGTTGCGACGCCGAGCCTGGTCCCAAGGCGCCGTCCAGCAGCGGCTTCGACCAGTCGGCAATGACCTTGGCCGGATCGAAATCGTACTTGCTCCCCAGGCCGTTGCACTCCGGGCACGCGCCGTACATGCTGTTGAACGAAAACGAGCGCGGCTCCAGCACGGGGACGTTGATGCCGCACTCCGGACATGCCAGTTTGGACGAGTACAGATGCTCCTCGCCGCCGACCACGGCAACCTGCACTAATCCGTTCGCCAGTTTCATGGCCAATTCAACCGATGACGCCAGGCGGTGCTCGATTCCGGGCTTCACCAGCAGCCGGTCAACCACCAGCTCGATGGTGTGGTTCTTGCGCTTATCGAGGTTGATCTCGTCATCGGCAATGTTGCGCAACTCGTTGTCGATGCGGGCGCGGGTGAAGCCCTGCTGCGCCAGTTTGTCCAGCTCCTTCTTGAACTCGCCCTTTCGCCCACGAACGATGGGCGCCATGATCATCACCCGGTCCTCAGGCTTCAGATCCATCACCCGTTGCACAATCTGGTCGGCTGACTGGCGCGAGATGGCGCGTCCACACTGCGGACAATGCGGCACGCCGATGGAGGAATACAGCAGGCGCAAGTAGTCATAGATTTCGGTGATGGTGCCGACGGTGGAACGCGGGCTGCGGCTGGTCGTTTTCTGCTCGATGGCGATGGACGGACTTAAGCCGTCAATGCTGTCCACATCGGGCCGCTCCATTTGATCGAGGAACTGGCGGGCGTAAGCCGACAGCGTCTCCACGTAGCGCCGCTGGCCCTCGGCGTAGATGGTGTCGAAGGCGAGCGACGACTTGCCCGAGCCGCTCAGACCGGTGATCACGGTCAGAGTGTTGCGCGGAATCTGGACGCTGATGTTCTTGAGGTTATGCTGGCGCGCCCCGCGGACGGTGATGCTGCTGATACCCATGGATGACGGTCGCTTCGCCTCCCAGCGCGCGGGCCGGATGGCCTCGATCCAGCGCGGAAAAATACGGTCGCGTTCATCGGGCTACGACCCGGGAACCGCAGTTTCACCGTGATGCACTGCTCTGGAAAGTCCGCGAGAGGGGAAACGCAATTCTACTCACGTATCTTAGTTGCCAACAGCGAGATACGTCAACGCGAGGTAAAGTGAAATTATCAGAGTAGATGATTGCCCCGCGTCTAGGATTCAACCTGCTCCGGGGAATTCTGGGCATCGTCCTGCGGGCTCCGGCGCATCGAAAGAAGAGAACGATATGACGACGTTTCTGCTCTCGATCCTGCTCCTGTTCACCATCGTTGCGGCATTCGCCTTCGGGGTGGCGATGGGATATTGGGTGATTTGCGGAGTATTGAACTTATCCCATCCCAACCGAACCCCGAAGAAACCATCCAGCGCGCCAGCCCTGGCGCCTACGGTGGGCGGGGACTAGAGGCGGTCTGGGATTGGTCGATTCGACTCCGGCCTGCGCCAAAAGCAAGAGAAGAACCTTGTGCAACGGTGACGTTCGGCATAGCTGAGAATCGCCACATATCGCGGACCGTCCGCTGAAAAACTCATCGGAACAGTTGGATGACTGCGGCGATTGTTCGCACCCCTCTCCGCATGGCTTGCCAGCAACTGCGTTAAACCGCCCATCATAACTTTCGAACGCTCGTCCGAACTGTTGCGAAACCCATCACGTCGCCTAGTGACCCCCATCACAGCGTCCCCTAAGTCTATGTCCCACACTGAAATTGTACTCATGGCGGTTTCATGGGTGCGGGTCTGACAAGAAGGTCGAACCGGACCCAGTATTCATAATCTACTACTCGGAGAAATCATGAAGAAGGTCATCTTAGCTGTTCTACTTACCGCTTTCGCGCTGTTCCTGGTCCTTCCCAGCCTGTCGTGGGCGCAGGAAGACCTTTACAAAGCAAAGTGCGCGGGCTGCCATGGCGCGGATGGAAAAGCCACCGCCGCCGGCAAGAAGATGGGATCTCCGGAGTTTTCGTCTCCCACCGTGCAGAAGGCGTCGAACGCCGATCTTATTGACTACATTGAGAATGGCGGGCCGCAGAAGAAGGCCATGCACGCCTTTGCCAACAAGGGCGTCAGCCCGGCTGACGCTGCCAAGCTGGCTACTTACGTGAAGAGCCTGAAGTAGGTCCGCTTCACGCTGGCTTCCGCTCCAAGCCGGCTCCAGGTTACGGGCCGGTCTGGAGCGGAACATTCTCGAAGTTCCGAAGTCGCCCGACGGCGCCGTGGCTTTGGCGCCGCTTCCACCTGCCGAGGTCCGACCGGGCCGCCTGGGCGATCTGGAGAAAAGCATGAGCAAGGGAATCCTTTACGATGCGACCCTGTGCATCGGCTGCAAGCAGTGCGAGCAGGGCTGCGCCACCGAAAACGGCCTGCCCTACGACGACCGCATCGCCGACCAGCAGATCACGTCGGCGCACAAGTACACCGCCATCCTGATCAAGGACGATAAGTTCATGCGCAAGTTGTGCATGAATTGCGACGACCCGGCTTGCGCCTCGGTGTGCCCGGTAGGCGCCCTGAAGAAGACCGCTCTTGGGCCCGTCACTTACGACAAGAGCCGTTGCATGGGATGCCGTTATTGCATGGCAGCCTGTCCCTTCGGCGTGCCCAAATACGAGTGGGAGAAAGCTGTACCCGGGGTGCGCAAGTGCATCATGTGCAGCAAGCGCGTTGCCCAGGGAAGACCGACGGCTTGCGCGGAAATCTGTCCCACCGGCGCCACCAAGTTCGGTGATCGCGACGAACTGCTGGAAGAGGCCAAGAAACGCATCCACGACAATCCCGGCAAATATTTGCCGCACATCTTCGGCGAGACCGAGGTCGGGGGCACCTCGGTGATGCTGCTGTCTTCGATTCCGTTCAACACGTTCGGTTTCCGGACCGACCTGACGGAACGGGCGCTGCCCATGTACACCTACCAGGTGCTGTCGCGCATACCTGACTTCGTCCCTCTGTTCGGCACTTTGCTGGGCGGCGTTTACTGGATCACCCATCGCCGCGAGGACGTTGCCGAAGCTGAGGCCAAAGAGAAAGAACACAACGGAGGTGGGCGATGACGGTCCCCAGAATCCGCTTCACATTCTGGAAAGCGATCTTCCTTTTCATCATGGCGGCGGGCGTGTACTGCACTTTCCTCCGCTTCTTCCGCGGGCTGGGCGCGTCCACGAACCTGAGCGATCAGTTTCCCTGGGGGCTGTGGATCGGCTTTGACGTGATGTGCGGCGTCATGCTGGCGGCGGGTGGTTTCACCCTGACCGCGGCGGTCGAGATCTTCAACATTAAACGCTTCCATTCCATCGTGAGGCCCACAATTCTTACCGCATTCCTGGGCTATCTGCTGGTCTGTGCCGCGCTGATGTACGACCTGGGGTTGCCGTGGAACATCTGGCATCCGCTGATCATGCGCAATCCGCACTCGGTGATGTTCGAGGTTGCCTACTGTGTCATGTTCTACACCGCGGTGCTGGCCATGGAGTTCTCCCCGATTGTGCTGGAGCACTTCAAACTGAAGCGCGCGCTCAAGGTCATCCGCAGCCTCATGGTGGTGTTCGTGATTCTCGGCGTGCTGCTGTCGACGTTGCACCAGTCGTCTCTGGGCACGCTGTATCTGATCATGCCCAACAAGCTGCATACGTTCTGGTACAGCCCGCTGCTGCCGGTGTTCTTCTTTTTGTCGGCGATTGCGGTGGGATTGGCCATGACCATCTTCGAATCCTCGATGAGTTCGAAGTACTTCGGCCGTGAGCTGGAGCTGCCCATCCTGCGCGATCTGGGACGGGTGCTAGTTGTGGTGCTGGCGCTCTACGGAATCCTGAAGTTCGAGGACTTGTACCATCGCGGCGCTCTGGGATTAGTCATGGTACCGGGATACGAACAGCGCTTCTTCCTGCTGGAAATGTTCCTCTCAATCTTCGCGCCGCTGGGACTTCTGCTGGTGCCGAAGATTCGGGAAAGCGCGCAAGGCCTGTACCTGGCGGCAGTGCTGACCCTGCTGGGATTTGTCACCAACCGTCTGAACGTGACCATCACTGGAGTCGAGAACGCCGTCGGGGGCCGTTACGCCCCCAAGTGGACCGAGGTAGTCATCACCGCGATGTTTGTCGCGCTCGGTTTTGCCATCTTCGGCCTGGCGGCGAAGTACCTGCCGATCTTCCCCGAAGAGAAGGTCCATATCCCGGCACTCCACGAACCCGAAGCCAGGTTCGCAGAAGTTGCGGTGCCCGTCCATGCTGGAGACTGACAACTCGAGGCTGCCCTCACCCGAAATAACCGAGGAGAGCTCAGCCTCGTCACGCCCGTTCTGGCTGCAACGGCTGGGACGCAGCGTAAGCGCCAAGCTGATGGTCTCGATTTTCGTGGTCATGATCATCATCTTCGCCCTGCTGGGATATTTCAGCACCCAACTTCATCGCAAGCATCTGGAAGCCGCGGCGCTGGTCAGCGCCGAGCAGCAGAGCGAGGTGCTGCGCCGCAGCGCTTCGCATTACATGCTGAACAACGATCGCAGCGGCTTGTACGAGATGATGCTGAACATGGCCGACCAGCCTGGCGTGGTGCGCGTGCGCATCTTGAACCCGCAAGGCGTGATCAGCTATTCCACCGCTCCGGTCGAGGTCGGCACCATGGTGGATAAGAGCGCCGAAGCCTGCTATGGCTGCCACACGCAATCGCAGCCGCTCAGCCGTTTGAACCGCTCCGACCGGTTTCGCGTCTACAACGCAGCCAATACCCGCGTGCTGGGGGTGATCACGCCCATCGAGAACCAGCCCGCCTGCTCCAATGCCGCCTGCCATGCTCATCCCGCCAGCACGCGGATTCTGGGCGTGCTCGACACCAATCTTTCCCTCGCCAAGGTGGATGAAGGCCTGCACCGGGAACGCCGGGAGATGCTTGCCGGAACTGCGGTCGCGCTGATTGCGGTGGTCTTCCTCAGCGGACTGTTTGTGTGGATCGTGGTCCGCAATCCGCTGCGCGAACTGAAGACCGGCACCGAGCGCGTCGCTACCGGCGAACTCGGCTATCAGATTCCCGTCCACTCCCAGGATGAGGTGGGCGAACTGGCGCAATCGTTTAACGAGATGAGCAACCGCTTGCAGGTGGCGCAGGCGGAAATTACCGCTTGGGCCCACACTCTCGAAGAGCGTGTCGAGGAGAAGACCAGCGAGTTGAAACAGGCGCACCAGCGCATGTTGCACGTGGAAAAGATGGCCACCATCGGCAAGATGGCCGCGGTGGTGGCGCACGAAATCAACAATCCGCTCTCCGGCATCCTGACCTATTCGAAGCTGGTCAAACGCTGGATCGACAAGAACGCCGCCGACTCACCCAAGAAGGAAGAGATGAAGGGATCGCTCGATCTGGTGGCCAGCGAGAGCAAACGCTGCGGCGAGTTGGTGAAGAACCTGCTGAGTTTCTCGCGGGTCTCGCCGATGAATCTGGCCTGGTGCGATCTCAACCAGGTCATCGATCGTTGCGTGCGCCTGGTACAGCACAAGATGGAAATGGCCGGTGTGCAGCTCAATCTCGATTTGGCGGCCGATTTGCCTATGGCGCATTGCGATCCCGCCCAGATCGAACAGGTGGTGCTGGCCATGGTGATCAACGCCATCGACGCCATGCCCCAGGAAGGCAACCTGTGGATCAGCACCCGTGCCAGCGCGCAGTGGATCGAACTGGTCATTCGCGACGACGGGATCGGGATTCCCGACGAGCATCTGGCCCACATTTTCGAGCCGTTCTACACCACGAAGGAATCCGGCGGCTCGGGACTCGGCCTGGCCATCAGCCAGAACATCGTGGAGCGCCATGGCGGGCAGATCGAAGTGAACTCTGCCGTGGGACAAGGTACGACATTCAGAATTGAGCTGCCGGTGGACAGCCAGAATCCCGCCATGGCTGGCGATCGTGACCGTGCAGCGGTGGAAACGAGGTAGGAGAATGACGCAAGGCAAATTGCTGATCGTGGACGATGAGCTCAGTGTGCGTGACTCGCTGGCGAAGTGGTTCACCGAAGAGGGCTACGAGGTGGCCACGGCCGAGAACGCCAATGAGGCGCTTACGCGCGTGGCCCAGCAGACTTTCGATGTCGCGCTGGTGGACATCAAGATGCGCGGCACCGACGGCATCGAACTGCAGCGGCGCCTGCACGAGATCTGTCCGGACATGCTGGTCATCATCATGACGGGCTATGCCTCGGTGGAAACTGCCATTACGGCGCTCAAGAACGGGGCCTATGACTACGTCAATAAGCCGCTCGATCCCGACGAGATCGCGCACCTGATCGCCAAGGCCATGTCGCATCGCCGCACCCAGCAGGAGAACACCCGGCTGAAAGAGACGGTAGCCGAAATTGCGCATCCCTCCGAGATCATTGGACAGAGCGCGGCCATGAGGCATGTCTTCGATTCCATTGAAACGGTTGCGCCCACCGACGCCACGGTGCTAGTCACCGGCGAGAGCGGCACCGGAAAGGAATTGGTGGCGCGCGCCATTCATGCGGGAAGTCCGCGACGTTTTCATCCCCTGGTGGTCATCCATTGCGGCGCGCTAACGGAAACCCTGTTGGAGAGCGAGCTCTTCGGCCACGAGAAAGGCGCGTTTACCGGCGCGCAGTATCGCAAGAAAGGCAAGTTCGAAATTGCCGAAGGCGGCACCGTCTTCCTCGACGAGATCGGCGACATCAGCTTGAAGACCCAAACCGACTTGCTGCGCGTGCTGCAGGAGCGCGAGATTGTGCGCGTGGGCGGCAATCAAACCATCCACGTCGATTTTCGCGTGGTCGCGGCCACCAACAAGAACCTGGAACAGTTGATCGAGGAGGGCACGTTCCGTCCCGACCTCTTCTACCGGCTCAACGTTTTTCATATCGAGATTCCGCCGCTGCGCGAACGCCGGGAAGACATTCCCCTGCTGGTGGACCACTTTACCCGCAAGTTCTCGCGCGAAATGAGCAAGAAGATCACGCGGGTCTCGCCGGCCGCGATGAATGAATTGCAACAATACAGTTGGCCGGGCAATATCCGCGAATTGGAAAACGCGGTCGAACGGGCCATGGTCGTGGCGCAGGAACCCGAGCTACGCGAGGCAGACTTCATCCTAAAGTCGAGGAACGGCGCTGGCGTGGGAACAGGCGATGTACGCAGCCTTGACGATGCCGAACGCGCCCACATTCTGCGGGTGCTGGAGGAGTGCGGCGACAATCAGACCCGGGCCGCCGAAATTCTGGAGATCGATCGCGTCACCTTACACCACAAGCTGAAAAAGTACGGGTGGAATAGGAAAGAGAAGGAGCAGCTAGCGGTTAGCAACTAGCAACTAGCAACTAGGACGGCGCATGAAAGATTTCAGGCAGTTAATGGTGTGGGGGAAAGCGCATCAGCTAACGCTGGAAATATATCGCGCTACAGCGACTTTTCCGCGGGAAAAGGTTTACGGCATCACTAGCCAGATGCGGAGGTGTAGTTCCTCGGTCGCTGCCAACCTAGCAGAAGGATGCGGACGCACTGGGAATGGCGAGTTTCATCGCTTCCTCAACACTGCGGCCGGGTCGGCTGTCGAATTGGAGTACTTCCTATTGCTGGCGAAGGATCTACTTTTTATTCCGGTCGACGCTTACGGGAAGCTGCGCGAAGACGTTCTCGAAGTGCAACGCATGCTCGCATCGTTACTGCGGAAGGTGGATAGCGCGCGACGGGAGAACAAGCAGCCCGTGACTAGCAACTAGCATGGTCCGCGCAAGGTTTCACGTAATCATCCTGACTATTGGGCTAATTGCTAGTTGCCAGTTGCTGATTCCATGAAGAAATTACAACTCCTACCGGTGGGAACCATGGACGCTCGACTGCTCGAATGGTTGCAGCATGAGCTCTACGAGAAGTTTCGTGTGCCCACTCAGGTCCTGGGGCCAGCCATCGATCCCTCATTTGCGCGGCACGCGGAACGCCAGCAATACCACTCTTCCGAAATTCTGGCCCGGATGCAGAAGTACGTCGACGGCAGCACCTGGCGCCTGGTTGGAGTCACGGAATTGGACCTCTACATTCCAATTTTGACTTTCGTTTTTGGGGAAGCCCAGCTGGGCGGCGCCGGCGCGCTGGTTTCCTATCATCGTTTGCGGCAGGAATTCTACGGTCTGCCGCCGGATGCCGATGTCCTCGCCAACCGGCTATTGATCGAAACCGTGCATGAACTGGGACACACTTTGAGCCTTACCCATTGCCACGACTATCGCTGCGCCATGGCCCCGGCCCACGCGGTGGAATGGATCGACATCAAAGATAGCGGCTTCTGCGAGGACTGTCTCTCGCGGGTGTTGCAAGCGGTATAGCGCGCCCCCACCTTGTCGCGCCAGATCGAGACCGCGTGGACTATCGCTTCACGGGTTTTGGCAGGTCGCTCCACTTCCCGCTGAACAGCTTGCCACGATGCTCGGCCACCATCGCCGAAATGCCCATCACGCCCATCACCAGGAAAATCAGGAAGAAAACCACGGCAATCACCAGCACTGGCATACCACACCTCTGAAGCCATTCTGCTGGGCGGTTGAACTTGCTTCCGTGATTTCGGTCACAGATGGGTGTGAGCCAGGGCGGAGGGCTGTAATCAGGCGCGGCGGCCCGTGGACATGCAGGGTGTTGGTGCGAAAGGGGGGACTCGAACCCCCACGGGTTTCCCCGCCAGATCCTAAGTCTGGTGCGTCTGCCAATTCCGCCACTCTCGCAGGTTTAGCTAAACGACGGCCCACGAACTTGAGCTGCCTGCGCAGCACAACTCCGGCCAAGACAAGTCTAAAGCAGTTTTAGACTTGGTGTATAGGGCTGGGGCGAATAGTGGGGGAATCCCCCCACTACCGGGGAAACCGCTTCAGCGAACCTCAGCGAACCCTTTCCAGTTGGCGCCAGAGGGCGTCCGCCTGGGGGCGCTTGCGTAACCATTGGCGAACTCCGGTAGAGGTGACTTGGGTTGCCCGACCGGGGGTGGTAAAGGGCAGATTGGAGGGAAGTTGCCTAGAACGATGTCGCAAAGGAGTGCACAGGGTTGGGTCACAAGTGAACATTCTACGGGATTTACGGTGGCACTTGAATTGCCTATGTCTTGGCGAGGTTCCTTTCATTTGGGGGAACTACCCAGTGGGTACATTTGCGACTTGAACCCAAGGAGGGTTCGCTCCGTGAAACATATCGCTACTCTGTCCCTGCTCACAATCCTGTGTCTCGCGCTGGGCACAACGGCTTTCGCGGGTACGACGATATTTGGCGAGGGTCCGGTACTTGGCGGTGACAACGCGCTATTTATCGACGGCAATGGCGGTCCATTTAGCCAAAGCATCTCCGACGGCTTTGTTGCGGCGGCTGGCGGCGGCGGCGGCGAGGTGTACTTCGGCGAGTGGGTGCTCGCCGGCGACACGCCGACGGGGGTTACCTGGGCCATCGGCAACAACAATTTCAGCGGCACCTTAACAGCCGCCGCGGGCTTCGGCACTACCCTGTACTGCAGTAGTGGCGGAAGTGGCTGCGATGGATACGGTTACGACGTTTACATCAGCCATTTCTCGATCAGCGGCACCTCGTTTACCGCTGGCGACACGTACTGGCTTACGCTTACGAACGCCACTGACAGCCAGGGCACTGATTTTAACGGGTGGGACCTAACCGCTCCCGGTCCTGCGACTTGCGACGTCGAGCACGGTGCGATCGTCCCTGGAGGCGGCGCGGCCTGCGGTTTCCAAGGGGAATCGTTTACCATCACCAACGGTGGGGTAACGACTCCTGAGCCGAGCAGCATTCTGCTGTTGGGTTCTGGCATCCTCGGCTTGGCGGGCGTCCTGCGCCGCAAGTTGACCCGGTAAATACAAACCCTTCCCCGATTCAAAACCGGCCGGAGCTTCTGCTCCGGCCGGTTTCTTGCTATCTGGAAAGAACCAGGGAACGAGCCGGTTTCCTGCGCCAACCTGAGGGATCAGGCTTGGCAGCCCACATCGGCGGTCCCGCTTACCAAGTCGCGGGCAAGGAATCGTCAAGTTCGGTGGTAAGCGCCCACTCGGTGGCCCGCTGCTGCTCACGCCAGAGTTTCATGTTGGCCCTTTTGTCGAGGTCCTGTAGAGCGGACTTCGGTTGCCCGACCGGGCATGGCAAAGGGTAGATTGGAGGGAAATTTCCTAGAACGATGTCGCAAAGGAGTGCACAGGGTTGGGTCACAAGTAAACATTCTACGGGGTTTACGGTGGCACTTGAATTGCCTTTACCCACGGTAGCTCCCTTTCATTAGGGGGCGTACCCAGTGGGTATATCTGCGACTTGAACCTAAAGGAGGGTTCGCTCCTTGAAAATGCGTATCGCTACTCTGTTCCTCACGATCCTGTGTCTTGCCTTGACCGGCGTCGCGCAAACGATCTATAACGACGGCGGGATCGATGGCAACGACAATGCGTTCTTTATCACCGGCCCCAACAACCCGAATTTCATAGGGTCCTTCCAGGACATTTCGAACGGGTTTGTGGCGGCAGCTACCGCTACCCCCGGCCACCTCGAGTTCGGTGAGTGGATAGCCAGCGGCTTCACGCCGTCGAGTATTGGCTATGAGCTCGGCAGCTCGGCGTTCGGCACCGACGTGGGCGTCGGAACCGTTGCGCAGAATAGTACAAACAGCACCTTCCTCTTCACGAATGCCGACGGTTACGACGTTTACGATGTTAAGATCGGAGTTTCCGGCACGCTCATGACAGCCGGCAACAGTTACTGGGTCTCTCTGAGTAATGCCAGCGACTCCCAGGGCAACAACTCGACGGAAGCGTGGGACATACCAAACGCCGGTAGCGGCGGTCCTGCGACTTGCAATTTCCGGCAGAGCGGCACCAACTTCGGCGATTGCGGGTTGGGCGGGGAATCCTTCACGCTCACCGGCGGCGGAACGACTCCTGAGCCCAGCAGCATTCTGCTGTTCGGTTCTGGCATCCTCGGCTTGGCGGGCGTCCTGCGCCGCAAGTTGACCCGGTAAATACAAACCCTTCCCCGATTCAAAAACGGCCGGAGCTTCTGCTCCGGCCTGTTTTTTGCTATCTGAAAAGAACCAGGGAACGAACTGGTTCCCCTGCAACGACCCGACATCACCTGTCCCGCAGCCAGTATTGGCGATCCCGCTTAACAAGTCGAAGGCAAGGGATCCTCGAGCTCGGTGGTAAGCGCCCACTCGATGGCCCGCTGCTGCTCGCGCCTGAGTTTCATGTTGCCCTTTTGGCGAGCTCCTGTAGAGCGGACTTCGGTTGCCCGACCAGGCAGGGGGCAAAGGCAGATTGGAGGGAAATTGCCTAGAACGATGTCGCAAATGAGTGCACAGGATCGCGACACAACTTAACATTCTACAGGGTTTACGGTGGCAGTTGAATTGCATTTACCCTCGGTAGCCCCTGTCGCTAGGGGGATCATCCAGTGCGTACATTTGGAACTTGAACCTAAAGGAGGGTTCGCTCCTTGAAAATGCGTATCGCTGTTCTCTTACTTACAATTCTGTGTCTTGCCTTGACTGGCTTCGCGCAGACGATCATCTATAACGACGGCGGGATTGATGGCAACGACAATGGGTTCTTTGTCACCGGCCCTAACAACCCAAATTTCCTGGGGTCTGTCCAGGACATTTCGAACGGGTTCGTTGCGGCAGCGTCCGGCACCCCCAACCAGCTCGCATGGGGTGAGTGGATAGCCAGCGGCATCGCGCCGACGAGTTTTAGCTATGAGCTAGGCTCTACGGCTTTCGGCACCGACCTCGGCAGCGGAACCGTTGCGCAAAATTCCACTAACAGTGTGAAACTGTTCACCAACGGCTTCGGTTACGACGTTTACAGCGTGACCGTTCCAGTTACCTCCGCAGCCATGACAGCCGGCAACGAGTACTGGGTCTCCATAAGTAATGCCAGCGACGCCGGTAGTTCGTCGACGGAAGGGTGGGATCTAGCAGGCCCCAACGGCGGTCCTGCGACTTGCAACTTCCGGCAGAGCGGTACCAATTATGGCGATTGTGGAATCGGCGGGGAATCCTTCACGCTCAGCGCCACCACAACGACCCCTGAGCCCAGCAGCATTCTGCTCTTGGGTTCTGGCATCCTCGGCTTGGCGGGCGTCCTGCGCCGCAAGCTGACCCGGTAAATACAACCCTTCCCCCAGTTGTTAGACGGCCGGAGCTTCTGCTCCGGCCTGTTTTTTGCTATCTGGAAAGAACCCGGGGAACGAGCGGGTGACTTGAAGGAACGGGCTTCGCCGCCAGCATCGGCGGTCCCGCTTACCAGGTCGAGGGCAAGGAATCGTCGAGTTCGGTGGTAAGCGCCCACTCGATGGCCCGCTGCTGCTCGCGCGTGAGTTTCATGCCACCGCAGGTCAGGTAAAAAGCGTCGTGGGCGGTGGCCCCTTCGGTGTCAATCAGCGCCACCTCAATACTGCAGCTCTGACGGGCGAGTATGGAACTGATGGTGTGTAGCAGTCCGGGACGGTCCTGGGTGACGACTTCCAGCAAGGTGCTGGCCGGAGAACATTCCTCGTCGAAGCGCAGGCGGGTTTCGACCTTGAGCTTGACCGGCTTGGTGTCGGACTTGAGCCGCGACTCCAGCAGGCGCTCCAGCGGGGCTTCGCCGATCAGGATTTCGACAATCGACTTCTTAAAGCGCTCGCATTCCGGGGGATTTAGCTCCAGGGTGTGAAAGCGATCTTTGAAATAGAAGCTGTCAACGATGACCCCGGCGCGATTGGAGAAGGCGCTCGCCTTGGTGATATCCATGCCCCATCCATAGAGAACGCCGGCCAGGGTGGAAAACAGGCCGGGGCGGTCGAGGGTCACGATGGTGAGTTCATGCTGGCCGGCAATGCGGCGTATGGCGAGCTGTGCCGGTTGGCCGCATAGCTGCTTCGCCATCTCGAAATGCAAAAGCACCTGTTCGGGCGCATGCGACATGAGGTAGCGCTGAGGCAGGCCATCGAGAAATTTCAGCAGTTGCGAACGGCGCCTGGGCAGCAGCGCGGCGATGCGCTCCACTTGTGCGCTGCACTCCTCGGCGTGAAATCGTTCGCAGTCCGCGCTGCGGGTGAAGTAGTTGGCCGTGCCGGTGTAGAGCCGCCAAAGGTTTTCCGCCTTCCACGCAGTGAGCGCGTCAGGATTGACAGACTTGATGTCGGCGAGGGTCAGCAGGGTCAGCATCTTCAGCCGCTCGGGGGTGCCGACTTTGTGCGCCAGTTCGCGCCCAGTCTCGGGATCGTAAATGTCGCGGCGGCGTAACGTGGACGACATCTCCAAGTGGGTGGCGATCAGGAGGCCGACGGTCTGATCGTCTTCTTCCTCCAGACCCATGCGCTGCACCGCAGCCGCAGCAAGTTGCACGCTGTTGTGTACGTGGTCGTCCCCGTCCATCCCCTTGCCGGTATCGTGCAGCAGCAATGCCAGAAAGAGCAGTTCCGGGCGCTCCAATTCCGCCAGCAGAGTGGCGAAGGGCTGTAGCCACTCGACATCGTTGGTTGCCAGTCGATGCAGCATCTCAATGGCGAGAATGCTGTGCTCATCCACGGTGTAGCGATGGTAGAGGTCGCGCAGGACCAGCGAATCGATCGCCTCGAATTCTGGAATGGCGAGCGTGAGCAGGCCCAGAGAATGCATGGCGCGCAGGGCGTCGGCAGCGTGGGGTAGCACCAGGATCTCGCGCAGATGCTGCCATAGGCGCGAATCCAGCGGCATGGTGTCGGCCAATCCGCGGCGCGCGTTGCTGAGCCGGCGCTCGGTCTCAACACTGAGCGCGACGCCGTGGCGGGCGACAAAGGCGAAGAGCCGCAAAGCCACGAAGGGATCGCGAGCCCCGGCCGTCTGCTGCAAATAGACCCGTCCATCCACCAGCGAAAATTCTTCATTCGAGGAGCGCGAGCGCCACTGCTGAAACGAGCGGTACAGCGAAGAACGTTTTCTGGGAAGCTGTTCCAACATCTGCCGGGCGTGGCGATGGATGGTCCTGGCATGGCGAAAATACAAGCGCATCCATTCCGCGGACGAAACGCCCCCGGACTGGGTCGCGATGCCGCGCTTGGCCAATTCGTCCTGGGCCTCCCAGGAAATGACGTTCTCGTCGCGATTGCCGACGTAATGCAAATAACAGCGGGTCGAGGTGAGGAAGTCCATCGCATCGAGGACTGCATCGGTTTCCGAATTTGGTGGCGCGTTGAGCGTGTCCGGCCACTTGCGGTCGGACGCCAGCGCCATGATTGTTTCCAGCCATCGCGATACATGCAGATCGCGTAACCCGCCGGGACCTTCTTTCAGGTTGGGCTCCAGATGAAAGATGGTGTCGCCGAAGCGCAAATGGCGGGTGCGAGTGACTTCCGCCAGGCGTTGCATCAGGACATCCGCCTCGCGCGTCACAAGCTGTGGCAGGCCCTTTTCGTGGAGACGTTCGAACAGCCTGGCATCGCCGCTCAGAAAGCGGCAGTCGAGCAGTGAGACGGTGAACTCGACATTGTCGGGATCGAAGCGTGCGCACTCGTCGAGCGTGCGCGTCGTCGGGCTGACCCGCAGGCCGGTATCCCACATCTCCTGGCACATACTGCGCACCGGGTCTTTCATGCGGCCGCGCAGGGCGTCGTTCTCAGCCAGGAAGAGAAGGTCGATGTCGGAATGAGGAAACAGAGCGCCGCGGCCGAAGCCACCCAGCGCGGCCAGCGTGAAGCCGCTGCGGACGGCGGGCGGGACGTGCTGCTCCCAGAGTTGCAGCGTCAGCTTGTCAACCAACTGCGTGCGGTCGCATAGCAAGGCGCGACCCGAGCCGGTCGCTTCGAACTCCCGCCGCAGACGCTCGAACTCTTGCCGGTACAAGGCGCGAGGGCCGGGTTCGAGCGCCTGGCTGGACATGGTTTATCCGCCTCCCGGGAACAACCCCGCGCCCATGTCGCTCACAGTGCAGCCTCGCCGCGCTCCTCGTTGCGTATGCGGATGGCTTCGTCGACGCGCGACAGAAAAATCTTGCCGTCGCCGATCTTGCCGGTGCGCGCGGCATGGCTGACCGCCGCAATCGCTTTGTCCACCAGGCGGTCAGGCATGACGGTCTCAATCTTCACCTTGGGAAGAAGATCGACCGTGTACTCGCGGCCGCGATAGAACTCGGTATGTCCCTTCTGTCGTCCGTGACCGCGGACCTCGGTTACGGTCATGCCCTCCACTCCAACCTCAAGCAGAGCGTCTTTGACGGCCTCGAACTTCGAAGGTTGAATCACTGCTTCCAGCTTGGTCATAAGGTAACTTTAATCGTTCGCACTAGGGCAGGGAAACCTCCCAGTAATAACCTTCTTCGCCGTGCTGGGTGACGTCGAGCCCCTGCTCCTCGTGTTCCGCGGAGACGCGCACTCCCAGGACGAAATCGACGACCTTGAGAATGATGTAAGTGCCCACGACCGCCAGCACGATCGCCATCGCAATGCCGACCATTTGGTTCAACATCTGGTGATAGTTGCCGTCGATCATCCCGACAGCCAGCGCACTTCCCTGCCCGTCTTTGAATATCGGATTGACCAGTTTGGTGGCGAAGACCCCGGTCAGCAGTGCGCCAATGGTCCCTCCGACGCCGTGCACGCCGAAGGCATCGAGAGAATCGTCATAACCGAGCAAGGCCTTCACTTTGGCAACCATCATGTAGCAGGAAACGCCGGCGATCAGTCCGATCAACAGGGCTGGCATCGGCCCCACGAATCCCGCTGCGGGGGTGATGGCGACCAATCCAGCGACACAGCCGGAGATCGCTCCCAAGGCGCTGGGTTTGCCGTTGCGAATCCATTCCGCTCCCGCCCATCCGATGGCGGCGGAGGCCGCCGCAAAGTGGGTCGCCACAAATGCGCTGGTGGCCAGGCTTCCGGCGCTAAGCGCGCTGCCCGCGTTGAAGCCGAACCAGCCCACCCACAGCAAACACGCCCCGATGAAACTGAGCACTACGCTGTGCGGCGGCATGGGCTCAGTTGGATAGCCAAGCCGGCGGCCGAGGTAGGTGGCACAAATCAGAGCCGAAACTCCCGAGGTGATGTGCACCACGGTGCCACCCGCGAAATCGAGGGTGGGAAAACGCCCGCCAAGGCCGGCGTTCAGCAGGCCGCCCTTGCCCCAAACCATGTGGGCCATGGGCGCATAAACGAACAGTGACCACAGCACCATGAACAGCACCATGGCGCTGAACTTCATGCGTTCGGCAAAGGCGCCGCTGATCAGCGCCGGAGTGATGATGGCGAACATCAATTGGTAAATCATGAAGGTCTGTTGCGGGATGGTCGCGGCGTAGTCGACATCCGGTTGCGCGCCGACGCCGTGCAGAAAGGCGTGGCTCAATCCGCCGAGGAAGCTGTTGCCGGAGGCGAAGCACAGGCTGTAGGCGACGATGCCCCACAGCACGGTGATGACCGCCATCATGGCGAAGCTCTGCATCATGGTGGCGAGCACATTTTTCTTGCGCACCAGGCCGCCATAGAAGAGCGCCAGGCCCGGGCCGGTCATCATCAGGACCAGGGCGGCGCTGACCAGCATCCACGCGTTATCCGCCGAGCCTTTGGCATCGGCGATCTGCTGCTGCAATTGCGCGATGCGGTCGCCCTGCGCCACCCCTTCGTTTGCCCCCGGAGTCGCAGCCGGCGGCGATTGCGCCACCAGAGTGCCTGCCAACAAGATCAACACAACGAACGGGAGCAACTTCTGAAACCACCGCATTGATAACTCCTGTTGCGAGACTGACATCGACTAAATTGAAACCGACTGGATCTGCGCCGGCCCGCGCGAAAACCATGGTTCAGGCCTTGGCGGAGCCCGGAAATGAAAAGAGTGTGCCGGCGCGTGGCCGGCGGTTTCCCTTCAGTTTTTGCTTATGTGAATTTGATACGCGGTTTGGCGGCGGATGAGAAATTCAAACTATTTATGGCGGCTATCAGTTCCGTTTATCGCCGTGACATCCCGACGGCAATCGCGGTATCTTAGCTGAGCATGTCACCACGCAAGCTTGTGCAGATCGCCGACACTCCCGCTTTGCCTACCATCAAGGATTACTTCGGCATGATGGCCGAAGAGCAGGCCGAAGACATTCGCAGGTTGAAGCAAGCGGCTGCGGGGAAAAACTCTGGGCCGCCGGAGAAGCAACCCGCCGACAACGCTGGACCCGATCCGTGGTTGTTGCATCCCATCCGCCCCGCCAAGCGTGCGGCGGCAAAGCGCGGCGCAAAGGGCACTACAAGGTCGGCGGCAAAGAAGGCTCCCAAGAAAGTGGCAAAAAAGGCCCCCAAGAAAGCGTCGAAGAAAGCGCGGCGGTAGCCCTGCTTTCCTCGCGGGCTATTGACTGCTGCATAAGCCATGTCCGGTGATTTTGAATTGTCATCACGAACAGCCGAACCGGACCCCCAACGAGCGCCGTTTTTGCGCTTGTTGGGGTAAGGTTCAGGCTGTGAAGGATCTGCTTTTCCCCTAACAGTCGTTCCAGCGCTAACAAAAGCAGATTCCTCGCTTCGCTCGTAATGACAACTCCTGAGATGTGAGATTGCGCTTGCGCCGACCTGTCCTGTAACGCCTGCCAGCCGCTCCGGTCCCTTCTCCGATGGTAAGATTTCAGCTTCATGGTTACTTTCGTTGTGCTGCGCATCGTGGTGGTGGTGTTGCTGATCGCGGCAAACGCCTTCTTTGTGGCCGCTGAATTCGCGCTGGTGAACGTGCGCGAAACGCGACTGCAACAAATGATCGCGGCCCACCGCCTGGGGGCGCGCACCGTCCACAAGCTGCATCAGAAGCTCGACCACGTCCTCAACACCGTGCAGTTCGGCGTCACCGTGGCCAGCCTGGCCTTGGGCTGGATCGGCGAGGCCTCCATGGCCCGCATTCTGGAACCGCTGTTCCGCCCGTTACCCCACTCCCGGCTTTACGCGCATGGTGTCTCCGTCGCCACAGCCTTCATATTGATCACCTATCTGGTGGTCATCCTCGGAGAGGTGGTTCCCAAGACGATTGCCTTGCAGCGTACCGAGCGGGTGGCGTTGGCGGTCGCCGGACCGATGGATTTCTTCATGACCATCAGCGCGCCGTTTCTGGCATTCATGACCGCGTCCACTCGCGTCGCTTTGCGAGCGTTCGGCATGCGACAGGTGCGCGAAGGCGGCGTGCACTCGTCGGAGGAGTTGAAGCTGATGGTCTCCGCCAGCCGCCGCTTGGGAATGCTGGCGCCCACGCAGGAGGAGTTGATCCATCGCGCGCTCGAGCTGGAAAACATTTCGGTGCGCGAGATCATGGTCCCGCGCCGCGATATTTTCTCGTTGCCGGGCAACATTTCGCTGGAAGAAGCCTTGCAGCGCGCGGTGGACGAGCAACACTCACGCGTGCCGGTCTACGATGTGCAGCGCGGCCCCGAACACATCATCGGGGTGTTGTACGCCAAGGACCTGATGCGCTGGCTGCGCTACCGGGTGAGCCGCACCGCGTCCGGCAGACCGGTCAGCCGGCCCAGCGGCCTGCAAGTGCACCACATCATGCGCGAGGTGCTGGTAGTGCCCGAGACCAAGCCGCTTCCCGATTTGCTGCTCGAGTTCAAGATTCGCAAGCGGCACCTGGCGGTGGTGGTGGACGAGTTCGGATCGACCGCCGGCCTGGTAACGGTGGAAGACGTGCTGGAGCAACTGGTGGGCGAAATTGAGGATGAGTTCGATATCACCGAGCCGCGGCTTGCGCCGGGCGCTACCTCGATGACCCTGGAGGGCTCGGTCAACATTCGCGATCTGGAATCGCAATATCACCTTGCGCTGCCGCGCGACGAAGGCTTCGAAACCCTCGCCGGCTTCATGCTGGCGCAACTGCAGAAGATCCCCGAGGTGGGCGACAGCTTTGAATACCAGGGCCGCCGCTACACCGTCGCCGCCATGGACGGACTGCGCGTGGTTAGCGTAACCATCGAAGGGACGCAACCACAGTCCCCGGTGCCATCCTCATCGGCGACGCCTCTGGCCCAAGGATGATGCCACGCTACCTGCTCTCGCGATCGCTGTACATGCTGCCGGTCGTCTGGCTGGTAGTGTCGGTGGTCTTCCTGCTGATTCACTTGGTGCCGGGCGACCCCATCCAGCAGATGCTGGGCGAAGGAGCCGCCGCCACCGACGTCGCCGCGGCGCGTCATGCCTACGGGCTGGATGCTCCACTGGGGCAACAGTACGTGAATTACTGGCGCGGCCTTCTGCACGGCGATATGGGACGCTCGCTGCGCCTCAATCAGAATGTCGGCCACGTGATCGCGCAGGCCTATCCTGCCACCATGGAACTGACGCTGGCGGCGTTGCTGGTCGCGCTCGCGTTGGCGATTCCCGCCGGAGTTCGATCGGCGCTGCGCCGCAATCGTTGGGACGATCGGCTGCTCAGCTTCGTCTCGCTGCTGGGATTGTCATTCCCCAACTTCGCGCTGGGGCCAATCCTCATCTTGTTTTTCGCGATTGAATTGGGCTGGCTGCCGGTCTCAGGCTCGGGATCGCTGGCCCACCTGGTGCTTCCTGCGATCACCATGGGTGGAGCGCTGGCCGCCATCCTTACACGGATGATTCGCACCTCGATGCTGGAAGAGTTGGGACAGGATTACATCCGCACTGCGCGCGCCAAAGGTTTGCCTGAGCGCACCGTGGTTTACCGCCATGCCCTGCGCAATGCGATGATCCCGATTCTCACCGTCGTCGGATTGCAATTTGGAGCGCTGCTGGCCGGCGCCATCGTGACCGAGACGATCTTCTCGTGGCCGGGAATTGGGCGGCTCACCATCACGGCCATCTCCAACCGCGACTATTACCTGGTGCAAGGCTGCATCCTGATGATCGGGCTGACTTACGTGCTGGTGAACTTCCTTACCGACCTGCTGTATTCGGTGTTCAACCCGAGGATTCGGCAGTAGGGGGCTGTGGGGAGTGTACAAGCGTGTCCTCGCAGAATTTGTATGTACAGCACAGTGGGTATTCAGCGATCACATAAATCGCTTTGTCTCAGGGCATGGCTTTACATAAATCGCTTTATCTCAGGGCACGTCTTTACATGAACCGCTTCGTGTCAGGGCACGGCTTCAACTGTGCCGCAACGAATCAAAAACGACTTGGGCTTCAGCCCCTGAAGGACCTGTTTTTGCAAAGGCTAAGGCTCTGAACTTTGCTGCGCTTCCTTCGGCACGACCAAGAAAGTTGTGCCCTGATACACCCAAAACGATTTAGGTGATCGGTTGATGAGTTCTAGATAGTCAATTCCCATATCCGGATCGCGCCCTTTCCGTGCTTTCCGGTTCATGATTACGGGTGTCCGTTCGATGTTCCCTGACGAGCGCTTTCACCCTGAAGGATGGCTTTGAGCTCGTCGTCTAGCTTGTCATCCCGCCTGAAGCGACCCTTTTGGAACAAGAGCGTGCTGCCTCTAACCCGGACACCTTCGCTGTGAACTGGGCCGGGGAGCGTTTCGCCCTCCTCTGCAACCGTCCGGCTTACCAATCGGTACTCCACCTGAAGGGAGTTGCCGGTCAGCTTCCATGTTCCTAAGTAAACGACCCGACCATCACCCTGACTTATCTCCTCAGATGTGGGGCCTTGGATGACCGTTCCAGACATCAGAACGAACCTTTGATCGGGGCTGAAGTAGAGGATTCTCGCTTCCGAATAACGCTGCTTCAACTCCAGCTCAGCGGGCGGCTTCTTCCACGTCACATTTGTCTGCCGCCAAGCCCCTGAGGGTGGCGCAACTTGAGCCCTCAGAGAAGCGCCACCTAGCAAGCACAACGATATGCAGAGATATCTCACGATCATTGTGGTTTCACCACCGGTGTATCGACAGCGGCCCCCGATGTGACCCGACATGTTGTTATACATGTAGTCAATCATCCTAGAAGGTTTCATCTGGGAAAACATAACACTTCTAAAGTGGTAGGACTTTCGTCATCTTCTGCTTGACAGACATTTCGTCTGTGCTATGCTTTTGTCACTGGTCCTTGTGATCAGATTTTGACTATGCATTTGCTGATCAATTCCCGAATGTTTATGGCCATGTGCGCCCCAGGTGGCGCCGTGCCTGCGTCGGGAGTGTGATCACGCACCTAACAATCTCCCTACACTGAGCGGCCGCCTGGGGCTTACACCGGCGGCGATTTTGTTTTAGCCCATATTTCGCTCAGACAATCGACCACCCCAACAAGCGCAGAGCGGCATTCGTTGGGTACCTCGAAGGGAGATCCACCGTGTCTCACGGCAATTACGACATACCTACCATTGCGATCCATGGCGGACTGGGACCTGATCCGACCACTGGCGCCATTCTTCAGCCGATCTATCAATCGACAACTTTTGTGCAACAAGCGGTTGGCGTGCACAAGGGATTCACCTATTCGCGCGCGGCTAACCCAACCGTGGACGCGCTCGAGCGCGCCTTGGCTGCGCTCGAAGGAACGCCGGCGACCGTCTGCTTTGCCACTGGCATGGCAGCAATCACAACGCTGTTTCTGTCACTGCTCAAATCCGGCGATCACGTGGTCATTTCCGAAGTGGTCTATGGCGGCACGGTGCGCCTGTGCCAACAACTGCTAAGTGGACTCGGCATCGAGCACACGCTGGTGGATGCATCGCGCGCGGAGCTGGTCGAGCAGGCCATCACACAGCAAACGAAGTTGATCTTCATCGAGACGCCGGGAAATCCGACGCTCAAGCTGTGCGACATCCCGGCCATTGCAGCCGTGGCGCGCCGGCACGGTGTGCGTCTTGCGGTGGACAACACTTTCCTGACGCCGGTGCTGCAACCCGTGTTTCAACTCGGCGCCGACATCAGCGTGCTCTCCACCACCAAGTACATCGAGGGGCATAACGCGACCGTGGGCGGTTCGCTGGCGACGCACGACGAACAACTGCTGGAACGCTTCCGTTTGATTCGCAAAACCACGGGCTGCATCCAGTCGCCGCAGGATGCCTGGCTGACGCTGCGCGGGATCAAGACGTTGCCGGTGCGGCTCAAGCTGCATTCCGAGAACGCTGGCATCGTTGCTCAGTGGCTGGAATCGCATCCCGCAGTGGAGCGCGTGCATTATCCCGGGCTCGCCTCATTTCCGCAGAAGGCATTGGCGGAACGCCAGCATGTGGCGCACGGAGGCATGCTCGCCTTCGAGATCACAGCCGGCGCCGAGGCCGCCGTGGAGCTGATGAACTCCGTGCGTCTCTGCTCGCTGGCCGAGAACCTGGGCGCGGTCGAGACGCTGATCACCCATCCGGCCTCCATGACCCACGGCGATGTGCCTGTAGAGACGCGCAAAGCGATTGGCATTACCGATGGCCTGATCAGGCTCTCGGTTGGCCTGGAGTCGCCAGAAGACATTATTGCCGACCTGGAACAGGCGCTGGCAGTCGCAACCGAAAAAGCTGGGAGGGCATCATGCATCGTTACCCGATAACAGTTCTAAAGTTTGGCAGCTCGGTGCTGTGTTGCGAAGCCGATCTCTCCAAGGCGGTACAGGAAATTTACCGCTGGACGCGCGACGGGCACCGGGTTGTTGCAGTGGTTTCAGCGATCGGATCGACTACCGATTCCCTGCTGGCGCGCGCTCAGACATACGGCCCCAATCTGAGTGATGAAGCCGTGGCAACCCTGGTCGCAACCGGCGAAGCTACTTCGGCGGCGCTGCTGGCCCTGGCGCTCGAACGCGCGGGATTACATTCGGTGGTCGTGGATGAAGTCCGGCTCGGCCTGCGGACCCGCGGCCCGGTATTGAACGCGGAGCCTTGTGGCATCGACGTTCTACGGGTGCTAAGCGTTTTGGAAAATGCTTCGGTGGCCGTGGTGCCCGGATTCGTCGGACGTCAGGAGGATGGAACTCTATCCCTTCTGGGCCGTGGCGGCTCCGATTTGACTGCCGTCTTCGTGGCCCATCACTTAAAGGCCGAGCGCTGCCGGCTGGTCAAAGATGTGAACGGCATCTTCGAACACGATCCGGCCGACACGGTCAATGTCCCGCGCCGCTATAGCACGGTCGGTTGGGCGCAGGCGGTGCGCGTCGGCAACGGCGTGGTGCAGCCCAGGGCGATCGAATTTGCCGAGCAGCACGGGCTCACCATTGAAGTGGCGACCCTGAACTCCGATTCGCCTACTCTCATCTGCGGCCTTCCCATTTCGTTTGCCGACCAGTTCCCCTCGGCGACGCCGTTGCGCGTCGGCCTGCTTGGGGCCGGTACTGTCGGACTGGGCGTCTATCGCACCCTGGCCGCTCATCCGGAGACCTTCGATGTCAGACGCGTTGCCGTTCGCCGCCTGGAGCGCGAGGACGGCATTCCTCCGGCTTTGCTCACTCACGATCCCTGGGAGGTCGTCAGTTCGGACTGCGACGTGATCATCGAACTGATCGGCGGTCTGTCGCCGGCGCGGGAATTGATTGAGGCGGCGCTGAAGTCGGGCAAGCATGTCATTACCGCGAACAAGCTGGTGGTGGGTCGCCACGGCAAACAGCTTCGCCGAATCGCGGAGTTCGCCGGCGTGCAATTGTTGTACTCGGCAGCCGTCGGTGGCGGTGTGCCGATGCTGGAGCAGGTGGGCCGCATCGCTCAGACCAGCGGCATCCGCACGTTGCACGGCGTGGTGAACGGGACCACCAATTTCATTCTCGACCGTCTGGCGGAAGGCCTGAGTCGCGAAGATGCGCTGGGTGAAGCGCAGCGACTGGGTTTTGCCGAGCAGGACCCGACTTCCGACCTCGATGGCAGCGATGCCGCGCACAAACTCGCGCTGCTGGCGCAGACCGCTTTCGGCGCGTGGCTAAATCCAGCCGACATCGAGCGCACCGGCATTGAAAAGTTCGACAGCGACGCTGTTCAAGATGCCGCGCGCTCGGGGCACTCGGTTCGCCTGGTCGCATCGTTGAGTCAGGATAAGTTCGGGTTGCGAGCGCGCATCGCTCCCCAACTGTTCGCACACACTCACGCCTTCGCGCAAACCATCAACGAAGAGAACTGCCTCGAAATCGAATCGCAGAGCGGCGACGTGGTGCAGGTGCGCGGCAAAGGCGCCGGACGATGGCCCACGGCGGTGTCGGTGATGGCCGACGTGTGCGACATCTACCGCGCCCAACAAGTGGGTGTTGCCGAGGAATTTTTGGTCGCCGGGAGGGCCTCATGAAATTCGCCAGCCGACTGCTTACGTTCAACGCCTGTCCGGACGATCCGTTCCGGCCGATCGCCACGCCGATCTACCAGACCGCAACGTTCGAGCAGGAAGAGGCGGACACTTTCGGCCGCTACGATTACTCGCGCAGCGGGAATCCAACCCGCACCGTGCTCGAGGACCATCTGGCGCGATTGGAGAATGCCGACCGCGCTTTCTGTTTCTCCAGCGGTTTGGCGGCGATCAGCGCGGTCGCGCGATTGCTCTCGGTGGGAGACGAGATTCTTGCCGGAGATGATTTGTACGGTGGGACCTACCGGCTGTTTTCCAGAATCCTCGACCGCACTGGCGTGACTGTCCGTTATGCCGATGCGTGCGACATCGAGACCTTCGCGGCGCAGATTACACCCCGAACGCGACTGCTTTACGTCGAGACGCCGACGAACCCGCTGCTGCGGATCGTTGACATCCGCAAGCTGGCCGACTTGGCTCACCAGCATGGCGCGCTGTTGTGCGTGGATAGCAGCGCGATGTCGCCGTACTTGCAGAATCCGCTCGATCTGGGTGCCGACATCGTTGTGCACTCGGCCACCAAGTATCTTTGCGGCCACAGCGACGTCACCGCAGGCGTGGTTGCAGTGAAGCGGCCCGAACTGGCGGAGCAAATCTATTTTATTCAGAACGGCGAAGGCTCAGCGCTTGGGCCCTTCGACTGCTACCTGCTGCTGCGCGGCGTGAAGACCCTGAAGCTGCGCCTCGACTGCCAACAGGCGAATGCGCTCAAGGTGGCGAATTTCTTGAGCGCGCATCCCGCGGTGCAGCGCGTGCATTACCCGGGGCTGGCCAGCCATCCCGGTCACGATGTGCATGTGAAGCAGGCGCGCGGCGCAGGGGCGGTGATCAGCTTCGAGACCGGTTCGTTCGAAGTGTCGAAGCAAGTGGTGGAGGCGACGCAATTGTTCCGCATCAGCGTGAGCTTCGGCAGCGTGAATTCCTCGATCAGCCTGCCGGGATGCATGTCGCACGCCAGCATTCCGGCGGAGGTGCGTCAGGCACGCTCGTTGGCGACGGACCTAGTACGGCTGTCGGTGGGGATCGAGGATGTGGACGACCTCATCGCCGACCTGGAGCGGGCGTTCGAACGGGCGGCGTGCGCAGTTGCCGCGGCGAACCGCAGTGGGGAGGTGCGGGAGCGGCAGGTTGTATAAAGCCATCTAGAAATTGTGCGTATGAATTGTCATTACGAGTGCCCGTTTTGGCGCGCGGAATCTGCTTTTTCTGTCAACTCAAAAGCACATCCCTCGCGGGCTCAAGCCCGCTCGTGATGACAAGAATGAAGAACGCAGGCGCTTTGGCCCCGCTCAGAGTAGGCTCTGAAGCGCTGGTCTCCGTAAAGTACCTAACGATTATTTCGTCGGGGCTGGAGCTGGCTGCTGCGCTGGCGCTCCGCCAAAATTCACTTTTGGAGCCTGCCGTGCTCCCTCGTCCGTCTTAAAGTAGGCATCGTTGCGGGTAAACCCTGAAAGGCTTGCGACAATATTGTTCGGAAACAAGCCGATATACGTGTTGTAGTCTTGCAGGGTCTCGTTGTAACGGCGGCGTTCGATGGCGATGCGGTTCTCCGTGCCCGCCAGCTCGTCCTGCAGCCGCAGAAAGTTTTCGTTCGACCGCAGTTGCGGATAATTCTCCACGACGACCAACAAGCGGCTGAGAGCGGAATCGAGCTGGCCGTTGGCGGCGATCCTTTCCTGCGGCGTCTTCGCTCCCATCATGGCGGCGCGCGCTGCGGCAATGTCGCCGAAGACCTTCTCCTCGTGGATCGCAAAGGCTTTCACCGTTTCAACGAGGTTGGGGATCAGGTCGGCCCGGCGCTGCAAAACGACATCCACCTGCGACCAGGCGGCATTCACGGCTTCGCGTTTGCGCACCATCTGGTTGCGATGGCCAACGAATGTGCCGCCGATCCAGAGCAGCAGCAAAACAATCACGATCAGTACGATGATTCCTTTTTTCATGCCCACTCCCTCCCCGCCGATCATTGCCAGATGGACATCTTCCTAGGTCACTTTCTGCAACTGCTTCTTGGGTACGCGCGCATCCAGTTCGTGAGCGACCCGCTGAATTGCGCTCATGTACGCATGGTATCGCTGGTGCAAGTTCTCCGAATGCGGGCCTTGGTTGCGCAACGCCAGGATTGAACGCAACGGCTGCACTTCGAATCCAAAAACCTCCCCGGCGGTTTCCAGCAACTGCGGCTTCGCCTGCGGCGGATCCTGCCCCAACGCGATCAAGGCATGGCGGAACAGCGTGAGAACGCTGGTGATCGACTTTGCCAGCACCGCACGAAGTTCGTCCTGGTTGTCAGGACTCAGCAGCAAGTGGTGGCGCAACCGCAGCAGCGTGGTCCGCAGTTCGTGTTCCACCTCGACGCGGTGCAGATTCATGGGCACATCGATCGCGGTCACCACATCCTGGCCGAACAGCGTCTTATGCGAGCGCTGAATATCCAGCAACTCTATCGCGAACACATCGGCGGACTCACGCAGCTCGTCGAGGGTCATGATCATCGGCGGCCGCAGTTTCTCGTCGTGACTCCACCAGTGCAGGACTGCCGAGATCGCCGCAAACGAACTCGGTTTCAAGTGCTGCACCACAACCAGCACGTTCACGTCGGAGAATTCTTCGTGGAAATCTTCGCGGGCCGCGGAGCCATATAGCACGATGGACACCAGATTTTCGCCGCACGCCTGCTGCAATCGGGTAACGAGTTCCTGCAGTTTGCTTTCCGGTTTCTTCATCGATTGTCGCTCCCGCCGTAGTAGTTCACCAACTGCCGCCCGCGCCGCCACCGCCGCTCATGCCGCCACCAAAGCCGCCAAATCCGCCGCCGCCCGAGTAGCCTCCTGAGCTGCCACCAAACCCGCCGCCCCAGCCACCTCCACGGCCGCCCAGTGCGCTGCCCAACAGAAACCATGGAAGCGCGGCCCCCCCGCCTCCGCGTGATCGCGGACCGCGACCGCCGCCACGCGTCGAGCGCGAAATAGCCCGGATGACGACCAAGATGATCACGACGATCAGCCACGGGAGCCACCACGCCGTTTGCCATGCAGGCGCGGGCGCGCTGGGCTGGGAGGCCGGTACGCCATTCAACTGCACACCTTTGTCCGCTGCTATCAGTTGGGCCACACGAGTTGTACCGACGAGCACCGCAGCGCTGTAGTCTCCGCTGCGCAGATTGGGCACCATCTCCCGCCCGATGTCGCCTGCGCGAGCATCGTTGATCACCGGCTCCAACCCGTAGCCAATCTCGATCTTGTACTGATGCTCCTTGGGCGCCAGTAAAAGCAAGACGCCGCGGTTGTCTTTCTTCGATCCGACACCGAGCTGCTTGTAGAGATCCGCCGCATAGTCTTCCCTGGTGCGGCCCTCGAGGGAGTTCACGGTCACGACCGCAATTTGCGTGCCGGTCTTTTGCTCGACCTCGGCGCACAGCGTCTCCAGCCTGGCTTTGGTGGTGGGATCGATGACGTGGGCGAGATCGGTAACGTAGCCCTGGGGACGAATATCGGCGATCTTCTCAGCCCATGTGAAAGGACACCCAGCCAACAGCAGCACAGCCAGAGCGAATTTGACACGCGTTGCCATGGGTTATCGGCGATATTGCATCGGCGTAAATACCGTAGAGAATGCAGGACGCAGTGTCAAGGAACGCTTGCAGCATTTGCGAATCGCAGTTCTCCAGTTGCGTCAGACCCTCGGAACAGGATATTGTCTCCGCGCACACTCAGGAGGGGCGAAGCGATGCGATTGAACAGGGCCGCCGTGGTTTCGGCAGGCATTGCGGATTGGATACTGGGGGCGGTGTGGTTCACGTGCTTCCGCGCACCGTGGCAGGCGGGCACCCGCATACCGCCGGAGGAGTTGCAGGCGTACATGGCCCATCCCAACTTCTGGCCCTATATCATCTCGCTCATCTGCAGCATCTTGATCGCCTGCGTTATCGCCCGGGTGCTCAGCATCTGCCAAAGCCACAATCTGGTAAGCGGAGCCGGCGTTGGACTCCTGGTAGGCTTGGCGGCCGCATTTGCGATGGTCACGGAAATGGTCTTTGAAATTCGCGCGGTTTCGTTCATCATGATCTCTGCCGCCTACCCGCTGCTGGGCTGCATTCTGATGGGCATCATCGTAGGCGCGTGGAAACCAAAAGCGAAGGCCGAACCGAGTTCGGCGCCGGCGTCACCATGAAGATCGAAGGAAAAATCGTTCCCGGTTACCTGAAGGCAATGAGCGGGCTGGAGCAACTGCCCGGCCCTAATGGCGAGCGCTCGGTGGAATTGTTTCGCCACGGCACGCTTACGGTGAAGCTGTATGCGCCGCGCAGCGCCGATCATCAGCACCCCCACACGCGCGACGAGATCTACGTGATCGCCACCGGCACGGGACGCTTTGAACGGGAAGGAAAAGAAGTGAGCTTTGGTCCGGGAGATGTTCTGTTCGTCGCCGCCGGCGAGCAACATCGCTTCGTAGAGTTTACCGACGACTTCGCGACGTGGGTATTTTTCTACGGGCCGGAGGGTGGCGAAGCAAACCGGGAGAAAAGCTGAGCCGCGGAAAAACCTGGGTCGCACCGGCTACGGTTCCGTTACTTCCCGGCATAACTTACCCGCCAGATCGACGTCGACCCATCGTCCGCGACCAGCTGCGATCCACGGCGCAGCTACATCCCGATTGAAATTAGTCCCTGTTCAGGGTATCTTTACCACATGCATGCTACAGGGTTCACAGCCGCGGAAGCGTCGTGGATGACCGGTTTGTCGGTGAAAGCAATCAATAAGGCGATTGAAGACGCGGCTGTACCGGTACGGACGGTTCGTGCGGGGAGAGGACGCCGCCGCTACGTTCCTTATGAGAGCTTGGTGTGCTTGCAGCTCCATGCCGAGGGCCTGGACCAGTTACCGCTGCGCGTGCGCAAGGAAGTGTTCCGGCGGGTGTTGCGAAAGCCGCAAGAAAGGCGGCTCAGGTACACGGATGCGCTGATCATCGACGTTGGAGGAGCCAGAATGAAGCTGAACAGCAAGCGCAGAGAGCTGGAGCGGACCACCACCATGATTCATTCCGACGCAGAAATCATGGGAGGCACACCGGTGTTTCGGGGAACGAGAATTCCGGTTTACCTGGTTGCTGACATGATCGAACGAGAGACGGCGCTGGACGAGATTCTGGATGGATATCCCTCGCTGACGCGCGAAATGGCCGAGTATGCCCGCATCTACGCGGCAACGCACCCGAAACGCGGCCGCCCACCGGTCCAGCCCTGGCATAGCAAAAAACCGGTGGGGCGGAAGAAGGGCAAGCTGGGGCGTGTCGCGTAGAGTCACGTTGTTGATCGATGAATGCCTGCACACCAGCCTGGTGAAAGTGGCTACCGACCGGCTGTACGAGGCGTACCACGTAGCTCATTTGGGCATGAGTGGTCTCAAAGATCATGAGGTGATGCCCAGAATCCGGGACAAAGATTTCACTCTCGTCACTAACAATGCCATCGATTTCCGGCGGCTGTTTCAGCAGGAGCAGATTCACGCGGGTCTGATAATCATCGTCCCCAACGTAGCCCCGGCAATTCAGCGCGCACTCCTCGCAGCCGCGTTGGATTACGTTGGCGATCGCGATCTCGTGAACCGCGTCATCGAGATCAATCTGATTGCTGTTGGCACAGACATAAAGGAGTACGAAGTCCCGCCTCAGAACCCGGCGGATGTTTGACCCTTCTCATCTCGCAGTGTCCCCATTCTGATCCTTTTCGTTTTTTGTCACCATGCTTCCGAGATTCGGAGCCTGCGGCTCCCTGCCAGGCCAGTTGCGGAAAGTGTCGCACAAGGTCTAGGCTGTTGGGCAAGGAGTTGGGGTGAGTTGTGTTCAGCCTCAGTTTCATCCTCATCGTCGCCGGCCTGGCTTTTGGCGGGGCCACCACGCTCATCGGATTTGGCGGTCTGCTGGGCGCTTGGTTTCACCGCGCCTTGGGCGCTCCCTTGCCGCTGCCGACCATTCACAATCCGTTCGAGCGGCGCCTGTATATCTATGTGGGGACCGGGGGATTCGTGGTGTGGGTTAGCGCTTTCTTGTGTAGCCTGAAGATCGCGCCGTGATTTCTCAACTGTCTCGCTCTGGCAGCCAACCACATAGTGATCTTGTGGCAATAGGGGTCCTTCGACTCGTCGCTTCGCTCCTCGCTCAGGATGACAGTTCGCGGATTTGCTCAAGCCCCGCCCGCTGCAGCAAGCACTGCATCGGCGACGGCGGCGGCTTCCACCGCTGGCTTCACGTCGTGGACGCGCACGACGTGGGCGCCGCGCAAGATGCTGGCGACCATGGCAGCCACCGATCCATAGAGCCGTTCCGAGGGCGGCGCGTCCTTGCCGGCGCGCTGGCCGACGCTGCGTCCCACAAACGATTTGCGCGAGGTCCCGGCCAGCAGCGGGAATCCGAAGCGCTGCAAGCGATCGAAATGCGCCAACAGGGGATAGTTCTCTTCGAAATTCTTGCCGAAGCCGAAGCCGGGATCGAGCACGATGCGCGGCCTCTGGACCCCACCATGCAGGGCAATGAGCAGCAGGTTGGCGAGGTCATGCTCCACCAATTCCGTGATGTTGGGATCACGGGAGAGATTGCGCCATTCCTCGGGCTGTCCGCGGGTGTGCATCAGCACCACGCCGCACTGCAATTCGGCGCAGGTCCGCCCCATCTCGGGGTCCCACTGAAAGGCGCTGACATCGTTGACGATCTCCGCGCCTGCGCCCACCGCCGCGCGGGCTACGCCTGCTTTGTAGGTGTCCACCGAAATGACCGTTTCCGGCCGCGCTTGCAGGATGCCGTGCAACACCGGCATCACCCGGCGCAGTTCTTCCTCCTCGGTGACCACCGGCCTAGGGTTTGAGTTTACTGAGGCGCTGGCCTCATCGCCGGCAAGGCGGGCTCCCGGACGGGTGGACTCGCCACCCAGGTCCAGAATGTCGGCGCCTTCGTCCAGCATGTGCAGCGCATGCTGCACGGCGCGTTCCGGCTGCAGAAACTCGCCTCCGTCGGAGAACGAATCCGGGGTAACGTTCAGCACTCCCATGATGAGAGTTCGCCGGCCCAACTCCAGCGTGCGGGACCGTAGCTGCCAGCGAAAGTGAGGACGCATGAAACAATTGTAATGGGCGCGAAGGTACAACATTCCTGCCGCAAAATGAAATATGGCAGCCTTGCCTGCCAGTGCTAAAATCCAGAGCAGTAGCCCTATGTACCGGGTTCGCCATCTCGCCTCCTTTGTCCTGCTCGGCGCGCTGCTTACGTCCGCTTTTGCCGCAAGCAACAACAAGGCCGACAAGAAGCCGAGTGAGGAGAAGAGGCTGGCTTCCGAGGTCGACAAGATCCTGAGCGATCCCGAGGCGGCGCGCGGATTTTGGGGCATCTATGCGGTTTCGATGGACACCGGCAAGCCGCTCTACGCCCTCAACCAGGACAAACTTTTTACCCCTGCGTCGAACACCAAGCTGTTCACCACGGCGGCCGTCTTTGGGCTGATCGGACCCGACTATCGCTTCAAGACCACGGTGGAAACCACGGGCACGCTCGACAAGTACGGCCGGCTCAACTCCGATCTGGTGCTGGTGGGACGCGGCGATCCCAACCTCTCGGGACGTACGCTTCCCTACAACATGCACACGGAACGCAAGACGCCGCCCATCCAAGTCTTACAGACTCTCGCCGACCAGCTTGTCCAGCAGGGCTTGAAATACATCGATGGCGACGTGGTGGCCGACGATTCCTACTTCGTCTTCGAGCGCTACAGCGAAGGCTGGTCGCAGGACGATCTGGCGCGGGAATGGGGCGCACCGGTTTCGGCGCTGACCATCAATGACAACGTCATCTTCGTGAATATCATGCCGGCGGACCGCCCCGGCGAGCGCGCGTTCCTGACCGTTGTCCCGTTTCCCGAGTATTACAAAATCGATAACCGGGTGATGACCACGCCGCAAGGAACCGGACCGCGCACGGTGTCGATCAATCGCGAACCCGGATCGAATCAGCTCACCTTCTGGGGCAACATCCCGCAGGATGACCCCGGCTTCGGGGAAGCCCTGGCCATCGAGGACCCCGCCGATTTCAGCGCGAGGCTCTTCCGCGAACTGCTGGAAGAGCGGGGCGTCACCATCTACGGACGCGCGCGCACTCATCACACCGAACTTGCGTCCACGCAAACCTTCAGCGTCACTTCGATGGCTTCCGGCGGCGGCGACACGACGCGCCCGCCGAACCCCGCGCCGCTGGTGCTGGCCAGCTATCAGTCGCAGCCGATCGCGCAAGATCTGCGGGTCATCAACAAGGTGAGCCAGAACCTGCACGCCGAGCTGATGCTGCGCTTGCTGGGCAAGGAGAAGGGCACGTCGGGCTCGATTCAGGGCGGCCTGGAAGTTCTGCGCGGCTTCCTGATTCGCGCCGGGATCAAGCCGGAACAGTTCGTGTTTCTCGACGGCTCGGGACTATCACGCGAGAACCTGGTCACTCCCGACGCAGTGGTTGCCATCCTGCTCTACTGTCACCGGCAACCCTGGGGTCAGCTCTACGAAGATACGCTGCCTATCGCCGGGGTGGATGGATCGCTCGCCGAACGTTTTCGCACCACGCCGGTGATGGGTCTGGTGCATGGCAAAACGGGGTCGCTGGCGCACGTGTACGCACTGGCGGGCTACGCCACAACGCAGCGCGGGGAGCACATCGCCTTCTCCATCATGACCAACAACGACACCATGCCCGCCAAGAAAGCGCTCGACACGATTGACCAGATCGTGGAGAAGATGGTCGAAGACAAAAAGTAACTGCCTGCCCGAAGTGTTAGTTCATGAGGGTCGGGAACGTGAAAGCACCCATCAGAATTCCCGCTGGTTTCAGGGAAGGGCTGGACGATCTCTTTCATCCGCCTCGAGCAAATGTTGCAGCACTCGACGTCCTGCGCAGTGCCGCCATCCTACTGGTATTCACGGGACATTATGCCGGTTTCTTTCATGCCGCCCCTCTCATACCGAACTTTCAGATCTTCCGATGGGGCTGGACCGGCGTCGATCTGTTCTTCGTTTTGAGTGGACTATTAATCGGGACCCAGCTATGGAAAGAACTGGATCGCACGGGGCGCATTCGCATTGGGCATTTTCTGCTACGTCGCGGGCTTCGTATCTGGCCGCTATATTTCAGTTTCGTAATATTTGCCGCGGCCGCACTGTATTTCAAACGGAGCAGCGTTGCGACTATCTGGCCCGATGGGTTTTTTCTGTCGAACATCTTCCCCGGCCAACTGGGGGGTGGTTGGTCCCTATCAACGGAAGAACAGTTTTACATTGCCGCCCCAATACTACTGTCGCTATTTGCACTCATGCTGTTGCCCCGTCGCTTGTGGATCGTGCCCTGTATAACGATAGTGGCCTTGGTCTTAGCTCGCGCCTGGGTGATTGCCCACTCCTATCTGATTGAGACCGACTTGCGGATAGAGTTGTACCTTCCGATTTATACCCATGCCGACGGTCTTGCGGTGGGAGTCTTGCTAGCATGGCTTTCCGTCTTCCACAAGGCCTGGCTGCGCCTGAAAACCTTCACGGCGGTGGCTGCTGGAACGATGATAGTTTGTGGTTTCGGACTCTACAGAATTGACTCTCTATTGCTGAATTTCACAGCGCTCGGCCTTATCTACGGCTCGCTGGAGCTATATGCGATTTCTGCTCTCCCCCTACCGGGTATACTCCGCTCGAGGGTCTTCTACCTGGTGAGTCGCCTCTCGTTTGGCCTCTACCTTAACCACACTGGTATGCTGATCCTCATGCGCAATTGGTTCTCCGGCTGGTCGAGTCGCGGCATCTTCGGCTTGTGGGCTGTCTATTTCTTGTGTCTAGCTGCTAGTCTGTTTGTGGCTGCCGTCACCTTTCTTGTGATTGAGTGGCCATTCCTGCGCATTCGGGCCCGCTGGGTCGACCATCAGAGGCTTGCCGCGAGTCCGTCCGCGGGGCCCGAGACCCCGAAAAGTTTGGCGGCAGGCAGCGCCGTCTAAGCTGCCGCCGAAACAGCCCCTTTTCGGCATTAGCGTTCAGCTGGTTCCGAAGCCTGAGACTGCTGCCAGCCGTGTTGCATAGCGCGGCCAAAGCGTGAAGGAATTTATGCAATGGAATACCGACAATCGTGTACAACAGTATCTTGCAGTTATCTCGACCTGCTAACAGAAGGAGCACGCACCGCCATGATCGAACGTCTCAAGGAAAGCTTTGGGGGAGTACTGGGTTTCAAAGTGGTCGGCAAGCTGACGGCCGAAGACATCAAGGCGTTTGAGCCGCAGCTCGAAATCGTGATTGCCGAGCGCAAACACAAGCCCATCGGCATTCTCGCCGACCTTTCGCAGATGCATGGCGCCGACTGGGGAGCGCGCTGGGAGGAAATGCGATTTCTCCAGAAGCACACCGACCACATCGCGCGCATGGCGGTGGTGGGCGCCGACAAATGGGAAGAGATTGTGGCGATCGTCACCGCGGGCGCAGCCATTCTTGAGGCCGAGACGCGCTACTTCGACAGCTCGGAAATCCTGCACGCCTGGGAGTGGGTGCGCACCGCCAAGCACGCCGAAGACGTTCCCGTCCGCCAGATCTCGGCCAGCACAGGCATCTGGAAGGATTACCATCCGGAGTGGATGGACATCGGCACGTAGCGATTGGGGCAGGCAATTTGCAGCTTCATGCCGAGAGGACTCTCAGCGTTATCGGTGGCATCTCGTCGTAGGTTCGTCCATCCAAGAGCCGCCCTGTTCGCTTCTTGCGTACACCGCCCCACTGCTTGAAAAAGAACGGAACACCATGTTCCCGGCACTGGCTGCGGATGGAGGTCACCCATTGCGGCAACATTGGCCTGGCCCCGAATCCGCTTTCCCCGCCAACAATCACCCAGTGAATGCGAGAGAGGTTGATTGTTCCCAAGTCTTCTAGCAGCGGTTCGATGGATAGGAATTTTACTGCTGCTGGTGTGGAGCGTAGGTGGTCGATCCTAGGCAATCCATGCTTTCTATTTTCGACACTCACACCCCACCAGATGTGCGGTTTGGCTGCCGCAAACCTCAGACGTGTTCTTAGCAGGTCGCGCATACGCCGGGACCGCTTCGTAAGCACCTGGAATGTATGCCAATCTGCCTGGACCATCACATCCACAACGGAAGCAATGTAGTCGTCTGGAACAGCCTCATGAAACAGGTCGCTCATTGAATTGACGAACACACGCCTGGGTGAGCGCCATTTCAAAGGTTCATTCAGTTTCTCCGGCACGAGCCGAATATCGAACCCTTGCTCGTAAGGATGGCCTTTGACGCCACGGAATCGTTCAGCAAACACAGCGGCATAGCAATGAGCGCAGCCCGGGCTGATCTTGGTGCAGCCGCGAACTGGGTTCCACGTTGCATCCGTCCATTCGATCTTGGATCCCAATGACATCGATTCACCCTAAAACCCAAATGAGGTTTGATCCGTTGAATACTTCAGAACATCATCCCAGAACTGATATGCCAGCGCGCTGCGGGAGAAGAGTGCCAAATGATACAGGGGAAGATTGTTGTCGCCGGAGCGAACTTCTTTCATCTTGTACAGAGGTAGTGAGATATACCCTAGAGTCTGCATTTGCGCAGCGAATTGTTGAGCCAGGAACGTGGGAAACGGAATTCTGTTACTTTGTGCCTCGACCCAAGCTTCACGCCATCTATCAGTGCCGAGAAACTCATCGACTTTGCGCGAGTCTTCGCTTACATATCTGGAGTAGTTCCTGTTGGCGTCCATGTGAAGAGCAAGAAGACACAGGAAGTCCAGGAACCTGGCCGACATCTTTCGGAGTGTCTCGAACTTTATGCCTAAATCGAAAGGGTCCACGAAACACAGGCCCAGCACGGTGTTGTCCTTGGAGCCAAGAGGAATCTCACCGCAAATCCGATCAACCTGTTCGTTACAATCCCCTGGGATGTACGCCACATCGGCAGCGGGAGCAATGCGCTTAGCGCGGACTTCCAACGCCTTTAACAGCTCTTCGTCCCTCTCGCAGAAGATGTACTTGTCGAAAGGATCGGCGACTGTGAGCGCAAGAAGTGGTGAGCCGCTGAGAATTTTGTTTGTGTTCCGGACCCGGTTATATCCGGCTCCCGAGTACAAATCGATGTACACCCTGCAATCCCACTTGAACTTCATGCCTGTTGAAAACAGCGAATCGTAAAGCCTTACGAGGCGATACTTCGTTTCAGACCAAGCGCCGACCTCCGGGCAAGGCAGTCCGTCGTCGTAACCGAGTTGAGGTTCATCCGTCATGTCAATTATTAACTCTACGTCGCTTGGCGGGCGAAGATAAAGCGAAAAATGCTGCCGGTATCTCAAGTTCAACCTCAAGGGGCCTCCCAAGACAAACCCCCCGGCCGCGCTTATCATTGAGATTGGCCTGCGCCTGTGCCGCATCCTGCCGAGGCGCACGGCATCTACTAAGACTGCACCAACCAATACCTGAGAGGACGCACTTATGGCTACCACAACAACTCCCGCCCGGGAAGGAACTCGCATTTCCGCCACCGTCAATAACGCCCAGATTCCCACCACCTTCAAGAATGAACCCTCGGTTGATTTCAGCAACCCGGAGAACGCGCGCCGCATGAAGGCCGCCATCGAGAAAGTCCGCAACGAACTGGGCCGCGAGTACGACCTGGTCATCGGCGGCCGTCACCTGAAGACCGGCGAGAAGACGCAATCGCTTAATCCCGCCAAGCCATCGGAGATTGTCGGCATTCATCAGGCGGCGGGCGCGAGCGAGGTTGGTCCCGCGATGCAGGCTGCGTTGAAGGCGTTCGAGACCTGGAAATTCGCCTCGATCGAGGAACGCACCAACCTGCTGTTCCGGGTGAGCGAGCTGCTGCGCGAGCGCAAGTTCGAGCTGATGGCGTGGATGATCTTCGAGGTCGGCAAGAACTGGGCCGAGGCCGACGGCGACATCGCCGAGCTAATCGACTTCTGCGATTTCTACGCCCTGGAAGCGCTTCGCCTCTCCAAGGCCAAGCCGCCGGTGCAGTTGCCGGGCGAGCGCGGCTACCTGCGCTACATTCCGCTGGGCGTGGGCGTGGTGATTCCGCCGTGGAATTTTCCCGGCGCGATCATGGGCGGCATGACGCTGGCCTCCGTCGTCAGTGGCAACACCGTCATCCTGAAGCCCTCGAGCGATTCGCCCACCATCGCCGCGAAGTTCTTCGAGATACTGGAAGAGGCCGGCCTGCCCGACGGCGTGGTCAACTTCTGCCCCGGCCACGGCAACAGCTTCGGCAATGCCATCGTCGAGCATCCCAAGACGCGCTACATCGCGTTCACCGGGTCGAAGGAAGTGGGCCTGCACATCAACCAGCGGGCCGCGGTGCAGCAACCCGGCCAGATTTGGATCAAGCGCACTGTCCTGGAGATGGGCGGCAAGGACTCCATCGTAGTGGACACCGACGCCGATCTCGATGCCGCGGTCGAGGGCGTGGCCTCCGCGGCGTTTGGATTCAGCGGGCAGAAGTGCTCGGCGTGCTCGCGTGCCATCGTGGATGAGCGCGTGTATGACAAGTTCCTGCAACGCCTGAAGGAGCGCGTGGAGAAGATCACAGTTGGCGACCCGACGCAGAACCCGGGGATGGGCCCAGTGGTCAACGAGAAATCGATGAAGTCGATACTGGGCTACATCGAGAAGGGCATTGCGGAAGGCGGAAGGCTGATTACCGGCGGGGCACGCGCGACCGAAGCCGGCGATGGCTTCTTCATCCAGCCCACCGTGATTGCCGAGGTCGATCCCATGGCGACGATTTCGCAGCAGGAAATTTTCGGCCCGGTGCTGGCGGTGATCAAGTCGCGCGGCTTCGAACATGGCCTCGAGATCGCCAACAACACCGAGTTCGGCCTGACCGGCGCGGTCTATACCACGTCGGAAGACAAGATCGAGGCGGCCAAGGAGCAGTTCCACGTCGGCAACCTGTACATCAATCGCAAGTGCACGGGAGCCATGGTGGGCGCGCATCCGTTTGGCGGCTTCAATATGTCGGGCACCGACTCGAAGGCCGGAGGGCCGGACTATTTGTTGCTGTTCACCCAGGCGAAGTCGATTGGGGAGAAGGTCAGGAGATAGGGGTTAGTGGTTAGTGGTTAGTGGTTAGTGGTTAGTGGTTAGTGGTTAGTGGCCGGGGAGAAATCTCCGGCCCGTTTTGTTTTGGCTGGCGGGTCGAGTAGAGCGGTTCCAGCGTTTGGATCGGTTCGACGGTGCCGTCACTCTCCCTTGGAACAAACGCAGATCCTTCGACTGCGCGCCCGCCCGACCCGCAAAAGCGGCGGGTCGGAAAATCTTGCGGGCGCTCCGCTCAGGATGACAGCGAGTACACCGGTAGACACCTCAAATACGGGTCTCATTCCGGGCGGATGCCGATGGCGGCCATCATGCGTCCGGTTTTGCCGAACGCGGCGCGGTGCGAGAAGAAGCGCGCAGTGTCGCACGCGGTGCATCCATCGACGATGCTGATGTGCTCGGCACGCAACCCGGCGTCCTCAAGCTGGCGGCGGTTGGCCTCGACCAGATCAAGATGCAGTTCGGGACCAAGCTCGCTGTGACCGGGAGCTCGCGCGGTCAGGAACAACATGGGATAGCGAACGTGAATGGCGTCAGCGTCAAAGACTTCTTCGAAAAGATCGGCGCTATAGGGGAATTGCGAGTCGAACTCGGCGCGGACTTCGGGGCCAACCTGATAGCAACAGCACCGGATGGACGGCCCGATGGCGGCGCGCAGATCGCGCGGCAGGCTGCCAAACTGCCGGCGCATTTCGCCCACGCCCTTCTCCACAATGCGGGCGGCGGTGCCACGCCATCCCGCGTGGAATGCGCCAATCACGCGGCGCTTCACGTCAGCCACTAGCACCGGAACGCAATCGGCAGTCTTGATAGCCAGCAGCAAGCCGGGCGTGTCGGTGATGATGCCGTCACCCGCGAGCGGCGCGCGTGGCGGTTCGCTCACGCGATGAATCACCGCCGAGTGCATCTGTTTCATTTGCACCAGCGGCCAAACGCCGCCGGAGTTTTGCCTCGCCGCGCCCAGCGCTTCGAGAAACAGCGTTCGGTTACGTGCGACATTCTCTTTGCTGTCCGCAGGGGTGAGGCCGAGGTTCAAGCTCCGGCCGCCGTAGCAGGTCGAAACCCCGCCCCGTCGGGTACTGAATCCGTGCACCAGCCACGGCAGGGCCGCGAGGCTGGGCGCGCGCAAAATCTCGAGCGCGTTTCCGGTTGCAACCGCGGGGTGGTCCGGTTGAGATTTGCGGCGTGTGGAATGGGAATTGGAATTCGGGCGCGCGGACACGGCTCTATTCTAATGGAACACCTTGGCTCGAACTCTGCGCCTCGCGCTCACCGGAATACAATCACTGCGGGCGATGCTGCTCTACTACATCACGGACCGCAAGGGCCTTGCCGGAACGGACGCGCAGCAGCGAAGCCGATTGCTGGTCAGGATCGGCGAGGCGGCGCGCGCCGGCGTTGACTACATTCAGCTTCGCGAGAAGGATCTGGCGGCCCGCGATCTGGAACGGCTGGCGTGCGATGCGGTGCAAGTGGTCCGAGATCATTCCGCGACCGCCAAGCTGCTGATCAACGGGCGCGCCGACGTTGCGCTCGCGGCCGGGGCCGACGGCGTGCACCTTCCCGCAGGCGAGCTGGACGTCCCAGAAGTTCGCGCGCTGTGGATGCAAGCCAGGGAGCGTGCGCCGGTGATTGCGGTCTCAGCCCACACGATCGAAGAGGTGCGTACCGCCGCCGATCAGGGCGCAAACTTCGCGGTGTTGGCGCCGATTTTCGAGAAGGCGCACACCGATGTACGGCCGATCGGGATCGACGCGCTGCGCGCCGCGGGTGGATCGACGCCACCGGGCAAGGCAGAATCAGCGCCGAAACATCGCTTTGCAGTATTGGCGCTGGGCGGGGTCACTCTGGCGAACGCCGAAGCGTGCCTTGCCGCAGGCGCCGCCGGGCTCGCGGGGATTCGCTTGTTTCAGACCGGCGATGTCGCGGAGACGGTGCGCCGCCTGCGCGAGTTGGAACACACTCGTTCCTCATCCTGAGCCGAAAAGAAGGGCGCAGAGCGAAAAGTCCGTTCCGGAACAGCTCCCCGCTACTTGATCCGCAAAATGATGTTGGCCTTCTGCCGGTCGTCGAACTGGCTCAAGGTTTTCGTGTCACTCTTTTTGCCCTCGCGTTGCGCATAGATCTCATAATCCACATTGGGCGAGAGCTCAGGGAAGCGATAGGCGCCGTCATTGCCGGCAATAACGGTTTTCACTGCCAGCGACTTCATGTTCTTCAGATAGACCACGGCGTTGCTCACGGGAGTGTCGCTTTTGTTGAGCACGACTCCGGTAAGAGTGCGCGTGGTAACGCGGGTTTCCTTACGCCCGGTGTCGGAAGTTCCGGATCCCCCCAAAGGGAATTGCAGTTGCCAGGCAAAACAATTCAGTGCAACCAGTAGAAACACCGCAGTGCCCAGCGTCTTCTTCATTGGCTTCCCTTCCGGCAGTCTCGATCTGACAGATGGCCCGCTAACTTGGATGCAGGCTGGCCTCTGTTAGCTCAATATCGCGAATGTGGACTGTGATGTCAACAACCGCAATGGGATTTACTGCCGGTAGTGAGCGCCGCCATGGCGGACGTCGGCGCCGCGCACCCAGAAAATCACGTCTTCGGCGATATTGGTGGCGTGGTCGGCGATGCGCTCCAGATTGCGCGAGATGAGCAGCACATTGAGCGCCGGGCGGGTCACCGTGGGTTCGTTTTGCATTTTCTGGACCAGCACGATGAAGGCTTCGTCTTTCATGCGGTCCACGATGCCATCCATTTGGAGAACCGCCTCGGCCACTTCAGCTTTGCCATCGAGGAAGGCCTCGAGGGCGCGTTGCACCATGGTGCTGACGCTGTCGGCCATGCGCGGAATATCCACGGGCAACTGCACCTCGGGTTCGCTGATCAGGTCCAGCACCCGTTGCGCAATGTTCACTGCCTGGTCGCCCACGCGCTCCAAATCGGCGTTGATCTTCAGCACCGCCAGGATAAAGCGCAGATCGATGGCCATAGGCTGCTGCATGGCCAGCAGGTCGAGCGAGAGTTCATCGATCTCGCGTTCGGCTTCGTTGATGGCATTTTCCCCGGCCAGCACCATCTGGCAGTACTTGCTGTCGCGGGTACGATAGGCTTCGGTCGCGCGATCGATGGCCTGCTCGGCAAGGCCTCCCATCCGCAACAGTTTCTCTTTCAGTTCGTCCAGTCCCTGCTGAAAGCGGCTGCGCATTATCCAAACCTGCCTGTAATGTAGTCTTCCGTCCGCTTGTCGGCGGGGGTGGTAAAGATCTTTTCCGTCTTGTCGTACTCGATGAGACTGCCCATGAGGAAAAAGCCGGTAAACTCGGCCACGCGCGCGGCCTGCTGCATATTATGGGTCACGATGACCACCGTATAGTGCTGCTTCAGCTGAAATATGAGCTCTTCGATTTTACTCGTCGAGATGGGATCCAAGGCCGAGGCCGGCTCATCCATCAACAGCACTTCGGGCTCGACCGCCAGGGCGCGCGCGATGCACAGCCGTTGCTGTTGCCCGCCCGACAGGCTCGCCCCCGACTTCTTGTGCAACGAGTCCTTCACTTCTTCCCACAAAGCCGCCAGTTTCAGAGAACGCTCCACCAGTTCGTCCATCTGCTTGCGGTTGCGGAAGCCGTTCAGCTTCAGGCCGGCCGCAACATTATCGTAGATCGACATGGTAGGAAACGGATTCGGCTTCTGGAAAACCATGCCAATGCGCCGCCGCACCTCGACCGGATCGGAGCCGCTGCCGTAAACATCCATCTCGCCGACCTTGACCGAGCCTTCGGCGCGGGCTTCCGGAATGGTCTCGTGCATGCGATTGAGGCAGCGCACGTAGGTGCTCTTGCCACATCCCGAGGGGCCGATGACCGCGGTCACGTGGTTGGCAGCCACCGTCATGTCGATGGAGTTCAGCGACTGGTTCTTGCCATACCAGGCATTCAGTCCACGCACTTCGATTCCGACGCCCATAGGAGCTTTACGATCCCCCCTTCAACATTCCGCGGCTGGTGGTGATGCGGACTGCCGCAACTGCGCCCACGATCAAAACGATCAGGATCAGCGCTCCGGCCCACGCCTGCTTGTGCCAATCGTCATAGGGCGAAATGGCATAGGTAAAAACCTGCAACGAGAGCGCCGCGGTGGGCTGATTCAATTTCAGGTTCCAAAACTGATTTCCGAAAGCGGTAAACAGCAGGGGAGCCGTTTCTCCCGCCACCCGGGCAAATGCCAGCATACAGCCGGTGATCACTCCAGCGGAAGCGGTGCGCAGCGAGATGGAGAGGGTGGTGCGCCACTTGGGAATGCCCAGTCCATAGGCCGCCTCACGGATCACGTTGGGCACCATCAGCAGCATTTCTTCGGTGGCGCGCGCGACCGTGGGAATCATCATGATTCCCAGGGCCACGCCACCGGAAAATGCCGAGAAGTGCTTCTGCGGGACCACCACCAGCGAATAGGCGGCAATGCCGATAACGATCGAGGGCACCCCATTCAGCACGTCGGCGGTAAAGCGCACCAGGTCGCCAAAGCGATTGCGGCCATATTCCGCCAGGTAGATGCCCGAGCCGATGCCCAGGGGCACCCCGATGACGCTGGCCACGGCGAGGATGATTCCGGTGCCAACGATGGCATTGGCCATACCGCCGCCCACCTCGCCCGGAGGTTTTGGCGTCTGCGTAAGAAAAGCCCAATTGACGGAGCCGATTCCTTTGATGACCAGGTACGCGAAGATGGCCAGCAGCGGAACCAGCACCAGGACGGCGGCCGCAACCGCGAAGGTGGTCGCGCCTGCGTTGGTAAAACGGCGTACCAGGCCGACCTGCTGCGGAGCTGACTGGGCGGAGGAATTAGGCACGCACCCTCGCAGTCCCGCCGGTGATGCTCCACACCAGCAGCCGGGCCAGGGCGTTGACGATCAGAGTCACGATAAATAGCGCCAGGCCGATCTCGACCAGCGCGCTCAGGTACAAATCGCCGGTGGCCTCGGTGAATTCGTTGGCAATGACGCTGGCCATGGTGTAGCCGGGCGCGAACAGCGACTTGGCGATCTCGGGACGGTTGCCGATCACCATGGTAACGGCCATGGTTTCGCCCAAGGCGCGCCCCAGTCCGAGAATGACGCCGCCCACGATGCCGATGCGCGCATTGCGCAGAACGCCCATGCGGATCATTTCCCAGCGGGTGGCGCCCAGCGCCAGCACGGCTTCACGCTGGTTTTGCGGGACCGCGGTCATCACCTCGCGCGTAATCGAGGCAATCACCGGCACCACCATGATCGCCATGATGATGCCGGCCGCCAACATACCCAAGCCATACATCGGACCCGTGAACAGTCCGGTCCAGCCCAGGGTCCGCGCCAGAAATGGCTCGACGTATTCGCGTAGCAACGGCGCCAGCACGAAGATTCCCCACAGGCCATAGATCACACTGGGAATCGCCGCCAGCAATTCCACCAGAAACGAGATGATGGCGCGCAGCCGCTGCGGGCACATCTCGGTGACATACACGGCCACCCCAATCGACAGCGGCACCGCCATCAGCAGGGCCAGGAACGACGAAACCAGCGTGCCGTAGATGAACGGCATGGCGCCGAAGCTGCCCGCCACCGGGTCCCAGTCGTGTCCGTAGAAGAAGCCGATCCCGAATTGGTGAAGCGACAAGCGCGACTTGTCGATCAACTCCCACGCCACCAGCACCACAATCGCGAACACGGAAATCGCGCTGAGGAGAATGATCACGGCAAACACAGAATCCGGAATGCGGCTGGCGCGCGGATGGCTGGTGCGAATCTTCTGCAGGACGGTGGAGGCTGCCGTCTTCCGCTCCTTGCTCACCTGCGCCATGGAAGGAATCGCGGTCGCGGGCTTCGGGAGCTGTCCCAGCGGTTCGGTCGGATTCATCGGATCGACGCTATCAGACATGTGTTACAGGAGCGTTACAGGGCTGCGCTTGCGAGAACGCCAACTCCCGCTGGGGGGAGTTGGCGCGTTGGCATCCGGTAGATCAAGCGCTCACGGCTTGACCTGCTTGGTGATGGCGGCCTTTTCCATCTCCACTACCTGCGCGGGCAGGGGAGCGTAAGAGAGCGCCTGAGTCATGGTCTGGCCCTTGTCCAGCATCCAGAAGAGATAGTCCTTCAGGATCTTCCCCTTGTTGGCATCCGTGGGACTGGTCGGAATCAGCAGCCAGGTGAAGCTGGCAATAGGATAAGCATCCTTGCCGGGAGGATTGGTGATCGACACCCGGAAATCGGCCGGCATCTTCACTCCCACCGCAGCCGCCGTCGTCGAGTCCAGACTGGCCTTGATGAAGTTCTTCGAGGAGTTCTGCACACTGCCGAACGGAATCTTGTTCTGCAGTGCATAAATCAGTTCAATGTAGCCGATGGAGCCGGGCAACTGGCGTATGGAGCCGGCCACGCCTTCGTTGCCCTTGCCGCCGATTCCTACCGGCCACTTCACCGAAGTGCCTTTGCCGACAGAGTTCTTCCAATCGGGACTAATCTTCGAAAGGTAATCGGTGAATATGTAGGTGGTACCGCTGCCATCGGAGCGGTGCGCCACCGTGATGCTCTGGTCGGGGAAATTCACCCCTGGATTCGCTGACGTGATCGCCTTGTCGTTCCACCTGGTAACCTTGCCCAGGAAGATTCCGGCCAAGGCGTCGGGAGTAAACTTCACCTCGCCACTGACTCCGGGGATGTTGTAGGCCGGCACGACCGAACCGAGCACGGTCGGAACGTGCAACACCTTGACCTTGGATTCCGCGATCTGCTGATCGGTCATAGGGCCGTCACTGGCGCCGAAATCCACGGTTCCCGCCTGCACCTGGCGAATACCGCCGCCGCTGCCGATCGACTGGTAATTGATCTCGATGTCCGAATGCTGGTTGTGATACTCGTTAAACCATTTGGAATAGATGGGGTAGGGAAAGGTGGCGCCGGCCCCGTTAAGCCTGGTCTGCGCAAAAGCGCAGCTCACCAGTACAGCGATGCAGAGGAGCACCCTGAGAGAGCGAATCACGTAGTTTCCTCCTGAGAATGGCCAGAATGAGTACCTAGTTGGTTTTACCTTCGGATTGTTACAACTCGGTTACATGGGGATAAATTTCGCGTGAACCTCTGCCCGATGGTCAGTCCCAGTGCCGGCGTTCCATCGCCCGCAACAGTTCGGCTACCAGAACCTGGCTAAACTCTTCCCGGCTGTCATCCTGAGCGACGAGGTCGCCGTGGCGACCGAGGAGTCGAAGGACCCCTATTACCGCCAGCAATCTTTGCTGTGTCAGGCGGCTCCACTGTGATTTCTCGCCGCTATAGGGGTCCTTCGACTCGCTGCGCTCGCTCAGGATGACAATTCAAAGCTCATGAATAATGCAGGCTAGTGCCTTACTTCGCGCTTCCCTGACGCCGCTTCAGATCTTCGATGAACATCTGCTCCATGGGCTTGTCGTAGGAGCGTAAGACGTGGCGGACGCTGTGTCCGCTGACCAGATGGCAAACTTCCTCCGCCAGATTCTTGGCATGGTCGCCGGCCCGCTCCAGCGACTGCGTCATGAATAGCACGTGGAAGCTCTCCTGGCGGGGAGCGCCATCGTGGTTTTCGATGTGGCGAAGAAAAACCAGGTTGCGCAGCCGATCCAGTTCCGCGTCGGAACGCAGCACCGTCAGCGCGCGGTTAAGATCACGTTCCCGGAAAGCATCATGCACATCGCCGAGCATTTTCTCCAGCCGCGAGGCCATTACGGTGAGATCGCGGATGTCCTGCAGTTCAATGCGGCTGCCCACTGCGGCGGCGCGATTGCTACAGTTCAGCAGCAGGTCGCCGATGCGCTCCAGGTCAATGATGAATTTAAGGCACGCCAGCAGTTCGCGAGCATGCTCCTCGTCCACCTTGGTGATGATCGAGGTCACGCCCTGATCAATGAGGCGATCGAGCGTGTCGAGTTCCTTCTCGCGCTCGCGGACCCCGTCCGACAGAGAAGGTACGCCGGTGGCGATTCCCTCGGCGACAATGCCGGCTGCAATCCGGGCCACGCGGCACGCCTGAAGGGTCTGTTCCCGCAACTCTGCGCAAATCGTATCCGGGCTGGGCGAGACCAATTCTGTTGAACTCATGATGGGACATCTCGATGCTGCACCCGAACCGATACGTCCGCGCCGATCCGATACCTGAAGCCGTCAGCGGATGAATGTGCGAGTTATGGAGTGAAGAATAAGTTGCGATTGTGAATTCTTGATGAAAGCTCCATGAAGTTCGCTTGAATTCACAGGCAGGCGTATTCAAATTGCATACGCCAGTTGCGCTAGGCGCTGACCGGCGCAGGCTGACGAGGCAAGGTGAAGTAAAACGTGGAACCGTGATTCAGTTCACTCTCCACATGAATCGTTCCGGAGTGGGCGCGCACAACATGTTTGGCGATGGCCAAGCCCAGGCCGGTGCCTCCCGATTCGTGCGAACGCGCTTTGTCCACCCGGTAGAAGCGCTCAAACAGCCGCGGCAGATGCTCGCTGGAGATGCCGGAGCCGAAATCGCGAACGTAGAATTGCACGCCTTCCTCGGCCTCACACGCCCCCACCAGGACCTTCCCGCCCCCGTCACCGTACTTCAGAGCGTTGTCAATCAGGTTAGAAAGCACCTGATGAATGGCATCGCGATCGACCGCAACGGTGGAAGTTGCCGTGTTCATCAATGACAGCTCGATGCCACGGCTGGCGGCCCGGTCTTTAAAGGTCTCGACGGCATCCTCCAGCAACTCGCGCGGCGTGGCCGGTTGGAGATTGAGTTTCTGCTCGCCGGACTCGACCCGCGCCAGGACCAGCAAGTCCTCGGTGAGGCGGGCCATGCGCATGGCGTTCTTGCGGATAATCTCCAAAAAATCACGCGCGCCCTCTCCCAGATCTGGGTTGTCGAGTAGAGTCTCGGAATAACCTTGGATGGAAGTCAGCGGGGTGCGCAGCTCATGCGAGACGTTGGCAATGAAATCGCGCCGGGTTTTCTCCACCCTCTCAACTTCCGTCTGATCATGGAGCACGGCAACCGCGCCGCCTCCGGGCATAGGCGCAGCCGTAACGTCGAACACCCGCCCCGAGAAAATCTTGGCGGCATTGGCCACGGTCACGTCACGCTTGTCCAACGCGTATTGCACCGCCGTCAGGATCTCGGGGTCACGCAACGATTGCACCAGCGGCGCTCCCAAGCGCAGTCCGCCCGGCAGCAGGCGTTCCATGCGCTGGTTGGCCCACAGCACGCGTCCGTCCGGCGCCACCGCAATCACAGCTTCCTGCATCGAGTTCAGCAGAGCTTCCAGCGTCTGGCGGCTGTTCTCAAGAGCGCGGAATCCGTCCTCCAACTTGCGCGCTGTCTTATCGAGCGCCGAGGCGACATGCGCGATTTCGTCCGTTGACTCCTCCTGAATGCGCGCCGAAAGGTCGCCCGTGGCGATACGTTCGGCGAAGTCGGTGATCCGAACCAGCCTGCGGCTGATGGAATACGTCGCCACCATCGCAAGGAACATCGCGATAAAGGCCGCGACCAGCGCCGCTTCCAGCAGGTCACGCCCGATGTGGCGATTGGCTTCCCGGATCATTGACAAGGGATAAGCCAGGCGCACGGCCCCGCCAGGAACCGGGACCGCTACATACAGTAATTCCACTCCAATGGTGTGGCTCAAGCGCGTGGAACTTCCCACCTGGCCATGCAAGGCGGCGATGAACTCCGGCCGAGTGGCATGGTTCTCCATCTCGTCGGGATTGGCCTCGGAGTCGGCCAGCACTTTACCCGAGGAGTCAATGACGGTCACCCGAGCGTCTGCGGCAACGGCGGCCTGCCTGGTAATTTGCGGGAGCGACGCCGGAGGAGCTCCCGCGACGCGGGAAGCAAACATCAGGGTCTTTTGCCGTAAAGAGGTCTCAATCTCGCCGCGCAGCATTCCCACCCAGGCATGGCGGAGGAGTACCGCCATGGTGAGGGTGCAAGCGACGATGATCAACAGCGCCGCCAGATACAACTTCAGGAAGATCCTGTTCTTCACGAATGGCTCGTCACGACTTAGGAATCTCGAAGCGGTAGCCCGCTCCCCGTACTGTCCTAAGATAACGCGGCTCGTCGGGATTCTCTTCTATTTTCTCCCGGATGCGGCGCACATATACGTCCACCGAGCGCGGGGTAACGTAATGCGTGTCGCGCCAGACTGCGTCGAGCAGTTGGTCGCGGGTGAATACCCGGCCGGGGTGGCGGGCCAGGAATTCGAGCAAGCGGAACTCGGTTGCCGTGGTCTGCGTCAACTGCCCACGCACCATCAGAGTCATGGCGCCGCTGTCAATCTCGATATCGCCGGCTTTCACAATCGCAGGCGCCAGCGGACGCTCAAAGCGTCGCAGCACGGCCCGCACCCGCGCCACCAGTTCGCGGGGGCTGAACGGCTTCAGAACATAGTCGTCGGCGCCGAGTTCGAGCCCCATCACCCGGTCGGCCTCGCTAGTCTTGGCGGTCAGGAAGATCACCGGCACCATGGCCAGCGCGGAGGTCTGGCGAATGCGGCGGCAAAGCTCCAGCCCGTCTCCGCCGGGAACCATGATGTCCAGAAGGAAAAGCGCCGGGGCTTGTTTCTCGGCTTCCGCAATCACGCCTGCGGTCGTGGCAAACGTTCGCACCCCGTATCCGGCGGCCTCCAGGTGGTGGCTGACCAGCCGCGAAATATCCGTGTCGTCTTCCACGGCAAAGATGGTTTGCTTCACGGCTGTATTGTAGCCGAGGGTAGGCGAGGGACTGTCATGTGTCGGTATCACAGCAATACAGTACACATAACTCTGTTACAGGATGATGAAACCGAGGCCGCGTATTCGGGACCGTATCTGCATTGGCACCGGTGCACGAGACGCGGAATCTCGTAACAGCAGTTCAAATCTATGGCGTTACCTTGCAAAAAAGAGAGCAACTTTCCGCCAAAGTTGAGTGTTACTATTTGGGGAAGATGGACAAACCATGGCGATCCTTCGGTTGCCCGCGATTGCGTTGGTGTTGCTCCTAGCAGGTTCTTTGTGCCCGGCTTCGGCCGGGGTTCGCCTGGGATCGGTTTCCGTGGGCGCGGGTTATGGATATTACGGCGGCCCAATCTGGCCGGGATATTACCCGCCTTTGTTTTACGACCCGTGGTTCGATCCCTTCTTCGCCTCTCCCGTGTACTTTCTTCCGCAGCCAGATAAGGGGCGGGTCAGCCTGCAGAGTCGCTACAAGGACGCCGACGTGTACCTGGACAGCGCGTACGCAGGAACTACTGCAACCCTGAAGAAATTCTGGCTGGCGCCGGGCGTCTACGAGCTTGAGGTCCGTCCGAAAGATCAGACCCCGGTGAAGAAGCACATTTATGTTCTGACCGGCAAAACGCTGAAGATTAACCTGGAGTAGGGCTTATGAATGGCTTCCGCGTAAGCGTGTTGGTGGCTGGTTTGTTAGCTTGCAGCTTGGCCAGTGGACAGACTCCACCGCCGCGAGAGTCGGCGGCTGCGTATCCCGCCTCCAAGGTGGAGTCGGTCTATTCCATTGGCGTGAAGAGGCTCTCCAAGACGCAAATTCAGAACACCTTTGCCACCCCTCTGGCAGACCGGTTTGTTGTTCTGGAAATCGGATTCTACCCGGCAAGCGGAAAAATCGTCACTCTGAAGCAGGCGGACTTTGCATTGCGCGCCACCGACGGCAAGGACACGATCGGTCCGGCAAGCCCCGAACAGATTGCCTCCATCTACCAGAGACGTCCGCCAAGCAGCCGCGATGTGACTCTCTATCCCACCGCCAATGTCGGTTACGAAAGCTATCCCGTCTATGACCCCACGAACCGCGCGAACCGCCGGGCCGGCGGGCCGATTTACGGCGCCGGCATGGGAGTTGGACTCGGCAGCACGACCTCAGCCGCCACCACAGATTCCGACCGCAAGACCATGGAGACCGAACTGCGCGATAAAGAGCTGAAAGACGGCGAGGTGTCGAAGCCGGCGGCCGGGTATCTCTACTTTCCCATCTCAAGCAAGGAAAAAGTCGAGTATCAACTGGAATACGATGGACAAGACGCCGTGGTCAGTCTCCCGCTGAAAGATCGCTAGAGCAGCTTCTGAATTGTTGGTGTATAGGGGTGGAGCACCGCTTCAGCGGGTGCGTGAGAACCTCTGCCGTCCCTACGGGACTCGGATTTATTTTCCGCTCTACTTCTTGGTGGGAGCCCCCGCATTTATGCGGGGGAAAAAGCGCTTCAGCGCTCCGGGAAAAAGTTGCACCTTGATCTTGCGCTTTAGCGCTGGGGATCGGAAAACCCGCGGCTAAAGCCCATTTTGAAATCTAACCCTCTCCCGCTGGACTAAAGTCCAGCTTCCCCCTGCTGAAGCAGGGGGCTCCCACCAAGTCCGGATTTTGCGTCCGAAGCCGAAGCGCCAGTCCCAATCCCCATCATTCAATGACCCGGATAGGTGGACCACGCGCGTGTCAGGTAGTCGGTCATGGTGAGCGAAAGCAGCAGGAACAGCCAGAACACGGCAGCGATCACGGTTGCCATGGTCAATTTTGGGCTGTAACGCAGATGCATGAAGAACAGGACCACCAGGGTCCCTTTGATGGTCGCGATGACCAGCGCCACCACGATGTTCATTGGCCCGATATCGACCATTGATACCAGGACCGTGGTGAGCGTGAGCACCATCAAAACGGCCCAAATTGCCACGTAGAGTCTCGCCGGGGCAATGTGGCCCACGGAGCCGGTTTCTTCGTTGTGTTCTGCGTGTCCTGCCATGTGCTCCTCGTTAGCCGCCGTGTTTCTTGCTGATCAGGTAGAGCATCGGAAAAAGATAAATCCACACCAGGTCAACAAAGTGCCAGTACAGTCCGACGTTTTCGACCGGGTTGTAGTAGTGCGGCGTGTAGGCGCCCATCAAGCCCGCAATCACCAGCCACGCCACCAGACCTATGCCAATCACCATGTGCAATGCGTGCAATCCCGTCATCGCCCAGTACAGGGAGAAGTAGATCTCAGTATGCTGGGCATCGGTCGCGGGATGTGCCGGGTCACCGGTTTCGAAATGGAAGTTCGGTCCGGGAAATTCGTGATTCACCCAGTGTTCGTGGTACTCCACCGCCTTGATGCCAAGAAATCCGAAACCGAAGAGGATGGTGATCAGGAGCAGGATAGCCATCAGCTTGGGTTTGCCCATCTGCGCCGCCCGTACTCCGAGCGCCATGGTCAGCGAGCTGCAAATCAGCACCGCCGTGTTGGTGGCGCCCAGAGTGATATTCATCTTCTGGCTGCCCTCGACGAACGCATGGTAATAGGAAGCGCGATACACCAGGTACGCACAGAACAGCCCGCTGAAGAACATGATTTCCGTCAGCAGGAACATCCACATCCCGAAGGAAGAGGTCTCCCGCTGCTGCTCCATGTCGGCAAAGTGGTGTTGCAGCGCGCGCTCAGCGACCTGAATATCGCCCATATCGCTAGTGGCCAACGGTGATCTCCTCCTGCGGCTGATGTTCGTAGTCGTAAGCTTCCCAAGTCACCACCGGGGTCTCGTCGAAGTTGTGGGTCGGCGGAGGCGAGGAGGTCATCCACTCCAGTCCTACCGCGTTCCAGGGATTCGGACCGGCGTCCTCTCCGTACCGCAGCGACCACACGAAGTAGATCATGGGTAAGACGTAGCCCACCGCCAGGATGGAGGCGCCCGCCGTCGAGAGCACGTTCAGCACCTGGAACTCCGGCGGATAAGCATGGTAGCGGCGCGGCGAGCCCATGTAGCCGAGAATGAACAGCGGAAAAAACGTGGTGTTGAAGCCGACGAAGACCAGCAGCGCCGACAACTTGGCCCAGGCCTCGGGATACATTTTGCCGGTGATCTTGGGCCACCAGAAGTGCAGCCCCGCCATGTAGGCCATGACCATGCCGCCCACCATCACATAATGGAAGTGCGCGATGACAAAGTAGGTGTCGTGGACGTGCACGTCGAGGCCCAGCGAAGACAGGAAAATGCCGGTCAGCCCGCCGACGGTGAACAAGCCGATGAACCCGAAGGCATAAAGCATCGGCGTGTTGTAACTGATCGATCCCTTGTACATGGTCGCGGTCCAGTTAAAGACCTTGACCGCCGACGGGATGGCGACCAGGTAGCTCAAGAGCGAGAACACCAGAGCGGCATAAACCGAAATTCCGGCGACAAACATGTGGTGCGCCCATACCAGGAAGCCCAGCACGGCAATCGCGATTGAGGCCAGGGCGATGAACTCATAACCGAAGGCGCGCTTGCGCGAGAAGCAGCAGACGATCTCGCTGATCACGCCCATGCCGGGAAGAATCATGATGTACACGGCGGGATGCGAATAAAACCAGAACAAGTGCTGGAACAGCAGCGGGTCACCACCCAGCTGCGGGTTGAAGACCCCGATGTTGAAGGCGCGTTCCAAAGCGACCAGCAGCAAGGTGATGGCGATCACCGGCGTTCCCAGCACCATAATGACGGCGGCGGCGTAGTTCGACCAGCAGAACAGCGGCAGGCGGCGCCAGGTCAGGCCCGGCGCACGCATTCGGTGGATGGTGACGATGAAGTTCAGTCCCGTCAGGATGGAGGAAAATCCGGCGATGAAAATGCCGAGGGCCGCTCCAATCACATGGGTGTTGGAGTAGGTGGTGCTGAAGGGCGTGTAAAAGGTCCAGCCGGTGTCCACGCCGCCGGTGACCATGGCGGTCAGCGCGGTGATGGCGCCCGCCATATACAGATACCAGCTCAGCAGATTTACACGGGGGAACGCCAGGTCTTTGGCGCCCACCATCAAAGGCACCAGGAAGTTGCCGAGCACCGCCGGCACTGACGGAATCAGAAAGAAGAAAACCATGATGATTCCGTGCATGGTGAATAGTTTGTTGTAAGTGTCGGACGATACCAGGTCACCCGCCGGCGTCAGCAACTCCAGGCGAATCATCATGGCGAAGAATCCGCCCAGCCAGAACATGGCGGTGATCGAGATCAGGTACAGGACCGCGATCCGCTTATGATCGGTGGTCAGCAGCCACGACTTGATGCCGTAGTTCGAATTCAGGTAGTTCTCGCGCTCGACGGTCTGTACTGCGGTTGCCATGTCACACCTTTAGGTCTAATGCCCTATTGCACGTTCGACGTATTCGGAGCGGACGAGACATCGCTCGCCGCTCCCTTTGGCTGCGTTTGCGCCAGCGATTTCACGTAGGCCACCAGCGCCATCAGGTTCTCTTCCGAAACCTGCCCCTGGAACGTGGGCATGATGGGCTTGAAACCCGAAACGATCTTGGCGCCCGGATTGAGAATGGACTCGCGAATATAGTTCTCGTCGGCCATCACCGTGCGTCCGTCGTCGAGCAGCACCGGCTTACCGAAGAGGCCAACCAGGTCGGGACCGCGTCCTTGAGTATCAGCGCGATGGCAGGTCGCGCATCCCAGTTGCTGGAAAAGCTGCTGCCCGTTGGCGGCCAGTGTCCCCGAGGAGCCACCCGCACCGCCGCTCATCCACGCCTGGTAGGCGACGGGGTCCATCACAATCACCTCACCGATCATGGCGGAGTGGTTCGTGCCGCAATATTGCGAACAGAACAGGTGATACGTTCCCACCTTCGTAGGACGGAACCAGGTCGTGGTAAATCGTCCGGGAAGCACGTCAGCCTTGATGCGGAACGCCGGCACGAAGAAGCTGTGGATCGCGTCCTGCGAACTCATAATCATCTTGACGTCGCGGCCCACTGGCAGGTGCAACTGGTTGATGTCGCGCTGTCCGTTCTCGTACTCGAACTTCCACATCCACTGTTTGGCTACGACGTAAACCTCCATCGCACCCTTGGGCGGGCGGGCCTCCTGGAAGTAGATCAGCGAACCCCAGGCGAAGAAGATCATGCAGATTCCCAGGGGAATCAGCGTCCATGCCAATTCCAGCGGCAACGAGCCTTCAATCTGCACCGCATGGGGATGGACCGAGCGGCGGTATTTGACCGCGAAGTAGAAGATGGCTGCAAAAATCAGCAGCGTGAAAAACGCCGATACCGCGATCAGCAGAAAATAAAGTCCGTCCACCTGCCAAGCCAGCGCCGAGGCACGCTCCGGAAAAAGTGGGAGGTTCTTCCACATATCTATCGGGCCCGTCCTGTTCCGTTCTTGCTGCTGTGCGACTCCCGTTTAAACATCACGATGAGAAAGCCGCCGAGAAGCAGCATGGTCGCGGCCCCTGCCAGCCGCATGATGTTGGTGACCACCGCGCCGTATCGCCCAGTCTTGGGATCGTAGTGGTAGCAATACAGCGTCACCTGGTCGACCAGGGTGCCAATCTTGTCGCGCGAAGCCTCGATCAGGCCGAGGCGAATGTCCTTCGGAGAGAATTCGACTCCGTAGTAGTACTGGGCGATCTTGCCGGTCGGGGTCACGATCATGATTCCGGCGGCGTGAATGAACTGCCCGGTGCGCGGGTCGCGGCGGTAGTGGAAGCCCACGGCGTCCGCCAGTTGTTTGATCTCGGGCTGCTGACCGGTCAGGAAATGCCAGCCCTCGCCGTTGGTCTTGTGCTCCCGATGCTCATTCATACGCGCGACGTAAACCTGCTTTTTCTCGGCTGCATCTTTGGGTGTTTCGTCCGGATTGAAGCTCACTGAAACCACTTCGTACTCATTCCCCGGAGTAAATCGCAATACGCCGAGCGCGCTGGCCTCGCCTGTTAGTTCTTCCCCGCACAACATAGGGCAGGTGTAGTACACCAGGTTCAAAAGGACCGGCCGGCCCGACTTGAAGTAGTCGCCGAGCTGCACCGTCTTTCCCGTTTCATCCTTGAACTGCAGATCGAGCGGCACCTGCTGATCGAGCCGCTGCTCGATCCCAATGTTCGACAGATCGGCTGGGCTGACCTGGGAGGCGGCGCTCGCGCTTTTGTCCTGGAAAGAAGAGGGCGGCTGAGCAACGGCGAAGGCGCCTGCTGTCAGCAGAATTGCCAATCCTTTCGAGATTTCCTGCAACCAACGTTTCACAGCTTTAAATCCAATTCCTGCGCCGAGCGCATGTTACGAGACCGACCGAAAATCTATGCCGTCCCTACGGGATGGGTTGGGTGTTGAGCTCCGGCGGCGGAGCATTCGGACGCACCGGCAAACCCCGCTGCTCGATCAGCTTCATGGCTTGCGAAATGGGGATGTGGACCACCCCGCTCTGGTCCATGAACGGCTGCTGTGCATCGAGGGCCGCTTGCTCCGACGCCAAAAACTTTTCCATGTCAGCCGCATCGCCGGTTTGTAGCCGCGGCTCCGGGAAGATCATGACGTCCACGGGCGGACGGTTTTGCAGCGGCGACTGGGGAGCAGGCGCGGTCGCAAGCTTTTGCGCGCTCATCATCGGATTGGCCTGGGCTTGCGGAAACAGCACATCGCTCTTGGCCATGAAGCGGAACATTCCCCACAGAACCAGCTCGATAAAAACGCCGGCCACCAGCAGTCCGACCAGGAACAGCACGATTCCCCGCGCACTTAGGTCGGCGCGCTCGTAATCGACCTCGGGATTCCGCAAGGGATCGTAGTTGGAATTTTCAGTGGCCATGGGACCTCTGGTGCAACAGGCTCGGTATCTGCGGCTCATAGAGCGGCAACAATGGCCGCTCCCGCAGGTTGTAGAAGAAGAAGCTCAGCCACAATCCGCCCACGGCGAGCGGCGCCACGACGTACCAAATGCTGAGATAAAAGTGTCCCTGTTCGTGGGCGAAGTTGGGCACCACGTACCAGTAGATGTCCACCACCCGCATGAACATCAGGAACACGGCCAGCCCGATCAGGCGGCTGCCCGCGCGTTTGCGCTCGCGCGATAACAGCAGCGCGAAGGGCAGCGCAAAGTGGAACAGGATGATGATCAGCGCCACCACGCCCCATCCCCCGCGTATGCGGTGCAGGTACCAGCCAATCTCATCCGGCAGATTGCCCGCCCAGATGATGAGCCACTGCGAGAAGGAGAAGTAGGCGAACAACATCACGAACGCCAGCATCAGTTTGCCGATATCGTGGAACTGCATCGGCTTGACGATTTCGCGAAACGGGCTGTAACGCGTAAACAGCGTGAGCATCACAATGCCAAACGCCAGCGCCGACAAACCTTGCCCAGCCAGGAAGATGAGGCCGTAGATGGTCGAGCCCCAGTGGGGATCGAGCGACATGATCCAGTCCACCACCGCAAACGAGACCGTCAAGGAATACAGCACCAGCCCCAGGCCGCTAATCCCCTGGATGCGGAGCCAGGTGCCCGCCGGCTGCGGATAGTCCTGTGTATTGCCACGGCGGACCAGGGTTAAGGCCAGTCCTCCCCAAATGGCGAAGTAGAGAATCCAGCGAGCGATCCAGCCGCCGAAGCCCGAGGTGTGCAGGTACCAACTGTTGCGCGCGGTCAACGCCGGGTCATTCATCCAGGCGTAGAGGTGGTGCCGTCCGAACAGGATGGGCAGAAACAACACGAACATCAAGGGAAGGCCTTTGCTGGCGGCTTCGAATACCCGGCGCAGCACCAAGCCCCACAGTCCACCGGAAAGATATTGCACCATCAGCAACGCCAGGCAGCCGAGGCTGAGGCCCAGCCAGAAAATGTAGGCGATCAGGTAACCGCGCAGGACCTGGTCCAACTGATCTCGTGAGATAACTGCGCCGATGATGCACAAGGCAGCGCCCACCACGCCGACAATCAGCCAGCGCTTCTGCCACTGCGCCGCCGCGGCGGGGACAGCGTAGTCGGCGGGCCCGATTTGGGGAATCTCTCTGCTCATGGTTTTGCTTCGCCTCCGTTGGCCGGAGCCGAATTCGGCTTGGGAGGCGCCGACACCGCGGTGGTGGCCCCCTGCGTGTCAAAGGGCGGCGAAACCATAACGCCGGGCGGCGGCTGTTTGGCGATCGGCGTACCGGATGGAACATCGGATTCGCTGGCGTGCTGGCTTAACTGCAAGGCCCGTATGTACGCCGCGATGGCCCAGCGGTCCTGCGGGGGAACTTGTTCGGCGTAGTCGGACATGGCGCCAAAGCCGTTGGTCATGACGTCAAAGAAATAGCCGATCGGGGCCTTCCGCAGACGCTCGGTGTTGTACGAAGGCGGGTGCTTAAAGCCGCGCTGCACGATCATGCCGTTGCCGTCGCCCAGTTCCGAGTGGCAAGGCGCGCAGTAGATGTTGAAGCGCTGCTGTCCGCGCACCATCACCTCGGCGGTCACCGGAAAAGGCATGTAATCGCCATCGTTGCTGCCGATCTTGCCGGTATAGAAGTAGGTGTCGGCCTCCAGATGCCCACGCGCCACCGTCCCCTGGATAATGGGTCGGGCCGAACGTTTATCGGCATAGAAATCGTTCTCGCGCAGCGGGCGATAGTAGGGCTGGTTCTGCATGTCTTCGCGGCAGCCCGAAAGTAAAAGCAAGGCCGACGCCAGCAGAATGTAAACCGCTGCTTTGCGGACGCTGCGCTGGCTGTTTCCGGAGCGCGGAGTTGCGGTCGATGCCCGGCTGTCAAATTGTGCTGACCAATTAATGGGGCACCTCCGAGATCGACAGCGGCTTCAGGCTCTCCATGAAGCGCTGCGTGTCCACCAGATCGAACTTGGGATCGGCGGCTTCCACGCAGAGGAAAAATTTGTCGCGGGTGACGGCGGAAAAGCGGTCAACGTTGAACAGCGGGTGATGCGGCATGGGCAGGCCGTTTAAGGCGAACATGCCGAAGACGCCCGAAAGTCCGGCGAACAGAATAGTCATTTCGAAAGTCGGAACAATAAATGCCGGCCAGGAATCGTATGGCTTCCCGCCGATGTTAAGCGGATAGGAAATCACGTTGATCCAGTACTGGAGGCCAAAGCCCGAAAAACCGCCCAGCAGTCCACCCAGTAACACGATCAGCGGCACGCGGCTCTTGTGAAAGCCGAGGGCCTCGCTGGCTTCCTCGATGGGAAACGGACTATACGCGTCCATCTTGCGATACCCAGCCGCATAGGCGGCTTTGGTCGCATAGACCAGATCGGTAGACGAATCGAATTCGGCCAGAATGCCGTAGATTGCCGGTGAGAGCTGGGCGTGGCTCACTTTGCTTTCACCTCCGACTCAGGCAGTAACTGGCGCATTTCGAAGATCGAAATGGATGGCATGATGCGAATGAAAATGAACATGGCCGCGGCAAAGAATCCGATGGTGCCGAAAAAGATCGCGTAGTCCCAGCGCGTAGCCACGTAATGGCCCCACGACGAAGGCAGGAAGTCGCGACTGAGGCTGGTCACGATGATAATGAAGCGCTCCAGCCACATGCCTACCAGGATCACCAATGAGATCAGGAAAAGCCATCTGGTGTTGGCGCGAATCTTTGGTGCCCAAAGCACCTGCGGAATCACCAGGTTGAAGAGAATCAGCGACCAGTAGAACACTGCATAAGGACCGAACCAGCGGTTCTGCATCATGAAGCGTTCGTAAGTCGAACCGCTGTAGAAAGCCATGAAGGCCTCGAAAAGGTATCCGTAGCCGACGATCAACCCGGTAGCCAGCATGATCTTGGCCGCGTTCTGCAAGTGGCGCATGGTGATCATGGACTCGAGGTGATAGAAGTGCCGGATGGGAATCGCCAGCACCAGCACCATGGCAAAACCCGAATAAATTGCGCCTGCGACAAAGTAGGGCGGGAAGATGGTGGTATGCCAGCCGGGAACGATAGAGATGGCAAAATCGAAGCTGACCACGGTGTGCACCGAGAGCACCAGGGGAGTCGCGATGCCGGCCAGCAGAATGTACAGCGCCTCGTAGCGCTTCCAATGGCGGGCCGAGCCACGCCAGCCCAGACCCAGCATTCCGTAGACTTTTTTGGTCAGAGGATGGCTGGCCTTTTCGCGCATGGTCGCAAAATCCGGGACCAGTCCGACGTACCAGAACACCGCTGAGATGGTGGCGTAAGTCGAAACTGCGAACACGTCCCACACCAGTGGACTGCGGAATTGCGGCCACACGCCCATGCTGCTGGGGTAGGGGAACATCCAGTAAGCCAGCCAGGGACGGCCCATGTGCAACAGTGGGAACATCCCGGCGCAGGCCACGGCAAACAGCGTCATGGCCTCGGCGAAACGGTTGATGGAGTTGCGCCAAGTCTGCTTGAGAAGCAGCAGAATGGCCGAAATCAGTGTGCCGGCGTGACCGATACCGATCCACCAGACGAAGTTGATGATGGCGAAGCCCCAGCCCACGGGGATGTTGATGCCCCAGATTCCGACGCCAATGAGGAACAGGTAGGTGACCGCCGCCATCAGGATCGCGACCAGGCCCATGCCGATGGCCAGACCCACCAGCCAACCCAAGCCAATCGGCCGGGTCAGCACGGCATCGGCAATGGTGTCGGTCATCGAACCGAAGGTCTGCCCCGGCCCTAATACCGGTGGCTCCTCCGGCCAGGGCACGTCCATCAAAACCGTATTTTCCTCTGGTCCCTGCTGCATCGCTAACTGGGCTCCGACTGCTCAAGATCAGGGTTCGGGTTCTGCACCACCGCCATGTACGAGGTGCGCGGACGCGTGTTCAGGTCTTCCAACAGGTTGTAATTGCGCTGCTGCGCTTTGAGCTTCGACACGCGGCTGTTGGGATCGTTCAAATCACCAAATACAATGGCGCCCGCCGGGCAAGCCTGCTGGCAGGCGGTGATCACTTCGCCATCGCGGACCTTGCGGTTTTCCTTCTCCGCCGTGATGCGCCCGGCCGTAATGCGCTGCACGCAGTAGGTGCACTTCTCCATGACGCCGCGGCTGCGCACGCTGACTTCGGGATTGCGCATCATTTTGAATTGCGGAGTTTCAAAGTCCTGGAACAGCAGGAAGTTGAAGCGGCGCACTTTGTACGGACAGTTGTTGGAGCAATACCGGGTGCCGACGCAGCGGTTGTACACCATGTCGTTCAAGCCTTCGGTGCTATGGACCGTGGCCCCGACCGGGCAAACCACTTCGCAAGGCGCGTTCTCGCATTGCTGGCAAGGAACCGGCTGGTAGTAAACCGACGGATTTTCGGTGCCGCCTTCGTAGTACACATCCACTCGCAACCATTGCATCTGCCGGCCGCGCATGGTCTGCTCCTTGCCGACGACGGGAATGTTGTTCTCCGCCTGGCAGGCTACGATGCAGGTCTTGCAGCCGATGCACGAGTTCATGTCGATGGTCATGCCCCACTTCAACTCCGTGTACTGGTAGTTGTAGTAGAGCGTCATCTCCGGCGCGGGCGACTCGATTCCCTCGTGCGCGAAGTCGGGGTTTTTGATGAAGTCCTGCAAGGTCGCTTTGCGAATGATGTGACGGTTGCTGAGCGGCTCGGTGCCCTTGGGAAGGTCGGAATGGTCGATGTACTGGAAGCCCTGCGGATGAGCGAACCCATATCCTGAGCCGACTTTGCTGATCTTGGCGGTCGCGATCCACGCCGCATCGCTGGTGCGAATTTGATAGAAGTCGAATCCGACATTATTGCCGACGCGGCCTGCCTTAGTACGTCCATAGCCGAGGAATACCGTGATGGAATTATCGGGATGTCCGGGCTGCGGCCAGATCGGCCCCTTCTGCTTGCGTCCGTTGACATCGATCTCAATGATGTCGCCGGTCACCAGCCCCTGCTTCTTGGCCGTGTTCGGGCTGATTATAACGGCGTTGTCCCAACAGAGATTGGTGATCGGCTTCGGAGTCTCCTGGAGCCAGCCGTTGTTGGCCCGGCTGCCGTCGTAGATCATCGGGTCGCGACGGAAGATGACCTCCATCGCCTCGCCATTGCCGCCGTTGCTGCTCGCCGGGATGTTCCCGCCCTTGGCGGAGACGCCCTTCGCAGGCAGCGCCGTGTTGGCTACGAAACCATCGTTCAGCGCCTTGCGCCACTGGGCTTCGAAGTCGCCGCCCGGCATCTTGCCCTGCCAGTACTTGCGCACGATGTCGTACCCAGCGGTCTCCGAGGAACCGATCAGGGAAACGATGAATTCGTACTCGCTCTTGCCGTTGTAAAGCGGGGCGATCAGCGGCTGCACGATGCTGTAGGTTCCGTCGAAGGCCCGCGCGTCTCCCCACTCTTCCAGATAATGCGTGCCATTAATGTGCCAGTGAACGTGCTCGCTGGTCTCGTCCCGATAAAGGCTGTGCTGCACGCGCAGCGGGACCTTGTTCATGGCCGCGAGGAAATCGAAATCCGCAGGGGCGTCATAGACCGGATTCGCGCCCATGATGAGCAGAAAGTCCACCTTGCCGGCGTTCATTTCGCCGACCAGTTCTCTCAACGCGGCGGTCTGCTCCTGCGGCTTGGCTTCCACCGGATCGGTGTAGATCACGGTGTTGCCGGTCGCGCCCAGCGCCTGATTCATGGCGTGCGCCAGTGCATGCACCGCCGGCGGCTGGTTGTCTCCGGGAATCACCACCGCAGCGCCACGGTGCGCCTGCAGATCTTTGACCAGCGCGGCGACGAACCTCTGGTGCTCGGGTTTTGCCGAAGCTCCGCCGCCAGCGCCGACTCCCGCGGCGATGGCCCGCGCCAGTTGCTCCACTTCCGATGCGCGCACTGGCAGGCGATGATCGGCTTTGCCCGCGGTATTGGTGGGCGTGCTCTCGATGGCATAGAAGCGCGCCATCTTTTCTTTCAGGTCGGGATTGCGCCGGGCGGCGAAAGACCGGGCGTAATACAGGAATCCAGGGAAGCCGCTGGAAAGGAAATCGCCGTCGAGGGTCAGAATGATGTCGGCCTTTTCCAGGTTGTAACGCGTTTCCACGTACTGCCCAAACGCCAGCTTGGCCCCAGCGCGAACGTTGTCGCGGTTCAGCGGCTCATACTGCACCCACTTCGACTGGGGATACGCTGCCAGCACCTGGTCCATCAGCGAAGCCATGGTTGGCGAGCCGACGGTGTGGCTCAAAATCCGCAGGCCACTTCCCTTCACCGCGTTCTGCGAATTCAGCGCCCCCTTCAGAGTGGTACTGAATCCGCTCCAGGTATTCATTTCGCCCAGGTAGGTGATGATCTGCGAGCGGTCGGGATCGTACATGTCGAGGATGGAAGCCTGCGCAAAAACATCGCTTCCTCCCAGACCCGCCGGGTGTTCGGGATTTCCGTCGACTTTAGTCGGCCGGCCTTCGTGGCTTTCCACCAGCACCGGCGTCGCATACGCGCCAAACGGCATGGCGCTGGCGAAGAAGAGCGGCTTGCCCAGGACAATTTCTTCCGGCTGCCGCACGTAAGGCACGATGGGCTCCAGCGGCTGCTTCACGCATGCCGACAACCCCGCTAAGGCCAGCGAGGCGCTCATCAGCTTCATGAAGTCGCGGCGCGAAGTGCCCTCGGGCCAGACCGAGGCCTGCCGCGGGAACTCCCGGTGCAACATCTCATAGAAGCCGTCGGTCTGGGCCAGCTCCTCCAGGCACCGCCAATATTGCAGACCGCTCTTGGCGCGCGCCAGCTTGTCTTGAATCTGGACAAGCTCCAGTTTGCTGGGACAGACTGCCTCAGACTTGTTCGGGCTCTCTTTTTCCATCATCAATTTTCAGTTTCGAGTTTCGAGTTTCCAGTTTCCAGTTGTCGGACTACTTTGCTTGAAACTCGAAACTTGCAACTCGAAACTCATCTCTAGCGGTGACAAGTACTGCAACTGGTAATGCCCTCGGTGCTGCGAATGTTGTAACGGTGCTTCAACTCATTGCCCAGGGCGATCTGGTCGGTGAACACGCTGCCATCGGCCAGCTTCACAGGATTGTCCGAGCTGGGCTGTTGGTAGCGCATGTTAAACACCTGATCGTGCGGACGAAGAAATTTTTCCGGCGCGCGATGACAGTTCAAACACCATTCCATCTGCAGCGAGTTGGCCGCGTAGGTCAGCGGCATCTTGTCCACCGGCCCGTGGCAACTCGCACAGCCAACACCTTTATTGATATGAATGCTGTGGTCGAAGTAAACGAAGTCAGGAAGGTCGTTGACCCGGGTCCAGATCAGCGACTCACCGGTCCGATAACTTTCGCGCACCGGTTCCAGCATGGGCGCGTTGGTCCAGATCTGCGAGTGACAATTCATGCAAGTCTTGGTGGGAGGAATGCCCGCGAACCCGGAGCTCTCAACCGAAGTGTGGCAGTAACGGCAGTCGATGCCGTCGCCGCCCACGTGGTGCTGGTGGCTGAACGGCACAGGTTGCGCCTGCGCCACGTTCTGGTAGGTGGCGTACGGCGAGCGCTGTATCTCCAGGGCCGCCCACAGCAGCACCGACACGACCACCACCACTCCGATGATCGACGCCCGTGCAATTGTGTTCGCGCTGCGATGAAAGACTTGGGCCATTATTTATGAAGCTTTCCAGTGTTGCGGGTTGGGGAGCCGATTACCCCTTCGGCGCCCAGGTTCGTGCGGTCCTGCGAAGTGCGCGTCTCAGCCTGATGTGACGTGCGTCACCCAAGCGAGTGATTATAGCAAGGTCGGTTCACCATTACGCAAGTGGCGAGCCAGAATCGGCGAAGAATCTTCCCTGGCGGGCGAATTCGAGGCGTGGCACTTCGCTGAAGAAATTGCTCGGAGCCGCATAAAACAAGCATTCAGGCGCTTCCCTAATCGGGAATCATGAGGCGATGCCAGCGACAAGAGAGAGGGCTGAATAACAGCATGGAGCAGATGTGAATGGGTTATTGGGAAATAACCGCCGCTGCAAGGGAATTGGCGTGCGGAGACGGAGTCACTTCGGTAATAGAGTTGAGTTCCGGACGAACTACCGGCACACCTTCAAATTGAGATGTGCTGTTGAACCTCTCTGGAACAATCGAGGTCCGCACACCAGGAGTAGCATTCGTCCCCACGGACGTGCTGATCACCTTCGTAGCTGAACGAGCTTCAGTCGCCATAACCGGCTGTATCTTACTCCTGTTCTCTTGTGAATGTCAATGGAATTCCTCGACGGTCACTCAGTTTGCCAACTCTGTCTTGCCGTAAGTAGTTGGGTCTGAACGCCTCCAGTTGGGCTAGGCACACCTCGTATTTGGTATTCGAGGGTAAAAACGTCTGAGCGGTTGTCCGATTCCACATATACGAGTTTAGTGGTTATCGAAGGAGTAACTTCCCCCTGTGGGTTTGGGTTTGGAATTTGTGCCACAAACTCATGCGCCTGCATGAATGGCTGCTCAAGCTTCATTTCTGTTTCATACTGCAAGTAAAGATCCCACATGAGTTTTTCTATCTTACTAGGCGGATCAACGACCGTGCGGAGGCCGATTTGCTCTTTCGCCTCGCGTCGGTTTATCGGGTGACCGTGGTAAAAAAGTTTTGAGGTGAGACTATCCACAATTTCCTCAATCTTGTGCTCATCCTCCGATTTGCTCATGTGCAGCGCCAAGAGTTTCCTGGCCATCATTCTCGACTGCGAAAGCGACCGCTTAACATTTCCTAGCGCGAGTGGATGGACCCTTTCTGCGAGAAGCTTGAACGCCTGAACAAGCTCGTCTTCGTGGTGAATCCCAGCATCTTCTTTAATAAGGGCGATGTAAGCAGTAACATCCTCCACGCTTATACCCGCCAATCGGGCCGGGTTCTGTGGATCGGGAGGATTAAAAGGGTTTGTCACGGTTGGATCAGTGGGGCCGAGCATTCCCATCGGGTGCATTACAATCTCGTTTGCCCCCAGAGCGGTGAGTGTGGCAGCGCTAAAGGCCTTGTACGGTACCAGAACGCAGAACCGATCGGCATACTCTCTGATTAGCGTCACCAAGCGCCATGGCACGGTACCATCCCCGCCATTACTGTGCAGAAACAGATCAATCTTCCCGCTTTTCTTCGCGTTTTTTACAGATTTGAGATGGTCAAAGATCTTTCGGATCGAGTCCATTGCCATCTGAATTTCTAGGTTCTGCCTGGCGCTTGTGACGTAGGTCAGTAGGCGAGAACCACGTTCCTTCTGAATTTCTTCAATGAGCTTAATTCTTTCAGGCTTGGCCATTTTTATTCCTGAAGCGGCTAGCTGTGCGCGAGCCAAATTATACGCTCACCAGCAACCAATCGAGGAGAGCAAGATGCGCAAGGTCGGGAAAAAGCTCGGGAATACGACTAATTGCTAGTTGCTTCCTGCTTCCCGAACGTGCGCAGCAACAGCATGGCCAGCACGTACGCTACTGCGCCGCAGGCCAGCGTGACATTCAATCCGAACTGGATGGCAATCACCATGGCCAGCACTGAACCCAACACGCTCGACGCAGCATTCATGGCCCATGCCCATTCCACCGCGCCGTGTTTGGCCGTGGAATTCCGCAGGTGAGAATCCTGCGACGACAAGGCGCGCAGGCCACTGGGGAACGGCATGCCCATGGCGAAGCCCGGCGGGATCAACAGCGCCGCGCTTAGCATGAGCTTCACCACGAAGGGAAGCCCCACCAGCGCCTCCAGCAGATGTGGCAGAGCGAATAAATAGATCACCAGCGCCGCCACGATGAATGCCATCGCCGACGCGACTCGAATTGGCTCGTGGAACCATCGCCGCGAGAGCACGCTTCCCAATCCGCTGGAAAGCAGCATCAGGAATATCACTACGGTAAGAGCGTAGGTTGGATTCCCCAGAAACAAAACGAAGCGCTGAATGAACGCGATCTCCACCAGGATGTATCCCAAACCGATGGCGATGAAATACAGCAGGCGAACGCTGCGGCCACTTCGGGCCTGCGGCGAGAGCAGCAGCGGAAGCACGAGAAAACCGATGACGGCGGCGACCGATATGACCAACACCAGCCCCAGGATCGCGATCCCCAGGTTCACCTTCCAATCGATGCCGCCGCGGTCCTGGCCGCGGAACACCTGCCCCGGCTTCAGAGTGAAGAAGAAGAAGGGCGCGTTATCGGTAACCGGCGAAACGTTAAACGCGTAATGCGCGGAGAAGCCACGCGCGTCCTGGCTGCGAATCAACTCGGCGAACGCGGGATGTGCCATGCCCGGAGTGGCAGCGGTAGCAGGCAGGTAAAGCACGTGCAGGTTCAGGTTCGAATCTCCGGGCGTTGCGCCCTGGATGTGCTCCAGCACGGCCTTCTGCTCTTCCAAAGTGAAGGGCGACTTCTTCGCCAGCACCAGCACGGGACGCCCATCCACATTCAACTCGCCGTCGCTGATCACGATGAAATTCTGCGTGCTGTCGCGCACGCCGAGTTGACGCAGCGCTTCCATGGCCTGCGAAACCACCCGCAGGGCCTCGCGGGGTTGGGTAAATTCCCATCGCGTGATGGCCACCATGCCGTCCGGCTTCAAGTGCTCGAAGTACTCGCGGAAGGCCTCTACCGTGTACAGGTTGTTTTCGCTGAGGGCAAACGCCCCGGCCGCGGTGGAAGCCCAGGTGTCAACCAGGGTCATCTGCACCACGTCGTACTGATCGCGGCTGTTGCGCACGAAGGAGCGTCCGTCGCTGACGTGCATGTGCACCTCGGGAATCTGGTAGAGGTGGTGAGCGTAGTCAGCGAAGCCGCCGCGCATGATGTCGGTGGCAATGATGGGATTGATCTCGATGCCGGTGACGTTCGGGCTGCCGTTGGCGACAGCGCGCAGCACATCCACTCCGCCGCCGGGGCCGATGACGGCGAAGTCTCCGCGCGGACGCAGCACGTTGGCCATCGACGATGCCGCCGACATCAGATTGCGACGGTAAGCCTCGTCCCAGTGATAGGGATCGGAGTTCATGATGTAGGTGCTGGCGTCGGCGTCGATGACGATTGCCTTGGCGTCTCCCCACCTGTCCACTTCCACGCGCGAGAGCGCATTCCACTTGGCGTAGAGCGGCGTCTCGCGCTTCATGCCCTTGGCATAAACGATGTCAATCAGTTTGCCGCGAAAGTTCGCCACGATCAGCACCAGCAGCGCCAGCGCGAGGCCCGATGGAATGCGGCGGCTTCGCGAAGCGCCCCAAGCCACGCCTGCCGACGCGACTGCCACCGCCGCAAACAAGATGGTGTTGGGACCGCCGATAACGTTCAGCAGCGGCACCAGCGCCAGGCAGGCCAGCGATCCCCCCAGCAGGTCGGCCCCATAGAGCTGGGTTATCCGTGCCGGATGGCGCGCAAAGACAAGCGAAAACAGCAGTCCAGTGATGAAAAAAGGAACGGCCGAAGCCAGGTAGAGCACCGAAAGGTGCCGGAAGTTCGACCAGTCGAGGTGCAGCGACACCTGGCTATGTAGGACGATCTCCAGCACGGCAAGGATGACCACGGCATTGGCCGCACACAGCCATGCGCCTAGTTGTTCCACGCTCCAGCGCTCCAGCCACTGCCGCCGCAGATAAGCGACGACCGCGCCTGCGCCCAGTCCGAGCAGCGCAATCGAGATAGCCAGAAAAGCGAAGTGGTAGAAGAGCACGACGGAGAACAGGCGAGTGAGACCCAATTCCAGCAGCAAGGCCGAGAAGCTCATCAGCCCGATCGCCAGAGCCGCGCCGCGAGGCGAGACCGCAGCCGCAGCTTCGACCGGGGTGGCTGGTTCAGTTGTTCCGATCATGAAGAATTGAGATTACTACGAATGGCGCTTGCATTCGTCGCCTAGAAGTGGGACGCTTTCCCCAGGAACTAATCAAGCAGAAGCAGGGAACGCTTCTGCTTTGCCAAGCTGTTGACGACGCAAGCACGGGATCTTATATGTCACAGACAAATGCTGGCGCGTTGCGCTAGACTTTCGACGAGCAAGATCTGTACCGATTCTGATGGCCCACGGAGGATGGCTCATGTCTTGTCCTATTGCAGCAGCGCCCCAACGAGTTCTTGCGAGGTTGCTCACAACCGCGTTCGCGGTGGCTTTACTGGCTGTCTGCGCCGTGGCACAGAACGCGCCTCAGCCAAGAGATGAGATCTTCGGTGGATATTCCTGGCTAGCGCCGAATGGATGGGGTGATCTCGACTATAAGATCGACAACCTTGCAAAAGGCTTCGCCGCTTCCAACACCTATTACTTTTGTGCCAGGTGCAATCTTGGCGTCGTGATGGACGGCAGCGGCCATTTTAATGGAGCCACCACACCCGGGAATCCTTTTACTGCAAACGACAAGACCAGCGTCGGCTATGCCCTGTTCGGGCTCCAGTACAAGTACCACACCAGATCCTTGTCGCCGTTTTTCCGTGGATTCGTGGGAACGGCAAATATATCTCCTGATTGCTGCCATGACACGGAGTGGAGTTTCGCAGCGGGCGGCGGCGGCGGACTCGATCTGGGCGTGAAGCCGCGGTTCTCGATTCGCCTGGTTCAGGCCGACTATATTTATTCAAACTACAGTCACATATTCGCAAGCACCCACTCGACCCAATGGAACAGTGTCCGTTTGGCGACGGGCGTAGTCTTCAACCTCGGCAGCTGCGCCGCACCATTGCCGATTTCCTGTACCGCGTCAGCGGCCCCCACGGAAGTTTGGGTAGGCGACCCGGTGACGCTCAGCACTATCGCCACGAACCTTAACCCGAAACACACACCGAACTACGGCTGGACCGCAAGCGGCGGCAAACTTTCGGGCAATGCCGCCCAAACCGTCACCATCGATACGACCGGTATGGCGGCGGGCAGCTACACAGCCAAGGCGACCATCGCCGATCCGAAAATGAAGAAGAACGGCTTGGCCACGTGCGCGACGCCTTTCACAGTGAAGGAGCGTCCGATACCGCCAATGCATCCGCCCGTGGTGAGTTGCTCCGTCAGTCCGATGAACGTGAAGGCCGGTGAGACCGTCACCATCGCAGCCACGGCGAGCAGCCCCGATAACGCGGAAATCACCGGCTACTCGTATCAAGCCACCGCCGGCAGCATCAACGGGAGCGGTGCGACGGCTACGCTGAACACAGCCGGGATTGCTTCTTCCGGCACCGTTACCGTCTCCGTCACCGCCACCGATGCCCGACAACTCACGGGCACAGGAAGCTGTCCGGTCGAAGTCAATGTGCCACCCCCGGTCAGCCACCGGACCCCCATCGAGTTCATACCGCGGCCCCATGAGCGGTACATACCGTGGCGGGTCGATAACGTGGCCAAGGCGATTCTCGACGATGACGCCAGCGCCCTGAAGAACGATCCTGGGGCGAAACTGGTGATCGTTGGTTACGCTGACGGCGAGGAGGCGCCCAGGGTGGGCAAAGGCAAGAAGGCTGAGCCCATGAATCTGGCGGCACAGCGCGCCGTAAATGCCAAGGCATACCTGGTAGCGGCTCCGCCCGATGGACAGGGCGTCGACCCCGGCCGTATCGAGGTGCGGACCGGCGCCGGCAAACAGCACCTGGCTGACATCTTCTGGGTGCCTCAGGGAGCGGATGTCAGCAGCTCGACGCTGCTGCAATCCACCGTGCCGGTGGACGAGACCAAGGTGAAGCCGAGCAATAACGCGTACCCGAAACCGAAACCGGCAAAGCACCGATAACCACCGGAGCAACAACAGACCGCCTTGTGCCGCGAAAGCGGCGTAAGGCGGTCGCCGTTACCATTATTGGTTGAGAACGATGAAGAACCGGCGTCCCCGCCGCTCGCAAGGTCGCCATGGTTCGCGACCAGCCTATGGCTCGGTCAGCAACTCTTCCTCCACAAATGTCTTGTCTTCCACGGTGGTGCCGGCGAGAGCGAATGAGCGAGTAAGTTGGGCTTTGCCAGCCTCTACGCTGGTAATGATGTAGGAGCAGCCCAACCAATACGCCTGCTCCAGATCGGTTCGCGACCAGTACGCGGGATGATCGGGATGCGAGTGATAAAAGCCGATGATGTCGAGTCCGCGGGGCCGCGCGTCGCGCTGGATACGCACCACTTCCACCGGATCAATTTCATAGCGATCGTTTGCAGAGTCGGTGCGCGTGTTGCGGCAGCGCACGCTCGCGCTTACGATGCGAGCGTCACCTTCTGCCCTGCCCAATAGCGCGCCACAGCACTCGTACGGATACGTCTCTTCGCCGTGGCGGCGAATCTCGTCGTAAATGAGCTGGCGGAGTTTCAGCATGTCTTCGCCGCCTTTTCTATCACGTTCATGCGCGATTTCCCGGGGAAAACATTTTCCGCTCGTGGCGCAACGACTGGTTAGGTTTATGATTCTGGCCGCAACGCAGGTTGCCGTGTCCCCGTGCAGTGTGCGACAGTGTGAGTCTGTGCGCTGCCGGGCTCGAGTAAAGTGTATTTGAAGCCGATGCAACATAAGTACGGTATTCCGGTATCGCATTCCATGATCAAGACGGTCATGGCGACTCCCGTCTGACGGGGGTCGTTCTCGAAGGGTTATTGCTGAAGATGACCAAAAAGATCAAGGCGAAATCGTACGAAGACGCGCTGGCGTGGTTACGCAGTCATGAATTTGACGTACTGGAAGCTCCGGGCACCAGTAACCGGGTGTTTCTGAAGAAGCACCACTGCTCTGCCGCCATTGAGCGCACAGAGGATGGTGGGATCAAGCTATTCGCCTATCCCGGATACCTCGTCGATGGCGAGATATCAAAGCTGGTCGATCATGGCTACCAGAAGGTCTTGAAGACCACCAAGGCCGAGCACCCCGCCACCGCCGACCACCTCACAGCGTTGCACCAGTTCACGGACGAGCTGAAGGAAGGAATTGGCGCCATCAGCCTCTACAATGAAGGCTTGGGCACGGTAAGCGAGTCGTATATGTATGATCGCATGCGCGGACGCGATCTGCCGGAAGCGGAGCGTCCCCAACGCCCCTGGCAATCATCAACCGGCAAGCGCCGCGCATAGCTTTTTCCCTCCATCCGCGATGTGTCCCGGCTCCGTCAGGTTGTAAGTTTTCCGGATAATAAACTCGCTCCGGTCGCTGGCGGATCATCCACGATCACACCTGCGCGGAGTAGAGTCGCGCTTCCTCAATTCGCATCATCCTGGCATCCGGCGGCATCGAAAGAGCTATGGCTGGGCCCTCGCGCGGGTGTAAAATCAACCGGATACAGGCGGTATCCCTGCCAGGTCGGGGAACTGCACTGGAGGACATCGTGAGTATTACCACCGGCGACTTCCGCTCGAAGATCACCTCTTCCACCCTTCTCGAAAAGAAACAGCGCAAGGAAACCATCACTTGTCTGACCGCCTACGACTGTCCCAGCGCGCGGCTGGTGGATGAGGCCGGCATTGACATGGTCCTGGTCGGCGACTCTCTCGGCATGGTGATGCTGGGCTATGAAAACACCCTCCCCGTCACCATGCAGGAGATGCTGCACCACACGCGCGCAGTGAGGCGCGGCGTCAAACGGGCATTTCTGGTGGCCGACATGCCCTTCGCTTCGTTCCATGTCACACAGCGCGACGCTCTGCGCAACGCGGCCCGCTTTATCAAGGAGGCGGGCGCCGAGGCGGTGAAGATCGAGGGCGGCGAGAAGCGCTCGCGCCTGGTCGAGCGCATGGTCGAGGCCGAGATTCCTGTGGTCGGCCACATCGGACTTACGCCGCAATCGCTGCACGCCATGGGCGGATACAAGGTCCAAGGCAAGACCCTGCAAGCCGTCGAGCAGCTGATGCGCGATGCGATTGCCCTGGAGCGCGCTGGCGTCTGTTGCATCGTTCTCGAAGGCATCCCGCGCGAGGTCGCCGGCATGATCACGCGCGAGCTGGAGGTCCCGACCATCGGCATCGGCGCCGGCCCCGAGTGCGATGGGCAGGTTCTGGTCTTCCACGATCTGCTGGGACTGACGTTTGCGCCGCCAGCCAAGTTCGTCCGCCGTTATGCGGACCTGGCATCCGTCATCGGCAATGCCGTGGTTGCTTTCAAGGATGATGTGAAGGCTGGAGGCTATCCGTCCGACGCCGAGTCCTATCACCTGCCCAAGGAGACGCTCTCCGCGTTAGAGGGAATTGCGCAACGCAAGCGAGCTGTGCAACTGTAGGAGACATGCGCCTGTCGCTGCGGGTTGTCATCTGGTTAGTCCTGGCACTGGGCCTGCCCGCGCTTGCGGCCGGCCAGAAGCCTTCTACGGCTCCAGCGCCGCTCCACAAGCCGGTTCCCAGAAAGCGTTATTGCCAGCCGAATGGCGGGTTCTGCTTCAAGTATCCCGGTTCCTGGACCATGCTGGGCGAAATTTACGATGGCGATGGCGTGGTGGTTGCGCCTCCTCAAAAGCTGGACAAGGCACTGTGGGATGAAATCACGGTTGCGCTGATCACGCCATTGTCCGAAGACGATGAAGAGCCGGTAAGCCTGGACGTGATGATCGAACAGGCGTCCAACAGTATGCGCGAGGGCGGCCAGGCGTTCGAGACTTTGCAACGCCAGCAGCGCACCGTGGACCACAAACCGGCCCAGATGCTGAAGGTCCGCTATCACGAGAAAGCGACCGGTCGCGATTGGGTCGAAGAGCTGATTTTTATTCAGGGCCCCGATGGCGAGGTATATTCCGTCGCCTTGAAATGTTCGCCGGAAAATCTGGCGCGTCTGGAACCGCTATTTGCGGGCGTGCTGGAGAGCTGGGCACTGCCTGAGCCTGAGCCGCCGGCAGGAGCAGAGGAGGAGAATGTGCCCAAGCAGGCGCCTCCAGCTTCGAAAGCAGCGCCACCGAAGTACTAAAGGAGTTTATTCGAGCGCACGTAATTTCTTGGAGTGTCATCCTGAGCGACGAGCGTAGCGAGGAGTCGAAGGAACCCTATAGTCGCCAGCAATCCTAGACTTGGTTATTGTGCCCGGCGACCACACTGTGATTTCTTGCAGGTATAGGGGTCCTTCGACTCGCTACGCTCGCTCAGGATGACAGACATGAAAAGCGGACCCTTCGCGCGCGCGCTCAGGATGACACTTCGTGTTCATGAATAATCCAGCTGAAGCGGTGCTCCACCCATTGCTTCAAACCAGATTGAAACTGCTATAACGAACATCCCGTGAAACGCATTGCAACCATCGCCGAGATGAAGGCAGCTTGCCGCCGGGTGACCCGCAACGGCCAGACACTGGGATTCGTGCCCACCATGGGCGCGCTCCACGAAGGCCATCTGTCCTTGGTGCGCGCGTCAAAGGCGCGCTGCGATGTGACCGCCGTTTCCATCTTCGTCAATCCGCTGCAATTCGGTCCGGCGGAAGATCTGGACAAGTATCCGCGCACCATGAAACGCGATACTGCGCTGCTGGAGCAGATGGGCGCCGACCTGCTGTTCACGCCTGGGGTGGAAGAAATGTATCCCCCAGGCGCGCAGACCTATGTGCTGGTCGAGGGCCTGAGCAACAAGCTCGACGGAGCATCGCGCCCCGGACACTTCCGCGGCGTGGCGACGGTGGTGGCGAAGCTGTTCGAAATCATCCGCCCCGATTTCGCCTTCTTCGGCCAGAAAGACGCCGCACAGGCAGCCGTGCTTCGCAAGTTAGTCAACGATCTCGATATGGACGTGGAGGTCGTTGTCTGTCCCATTGTGCGTGAGAAAGACGGCCTGGCGATGAGTTCCCGCAATGCCTACCTGACATCCGAGCAACGGCAGCAGGCAACGGTGTTGTATCGGTCTCTGCTTCGAGTGCAGGCCGCTGTGGACCACGGCGAGCGCGACTCCGCCAAGCTGATCGAGATTGGCAAGCAGGTGATTGCGAACGAGACTGGAGCGAAGCTGGACTACTTCGCCATCGTCGATCTCGACACCCTTGATCCGGTTGCCGATGTGTCGCACTGCGCGCTGGTGGCGGTTGCGGCGTACGTGGGCAGCACCAGGCTGATCGACAATGTCCTGATCGCGCCTTCGTCACGGTAGGACTCTTCTTCGGTTGATCCCCGACAACCATGCCCCGCCGAGAACCAGCACTACCGGAAAACACTCCAACGTGTAACGCGGCTCGGGGTTCTCCATGGTCCCCAGGAACGCCGAGCGCAGCAGTACGAGCAACAACATGAGCACGAGATAGCGAGGCCTCGGCCCGCGCAGCACTCCCATCACCGCTGCGAACAAGAACAGCAGGTTGAGCACGCCCCAGAGTGTGGCCAGGACGCTGCTCCCGGTGTCGTTGGCGTACTCCCACCAGCGCGTATTGAGCGGCAGCATCTCCGTGCGTGGGCGCAGCCACATGTCGGCTATGCGCAGCCCTGGCAACCAGACGTAATAGCGAAACGGTGCTTGCTTTATGCGCTCATTCGCCAACTCCGCAAAGCGAGCGTTCAGTTCGGGATCGACAAAATGCGTCTTGGCGTAATCGTTGAAGATCGCTTGCGTCGTCTCGCGCTGCTGCGCGCTGTCGAACGCCCGCGAGGGTAGGTCCTGCAAGGTAACGTCATCGCCCGGAACCTGCCAGTAAACTTCCTCCGTCGAAACGTAATCCACGACCCAGGTTCGCATCCACTTGTCGAAACCTGAGGGAACAAACTCGTCCGGATCGCTGGCGTAACGTGGGGCCAGGGGTTGGAAACGATGGAAGTCGCGCCAGTTTCTCGCTGTCCATGGCACCAGGGGAGCCAGCGAAACCGCCAGCATCAGCGCTCCCGCCCAGAACAGGCGCGTGCGCTCCGCAGGCCTTTGCCAGATCCGCCACAGGAGGAATAGACCCAGCGCCACCAGCACAATGCCGCCGTCGGGGCGCAGAAGAATGCCTGCCGCAACCGCGAAGGCGCAACCCATCCAAGCAGACCAGCGGGTAAGCCCCTCCTCCGCGGCCTGGAACGCGGCGACCGCGCAATCGAGGGCCACCGCAGTGAAGAAGATGCTCAGCGTCTCGGCCAGAGGAGCCACCGTGTAGTTGGCGGTGAAGGGACACAGCGCAGCCAGAAGAAATGCGAACCGCGCGGCCCGCGGCGACACCGTTCGGCGCGCCAGGTCGGCGATGACAAAACAGCCGGCGACGTCAACGACAATCTGCACCAGCAGGACCGCGTTGTAGTGCTCGCTTCCAAACAGCGCAAAGCAGACGGCCAGAAACGCGGGATAGCCGGGCAGTCGGATCCAGGTAGGCCGCGGCCCCTCGGCATGAGTCAGGCCGTAGATGCCGTGCTGAAGCCAGTTCTTGGCGATGTCGCCGTAAACCAGCGAATCGCCGGTCACGTGCGGGAATCTAAGGTAGAAGAAAAGCCGCAGGGCAAAAGCCGCCAGGGTAACCAGCAGGAAGTACTTCCCAGACTCCCGCAGCATGTTCCAGAACGGGTGCCGATCCGTTCTCCCCAGCGAATTGCGCTCCGCTTCCAGCACGTGGCGAATATAGCAGCTTGGGGGGAGCAGTTGGCAGTTAGCAGTTGGCAGTTGGCAGTTGGCACTTGGCACTTGGCACTTGGCACTTGGCATTTGGCGCAAGCGCCCTGACCAAACGCTAAGGCGGAAAAACTCTGCGCAGAATTAGAGAGTGTGTTCCTGGTGGAAGCCCCGCATTTATGCGGGGGTAGGAGCGCTTCAGCGCTCCGGGAAGAGTTCAGCCGCGATCTTGCGCTTTAGCGCTGGGGATCGAAAAGGCCCGGGGCTGAAGCCCATCTGAAAATCGCTCGTTTTTCCGCCGGACTGAAGTCCGGCTCCCCCCTGCTAAAGCAGGGGGCTCCCACCAAAAGCTTTCCCCGGAGTTTTCCGCAGCCAGGGCGCGAGCCATTTGGCGGACGTTTCCACTAAATGCCAAATGCCAAGTGCTAAATGCCAACTGCCAACTGCTAACGGCTAACTCCTAGTCCCTAACTGCTGCTACGATAAATTGGCTCCGAATGCCTAAGTCGAAACCGATTTTCTTCGATCCCGATCGCAAGCGCTGGCGGCGTTTACGCTTGGTGCTCGATACCAGCGTAATCGTAGTCACGGTGCTGGTGGTTTTTTTTGTCGCGACCATCATCCGTGGATCGTCCGTTCCGGGCGTGCTCCTCCCTGGAGTGAAGAAGCCTTACCACGCTCTTAAAGAGAACCAGAAGCGCAAGCCGCCACGCCGGCAGAATACGCACCGCAATACCAAACAGCCCGCGTCGCAGGTGGTACTGAACTCCGACGAAGGCATTCGTGGAGCGTTCTATGTGCAGTGGGACGCGGCCAGCTTCGCCTCGCTGAAAGAGTACTACCCGCAGATCGATCTGTTATTCCCGGAGTGGATGCACGTCCTTACCGCGGACGGCCGGCTGCAAGCGGTCACCGAACTGAACACTCTGTACGACCTGATGGACAACAAGGGCAAACCCCGTTCGGTGGACGAAAGAGTGATGCCATTCCTCAAGGGCGAGAAGGCGCAAACCGAGGTCCTGCCGCTGGTCAACAACTTCGACCCCATACGCAATGAGTGGCAACCCGACGTTACCGCGAAATTCCTGGCCGACCCTGCGGCGCGCCAGCGCTTCCGCAGCGAGCTCATGAGTTTCCTGGCCACCGACCAGTACAAAGGCCTCACGCTCGACATTGAGGCTTTTCCCGAAAGCTCGCGCAGCGACTACCACGCCCTGGTGCAAGAGCTCTACGACGATCTCCACGCTAAGGGCCTGAAGCTATATATCGCCGTGCCGGTCAACGACAAGACATTCGACTATCCCGCCATCGCGCAGGTCTCGGATGGCTTGATCCTGATGAACTATGACCAGCACTATCCCGGCGGCGATTCCGGCCCAGTCGCCGGGCAGGATTGGTTCGTGAAGAACCTGCAGGACGCCCTCAAAGTCATCCCTAAGGAAAAAATCATTTGCGCGGTCGGCAATTACGGGTACGACTGGGCGATGAAAAAGGGCCAGAAGAAAGGCACGCCGCCCGCCAACGTGCACACCGTCTCGGCGCAGGACGCATGGCTGGAAGCCGAGGACGCCGAGACCGACGTGAACTTTGATGACGATGCCATGAATCCACACTTTGCTTATCTCGACGACAGCAATGTTCGCCACGACGTGTGGTTTCTCGATGGGGTAACGGTGCTCAACCAGATGCGGGCCGCTCACGCCTTGGGAATTGATACCTTCGCTTTATGGAGGCTGGGTTCGGAGGACCGCTCGCTGTGGGCGGTATGGGACAAGCCATTCGAGGCCAATGCGCCGGCCAAGCTGGACACTGTTCCCCCGGGTCAGGATGTGGACATCGAAGGGCAAGGCGAAGTCCTGCGCATTGCCTCGCGCCCGGCCTCCGGCGAGCGCACGATCAAGGTGGATCCCGACACCAACCTGGTCAGCGACGAAGTCTTTAAGACGATGCCGTCGCCGTACGAAGTTGACATGTACGGCGGGACCTCGCAAAAAAAGGTTGCCATCACCTTCGACGACGGCCCCGACCCGACCTGGACTCCCAAGATTCTCGACGTGCTGAAAGAAAAGAACGTCAAGGCCACCTTCTTCCTCATCGGGCTGGAGGTTGAAAAGTATCCCGGCATTGCCAAGCGCATTTACAAGGAAGGCCATGAAATCGGGAACCACACCTTCACCCATCCCGATATCAGCAACATTTCCAAGCGCTACTTCGAGGTGGAACTGAATCTCACCGAGCGGCTGTTCGAAGGCAAGCTGGGAGTCAAGCCGGTGCTCTTCCGTCCGCCCTATTCAATTGATCAGGAGCCGGATACCGCCGACCAGGTGCGTCCCCTGGAGCTCTCGCAGGACATGGGCTTTATCACGGTGGGAGACAAGATCGACCCTAACGACTGGCACGATAATCCGCGGCGCTCTGCGGACGACATTGTGGCCGACGTGTTCGCCAACCTGCCGCCCTGCCAGCCCAGCAATCTTAGCTGCGGAAACATTATCCTGTTGCATGATGGCGGAGGTAACCGCAGCGAGACCGTCAAGGCGCTGGGCATGATGATCGACGGCCTGAAGGCCCGCGGCTACCAGATCGTTCCGGTCTCCGATCTGTTGGGCAAGACCCGCGCGGAAGTCATGCCGCCCATTTCGACCAACGAACACTGGGCCGCCTGGGTCGACGGCCTTACCTTCGGCATGTTCGGAGTCATCTCCTCGTTCATTATTTTCGTTTTCTTCGTGGGGGACGTGCTGATGAGCGGGCGCCTGGTGCTGGTCGGAACTCTGGCCATCTTCGACCGCTTCCATCGGCGCAAGAGCAACTTCGACCCCAACTACCAGCCAGCGGTGGCCGTGCTCATCCCCGCCTACAATGAGGCAAAGGTCATCGAGCGCACCGTCGGTTCGGTCCTGGATTCCGACTACAAGAACCTGCGAGTGATTGTCATCGACGACGGTTCCACGGACGCGACTCTGGAGGTCACGCGCGCCGCCTTCCAGAATGAGATCGCGGCCGGCCGGGTCATGGTGTTGACCAAGCCAAACTCCGGCAAAGCCGATGCGCTGAACTTCGGGCTGGAGCAAGTGACCGAAGAGCTGTTTGTCGGCATCGACGCCGACACCCTGGTCGCGCCCGACGCGATCTCGAAACTGGTGCCGCACTTCAGCAATCCCCGGGTGGCGGCCATGGCGGGCAATGCCAAAGTCGGCAATCGCGTCAATCTGTGGACCCGCTGGCAGGCATTGGAATACATCACCAGCCAGAACTTTGAACGGCGCGCGCTCAACACGCTCAACGCCGTGAGTGTGGTCCCCGGAGCCATTGGCGCATGGCGCACCGCGCCGGTCCGCTCCGCCGGCGGTTATCAGCACGACACCGTTGCCGAGGATGCCGATCTCACCATGGCGCTTCTACAGGCTGGCTATTGGGTCAATTACGAGGACCGCGCACTGGCCTACACCGAGGCGCCAACCAAGGCACGCGGGCTGATGCGGCAACGTTTCCGCTGGTCCTTCGGCATCATGCAGTCGGTGTGGAAGCACCGCGCGGCGGTGAAGCAAAAAGGAGCTCTCGGCTGGGTCGCGATACCCAACATGGTCATCTTCCAGGTGCTGCTGCCCTTGGTCTCGCCGTTCATCGACATCATGTTCGTCGCCGGCGCCGCCATCTACTTCGTCGACAAGTACCGGCATCCCGAGTCGGCGAATCCGGCCGATTTCCACAAGCTAGTCGTGTACTTCGCATTGTTCATGGTGATTGATTTCATCGCCTCGGCCATCGCCTTTACGCTGGAGCGGCAACGGCCCGGCGGAAAACGTGATTTCCTCTTGCTGGGCCACGTCTGGCTGCAACGTTTCGCCTACCGCCAACTGTTTTCCCTGGTGCTCCTCAAAACCCTCAAGCGCGCCATGGAGGGCGGCAGCTTTGCCTGGGACAAGCTGGAGCGCACGGCCAGTGTGAGGCAGCCCATTGCCGTACGCCGTGAAAGAGAGGCGCATTGATGGAGACACATTCGTGAGTCCTGCTCGCAAGCCCGCGCTGGATATGAGCGTCAACGTCGCGGGAATCACGCTCAAGAACCCGATCATGGCCGCCAGCGGAAGCTTTGGCTATGGCGTGGAATTCGAAGACGTGGTCACGCTTGATCGGCTGGGCGGGTTCGTCGTTAAGGGACTCTCGCGCGAACCGATGGCCGGCAACCCTCCGCCGCGGCTGTTTGAAACTGCCGCCGGCATGCTCAATGCCATCGGACTGCAGAACGTTGGAGTGCGGGCCTTTCTGGAAGAGAAGCTGCCGCTTCTGAACAAGATCAAGAACATCGTTTTCTTCTGCAACGTGTTTGGGCATTCGCAGGAGGAGTACGAAGATGTGGTGCGCATGCTCAACGACGGCGCAGGCATTGCCGCTTATGAGCTGAACGTTTCCTGTCCCAACACCAAGTGCGGCGGAATCAGCTTTGGCAGCGATCCCAAGATGTTGTTTGACGTGGTGAGCGCGGTGAAAAAGATCGCCACCCGCCCGCTCATCGTAAAGCTCTCGCCCAACGTGACCAGCATTCCCGAGGTGGCGCGGGCTGCCGAAGAAGCGGGGGCCGACGCCATTTCGCTGGTCAATACTTTTGTGGCCATGGCGATTGACGCCGAAACCCGCAAACCGCGCATCTCCAACGTAACCGCCGGACTGTCCGGCCCCGCCATCAAGCCGATTGCCCTGCGCATGGTGTGGGAAGCCGCCAAGGCCGTGAAGATACCCGTCATCGGAATCGGCGGCATCAGCACGGCTGAAGATGTGATTGAGTTCCTGCTGGCCGGCGCCAGCGCCATCGAGGTCGGCACGGTGAATTTCTGGGACCCCTGCGCCTGTGAGACGCTGGTCGATTCCCTGGAGAAATGGTGCCTGGAGCACCGCATCGAAAAGATTAGCGATCTGACCGGCGGGTTGGAATTGGACTAAGCCGTCCACCGCACGGACGTTACGCCATCGCGTCGGCGGCCATCCCATCGCCAGCCTGAAGCTTCTTCACGCTGGTGACCAGATCGGGATCGATCGCCAGAATCGCCTTGGTGTGCGTGATCTCAAACAGGCGCTTCACCTGCTCGTTGGCGCCGGCAACCCGGAACTGTCCTCCCTGCTGACCAATCTCTCCAAAGATGTGCATGATGATGCCAAGCCCGGCGCTGTCCACGAACTCGACGTGGGTGAGATCCAGCACCAGTTTGCGCGCGCCTTGTTGAATCAGCGAATTGAACAGCGCTTCGGTTTCGCTGAGGCGCGTCCCCAGGGTGAAGCGGCCGGCGCAGGAGACCCCGGTGATATCCGGCTCGAATTGGAAGACTTCGGTTTCCAACATCATAGCTGCGTCGTTCCTTGGGCGAAGAATGGGTTTCTAAAGTATCACGATGGCCTGAGGAAGGCTAACGAAAGCTAGGGTAGTGGGTCTTTTCGAGTGATGCACCATCTTGCAGCAATTACGAAGGCCGGACACAGTTCCAAAGTGGGCAGTGACCGGTTTGGTACAAGAAATCCACAGGAATCTGAATTGCTACCGCATCAGATATTGCGTTCCCCGTTGGACTCAGTGTAACAAGGAAGTGACAGGCGAAGAAATGAAGTCTCTACGGTTTGGCCTTATTAAAATAATCGCGCAGAACTCTGTTCACGAGATCGGACTGAGGGACTTTGAGCTTGTCGGCTTCCCGCTTCACGAGTTCCTTGTTATCGTCCGCGATGATGATCTGCTTGTACTCACTGGGGAATGCCCAAGGGCATGTGTTGCAATTCAGGGTACATCCCGCGCAGGCACTGCTCTTCCGGATATTGCACTGCTCGCAGAGCGGCTGCAAATTGCCGAAATCGTTGGGGCCATGCCGGGTGCGCGGGATTTTGTGATCGGGGCTGAGCTTCACGTCCGGCTCTTGCGCCCCGCAATGTGCGCACTTGTGGCCGTACTGCTCTTTGAGCTCTTCCCACTGAGCTTTGCCCAACTTGGCTCGCGGCTCGCGCTTCTGGCTTATTTCCAAGCTCTGCAGCTGGTAGCGGTTGCCTTCCTTCCTAATCGACGTGAAACCTTCCTCGCCCTGCAGTTCCCGCATTCGGCGGAACACGTCTTTATAAGGCGCTTTTCCTTTTTCCCCTCGAAAGGCGTCAATCGCCGCGCGAATCTCTGTTTCGTTCAGCACGGGCCCAGGAATGCCGTGCCCTGCGGGCCAGAGCGCTTTCAAAATGACCGAGTAATAAAGTCTGTTTGCTGGGGTTGGAGAAACAAAGCCAGCCTCGGCCTCAGCAAGCCACTTTTCCCTACGGGCTTCCGATTCGTTCGGCGTGTGCCTCGGGGTAATGAGAAGTCCTTTGCTGGCTCTGAATTTAGGCATTTTGCGGTGGGGCTATAGATGCGATTCGCGTCATTCTTTGCCGGGATAGGCGGCTTCGATCTTGGATTCCAACGAGCAGGAATGATACCAGCATTCCATTGCGAAATCGACCCTTATTGTCAACACATTCTGAAACGGCACTGGCCGGAGGTTCCACTTCATGACGACATTACCACTCTCAAGGCACAAGACATCCCGGAAGCCGACCTCTGGGCAGGTGGCTGGCCGTGCCAAGATGTTAGCCACGCGAACGCCCAACGCAAAGGGATTCACGCCTCCCGGAGCGGTCTGTTCTTCACATTTGCAGAGCTTGCTCGAAAAGTTCGACCGGCATGGATTGTCTTGGAAAATGTCTCGGGACTCCTCAGCTCAGACGGCGGGGCTGCCTTTGAGTCAGTTACCAACGAACTCGAAAAGATCGGGTATATGGGGGTATGGTTTACGTGTAACACTCTCAGCGCGGGCCTTCCCCACAACCGTGAAAGAATATTCCTTGTCGGATCTTATAGATCGCCGCTTTCCCATCAGATCTATTCTGACTGCGGCAAATTGCTTAGGGATGATTCGCCGCGAGGAGAGAGCCGGACGGGCGCTCGATCCGGTATTCGCGGAGAGTTTATCTCAGACGCTCCGCTTTTGGTTCAACGTCGCGGAGGCTTTGGGTATACCAAGGCAACGAGCTATTGCCCCACGATACGCGCCCAAACTGGAGGCCATCAAGGCGGCCACTCTGACAGACCAATACTATGTGGCCAGAAACTTGACTTGGAACGAGTGCGAGAAACTAATGGGCTTCCCGGAAGGCTGGACGGTAGGCGAGGGAGACTCATTGGCAACGCGGTAGCCCCGCCAATTGCTGAATTTATCGGCCGCCGCATATTGGCCATTCAGCGCAGCAACGCGAGGACGAACTCAGAAACGGCATCGGGCTAAGGTGTTGAGGACCGAGGCTTGAACAGAAGCGAAATGATGGCGTCCGTCCGATCAACGGACACTAAGCCGGAGTTGTTCGTACGTCGGCTAGTTCATGGCATGGGATACCGTTACCGCCTTCATCGCCAGAACCTACCAGGCAAACCCGATCTGGTGTTTGCGTCGCGTCGCAAGGTAATCTTCGTTCATGGGTGCTTCTGGCATCAGCACCAGGATTGCCGCGACGGGCGGCGGCTGCCACAATCCAACCTCCACTACTGGCGACCAAAAATGGCCCGTAATGTAGCCCGCGACGCCGAGAGCATTGCAGCCCTGAAAGCGGGAGGCTGGCACGCGCTCGTAGTTTGGGAATGTGAAACCGTAAACCAACGCCGGTTAGAAGCCCGACTTCGGCGCTTCCTTGGCTAGTTCCGCGCTGAACATTCTCGACAATTCTTATTTACACTTAAGTGCCAAAGAAGTGCCGATTGAATATGAAACTTACATGATATATATATTAGCCACCATTTAGCCATTATTATGGTCGCATATAATGCCATTTAAACGCGCTGGATGGCCCGTAGGCGACGTTTCGCCCTTCTTGGCGACCAAAAGTACCTCCGAATCGGCTGAAGGGCTAGAATCGCGTCTAATGGCGAAATCCTGGGATCAGCCTCCGGAGACACCTTCTCCCGATTTGGGCTCGGTCCGGCCTACGGCGCCGAGAACAGCTTCCATTCGCCGTGCACGTAATTGAAGATGAAATCCACCAGGTTGGCGCCGCCGCACCGCTTGTTCTTCACCTCGGCCACCAGAATCGCCTGACGCACGCCGTTGCGCACGGTTTCGCTGGCAGCGGTGCGGACTTTTTCCGAATGCGTCAGCAGTTCGCGGTCCGAGCAGGCGCGCGAACTGGCGTCCAGCTTGATGGCAGCGTCGATGCAGGAAGAGTCAAACAGCTTGCAGTAGAGGCCGCGACGATGCGACAACTGCTCTTCGACCTCGGCGCGGCTTACCGGCTGGGCTTGCGGGCCAACGTGAATGCCTTCCTCGGGCACGTAAGACAAGAACTTCGTGGCGTTCCCTTGGCGAATGGCGGCGAAGAAGTCGCGCTCCAGTGCCGCGGTTTGCGGCGAGATCGAACTATGTGGCGCCCGCGATGCACCTGGCGGGGACGTTGACTGGCCTCCGGCGGAGGTCGTCTGGGTCAGCAGTATGGACGAAAGCATCGCGCTGAAAATGACGGCGCGACGCAGGCCAGCTATCCGCCTCATCTTCATCCGCGCCGGGCCGCCTTCGTACGCTTGGCTTTGACCGCTGGCTTCGTTCTGACCGCTGACTTACTTCTGACCGTTGACTTACTTCTGACCGTTGACTTCGTTTTGAGCGCTGACTTACTTTTGACCGCCGACTTACTCTTGGCCGCTGATATCCGAGGCGCAGTCCTTGACTTGCGGACTGCCGGTCGCTTTGCTTCTGCCGCTGCGCCGCTCTCCAGTTCCACCCGCCTCTTCCTCGGCAGGCGTTCCCACACCAGCCGGTAAGATTCGGAAATCATCTCGCGCAGCTCGGAGTCGGACAGCGCGTTCAGCCGCTCGAGGCTGACCCATTGCGCCCGCGCCATGTAGGGGGCCGGAATGATTCCAGGGCGCTCGCAAAGCTCAGCGAAATTCTCCGGTGAGCACTTGAACGAAACCCGTTGCGGCACCATCTCCATCGCCGCCACCACGAACAGCTTGCCATCCACCTTGAAGCACAGGTCGGCTCCCCACTGCACGATTTCAGTGGTGTGGGGGAATTGCAGGCAGTACATCCGAATCGCTTCAATGTCCACGGTCTCCTCCATGGCGCGACGATGCTCCCACGCATTCCGACAATTTCCACCAGCGGAGCCAGGTCCAGATAGGCCGGCTACGCGGCCACTCGATGCCGACGATCAATTCCGAATGGCCGACAACCAGAGCTATGACGTGGCAGCAAGAGAAGGCCGACGCCATTCCCAGGACGCCGGCCGCTATGTGCCGAAGTTGGGTCACCGCACGCGGGCGCTGCCTTTGCTTTGCGACCAAACGCTATCATTCGTGCTCGCAAATCTCCGCTTCGTGGATAGCGCTGTTGAGATGCTCGATCGCTTTCTCGCGATGGCCATGAAAATTGCCCTGAGCCTGCTGCAGATGTTCCCTGGCGTTTCGCATCGCTTCTATCGCCTCATGTATGCGAGGGCGTCTGTACTCTTGGGTCGTGGCAGCCACCGCGGGGTTGGGTGGAACAACCACGGGAGCCGGCGGGGCCTTTGGACCAGTTGCCGCCGCTGGAAAGGCCAGGGTTAATAGAAGAGTTGCCGTGATCAATAGAGTCAGGAATACCAGCTTCTTCATGTGCTTCTCCTTGTCCGAATTTCAGCACCCGTGGCCGGCGAATCCATGGCCATTTCCATGTTCGCCTGATGGTCGCCCGAAATAACCGACCGACGTTAGCACATGCCGGAAGCCAGCGGCAACGGGGGCAAAGCGGGACAGTGCGCAAGTTTCCGGGTGGTCCCCATGAGCTTCCTTATTCGATGCGCAGCGCCTCCATGGGCTCAATGCTGGCTGCCCGGCGCGCCGGAAGGAAGCCGGCCAAGGCTGCTGCCAGCGACAATACCACCACCGCAAGCAAGATGCTCACGGGATCATAGGAGCGTACCTGGAAAAGTTGGTCGGCCATGTAATGCGCGCCTAGCAAGGTGATTGGAATTCCTATTGCCAGGCCAAGCGCGACCTGCGCCAGGGCCCCGCGCAGCACCAGTCGCAGCACGTTGCCGCGGTCCGCGCCCAGGGCCATGCGCAGTCCAATTTCGCTGGTGCGCCGCGCCACGGTGTAGGAGGTGATGCCGTAGAGCCCCACCGAGGCCAGCACCAGCGCCAGCAATCCGAACAGCATGGTCAAGCGCGCAACCAGTCGCTCCTGATTCAGGTGCTCGGCCACCTGGTCGTCGAGAGAACGCAGGTCGATCACGGTCAGATTGGGATCGATGTCGGCCAGGGTGTGCCGTACCGTAGCATCCAGATTCTGCGGCTGGCTGCGGAAATTCAAAGTGATCGAGTTGATGTAAAGTGACCGGCCTTCGGCCATGACGTGGTCAGGATCGGTCACCTTCAACTGCTGGGTGAGCGGCCGAAAATACATCGGCCGGATTTTGTCTTTCGGGTCGGTGTACTTGGCGTCGGCGACGATGCCGACAATCTCGAAAGCGCCGGCGTATTTTATGTCAAACACACCGAAGTGGCGCCCTACCGGGTCCTCTTTAGGAAAGAACTTTTTGACGAAGGCCTGGTTCACGACGGCGACCATCTGCGAGGTCGCAGTGTCGGCATCCGTAAAGCCGCGACCACGAACCACCGGTTGTCCGACGGTTTCAAAAAACTTCGGGCTTACCCGGTCCCACGATGACTCATTGTGGTCGTCGGGTCCAGGCGCGGGCCGCCCTTCCACTCGGACGCCTTCGCCCCAATTGTTGCCTTCCAACGTGCTGTACAGGGCCAGCCCGACACTCTGTACGCCCGGCAGCGAGCCGAACTTCTGCTCCAGAGACTGGTACAGCGCCGGCAGCTTCTCCGGGGTGTATCCCGCCCCCGCGGGATCAATGTGCAGCACGTAGCGGTTCGAGGTCTGGAGGCCAAAGTCCTGATGTTCCAGATTGCGCAGGCTCCTGGTCAACAGTCCTGCGCCCACCAGCAAGATCAGCGACAGCGCGGCCTGAAACACGATCAGCGACTTCTGCGGCAGCGAAGTGCGGTCGCGCGTCGAGCGGTTCACCCCGCGCAGCGCCTCGGCGGGATCGGCGTGCGAGGCAATCCATGCCGGCGCACTCCCGAACACGATCCCAGTCACCAGGGACAGCAGGAACGCGAATCCCAGCACCGGCAGCGAGGGGCTGGCGTCGATCGGCAGTTGCGGCGAGTTGGGAAAGGCCAGCGCCAGGATCGTCCGCGTGCCTTCGTACGCGACCGCCAGTCCAGCGAGGCCGCCCAGGCATCCGAGCAACACGCTTTCCATCAGCATCTGCCGGATCAGCCGGCCGCGCGCCGCACCTAGCGCCATGCGGATAGAGGTCTCGGCTTTGCGCGTTGCTCCGCGCGCCAGCAGCAGGTTGGCGACGTTGGCGCATGCTACCAGCAACACTAGTCCGGAGAGCGTCATCAGCAGGTAGAGTCCCTTCCCGGTCTCCTGCTGCAGGCTCTGAATGCCGGCGCCACCGGGCGTTATCACGACGTGCTGTCGCGGAATTACCTTTGAGCCGCCATTCTGGGTGTACGCGGTCTGACTTGTGAGCCACAGCCGCAACGTATTCGATATCTTTGCCTGAAGCGGGCCTATGCTCACGCCGGGCTTCACGCGCCCGATCAGGTAGAGCCAATTCGCCTCCGGTACGTGAATAAGCGCATTTTCCCGCTCAATCAGCGGCTCTGCCGACAGCGGAATCCACAGTGCGGGAGGCTTGGAGCGAATCCGGTCGCCAAAAAATCCCGGCGGCGCAATGCCGACTACGGTCACCGGCTGGTTCTGAATGTAAAACGTGGCGCCCACGACGGAGGGATCGCCAGCATAATCCGCCCGCCACGCCTGGTAACTCATGACCACAGCCGGAGCTGCGCCGGGCGTGTCGTCCGCTTGGCTCAGGACCCGTCCTGCGAAGGGCCCAATGCCGAAGGTGGAAAAGAAATTTCCCGAAACATACTGGCTGCGCAGCGCCTTGGCGGGCTCCGAGTCGCGCCGCACCGTCATGGTGTTGCTTCCCGATTGCATCGCTGCCACTTGCTCAAATTCGGGCGTGGTGTCGCGAATATGGCGGTACAACTCATTGGAGAAAAGGTCGAACTCGCCGTCGTCGTTCATAAAACCGCTGTTCACACAGCAGTCATCTTTGTCGCCCACACGGTAGAGGGTCTTGGGATCGACCACCGGCAGCGACTTGATCAGCACTGCATGGACCAACATTAAGATGGCGGTGTTGGCGCCGATGCCCAGCGCCAGGGTCAGAACGATGGTTATTACGAGGGCGGGTGACCTCCGGAACTGGCGAAACGCGACGCGAATATTTTGCATGGGCGTGGTCCTAAACTTCCGTAGGTACGAGAAGCACTTACGTTGCCACAGACCAGGCAGTTCAACCTGCACATTCTGTTGAGGTTGGATTGATGAGATGCCGGGCGCGCCGTCCATCTCCGCCCAGTTGTTGCCCAAGTCTGGACAATCGATTCGCGGACGCCGATTGACTGGGTACAGAAGAGAGAAATCGCAAGAACATTCGCTTGACCCAAAGGGAGGAAGGAAGCTTTGAGGCTCCTGCCTGCCAGCGGAGCTTCTTGCTCGCTCGACAATCGGCAGCGCCGGTCAGGCAAACCGTGATCGTCGTCGCTAATAGCGATGGTGGGAGCGCGTCCTTCGTCGAGGCCCCACGCTTCCACCATCCCTGCCTTGCTGCGCAGCCTAGTCGGCATTGTTGGTAATATCGGCCGCGTTCGGGCAGTCCTTTAGTGGCACCTTGCTGCTGCCAGCTACCCGAATCTGGATCCATGTGGTTGAGCTTCCCGGCCATGCGGCAACCGGCCACGCCTGCCATGTGATAGCTTTCTTAGCCATGCCATCGGTTCCGACTTTATCGCTTGAAGGAAGAGTCGCCTTAATCACGGGAGGCTCGCGCGGCATTGGCGCGGCGACCGTGCGCATGTTCGTGGGCGCCGGGGCCCGGGTCGTCTTCAATTACCAGCGCGCACAATCGGAAGCGGAGCGGCTCGTCGAGGAATGCGGAGCCGAAAGCTGTCATGCCGTGCAAGCCGATCTCACCGGCACCGCGAACGCCGCAGCGTTGGTGAACGCGGCCGTCGAGCGCTTCGGATCGCTTGATGCGCTGGTCGTCAATCACGGTATCTGGCCATCGGAGGAGGTTGACATCGACCAGATGAGCGACGAGCAGTGGCGCACCACGCTGGCCATCAACCTCGACAGCACATTCGCCTTAGTGAAACACGCGGTGGCGCAAATGAAGCGGCAGGCGCGCGGTGGACACATCGTGCTGGTCAGCTCCACTGCCGGGCAGCGCGGCGAGGCCGGCCACGTCGATTACGCGGCCACCAAGGGCGCGATCATCAGCATGACCAAGGGGCTCTCGACCGAGCTCGCGCCGCATGGCATTTACGTCAACTGCGTTGCGCCGGGATGGGTTGAGACGGACATGACCGCGGGAGCGCTCTCTGATCCCGCGCGGCGCGGAAGGGTCTTCGCCACGATTCCGCTGGGCCGGGTGGCGACGCCGGACGAGATTGCCGCGCCCATCCTGTTCCTCTGCACCCGGCACGCAGGATTCATCACCGGCGAGGTCTTCAACGTAAACGGGGGCGCAGTGCTGGTGGGATAAGTTCTGTGTGCAGCGAGCGTCTACTCGTCGCTGGGCGATTCGGCGAAGCCCATTTCCGCCAGGTGGGATTCTGGGATGTCTATCAGGGCCTCGGTGGTGCGCCCGCTGGCGCGAAGTTCCCCCAGCATGGCCTCGACCTCACTCCCGGGTAACGCCCAACTGTGGCGCAGAAACTCATCGAGACCAGGTGCGTCGAAAACCCGCACCCACGAATTCGCGCCGACGTTGATGTTCGCCTGGTATTGCAGTGGATCGGGTTTCAGGCGAAAGATGTGCAATGTTCCGGGCATGTGCTTTCCGGGGAAAACTCAGGCTTCCATGCTTGACGCTTCAGGAAAGCGCAGCTTGGATTTCGACAGCGATTTGTTGAGCAGTTCCTCAACCTCGGCCTCGGCCCGATTTCTTGACATCGCCAGTTCGCTCACCAGCAGGTAGCGGGCCCGCTCCAGCATTTTCTTTTCCCGGAAGCTGAGCGGTTTGGATTGGGCCAGGACCAGCAGACCTTTGAGGACCACAGCAACATCAAGCAGCGAACCGGTACGCATCTTGTCGGAGTTTTCCTTGAAGCGGTATTTCCAATCGGCGTGGTTCTCGCACTTGCCATCGTTGAGGAAATCCAGAATCTTCTGCACCTCGCCATTGCGCACCACTTTTCGCAACCCGACACTGCCGACGTTGTGAAAGGGCACCATGACCTTCAAACTGCTGGCCTTGATCTTGAGGAGGTAGAATTTCTCGACTTGCGCGCCGATGGTGCGGCTGCTGATCTGCTCGATTACGCCCACCCCGTGGTTGGGGTAAACGACCTTGTCTCCGATGCTGAAACTTAGGTTATTCATGAGGGCCGGAGTACTAGACCCAGAAGCCTGGGTTATTACGAGGGGAACGGCTCATTCGCTGCTCGTAGTATACCCCCGTTGCTCCGAAGGGGTCAATGGACGGGAGGTTAGGGCAGAGGGTGTTGGATTTCTACAGGTCACTGGAGAGGTAACGGAGCGACAGGATGAATGTTGAACCTTTCCCCTTCGTTATCGACGGAGACGATACTGCCGTCTTCAATCCTGAGGATGCCGGCAAGCCATTCTGGAATGGTGATTCTCAAGTAATCGCCTTCTACCTCTCCGATGCCCCTGGAACATTCGATAAATTGGGCCCCACCAGCCTCGAGCGGGATGAATAACGTAAGTTTCCCGTCTATCTCCTCAACTGGCCCTTGCAGTGAAATCACACCGCGCATTGCTGAGGCGCTCCCAGTGCTTTCAGGATAACGCCCTCGTCAATCCGGGTAGTGTCTCAGTTTGAAATCTTGGGCTATGGTGACGGCGCCTTCTCCGGAGATTCTGTCTTCTCCGCTTCCCAATATGGCACTCGGACACACTTCTTAACCTGAAGGCTCAACCCGCACACGACAGCTGCACGTCATACTGCTAGCAAGACGAAAGAGGCAGATATGACCAGCGCGGGTAAACTCGGATTTCTGCTCGTTGTCTGTATTGCTTTCATCGCATCGGCCGCCGCGCAGGACGCGCAGCGATTTGAGACCTTCGGAGGATATTCACTCACTCACAGCAACGCATACTTCCCACAAGGCTCGAGTCTCAGTGGATGGGACACCTCGACAACGATCTTCCTGAACCGCTGGTTCGCGATTACCAGCGATTTTTCCGGCCACTACGGCGGCGCCAACATTACGTTCCCTGCGACACCGGACTTCACTCCGGGAGTCTACCGAGAGACCGCGCACGCGCACAATTTTCTGTTTGGGCCACATTTCACCTATCGCCGCTCGCGTTACGCGCCTTTCGTTCAAACCTTGTTCGGTGTGCAGCATACGTGGACAAGCAGTACGCTGCTGGCTGAGCCAATCTGCACCCCCCCGCTTACTTGCAGCAACCTTCCGCCAGTGGGCACGACCGGCAGCGGCTCCACTACCAAATTCGCCATGGCAGCCGGTGGAGGCCTGGACATCGCCCTCGGGCACGGCATCTGGCTGCGCCCCATCCAGGCGGAATATCTGCTGGACCGCGCCTGCTGCGAGGTGGAAGTGCGGCACGGCGTCTTCCACTACTACGGTTACAACATCAACGCCTTCCGCTATTCGACAGGCATCACCTTCCGCTTCGGCGACCACTTGGGCGGAAAGAAATGAAGCTCCCAATCCGCGGCGGCCCGTCCGTAGCGGTCGCACTTGAACACCTGGACGATGCACTTGTCTGGCTCGTCAGGCGCAGAAGGCAATGATTTTTCTGATGAGTTCCGTTGTTTCTGCGCCGACGAACTCGAACGTCTCCACTTGGCGACGAAAGCGCAGCCTGAATTTCAAACTGAGACACTACCTCAATCGGCCTTGCTGAGCTTGGCGGCGAGTCCTTCGTCGTATAATGGTGCAATGCTTGCGGGAGGCGTCCAGCCGGCCCGAAGCCATCAAATCCGAAGTATGCCTGAACACATCAAGAAGAAGCTGTCGGAAGAGATTACAGTTCTCGAGCACGAGCTCAATCACGAGCTGCCCAAAGAGCTGAAGAAAGCTGTGGCCATGGGCGATCTCAGCGAGAACGCCGAGTATCACATGGCCAAGCAGCGGCAGGAGTTTGTCCGCGCCCGCCTGGGCCAGCTCAAGCAGCGCATGGCTGACCTCTCCATGATCAACATGGCGAACATCCCCCGCGACCGCGCCGCCATTGGCTCGACCTTGCTGGTCTATGATTCCACCAAAGAGGAAAAAATCGAGTACAAGCTGGTGACCAGCGAAGAATCGGATGTGACCAAGGGATTGATCTCCACCAGTTCCCCGATCGGCCGCGCCCTCATGGGGAAAAAAGTAGGCGACGTCAGCGAGGTCGTCACCCCGGCCGGCAAACGCGAACTAGAGGTGCTGAAACTGACCACCATTCACGATGAAGGATAATGGTGCGGAATGACCTGGACGAGCGCAGTCGGGCGGTCCTGCAAGTGGCTTCTGTACAAGATTGTCCACGGCCTGGCGCTAACCCGAATTTCGCCTAACGCGCTCACCTTCATTGGATTGCTGATCAACGTCGTGGCCGGCATTCTGTTTGGCTATGCCCACGCCGAGAACCAGCGCCGCATGTTCCTCTACGCCGGACTGGTGATCATTGGGGCCGGCATTTTCGATATGGTGGACGGCCGTGTGGCCCGCGCCACCAACCAGGTCACGCAATTCGGCGGCTTCTTCGATTCCATCATCGATCGCTATAGCGATGTGGCCCTGTTTTTCGGGCTGCTGGTGTATTACGCCCGCGCCAATCGGTTCTTCTACGTGGTGATGGCCGCCTTCGTCATGATCAGCTCGGTGATGGTGAGCTATGCCCGCGCGCGCGCCGAGTCGCTCATCCCCAGTTGCAAGGTCGGCTTCATGGAGCGGCCGGAGCGCATCGTGCTGATCATCATTGGAGCGCTGTTCAATCGCATGGGACCGGTGCTGTGGGTGATCGCCGTGCTCAGCACGATTACGGTGATTCACCGCATCAGCCACACCTATCAGGTCCTGAAGGTGATTGAACCGCCGTCCAACCCGGTGCCGCCCGATCCCTTGAAATTCGAGGAGATGGTGGGCTAGAACCGCGTTATTCATGAACATTGAATTGTCATCCTGAGCGGAGCGCCCGCAAAGAATTTCCGACCCGCTGCTGTTGCGGGTCGGGCGGGCACGGCGTCGAAGGATCTGCGGTTGTTCCGAGAGCGTAACGATGCCAGCGAACCGCAGATCCCTCGACTCCGCTGCGCTCCGCTCGGGATGACAATATTATTTCTTGTCGCCCAGGAATAATCCGGGGCGGTCACCCTAACGCTCGTAGGTTTCCACCAACTGCCTTAGCCGTGCGCTTATCGCCGATGTCAGATCTTCCTGGCGGAAGCGCCAGCGCCAGTTTCCCGACGAGGTACCCGGCAGGTTCATCCTGCCTTCGCTGCCGACGCCCAGCACATCCTGCAACGGAAACAGCACGGTGTCGGCGACCGATGCCATCAGAGTTCGAATCATTACCCAATTAATTTCGTGGCCGTCAGTGTTCAAGTAGCGCCGCGCATAGTCCAACTCCTCTGCGACGTCGGCGGAGGTGCGAATACTCCCGCCTCCCGCCGTGCTCGTCCACCAGCCCACGGCGGTGTCGTTGTCGTGCGTGCCGGTATAGGCCGCCAGATGGCGCGGATAGTTGTGGGGCTTGAAGTCCGGGGCTTGCGGGTCCTTGCCGAAGGCAAACTGTAGAATCGCCATGCCCGGAAATCCGAAGCGTTCGCGCAGTGCTTCCACTTCCGGCGTGATCACGCCCAGATTTTCCGCGATGATGGGCAGCCTGCCCAGCGCGTTCTCCAGCGCCTCAAATAGCGCGGCGCCGGGTCCTTTGACCCACGCACCGTTGACCGCCGTCACTTCGCCTCCGGGAATTTCGTAGTACGCCTCAAAGCCGCGGAAGTGGTCGAGGCGAATCATGTCGAGCATTTCCAGCGAGCGGCGCAGGCGAGCGATCCACCAGGCGTATCCGGTGTTAGCGTGGGCTTCCCAGCGGTAGATGGGGTTGCCCCACAGTTGTCCGGTGGCGCTGAAGTAATCAGGCGGCACGCCGGAAACGGCTGTTGGCCGGCCCGACTCGTCCAGTTCGAACAGGTCGCGGTTGGCCCACACGTCCGCGCTGTCGAGCGCGACGTAAATGGGAACGTCGCCCATGATGCGAATGTCGTTGCGCCCGCAATGCGCCTTCAGATCGCGCCACTGCCGCTCGAATTCGAACTGGATGAACTTATGGCATTCAATCTCGTCACGCAGTTGGTTGCGAGCGCGCTGGATTGCGTCCGGCTGGCGCAGCGCCAGGTCGGCATCCCAGAGCGTCCATGCAACCTTATCGTGAGCTTCCTTGAGCGCCATGAACAGCGCAAATTCGTCGAGCCAGACGGAGTGAATTTCGCAGAAAGCGGCGAACGCCTCGCGCTCGGCCGGCGAACTGCGTTGGAACGACCGGAAAGCATGGCGCAGCAAGTGGGGCTTCCATGCGATCACGGCGCCGAAATCCACCTGGCCGTCAGAAAATTCCGGAAGCGAGTCCAACTGCCGAGAATCGAGGTAACCGCGCTCCACCAGCGTGTCGAGGCTGATCAATAGAGGATTGCCGGCGAAGGCTGAGAAACATTGATAGGGAGAGTCGCCGTATCCGGTCGGCCCTAGTGGCAGGACCTGCCAGATTCGCTGCCCGGCACCGCGCAGAAAATCGGCGAAGCCATGCGCCTCAGGCCCCAGCTCGCCGATGCCGTAAGCCGACGGAAGAGAAGTTGGATGTAACAGGATGCCGCTGGATCGTGGAAAGCTCATGCTGTGATGTTAGATGACAATCCCGAGTGCGACGTTGGTTGAAGCACAATCGCGTCGCTCACTTTGCAGGCGTCCAGTTCAGACAGAACTCGTTCGGATGCATACCGCGCGGTCCAAAGCCGGGTGGGTCGAATCGGCGTTTCCTCACGCTTCGAATAGCCTCTTCCTTAAGCTGCTCAGAGCCCCTGACATAAGAGATCTCTTCGGGCTTCCCTTTTTTGTCCACCACGACATTCAGAACCACAGTGGTCGCGACGATTGCTGGATCGACAATTACGTTTTGCATGGGAAGTTGATCATCGGTGAGGTAGTGCGGTGTCAACGCAGGGCCGCTAATTGATGCTCCCGAGTCCCGCACTTGGATGTAAGTTTCGGGCAAGAAGGGATGAGGCATGCCGATGTATCGGAACGCTCCCTCGTCATAGACGAAGAAGGCCAGTGTTGTTTCCTTGTCCTGGCTGTATGCCCAAACCACGTATACCGGCTCGTGACGTTGGACCAATCCCGACAGCATTGACGAAAGTACCGGTGTGGCCGTTAGACTGCCCACGAGTTTTACCGATGGCACAATCCGCTGAGGAGAGGCACACGGCCCGGTGTAATCGACTACTTCAAAGTTCGTTAGTCCTTCCTGCGCGAGGTCACCAAGTGTCATTTCGAACGAGGCGGGCAACACTGGCGAATATGTGCCGTAAGCAGCAGCCAGCCGCGGGCCGAGGCAATCGTTAGCTGCGAGAGTCTTCTCTTTGCACTTAACATCCCCAAACTTCGAAACAAACCAGGCTTCAGCATTCGGAAGAACGAGCGACTGGCCATACGCCAGAACTGCTGTAGAACGGCCCTCGACGGACGCCTTCAGAGCATCCGCAAAGAAGGACTCCAGTCCGGCGGGAGAGTCGGAATAAACCGGCAGTGATGAGACGTCGCTGCGTGCGGAGGGTTCTTGTGGGTTTGGCGTTGAGCTTTGCGCATAATCGACGCCCGAGGAAAACAGCAATAGCGCCATGACCCCGATCAACTTGTACATTCAATTCCCTTCAGGCAACTCAGCAGAAAAGCAGGTCCCTCGACTCGGTCGCCGGGGCGACCCCGCTCGAGATGACAGCAATAATCGGGACGACAGCAACAGAGAGGTGAAGCCATCAGAACGGAATATCTTCGTCCGTGATCTCCGCCCCGGTCGGCGCCTGCGAATGTTCCGGCTCGGGCGTGCGCTGGTCCATGCCGCTGGACTTGCCCGCGCGTCCGCCGCCTTCGCCGCCGCCGGCATCGCGTCCGCCGAGCAGCACCAAATCGTTGATGATGATCTCGGTCTTGTACTTCTTCTGGCCAGTTTCCTTGTCGTCCCAGGAGTCGCTGTGCAGACGGCCTTCGATATAGACCTTGCCACCCTTCTTCAGGTACTCGGCGGCGATTTCGGCGGTACGCTGGAAGGCCACCAGGTTGTGCCACTCGGTGCGATCTTGCCAGTTGCCGTCTTTGTCTTTGACGCGATCGGTGGTTGCCACTGAGAAGCGCGCCACCGCCATGCCGGTTTGGGTGTACTTCACTTCCGGATCTTTTCCGAGATTGCCGATGAGAATGACTTTATTGACGCTCTTAGCCATGAGGACCGCTCCTGTGCTTAAGGAATGGGGGTAATCAAAAGCTAAATATAGCAGAAGGCCGGGTGGAAGCCTCCCCGTTTCACTTTGCTCGCTTCCCGTTTCTCACGTTTCGACCGGCGCCGTTCTTCTTCGCCGCCGGTTCGGCCTGTTTCTTCTTGCGGGCTGCGGCACGGGCCATTTTCTTCAATTCTTCGGGAGAGTACATGCTCCCTCGACAACTCTTGCTGCCGCAAGAACAGGGCGCCTCGTCGTCGCCATCGTAGAGGCAATAGTCGTAGGTGAGTTCCTCGCCGGCGGCAATGTCGCGAATGGCGGCGATGTACACCCTTCCCTCTTCTTCGTCGGTCTCGCAGTTGGGATCGCAAGAATGGTTCACAAACATCGCCATCCCGTGGCCGTCGATCACCACCTCGCCATCGCCCAGGCCGAACAGATAAGTGAACAGGCGGCCTTCGTAGCGGATGTCGCCTTCCGCTTTGGTGATGCGCTCTCCGGTATATTCCAGGATGCGCGTGCGCTGGGGGATATTTTCCAGGGCGAAACATCCGGCGGCGTGAATGTCGGAGGAACGAATGATGAGACGCGGCAAGAAAAAGTGCTCCCGATGAGTTTGGTTTGCAGTATAACCCACTGCAAGTTGCGCAGGAGCGCTGCCTGGCGCGCACCCCTTCAGCACCCCAGTGGCTTCGCTGTCAATACCCGCTGTCACAGAGGTCTGGGGCATTGCCGTTTCACATTCGGCTGGAGATTACGTATCTTAGTAGAGACGATGTAGAGACGATTTCATTTGGAGGGCGCTCTCATGGTGCATGTTCTGGTCCGCCACAAGGTCGCGGACTACAACCGCTGGAAGCAAGCGTTCGATTCTCACCTCAATACCCGCAAGCATGCCGGCGAAACCGCGTTCCGCATTTTTCATAGCGTTGACGATCCCCGCGAAGTGGTCCTGTTCTTCGATTGGGAGAGCGTCGAGCAGGCGCGCAAGTTTATGAACTCCGATGACCTGCGTAAGGCGATGCAACAGGCCGGGGTCGAAGGCCCTCCCGATGTGCAGTACATCGAGGACGTGCGTACGGTCCATCGCAGCGCGGCCGACTAGCGCGCGGCGGTCCTGGTCTAGAAAATTTTTTCGCAGAGTCTTGACACCAAGCGAAGTTTGGTTGCCAAATTATGACCAAGTTGCAGCCCCGGACAACCGCCGGAGATTTTACGGGGCTGCCCTCCGAGTGCTGCGAAAGCCGCGAGGCGCAAGGGTTCCGCGAGATTCGGCACTCTGTCAAGAAATTTTTTACAGATTTTTCCCAGTAGGCTGCAACTAATTTTCATCAGACGTTGACAAACCAGACGGGAAATTTAGAATACCCGACGACTTCTCCGATTTGATTTGCGCCACCGTGAAAGATTCAACTCAAATTTCCGACGTTCTGTTGCGGACCGACTTTTCCGGGCTCGAGCTCTACGCCAGCGGCAAAGTTCGCGACCTTTACCAGGTCGGCAGCGAGCATCTGCTGTTCGTAGCCACCGATCGCATTTCGGCCTTCGACTACGTGCTGGCGACCGGCATCCCGCAAAAGGGACGAGTGCTGACCCAGCTCTCGCTTTTCTGGTTCGAGTTCCTCAAGCCCATCGTCCCCAATCACCTGGTGACCGCGGATGTGCGCCAGTACCCGCCGGAGCTGCAAAAATACTCCGCGCAGTTGCAGGGCCGCTCCATGCTGGTGGTGCGGGCCGACATGATCGGCATCGAGTGTGTGGTGCGCGGCTATCTTTCCGGCTCGGGCTGGAGAGAGTACAAGGCCAGCGGCTCGGTCTGCGGCATCAAACTGCCCGCGGGGTTGCGCGAATCGGACAAGTTGCCGGAGCCGATCTTCACCCCCGCCATCAAGGCCAGCAGCGGTCACGACGAAAACATCTCGTTCGATCGCATGGTGACGCTGGCGGGCCGCGAACTCAGCCAACAGTTGCGTGAGTTGAGCGTGAAGGTTTACCAGACGGCTGCCGATTACGCGGAGACGCGCGGCATCATCATCGCCGATACCAAGTTTGAATTCGGCCATACCGCTGCCGGACTGGTGCTGGCGGATGAAGTGCTAACGCCGGATTCGTCGCGCTTCTGGCCCAAAGACAAGTATCAGCCGGGTGGGCCGCAGGACTCGTACGACAAGCAATACGTGCGTGACTATCTGGAAGCAATCAAGTGGAACAAACAGCCGCCAGCCCCGGCGTTACCTCCGGAGGTGGCGGCCCGAACCAGTGAGAAATATGTGGAGGCTTACACCCAATTGACCGGGCATCCACTGCCGGCCTAGGAAAAGCCGAATGATGGGCCTCTCTATTCTCGACTGGGTCATTCTGCTCATCATTGTGTTGTCGGTGTTACAGGCCAGCGCGCAGGGGTTCTTTTACGAATTCTTTTCGCTGGCGGGCGTGATCGTCGGATATTTGCTGGCTGCATGGGAGTACCCGCGGGTGGCCGCGTGGTTTGCGCCGCACGTGAACTCCCAGTGGGCAGCGGATATCGCCGGGTTCTTTACCATATTCGTGGTCGTGGTGGTGCTGGCGGGAGTGCTGGGACGGATTGCGCGCTGGGCCGTGCACGGGGTCGGGCTTCGCTGGTTCGACCGTCTTCTGGGCGGGGCCTTTGGGTTTCTGCGCGGCGCCGTGATCAGCACCGTCGTGGTGCTGGCGCTCGCCGCTTTCGCGCCGCAGTGGGGACGGTTGCAGCAGTCTCGCATCGCGCCTTTCCTGCTGGTCAGCGGCCGCGCTTTGATCTGGGCGGCGCCGGCGGAATTGCGGCAGCGCTTTCGCGCCGGCTGGGAGCTGTTACGGATCGTTCCCCAGCACGTTTCCATCCCAGGAGAACGGCAGTGATCGTTACCTGTGAAGATGTGGCTCATTTGTGGCCTTACCGAAGCAAAAGAGAGAGGCTTTGTGAAAGATCAATTGGAAGCTTTGATCCTGCAGATGTACAAAAACGGCATAACCTATTCCGAGGGCGTGTGTGAATTCAAGAAGCGGTTCATTCTCACGGTGCTGCAGGAATGCAAGGGTAACCAGTGCAAAGCTGCGCGCCAACTGGGTATGCATCGCAACACCCTGAGCCGCGCCATCGCCGAACTTAAGCTGGATGCCAAGGGCCTGCGTCACGGTACGCGCCGGCCGCCGCGCAGCGCCCACCCGGTCGCAGTGGACAGGAAAGTCGCCCGTTAACCTAAGCACTTCTGCTCGTTGTACTATGCACAACGGCCAATTCAGGTTCGCTGCTGGAACTCGGCCTGACTGACGTCCAAGCTGTCTAAAATATTCAATGGCTTCGTTCCGCTGCGACACGTGGACGTCGGTTCTTTCCGCGGGCTCGTTAGCCGCCGGGTAACGCATTTACCTTTTCACTGTCTTTGCAGTAGCCTGTAAGCCTGTTGCCGTTCGTACCCTGTTCGACTGGTTCGTTCGGCCAGCAGCAGAGAGAGACGAGCCACGCCTCGTCGAATGATTCTCCGCTCCGCAATCGAGGTGAACCATGGACCTGCAAGGAAACCGCATTACGTGGCTGGGCCATGCCACATTCCGCATTACAACCAAAGACGGCGTCATCGTGTACGTGGATCCCTGGGTGATGGGTAATCCGGCGTGTCCGGAGAGTGAGAAGCAGGTAAGAAAGGCCGACGTGCTGATCTGCACTCACGGCCACATGGACCACATCGGCGACGCGGCGCAGATTGCCAAACAGCACAATCCCATCGTGGTCGGAATTTTTGAGCTCTGCACCTGGATGGGGAAGAAAGGCGCCCAGCAGATCGCTCCCATGAACAAGGGTGGGACGCAGACGGTCGCCGGCATCAGGATTACGATGACGCACGCGGTGCACTCCTGCGGCATTCAGGACGACGATGGCAGCATCGTGTACGGTGGCGAGGCCTGCGGCTATGTTCTCGAGTTGCCCGGCAGAGTGAAGCTCTATCACGCCGGCGACACCGCTGTGTTCGGCGATATGCAGATCATCCACGATCTCTACTCGCCTGAGATTGCAATGCTGCCCATCGGCGATCACTTCACCATGAGCCCGCGCGAGGCGGCTTACGCGTGCAAACTGCTCCAGCCCAAAACCGTAATCCCTATGCACTTCGCGACGTTTCCGATGTTGACCGGAAGGCCTGATGATCTGAGGAAATTACTGGCGACGGGCGGCCCGGTGGTGGTCGAAATGAAACCCGGGCAGACGTTAAGCTGAGGAGTGAATACCCTCGATGAAGAGCTTTACCGATGAACGTGTCGAAAGCTATCTCTACGCTATGCTTCCCCAACGCGAGCCCGTCTTGCAGGAGATGGAGCGGCAGGCGAAGGCGCGCGACATTCCTATCGTGGGCCCCGCAGTCGGCCGGCTATTCTATCAATATGCGCGGCTGATCAACGCCAGGACGGTCTTCGAGTTGGGTTCAGCCATCGGCTATTCCACCATCTGGTGGGCCAAGGCGGTGGGTGAAGGTGGCAAGGTCCACTACACCGATGGCAGCCGCAAGAATGCCGACGAAGCGCGTGGCTACTTCGAGCAGGCGGGCGTCGCCGATCGCATCCAGATCCACGTTGGCGATGCGCTGGAAGTTTTGTCAGAGCGCAAAGAGGAGTTCGACATCGTATTCAACGACGTGGACAAGCATGACTATCCCCGCGTCTTCAATATGGCGGCGGCGCGCGTGCGCAAGGGCGGGCTCTTCATCACTGACAATGCTTTGTGGAGCGGCGACGTAGCGTACGCAGCCGGCAATCCGGAGTTGGCAAACAGCGCCGAGCCCGACAAGTACGCCAAGGGGGTCGTGGAGTTCAATCGCTTGCTGTACTCGTCGAAGGATTGGTTTACGACAATCGTTCCGCTGCGCGACGGCCTCGCGGTGGCGCTGCGAGTGTAGCTTTTTATGCCTGACACGCCACACTGCGACATCCTGGCCATCGCCGCGCATCGCGACGACGTCGAGCAAACCTGCGGCGGCACGCTGCTCAAGATGGCGGAGCGTGGACATCGCACCGCCATCCTCGACCTCACGCAGGGCGAGATGGGCACGCGTGGCAGCGTTGACGACCGGGCGCGTGATGCCGCCGAGGCAGCGCGCATCCTGAAAGTCAGTTGGCGGCGGGCTCTCGACATCCCGGATGGTCGCGTCGAGAACACCTTTGGCAACCGGGTCAAGGTCGCGAGCGTCATTCGTGAGCTGCGCCCACGCGTGCTGATTCTTCCTTATTGGCAGGCGCGCCATCCTGATCATGCCACCGCGTCAACGCTCGGCTATGAAGCTGCGTTCCTCGCGGGCTTGGCGAAACTCGGCCACACCGGCGCGACCGCGGATGTTCCTCCCGAGGAGTTGAGCGCGCTGTGCTCTTTTCCGCCCCATCGCCCTTACAAAATCGTCTATGCCAGCCTCTATGCCGATGTTCGCCCGTCGTTCGTGGTGGACATCTCCCAGCAGTTTGAGACCCGCTTCGCCGCCCTGATGGCCTACCACTCGCAGTACCAGGACCAGTCGGCGGGCAGCGGACTCTTCCCCCGCCAGACGGAGATCCGCGAGCGGCTCGCCGCCATGGCCGCCTTCTACGGCCTGCTCGCGGGCGTCCAATACGCCGAGCCTTTCGTGCAGAAAGAAGTTGGGCTGGTGGAGGACCTGCTGGCCATTCCAGTGCAGTCGGTTTAGGTAAGAGCCTTCGCAGAACGAAATAGCCTAGTCTATTGATGGTAGAATGGTATATTATACAGGTAGAAAGGAACCCTATCCTGTATGGGCCTGAACATCAAGAATCAGAACACTTACAAGCTGGTTGAGGAACTGGCAGGCTTGACCGGCGAAAACATGACCGAGGCAGTCACCGAGGCAGTTCGTGAGCGGCTTGATCGGCTTCGGAGGCAAACGGGGGCCGGGCTAGCTGGCCATTTGCTGCAAATCGGAAAGAAATGCGCACCACGCCTCAAGGAGCCCTTCCGATCCATTGAACATGGAGATCTGCTCTACGACGAGAAGGGGCTGCCGCGATGATTCTCGACGCATCGGCAGTCATCGCAATCCTGCGCGACGAGCCGGACGCCGCACGATTTGCCCAGGCAATTCAGGAGGCAGAACATCGTCGTATCTCTGCGGTCAATTATGTCGAGGCGGCAGCGGTCATCGATGGCAGCCGCGATCCGGTGGCCAGCCGCCAGTTCGATGATTTGTTGCGGGAAGCGAGGGTTACGATTGAACCAGTCACTCCAGTACAGGCGAGGATGGCACGCGACGCGTATCGCGATTTCGGCAAAGGTAGTGGCCACCCGGCCAAGCTGAATTTCGGCGACTGCTTTGCCTACGCCTTGGCAAGAGCTATGGGCGAAGCATTACTGTTCAAAGGCGGCGATTTCCCCCATACAGACATTGCGTCCGCCCTGGAATGACAGCAGAGTCTGCAAGGACCGCCACTCGCTATCCCAGCTCATCATTAGATGCAGAGTTGGACTATTTGCATCAATATGGTCAAACAAGCATAATATTGACATGAGAACGACAGTCACGCTGAATGATGACATAGCTGCGATCGCCGCACAATATGCGGAGAGCCGCGACCTGTCGCTGAGTAAGGCCATTGCGGAGTTGATCGTGCGAGGCACCCGGCGGTCGGCGCGTATCAAATACGTGGATGGCCTGCCGGTTTTCGATCTCCCCAAGTCGAAACACCCGATCACTAGCGAACGCGTGAAGGCGCTGGAGACTGAGGAGCCGTGAGCCCATTCCTGCTTGACGTGAATGTTCTGATCGCGTTGCTTCGCCAGGACCACGTGTCCCACAGAATCGTTAAGCAGTGGTTTCAGCGAACCGGCGCCAGGGATTTTGTCACTTGCCCGTTGACGGAGGCGAGTTTCGTCAGAATTGTGTCCAACCCGAAGTTCTCCGACCCTTCTCTCGACATCAGCGAAGCCATGGAGATGCTACGCATTGTCACCAAGCTGCCGGGCCACTGTTTCTGGGCGATGGACGCGGGTTTCCTGGACGCAGTGGGGCCGTTTACAGAGAGGCTCTTTGGTCACCAGCAAGTGACTGACGCCTATTTGTTGGGGATGGCGGTGAAGAAAAAAGGAAAATTAGTGACGTTGGATCGCGCGATCAGAGCTTTGGCCGGAAGCGAATTCCGCGATCGTGTTTTGCTTTTGGAATAAGAGCAGTTCAGGGGACCCGCTCTGCCCTTACTTCTTTCTCTCCACCAGAAACTTCGCGATCTCGCGCAGGGTGGCGGCGCGCTCGCCGAATTGGTCGAGCGCAGCTTCGGCTGCGGCGACTAGCTCGTCGGCCTTCTTCAGCGAGGCCTCGATTCCGAACAGCGCGGGATAAGTCGCCTTGTCGTGCGCGGTGTCTTTGCCTGCGGTCTTGCCTAACTGCTCCGAGGTTTGGGTCACGTCGAGAACATCATCCACAATCTGAAACGCCAGCCCGATGTTCTGGCCGAAGTCGCGCAGACTCTGGAGCTGCGACGCATCCGCTCCCGCATACAGGCCGCCGGTGACGACGCTGGCCGTCAGCAGCGCGCCCGTCTTGGAGCGATGAATGTACTCCAGTGTCTTCGCGTCGGGATGGACGTGCTCGGCCTCGAGGTCCATCACTTGGCCGCCGATCATGCCGCCAATGGTGCCGGTGGCGTGCGCGATCTCGGCGATGATGGCGACCCGCGCCGCCGCCGGGCATTGCAACTTCGCCAGCACTTCGTAGGCATAGGTCTGCAGCGCGTCGCCGGCAAGGATGGCCGTCGCCTCGCCAAACGCCTTGTGGCAGGTGGGACGTCCACGGCGCAGATCGTCGTTGTCGAGCGCGGGAAGGTCGTCGTGGATGAGCGAGTAGGTGTGCAGCATCTCCAACGCCGCGCCCAACTCCTCGATGCCAGGCGGAATGCAGCCCTCAATCATCTGCGCGGCTTCCGTGCACAGGATCGGCCGCAGGCGCTTGCCTCCGGCAAAGACGCTGTGGCGCATCGCCTGATGAATGGACTCGGGATATTGCGAACCTGGCGGGAGCAGGCGCTCCAGGGTTTTGTCGGTGACGGTCCGGCCTTGTTGCAGCGTGCTCTTGAGCATGAATAGGACCTGCTTCTCTTGTTCGACTAACACTCTTGACGAGAGGAGTTGATACGAGGATCCCAGTAATAAATCCAGTGGGGCGCTCGCCGTCATGGGACCTTCGTCCGGTCTGTCGACGAGGATAAGAAGAACCTTCTTCCTTTGCTCGATCAATTCCCGTAGTAGATTTCCTATCTCGCTTTTCTCGGATCCGTTCCCTCGCTGTGCATAATGCCGAGTAAATTCGCGGTTTAATTCCTCAGCTTCGTCTGCCAAATCAGGAGGGAAAGTGTCAACCGTGATTCGCGCCTCCCGCAGTTTCCGCCATCCTCGTCCGGTGATTCTTGGGTCAGGATCTACCATTCCGATCACAACGCGAGCGATTTTTCTCTCGATAATGCGATCCGCGCACGGTATTTTTGGGTGATTTCTAGTTGTGCAGGGTTCTAAGGTTGTGTAAACTGTGGCCCCCGCAGCCGCTGCGTCGGAAAGGCGCCTTTCAAGGGCAACGTACTCAGCGTGATTTCCGGGCACCTCGCCCCGGTGCGCGGTGCTTAACACCTGCCCGTCCTTTACGACGACTGCCCCAACCTTTGGGTGCGGTCTGCCATCTTGCTCATGGACGCTCTTACGGGCTTCTTCAATGGCTAGTCGCGCGAATCTCCGATCATCGTCTGACTTTTCAATAGTCCGCGAGAGCGGGACCGGCCGCAGACTGCTTGCGGCAACATCCCCAGACTCGTATGCAAAAAGGAGCTTCTCTGACGGCCTAGCATGGCCCTCCATCACCTTTTCAAGCAGGCCTTGATTTTGAAGCCGCTGAATGTTTCGGTGCAAATCCCCGGGGGTGGCCCCCAGGTATTCGAGATCAATGGCCTCGTCGAAGGCAATCGGGTAGAGCACTTCGTTCGACGCATTGGGGAAACGGTAGCTCAGCCAGTATGCCTTGTGGATAATGTATTGCCGGATTACGACGTCGCTCTTTACGGACTTCATTTCGAAGTCGGGGACATCAAGCAGCAGCTCTCGGTAGGTTTGCTTGTCGTAGGGCGCGTCAAAGTCGAGGCGGGCGGAGTCGAACGCCTGACGAATGACGTTCAGGCACACTGTTTCTGTACGCGCGTTGCTGTTCTGTATCAATATCATCGCCGGCCCAGGGGCGAATAACGAGATGAGACGCACACCCCTGCCTAGTCTCAGATCTGTGACATGGAAAAGGTAGGAGATGCCATCCCGATCCGCGGCAGCATGTTTCCGCTGGAAAGAGGCATCGAGACACTCTCCGTTCAAGGTCACCAGTTTCATGAGTCTAAGCGCGATTATAAACGCAGTGCGGCAACGTCAATCTCGTGCCGGTTGGGATTTCGCGGTCTGATTCTGTACGCATTTGTGAGCGCCTTAGGTGTCATGCGCGTCACAGCGACGATTGCAGTAGGCAAACCAAGATGTGAGCACGGATACGTGCAGTATAACAATCGCAACTACTTCGCTACCCGCTCCGCAATCCACTGCGCGCACTCGCGCGTGCCCAGCGAGCCTCCCACATCCACGGTCATCTTCCGCTCGCGGACCGCATCCAGCACCGCGTTCTCGATCTTCTGCGCTTCGGCGTGCAGGCCCAGGTGCGCCAGCATCATCGCGGCGGTCAGGATCGAGCCCATGGGGTTGGCGACGTTCTTTCCCGCGATCAGAGGCGCTGAGCCATGCACCGGCTCGAACATCGAAGTGCGGCCGGGATGAATATTTCCGCTGGCGGCCATGCCGAGCCCGCCTTGCAGAGCGGCAGCCAGGTCGGTGACGATGTCGCCGAACATGTTGTTGGTGACGATCACGTCGAGCGAGCGCGGCTCGCGCACCATCTGCAGGCAGAGCGCGTCCACGTACATGTGCTGCGTCGGGATGTCGGGATATTCCTTGGACACTTCCTTGAAGACGCGCTGCCACAGGCCGCCGGCGTAGGTCATCACGTTTGACTTGTCGGACATCATGACCTTCTTGCGGCCGTTGGTCCGCGCGTATTCGAAGGCGAAACGAATGATGCGCTCCACACCTTTGCGCGTGTTGATGTCCTCTTGCGTGGCGACTTCATCGGGCGTGCCGAATTTGAAGTTGCCGCCCATGTCCATGTAAACGCCTTCGGTATTTTCGCGGACCACCGTGAAGTTGATGTCGTCAGGCGAGGCGTTCTTGAGTGGGCACACGGAAGCATCGAGCAGGCGCACCGGACGCACATTGGCGTAAAGGTCCATCTTGAAGCGCATGCCCAACAGAATTTCCTTGGCGTGGATATTGCTGGGCACGCGCGGATCGCCCAGCGCGCCCACAAAGATGGCGTCGAAGTCACGCGCCAGCATCGCAAAGCCGTCTGCTGGGACCGTGGTGCCGTCGGCCAGGTAGCGGTCGGCGCCCCAGTCAAAGCTGGTGAACTCGACGGCTGCTCCGCTGGCTCGAACCACTTCGAGAGCATTGGGAATAACCTCTTTGCCGATGCCGTCTCCGGGAATCACTGCGAGGCGTTTGTTGGCAGGCACGGGAAAATAGTAGCACTCGGCTACGACGCAGAGCTGCATCCACAGCTTTCGGGTGGCCGGACGATGCATCAGAGGTAAATAGGCGCATGGTAAGATGAGGGCACCAAGGAAAAACGCAACTATGGCCACCACTCCAACTCGAAACAGGCCGGCAAGACCAACCGGCCCGTCGCGCGAGAATGCCGAAAAGATCGCAGACATCCTCGTTGAGGCAATGGAAAAAAAACTGGCTGGCCTGCCAAAGGCAGAGCAGATGAAGGAGCGTGAGCGCGCTATCGCTTTTTTCCGGGCGGGTAAAGCAAAGCGATAACTCTTTGGTACTCGGGCGACTCCGGCCCATACCCCATCTGCTTTAAGTAATCCAACGCTTTCCGCTCTTCTCCGGCCTCAACAGCGGCGACAACTGCCCGCTGGAATCGTTCAATCTGCCTCTGTCGGTCTTCATCGATCAGGTGCGCCGGGCGCGTCTTGCGGTCCGCTTTGTAGACTTTCTTAATATCTGCGTTTTGCTCTGAAGCATCTGGTTCTTTTTTCTTGTCCATCATTTCGAACCGCCCGCCTGGAACGATTCAGGTTGCAACTTCGGTATCACATGGGTTTCAGGATAACAGCTAACCCAAATTGTCTTCGCTAGGATCAAAGTATCGGTTGAAAGATAGCAGAACAACTCTGGATCTCAACGAACCCACCATCAACGCTAAGCCGGCTGAACTGAATGCTGAGTGCTGTTGGCTGACTGCTGAGTGCTGACTGCTGAATGCTCCTTCCCTTCCTTCGCTATAATCAAAGATTCGGTATGAGTGTTACCACCTTTCAAGAGAAGCTTGCGGCCAGCGGTGCGCGTCTGGGCATGTATCGCGGCGCGGAAACCCCGGCGGATTTCGGCGATTCCGCGACTGAATTTCAAGCGCTGTTGCAGGGCTGCGCCCTTCTCGACATGAGCTGGCAGGCCAAGCTGGTGCTGGCGGGAGAGGACCAAGTGCGCTGGCTGAATGGCATGGTCACCAACAATGTCCGCGACCTGGCGCCGGGGCATGGGGTGTACAGCTTCGTGCTAAGCGCGCAGGGGCGCATTCAGGGAGACCTGGTTGCCTACAACCGCGGCGACTATCTGCTGGTCACCACCGATCGCGAGCAAGCCCCGACGATAGCTGACATTTTCGATCGCTACATCATCATGGATGATGTCGAGGTCGCCGACATCAGCGACAAACTGGCCGCGATTGGCGTGGTTGGCCCAATAGCAAAGTCGCGCCAGATTTTGGCGGCGGCCGGTCTGGACGTCTCGCAACTCGAACACGGGCAGGTGATCGACGCGGTGTGGCGCGGAGTTGGCGTCTCCGTTGCGCGTAGCGCGCAGCCGCAGATGGACGGATTCGAGATCTGGTTCGCTTCCGAGAACATGGACATAATCTGGGACGCGCTGGTAGCGGCCGGCCTCACGCCCGTGGGCAGCGATGCCCTCGAACTCTATCGCATCGTCAGAGGGATACCGCGCTTCGGAGTTGATCTTCGGGAACGCGATTTGCCGCAGGAAACGGGACAGCAGCACGCGTTAAATTTCGCCAAGGGCTGCTACATCGGGCAGGAGATTGTAGAGCGAATTCGTTCGCGCGGCAACGTGCATCGCATGTTTACCGGCTTCGAATTGCAGGGACATCCGGCTGGCCAGCTTCCTGCGCCCGGGACCAAAGTTCGCGCCAACGACAAGGATGTGGGAGAGATAACCAGCGCGGCGCGAATTCCATTTCCGAGTGGCGAGCGGAAGCTGGCGCTCGGCTATGCGCGGCGCGAAGCCGCACCTCCCGGCGCTACGGTACAGATTGGGGAGCAGAGCGCCGCCGTCCGGACCCTTCCCTTCAGCGAGTAAACAACCTATGGCCGACAAAGAGAAGAAACCTGAATTCGTAGTAACCGATCGCCGCCTATTCAGCACCGATGGCGAGTTGCGCCAGGACGTGGTGGAAGACGAAGAGCGCCGCGCCGAACGCGAACGCGAGAAGAGCGAAGCGCAGCGAGTGGTCAACGAGGAGCGGCGCGCGGCACAACAGCAACCTGCGTCACCAAGCGCCGCGCAAACCTCGCCCATCGTGACCGAGGAGGCTGCTCCCGAAGGGCCCAGCGCGCAGGAGCAGCACGACTCTGCCGCCGCTTATCGGGAATCAACGCGCGAGATCGACGCCAGCATCGAGAAGGAGATGCGTAAGCAGGGACAGCCGCACCGCGCGCAAGACTTCGAGATGACTTTCGAGAAGTTCGTCGCCTCGCTTTACATGAGCTCGCTCATGCAGCTTGGTTTGGCAGCGCCACAAGGCGCGAAGCCGCAGGTTGACTTGTTGGGCGCGCGGCAAACCATCGACACGCTGGCCATCCTGCAAGACAAGACCAAGGGCAACTTGACGCCGGCCGAGCAGAATATGCTGCAGAACTGCCTTTACGAATTGCGCATGGCCTACCTTGAGGTCACCAACTTGCTCGCGCATCCGCCGCAGGGTGGACCGGCGGGCGACGGCAAGCCCTGATGAAAGCCGTGCTCACGGTATTGGGCAGCGGGACCTCGATGGGTGTGCCCACCATCGGCTGCGACTGCCGCGTGTGCACCTCCGCCGATCCGCACGACCGGCGCACTCGCCCGTCGGTCATGGTGCAGTGGAATGGCCGCACTGTTCTCATCGACACCACGCCCGACTTCCGCGAGCAGGCCCTCCGCGAAGGCATTCGCAAAATTGACGCCGTGCTTTACACCCACGGCCATGCCGATCACATTCTTGGGCTCGACGACGTAAGACCGCTCAGCTTCCCTCGCGTGACCGGCGGCGGCAAAATTCCGCTTTATGCCAGTGACGCCACGACGCAGACCCTGCGTAGCGTTTTCCGCTACATCTTCGAGGCGGATTACAAGTACGGCAGTCTGGCGCAAGTAGAGTTGCGAGCAGTCAATGGCCCGGTGAATCTGTTTGGAGCCATCTTCACGCCGCTGGAAGTGCACCACGGAGATGTCCCTATCGAAGCCTATCGCTTTGGCTCGGCCGCGTATATCACGGACTTCAGCAGCATCCCGCAGCAGTCGCTGGAACAGTTGCACGGGCTCGACATCCTGTTCCTCGATGCCTTGCGGCACCATCCTCATCCCACGCATTCGACGGTGGAGAACTCTTTGAAGCTGGTGGAGCGGCTGCAGCCCAAGCGGGCGTACTTCACGCACATCTCGCACGACCTGCCGCATGAAGAAACCAATGCGGCGCTGCCCGATAACGTGCGGCTGGCGCACGACGGCCTGAAACTCGAGTTCGACCTGTAGGACACCAGTCCCCATGCAAGTATTCCGCAGCCTCGAAGAAGTGCCGGCCGAGCTTGGTCCCACGGTGGTTAGCGTGGGGAACTTTGATGGCGTCCACCGCGCTCATCAGGAGGTGGTGCGGCTGATGGCGGACCGCACCCACGCGCTTGGCGGCCAAGCGGTGGTGGTGACCTTCGAGCCGCATCCCTACCGCATCTTGCGTCCTGATGTCGCGCCCAGGCTGCTGACGCCTTTGCCCATCAAGCTGCGACTGCTGCAACAGACGCGCGTGGATGCCGTGCTGGTGTTGCCCTTCACCCGCGATCTCTCGCTGATGACGGCGCGCGACTTCGCCAAGACCGTGCTGGTTGAAGCGCTCCATGCGCGCGAGGTGCATGAGGGTTACAACTTCCATTTCGGCCACAAAGCGCAAGGCAACGTGAACACGCTGGCCGATCTGGGCAGAGAGTTTGGTTTCGCGGCCACCATCTATGCCGAGCAGTTGTTGCGGGGTCATCACGTCTCCAGCACGGAGATTCGCAAGCTGATCGCCGAAGGAAAAATGGCGAAGGCGCGCGCCCTGCTCGGCCGCCCCTTCAGCATCGTCTCAAATCCAGGACGCGGCCGCGGTTACGGCCACAAATACACGGTGCCGACGGTGAACCTGGCGCGCTACGACGAATTGGTTCCCGCCCTCGGGGTTTACATCGCGTGGCTGCGTGTTGGCGATGAATGCTTCGAGGCGGTGACCAACGTGGGAAACCGGCCAACCTTCGGGGCGGACTCTTTCGCGATCGAGAGCCACCTACTGAATTTCCATCCCATCGAGTTGCTGCCGGAGACGGAGTTGGAACTGATTTTCCTGCAGCGGCTGCGGCCCGAGATCAAGTTTCCGTCGGTGGAAGCGCTGCGCGAACAGATCGCCAGGGACGTGCACAAGGCGCGACGCTATTTTCGGTTGCTGAAGGCGATCGCTCCGTAAATTGACTTTGCCGCTGCCTGCTTTCCTGGCCTTCGCCATGGATGGTTTGCGTGATTGAACCGAAACCTGATAGCTTTTGCCATTGCCCTTAAGAACACAATGAACCAAGCCATTCGTCTTGTCCTGTTCTGCTGCCTTGCCGGTGCCCCCTTGCTGGCGCAACTTCCGACCGATAGCCCAGTTGATGTGCTTCGTCATCCCGGCTGGAACAAGGGAGTGTTCGTCGGCGGCGGCACCTCCGTCGCCAGTTCCCCCAGCGGGGGGTCATTCCTGCTCGGCTTCCGCCTCGGTCGCGTGCTGACCAACGAACATGGCGGCGGTTTCCTTCGCGGCACCTTCGAGATGGCGGGGGACATCATTCCGGTGAACGAATACTGGATCCACGGCGGCCAGTACGCTGGAGGAATCAATCCGTTCATCGCCAAGTGGAACTTCACCAGTCCCTGCAAAGTTGCACCCTATTTCGCGGCGGTGGGAGGCGTGCTCTTCAGTGCCCATAATCTGCCGCCGGGCGACACCTCGAACGTGAACTTCACCAGCGGCGCCGAAGTGGGCGCGCAGATATTCCGCAACGAACGAAACTCGTGGGACGTGGCGGTCAAGGCCTATCACCTTTCCAACGCTTCGCTGGGCAAGCACAATCCCGGCATCAATGCGTCCCTGCAATTCATGCTGGGGTACACGTGGCATTAGCCTGCATTATTCATGATTTTGAATTGTCATCCTGAGCGACCCCGAAGGTAGTGAGGGGGAGTCGAAGGACCCCTATAGCTGCGAGAAACCACGGTGTAGCCGCGTGGCTGAGCACCGAGTCGGGGATTGCTGGCGACCAAAGGGTTCCTTCGACTCCTCGGTCGTCCGCCGCGGCGGACGACCTCGTCGCTCAGGATGACACTCCAAGAAACTATGTCCACTTATGAATAATCCAGGCTAGAAGGCTCTGCGGGCCTTCGCTCTGAGCGCCGCTCATCCGATTTCCGCTGCTACACTGATGCCGTGCGCAGGCTCATCGTCAATGCCGATGACTTCGGTTTGACCGCGGGAGTGAACCGCGCCATTGTCGAAGCGCAAGAGCGCGGGATTGTGACCTCGTCCACGCTGATGGCAAATGCGGGAGCGTTCGACGAAGCGGCCGGCATGGCGCGCTCGTTGGCCGAGCACAACGCCCGCTTCAGCGTGGGCTGTCATGTGGTGCTGCTCGACGGCGAACCGCTCTTGCCGGCGGACCGCGTAAGCAGCCTGCTGCAACCAGGTGCACAAAACGGCAGCCGCCAATTTCGCGTCAAGCTCAACGACTTTGTCATAGCTTCTTTCCGCAACCAGCTCAACCCAACCGAGATCGAAGCGGAAGCCAGCGCGCAGTTCGAGCGCCTGCAAGCTGCGGGGGTGCGGCCCTCTCATTTCGACACCCACAAGCATGCCCACATGTTTCCCGCGGCGCTGAAGCCACTGCTGCGAGCGGCGCGCGAGTGTGGCGTTCCAGCGGTGCGCAATCCATTTGGCCGGGTTTGGCCATTGCCGATCATAGATCTGCTGCGCAAGCGCACGCTGTGGCTGCGTTTCGCCGAACTGAACGTGCTGCGCAACTTTGCCGCCAGGTTCCGCCGCGAGGTGCAGGCCCACGGCCTGCGCACAACCGACGGATCGCTTGCCGTGCTGGTCACCGGATGTCTCGACTTGAAACTCTTCACCGCGATCGCCGACAGCATTCCGGACGGCACATGGGAGTTCGTCTGCCACCCGGGTTACAACGACGCTGATCTCGACAAGGTTGACACCCGATTGCGGGAATCGCGAGTGCAGGAACTCGCCCTGCTGACCTCGCCAGAAGCGAAAGGGGTCCTGCAGCGCCGGGGGATTGAGTTGATCACCTATCACGATCTGTAACTGCGTCAACCGCTCGCCGCGCTACAATGGCTGTCCCGTCAAATCGCAACTGTTGTGAGACGACGCGGCTGAGGCCGGGTCCCTTCAAAGCGGTTTTCTCCGCAGTCGCTCTTATGAAAACCATGTCTCAGCCCATGTCCCCGGTGAAGCGCGACGAGATCATTACCACCGCGCCATGCCGCGCCGATCTGGCCGGCGGGACCCTCGACATCTGGCCGCTGTACCTTTTCCATCCCGGCGCGGTGAGTGTAAACGTTGCCCTCAACATCCTGACCCGTTGCAAAATCACTCCGCGACGCGGACGGGAAATCGTTTTGCGATCGCAGGACACCGGGAGACACGAGCGCTTTGCCGGGCTCGACGAATTGTTGGCGGCGAAGACCTATCAGCACCCATTGGCGGCCCATCTAGTCCGCTTCTTCAAGCCGGACGCAGGCTTCACGCTGGAGACGCATTCGGAATCTCCTGCGGGCGCGGGCATCTCCGGTTCTTCGGCGCTGATGATCGCCACCACTGCGGCACTGGCGCGTTTTGTGGGGCGCAAGATTGGTATCGAACAGATTCGCGTCCTTGCCCAGAATGTCGAAGCGCAACTGATCCGCGTGCCTACCGGCTGCCAGGATTATTATCCAGCGATGTATGGCGGGGTGAGCGCAATCCATCTGGAGCCTGACGGCGTCCGCTGGGAGGCGGTCCCGGTTTCGCTCGACGAGGTCGATCAGCGGTTCGTTCTCCTCTACACCGGAGTGCCGCGGCGGTCGGGCATCAACAACTGGGAGGTATTCAAGCAGCACATTGACGGCAACAAGCGCGTCATACACAACTTCGCGGAAATCTCGCGCATTGCCCAGGCCATGCACCGCGCTCTGGCTGAGGCACGATGGGACGACGTGGAGCGCCTGCTGCGGGAGGAGTGGAAGCTGCGGCGGACCAACGCTCCCGGCATCACTACCCCGTTGATCGACAAACTGATCGGCGTGGCCCGGCGGAACGGTGCTCGGGCCGCCAAAGTTTGCGGCGCCGGAGGCGGCGGCTGCGTGATTGTCTTCATTGAACCGGGCTCACGTCCGCGAGTCGAGGACGCGGTTCGCAACGTTATTCGCAACCATGGCGGCGAACTGCTGAATTTTTCTGTCGCCCGCCAAGGATTGGCGTTTCACTCGGCGCCGCAGCGGAAAACGGCCAAGGTCTAGCTATGTTCACCACCAGCACGGGACGCCTTCATCCGATGTGGGCGTTCGTGGTGTCAACTTTGTTTTCGGTGCTGGCATTTCTGGTCGCGGGTTACGCTGCCGGGGCGGTAGCGGGCGATCGCGTCCTGCTCCTGGAGGCGATCTTCCGTCCTCTGTTGGCTTTGCTGCTGATCGCGCTGTTCGTCTGGATGCTGACCGCCGCCGACCACGTTGAAGGTCATTATTTCGCCGCCTTGGGATTGCCGCGGGCAAAAGGCTGGCTCAAGCAATTCACATTCGGCTGCCTCGTCGCATTCGGACTGACGGTGCTGGCGATCGTTCCGATCGAGATTTGGGGGCACACCAGCACCCGATTTCGCCTCAGCGTGCACACCTTGCCGAGGTTCGGGGCCGTACTGTTGATTCTTCTCGTGGGCGCGCTCGCCGAGGAGTTGATGTTTCGGGGCTACCCTTTCCAACACCTGGAACAGGGCATCGGAGCAGTCGGCGCGATCGCGGTCTTCTCGGTGATGTTCGGGGCGGTGCACCTGGCCAATCCCGGCGCCAGCCTTTGGGGACTGATCAATACCATCCTGATCGGCGTGCTGCTCTCCATTTCCTACCTGCGGACCCGAGCTTTGTGGTTGCCATGGGGCATTCATTTCGGCTGGAATTTCGCTCTCGGAGCCCTCTTCGGCCTGCCGGTGAGCGGCTTTCGGCTTTTCAACGTTGTGGTGCGGACCACCGTGAGCGGGCCGACTTGGGTCACGGGCGGGAGCTACGGAGTAGAGGCCAGCGCCACGGCTGTGGTCGTCATCCTGACGGGAATCGTGGTGGTTTGGAAGCTACCGTTGACGCCTCTCGCGCAACCAGGAATGCCTCTGCCGGAGACGGAACACCGCGACAGCCTTTCGGGCATCCAACCCTAGCTGTATGTACTGTCTGAAACGTGTGTTGACTCAGAGCTTTGTGATCCGCTTGGCTTGTTTGGCGAGGAACGGGCCAGGCCCGTCGTGCTCAATCGCTAACAGAATCAAGGGCGAATCTTCGAGCCGAGCTGCCTTGGCGTGCTTCTTGGCATCCGATATGCAGGGACCTCGGTCAGTAAGGAATCTGGACAACTTGTCACTCGGCACGATAACTATACCGGCGTCCAGGCGGCCATCTCGAAAAGCCGCTGTCAGATGAATCATATCGACCACCAAGAGGTCTGAGCGTGCCGATACCTGTACTTCAACTCCAACGCAAACCTTTGTACCATTTACGACTTTGCACTTTGTCCAGTCGATATCACCAGATACTTTCTTGGTCCATCCTCCAGCTTCCTCAAAACGCGCATCGAGTAACTTGCGCACAGCGGCACCGCCGTTCGCGTCTGCCCTTTCTTCGACAAGTAGTTCAAAATCGGAAACGATCGCCTTCACCTCATCGACGAGCGGTGTCAGGCCGAGCCGCTTTACGCGTTCGCGTGCTCCGTCGTAATCGATTTCTTCAACGATTTTTGGCATAGGGGTGAATCAATGCTTCGGTTGCGATTACGATTTATAAATACATCAGACAGCGCTTGCGGAGGCTCGGCGCGTTCGACGCCGGGAATGTTGCGCTCAAACCGCGCCCGGATCAGCTCACAATCGACAATCTCTGTTCCAATCCAGTAGCGATTCGATTGTTGTGCGGCCTCAAACGTTGAGCCGCCACCGCCGAACGGATCCAGTACAATTTCGCTCTCGTTCGTGGAGATTTCAATACATCGGCCTGGGATGATCGGTTTCAATTCATTGACGTGCCAGCGCGCCTTAAATTTGCGATGTCGAGCCGGAGCTGTGTCGTCCCAAAAGTCGGTTAGGTTGATTCCGAGAGGATTCAAATACTTTCGATGGCCCCCGTAATCCTTAACGTCCTTTTTGCAATGTCGGCACTGCGGAATCGGAAGCCTTACACGGTTGAATGTTTTGGGATTTCCTTTCGTGAAGTACAGCAAGGCATAGTGCGCCGGATACAACTTCCGGCCCCTGGGGAATGTACCTTTCATCGATACGGCAATCCAATGCCGAAATGTCATTCCTTGTTGTTCTAGATGCGCCGCCATATGGAATCCCCATTGCGGCAGGTTGTAAACGAAAATAGCGCCGCCCGGCTTCAGGACACGTATACACTCGTCGATCCAGTGATAGCACCATTCCAGATAATCGCCTCTGTCCAGGTCATCTTTCTCTCTGCCATTGCCGTAATCCTTCGCCAAATTAAATGGTGGGTCGGCAAAGACTGTATCGATGGATCCATCCTTGATTGCTGCAAGGAGATCAATGCAATCGGCATTGTAGACCACACCGAGAGTCGTGCTGAACGCCGGTGTCAGTTCTCGGCCGTTTGACGCCATGCCGTCAGGGTACGGCGAGCGTTACCGAAAAGCAATCATTCGTTGGTTTTCATCAACGCACTTTTCAGACATTGCCTAGGTGTATCCCGGCCGGGATGGGCCTATAATTTGAACCAATCGGGGATTTCCATGAGCCGCAATTGTTTCCCGCTATTCGCTACGGCGCTTCTGCTGCCGGCGATGTTCGCACTTGCCGATGACGCCAAAGCGCCAGCCAAACTCCCAACGGAAAAAATGACATCGCAAACTCGCATGTTGGTGATGCGCGATCTGACGGCCGAGCGTGTTTTTGTGCGCCGCATGTTCCCCATGGGTGAGAAGGGATTGCAAATCAAGAATGGAGTAGTCACTCCCAACGACAAGCAGGTTACGGAATTGATCAGCGAACACGGAATGGCGGCCCGGCCGGGCGACCGGGTCGTCATTTCCAACGTGGTAATCAAAGACAACTCAATCGTCCTCGAGATCAACGGCGGCCCCAAGAAACACGAGAAGTGGTATCAGCACATTCAGGCGGGCAACGGAAATGTTATGGGCCCGGTGGGCGGAGCTCCAAAGAGCCTCGCGGCCAAAGGCTCCCAGGTGACGCTGGCGTTCGATAAATATGTGCCCGAGCTGACCGGCGATCAAGTCCGCGATTTGCTGTCGCCAGTCTTCGATTTCAAGGCGCTCAATCAGGCTGAGGCTTACCAGAAGACCTTGCCGCCCAAGGTCCAAGAGGCCATCAAGAACCACAAGATCCTGGTAGGCATGGACCGCGATATGGTGATCTACGCTAAAGGACGGCCGGCCAAAAAGATTCGCGACAAGGACGACAAGGGCCAGGACTATGAAGAATGGATCTACGGCAATCCCCCTGAGGAAGTGGAGTTTGTGCGCTTCCAAGGCGCGGTGGTGGCGCGCTTAGAGATCATGACCGTGGGCGGCGAGAAGATTGTCCGCACGGAAAAGGAAGTGGACCTCAAGACCGCCGATACGGAAGTTGCCCAGAAGAAGCCGGCCGGAAAACCGGCGAACGCTCCCACCTTGCTCCGCCCGGGGGAGCAAGAGGTGTATCCGCAAGACAGCGGGACCCAGACTCAGCCCAACCCGCCGTATCCTCCCGGCTCCCCCGGTCCCGCCTCCACCCCGGGAACGGATCCGGGGACCCCGCCGCATTGGGTCGCGAGTCTTTGATGTGGATGTGCAGTCCATTTGGTGGTGTCCTAAACTTTCTCTCGGATACACAAGAGCCTTCGCGTGACACCTGCGATGGAAGCAGGATTGACGGATCACATCTGGACGGTGCGCGAGTTACTGACGTTAGTCCCTTACCGTCTAAACAGCGGTTCCGCTATGATGGCAAGACCTAAGAACACGATAGCAAGCGCAACTAGCAGTGAGACCTTTTGTCGGCGGACGCCCCTCTTTTGCATCTCGATTGCGAGTTGCTGGTTACTCAGGTGCGCTTTCTGCAAATCACGGATTTCACGCAGGATTTGGAGAACCTCTTCATCGGCCATGCCCGCATTCTAGGTCATCAACGCAAGTTTAGGACACTACCCTCCATTTGGCAGCCTCGCTCGCGCCCCTTTACACTGTTAGCGTGAGGATTGTACTCGGGCAGATCAACACCACCGTCGGCGATTTCGCGGGCAATTCGGCAAAAATCGTCGACTACGCGCAACGGGCGCGAAGCGCCGGCGCCGATCTCATTCTCTTTCCCGAGCTGAGTGTTTGCGGCTATCCCCCGCGCGATCTGGTGGAGCGCCCGTGGTTTGTGGAGCGCAACCGGCAGGCCGCGGAAGCGATCGCCGTAGCGACCCAGGGCATTGCCGTGATCTGCGGTCTGGTGACTCCGGCAAATTCCGCTACCGGCAAGTCCGTGATGAATTCGGCGGCGCTGCTGCGCGACGGAAAGATCGCCGCCATCCAATCGAAACGCCTGCTGCCCAGCTACGACGTGTTTGACGAGATGCGTAACTTCGCGCCCGCCGATCACCAGCAACTGCTGGCCCTTGACGGCAAGCAGCTGGCGCTCACGGTTTGCGAGGACGCGTGGAACGACAAGAATTTCTGGGACCGCCAACTATATGGGGTCGATCCCGTGGAAGACTTGATCGGCGCCGGTGGACAAATCCTGCTGAATATCTCGGCCTCTCCGTTTTATCTTCACAAACGCGAACTGCGGCTTGACATGCTGGCCACCATTGCTCGGAACTACCGCATTCCGGTTGTGCTGGTGAACCAGGTGGGAGGAAACGACAGCCTGGTGTTTGATGGGTCGAGTTTCGCGCTGGGTCCCGATGGGCGGGTAATCGCGCGAGCCAAGTCGTTCGCAGAGGACTTCGTCTGCTTTGACAGCGAGTCGCTTACCGGCGACCTGCACCCGGCCGACGAAGGACTGGAGGCGAGCGCTTATTCCGCGCTGGTGTTGGGCACTCGCGATTACGTGCACAAGTGCGGCTTCCACCAGGCCGTGCTGGGACTGAGCGGCGGTATCGATTCGGCGATCACCGCCTGCATTGCGGTGGACGCGCTGGGGCCCGAGAACGTCATCGCGGTGGGCATGCCGGGGCCGTATTCTTCGCGCGGTAGCATTGATGATTCTGCGGCGTTGGCCCGCAACCTCGGCATTTCGTTTGACCTGGTGCCGATTGTTGACATCTTCTACTCGTATCAAAAAGCGCTGAAGCCCACGTTCGCTGGCCGTCAGGAGGATGTGACCGAAGAAAATATTCAGGCGCGTATTCGCGGCTCGCTGCTGATGGCGGTGTCCAACAAGTTCGGCGCTCTGCTGCTGACCACCGGAAACAAGTCGGAGATTGGAGTGGGCTACTGCACTCTCTACGGAGACATGTGCGGGGGACTCGCGGTCATCTCCGACGTCCCCAAAACGCTGGTCTACCGCCTGGCACGCTACGTGAACTCGCGTTCGCCGGTGATTCCTGCGTCCACCATCGAAAAGCCTCCGTCCGCGGAATTGCGGCCGGACCAGAAGGACAGCGATTCCCTGCCGCCCTACGAAGTTCTCGACGCCATCCTGGAAGACTACGTGGAAGACAACCGGTCTCCCGAGGCGATTGCAGCGCAGCGCGGCTACGCTCCAGAACTGGTGCGCAAGGTGGCTCGCATGGTGGACAAGAGCGAGTACAAGCGCCAGCAAGCCGCGCCCGGCCTGAAGATTTCGGAAAAAGCATTCGGCTTTGGGCGCCGCTATCCCATCGCCGCCAAGGCGGACATGTGACCCTACCCTTGCACATTAGATTTGCACATTTGCTTTAGACATTTGTTTTAGACAAGAAAGGAACCATGAACCGTTGCACTGTCGTATTGATGACCACCGCTCTGGCCCTGGCCAGCCTCTGCGCCAACGCGCAGCAACCGCCCGCGACCACGTTGAAGCCTCCCGCCAAGACCACGCCTGGCGCATCCACCAACTCGCAGGGGTCGCTTCCCAGCGAGGCCACATTCAACGCATTCCTCAAGCACATGTTCGGCTGGAACCAGGACCTCACCTGGAAAGTGGTGGAGATTAAGCCGTCGGAGGCGACCGGTCTTTCCGAAGCCACGGTCATCTTCAACACGCCGCAGGGTCAGCAGGTGACGCGCATCTATGTGACCGCCGATCAGAAGCATGCCTTTACTGGCGACCTGGTGCCGTTCGGCGCCGATCCGTTTGCCGGGGACCGCGAGCTGCTGAAGGGCGCCAATGGTCCCTCGCAAGGGCCGAGGGATGCAGCCATCACCATCGTGGAGTTCGGCGATTTGCAGTGCCCGGCGTGCAAGGCCGCGCAGCCGAACATTACCAGGCTGATGCAAGAGGAGCCCAAGGCCCGGCTGGTGTTTCAGAACTTTCCCCTGGAGGGGATTCACAAATGGGCGCTGCCTGGCGCCAAGTACGTAGAATGCATGGGGCAGACGAATAACGACGCCGTGTGGAAGTTCATTGCCACGGTTTACGAGCACCAAGCCGAAGTGAATGAGCAGAACGTTGACCAGATGCTGAAGGGTTATGTGAAGGATGCGGGTGGCGATCCGGGTGCGATTGCGGCTTGCGTCGCCAAGCCGGAGACGGCGAAGCGGGTGGCGGATTCCGTCGCCTTCGGCGAAAAACTGAACATCACCAGCACGCCAACGTTCTTCCTCAACGGACGCAGGATCCTGGGCCTCAGTTCCAATATTCCCTACGACGTGGTGAAGTCGATGGCCGACTTCGCAATCGCCAACGCGGGAAAGTAGCGGCTAGGGACGCTCTGATTAGGTCTGGCTCTTTGAAGGGGACGGCCTTCAGGGACTGTGTCGCAACCCGTATTGGTTTGCGGTAGGGAAAGAATCGCGCAAAATTCAGCCCCGTAAGGGGCGAAAGAGCTTAGCCCAGCGCTTCAGCGCTGGGTCAAGTGGGAAATAAGATAGAGTCCCGTAGGGACGGCAGAGGTTGCGACACAGTCCCTTTAGCCCCTGAGGGTCCAACGGACTTAATCAGACCTGCCCTAGCTTTCTCGCAAGCCAGCTTCGCGAGCGCGGAACTTCCAGTAGTCTCCGGCGGTCTCGCTGAGATCGCCGGCCGGCTTCTCGCCGCGAAAGACGCGCGACACGCCTCGCACCACGCGCCGCATCGGCAGTTCGCCGTCATCGGCCAGAAACAATTCGCCGGCCTTGATGGTGCGGTAGTACCAGCGCTTCAACAGCGCCAGGTGCTCCATCCACTCCAGCGCCCCGCGCAGCTTGGGAGCTTCCACGGCTGCCAGCGCCTCGGTGATACGCGACTCCATGGATTGGGACTGCGGCTTCGAGACGAGTTGCGCAGCGCCCGTTGGCTGACCGACGTTGAGGGCGACGGGAGCGCAGATGCGCCCGCCGGCAATCTTGAACAGCGCCACTGATTCGCGGTCCGCCGACGGCTGCACCATCACGCCGTTCAGGTCGTCGAGACGGCGCACGATGTCGGGCAATTGCGCGGCTGCGGCCTTCACCTTCTCCAGCCGGGTGTGCAAAGCGGCGGCGGCCTCGAAATCGAGATTGGTGGAGGCGTCGTCGCGCTGCCGCTCAATCTCGCGCACCAGCGAGTGCCCGCCGCTTTCGAAAAACTGCTGCACGCGCCCCACTTCCGCCGCGTATTCCTCGTCGCTGCATCCCTTGAAACACGGCGCCAGGCACATCTTCATCTCGGAATAAATGCAGCCGGGAAATTGCGGATCGGGATGGAGATCGTCAACGCAGCGACGCATCTTGAACAAATCGAGCGCATCGTTGGCAAACTTCTCGGCGGCGACGCGGGTGGCGAACGGCCCAAAATATTGCGCGTTGCTCTTCACTCCGCTGATGCGCGTGGTGACCGTCGCACGCGGGTAAGGATTGTCGAGGATCAGCTTGACCAGCGGCGCAAAACGCAGGCGCAGGCGTTTGTCGTAGGCCTTAGGGAATTCGCGGCGCAGGGTTTGGTAGAGCAGAAACGAAGCTTCGAAGTCGGAGCCGGTGGCCGTCCACTCGACCCAGCGCACGCGCTCGCGCAGGTTCAGCTTGCGGGTTTGTCCATCGACGGGACCGAGCAGGCGTTGCAAGCGGCGGCGCAGGTTCGAGGTCTTGCTGACGTACGGCTCGCCGGCCTCATCCTCTCCACGCAACAGAAACACCGCCGCACTCGCCGGCACGGCGGCGAACAGCTCAGCGTCACGGTCGGGAATGAACTCGATGCGCTGCACCAAGACATTCTATCTACCACAGAGACACCGAGGCACAGGGAAGATGAGCGCTAAGAAGCAAACCACGGATCCACACAGATGAACACGGATTTCACTTGGAATTCTTCTCCTTTTCGGATCCGTAAGAATCCGTGCTAATCGGTGGTTGATTCGGCCCTGTTCCGCAGCGTTGGTGCCTGGAACCTTCGGAAGGGTTGGGGCCGTGGGGGCTGTAGTTTGCTTACAGAAAATCGCTGCGTGCTATCTTTATGCACGACATGATTCGGTCTGTCATTCTCCTGCTTGCGGCACCTGTGCTTTGCATTTGTGCGGGCGCTGACGATACTCTCGCGACATTGCGCGCCGGTGGCCTGGTCCCTGTCAAAACGACGCAGATTTCAATGCAGAAGGAGGACTTGCGAATCTCTCCCCGTGAGATTGAGGTCCGCTACACCTTCAGAAACGATTCGGATAAGAACGTTGAATCGATAGTCGAATTTCCGTTGCCGGTGATCGATGGTGGCGATCTCTACCACGTTCCCATTCATTTTCCATCGAAAGATCCGGTAAATTTCGTCGATTTCCGGGTCTGGGTGAACGGCGCCGAGGTTGTGCCGCAAGTGGAGATCATCGCACGCGACGCCAGTGGCCATGATGTAACCGCCGCAGTGCGAGCAGCTGGTTTGCCGCTCACGGTTGATACACACTCTTTCGATGCGGCGGTCAAGAACCTTGCGCCGGATCAATTGAGGCGGCTGACGGACTCGGAGTTGTTGGTGGACGAAGGATCATCTCCGCGGGACTTCTATTGGCCAACCTGGGCATTAGACGTGCGGTTCCATTGGAACCAGGTGTTTCCCGCAAATTCGACCGTTGAAGTTCGCCACGTTTACAAGCCAATTATTGGCGGGAGCTATCTGTACCTCAACGCGGGCGAGGATGCGCAGGACGTGAAGAAAACTGCTCGTACAACCCTGACTCCGTACTGTGGCACGGAAAAGGACGCCGCTCGTGCTTACGCCATAGCTCAGAAACGCCAGGGACAGAACGGGGCAGGTACGAACCCGGGAATCTACCTCTACGAGAAGCAGATCGGTTTCGTCCTTGAAACTGCCAATAACTGGAAAGGCCCGATAGGAGACTTCCACCTCACCGTAACGACTGGTGGTCCGGACGACATATTCGCCACTTGCGCGACGGGCGTCACACAAACCTCGCCCGCCACTTACGAGGTGCACAGAACCAACTTCAGTCCCGACCGGGACCTGGACATTCTGATCCTTCAGACTCAAGGCTGGGACACAAACTGATCACTGCGTAGCTCTCAATAGCAGCTCCGTTGCGCAGGCGACCGCGGCTCAAAAAGCCCTAGCTATTTCTTCTTGTGCTGCGCAGCGTCACCCGCGAGGGCGACTCGTGCCGGTGAAATTGCGCTTGTTTGGAATGCTCGCGAAAGTCGAGCCCCTCGATCTCCACCTTCTTGCACATCTCGTGCAGACGTGAACGCATGCGCTCGCCGATGCGATCGCCCAGCGTTTCGCGGCGGGCAGCGCGATCGGCGGCCGAGCGGCTGCTCAGATTGTCAACCTCCAGCTTGTCCTGCTCCGGCTTGTCGGGAAAGTTGGTGGTGATGATGGTGGTCTTGTTGTCGTTGTAGCGGCTGTTGAGAACGTAGTTGACGGTGTCGAAGACCCACTCCGTGCTGCGCACCGCGCCCAGTTCGTCGAGCACCAGCACCTCGGCTTCGAAGACCGGCCGCAGGATTTCCATCTCGGTGGCCTGCACCGATGGGTTGTAGGAATTCTGGATCGACTTCAGCAGCTCGCGATAGTCGCAGAACAGGCAGTGGATGCCCTTCTCACGGATCAGGTCTTTGATGATGCCGACCGCCAAGTGCGTCTTGCCGACGCCGACCGATCCCACAAACAGCAGGCCGGTCTTGTCGGTGGGATACTCTTCGACAAAACGTCCGGCCAGGAAGCGCGCGTCGCGGATGCTCTTCTGCCCTTTGTCGTCAGGATCGTACTGGAAGTTGCCCAACTCGCAATGCTGGTAGCGCGCCGGGATGTGCGCGGCGGCCAGCAGGCGCTCGCCGCGGTCGCGCACGCGGCATTCGCAGCGCACGGCTTCGCGCTCTTTGCCGCGCTCCACGGTCTGCCATCCGGTGCCGCCGCAGATGGGGCATGTCTCGCTCGGGGTGGTCACGAACTTGAATCTACTGCCGGGCGCAGCGATGCGCAATCCCATTGAGATGCAGACTTGCACCGACTCTCCGCAAAGCAGCAAGAATCTGTGGTTGACGGTGGAAATCCGCGAGTAAACGCTCCTCAGCAGGAGAGGAAGTGCTAGAAGCCATCTCACTCCCAATACGGGAACGCGATGCACTTTCGTAGCAATTCTGTGTTGGAAGGGCTGTTCAGCGGATGAGAATGGGGATGGCCTCTAGCAGACCCAGGAGGTACGCCTTCCATGCGCACTATATCCCTTTCACTGCTCACAATTCTGTGTCTTGCCTTGACCGGCTTCGCGCAAACAACAGTCTTTAGCGAGGGTCCGATTGATGGCAACGACAATGCGTTCTTTATCACCGGCCCCAACAACCCGAATTTCATAGGGTCCTTCCAGGACATTTCGAACGGGTTTATTGCGGCAGGTTCCGACACCCCCGACACCCTCGAGTTCGGTGAGTGGCTAGCCAGCGGGTTCACGCCGTCGAGCATTGGCTATGAGCTCGGCACCTCGGCGTTCGGCACCGATGTGGGCGTCGGAACCGTTGCGCAAACTACCGGTTTCGGGGGAAACAGCGTGTTCCTCTTCACCAACGGCTACGGTTACGACGTTTACGATGTTACCGTCCAAATTACCTCCGCATGGATGACAGCCGGCAACGAGTACTGGCTCTCCCTGAGTAATGCCGCCGACTCCCAGGGCAATAACTCGACGGAAGCGTGGGACATACCAAACGGCGGTAGCGGCGGTCCTGCGACTTGCAATTTCCGGCAGAGCGGCACCAACTACGGCGATTGCGGGGTGGGCGGGGAATCCTTCACGCTCACCTCAGCGACAGTGACAACAACCTGGGGCGTTCCTGAGCCCAGCAGCATTCTGCTGTTTGGATCTGGCATCCTCGGACTCGCCGGTATATTGCGTCGCAAGCTCAGCGTCTGATTCTTCGGTGAACGGGCCGGAACCTAAGCGCTCCGGCCTCGATTCAAACTAGCCCACAACCAAGCCATCTCATAGCTTGCATCAGGGCACGGCTTCATAGCTTGCTGAAAATGCCAAGACCGTGACTGTTTTGAAGGGGCGCACCTTCAGGTGCGCCGTCAGGCCCTTTGTCATCACGAGCGGGCGAACCGGGGTCCCCAACGAGCGCCGGGTTTGCGCTTGTTGGGGTGAAGTTCAGCCCGCGAGGGATCTGCTGTTCGGCTTTTTTCAGCAGTTGCGCGTTTTGTGCCGCCCCTGAAGGGGCTCATTTTCAAAATTACAACCTACCCAGCGCTAAAGCGCTGGGCTATCTTCCTCCGTCCCGCTAGGCGGGGCTGGGCTCTTGCCGATCGATCAGCGGCGCGCATCCGGCAATGGGCTGTGGAAGAAGCGAGAAAAACACGAACTAGGCCGCTTCGTTGTGGGGGCGGATTCTTGCCACCTGACTGCGCAGTGCGGCGGTCGCTTTTGCCAGCTCGTAGGCGGACTGCAGATTCATCCAGAACTCCGAGCTCGTGCCAAAGAACCGTCCCAGGCGCAAAGCTATTTCAGCGCTGATGCCGCGCTTGCGCAGAACAATATCGTTCACCGTTTGGCAGTTCACGCCAATTGCCTTGGCCAGCCTGTAGCCGGAGATCCCCATCGGCTTCAGAAATTCTTCATGCAGAATCTCGCCGGGATGCACCGCCCAGCCCGCGCCTTTGCGCCTTTCGAACGACATGGTTATCTCTCTCAATGGTAGTCGGTGATTTCAACGTCATACACGTCCCCGTCGCGCCAAACGAAGCAGATCCGAAACTGATCGTTGATGCGGATTGCGTGTTGGCCCTGCCGATTGCCCGTCAGCGGGTGCAGCTTATTATGCGGCGGCAAGCGCAATTCTTCGAGGCTTACCGCAGCCTCGAGGAGGTGCAGCTTGCGCTTTGCGACATTACGCAGGTTCGCGGGAGGCCATCGGGCTGACTTTCCCGTTTCCCAGAACCTCCGCGTCTCTTCGTCTGCGAATGACTTGATCACCTGTCAGGCTTAACAGTATGCCCCAGGCGTTGTTCATGTCAAGCATGAATTCATGCGAGACATGCATATGGCAAGCGGCCCCACCTTCAGACCCTGAACTATGGCATCGGTAAACGCTAGAGGCCGGAGTTGCCCACGATGCCCAACCCAGACGGCGAGCTGCTCCTTCCCGCCGGGAAAATGTCATACACATAATCATGCACGGCTAAAGCAGCGGGTTTCATGGTGCCTGCCTGCAGCCGCTTCACGATTTCCTCCCGGGAAACATCGAAAATGGCTGCCAGGATTTGCTCTCTCTCTTCAGCGGTGGCCTGCGCCAGTAAGAACAGCACGCGCGCGCTGTGCTGTATGTATTTCGGCGAAAGCAGTTGCCGCTTCAGCAGCTCCATGATGAGCGGCGCTTTCGTCCGGTCAAAGCGTCCCGGATCGCCACGCCGGTCCAGTTCGGCGAAGAATTCCGCCGTCCATTCGTTGTGATACTCCCACACCTTCTGGAACAGCTCCTGGGTGAAGCGGGTCCCCGCCTTGACCTGCTCGGTGCTGGGCGCCAGCACCACACCGTCTTCGGTGAGCGCCCACCGCTGAAAATATCCATCCTTGGTGATGACCGCCTGATGGGCCACCAGCGTCCACAGCCAGGAAACGTCGATGCGGTAGGTGGCCAAATCGTTCATGAAGCGCTGCTTGAGTTCGTAGTCGTCGATGGCCGCGGCGAAGTTGCCGTTCAGGATCTGGAAACCGTAGTTGGCGGCCATGTAGAACGCGTGCTGGATGTGCTCAATGGTGATGTCGCCTTTCGGCACGCTGTAGATGGCGTTCCACAGAACCTCGGTGAGGAGCTTCTTCGGGGTATCCAAAGCACCCTTGACGATGATGCTCGGGGTAATCTTGCCTTCGGCATTCAGCAAGCCGCGGGATTCCAGCAGCGCCCGCTCCGAATCCACCAGGCCACTGGCAACGGTGGGCACCGCTTTGCCGTTGGCGTCCACCGTCTCGCGCGGCGCGTCCAGCACCGCCTGCAATTCCGCTAGCGGCACGCGCAGCGGCCCATTTCCCGCGGCCACGTAGGCGGGCTCCGGACTGGCCACCCAGCTCTGGCGATACGCGTCGTAAAGCCGGCCCTTGACGCGGCCTGCAAGGACATCGTCGAGCGTAACCTGCCGGCCTGTGGGGATGGGCTCGTCAGCCACGAACATCAGTCCCAGCAGTCGCTCGCGCAGCTTGTCGATGGCGACGGCGCGCAGCGCGACCGGGTTATACCGCGAGCGGCCATAGACATCGCTGGGGTGATAGATCATCACCGCCGCCATGCCGCCAATCGGCGCACCCTGCGTCAGTTCGCCATGTTTCATGCCTGCCATCAGCATCGTGAGCGCGTTGTAGCGCTGGTAGGCGATCATGTTCGGCGAAGCCATGCCGATGGTTTGCGGATCGGGAAACACGCCGCTGGGGTCGTCTTTCCACATCTCGATGAGGCTGCCGAGATAGTCCCAGCGGCCGACATTGGTACCCAGCAGCCGCCGCCGGAAGACCCAGGCGATCGCCGGCAGATGACGGCCACCATTGCCTTCCTCGTAGAGAATCTTGATCTTGAAGGTGCCTGCTGGGACCCCGATGATTCCTTCCACCCGAGCCAGCAACCTCTCTACGACGAGCGCTTCGCGCGGCGTCTGCATCTTCGGGATGTAAAAATACACGCCGGTGCCGGCGTTCTTCAGGGCTTCGTAGTTGTTCAACACCCAGAGAACGACCACCGCAATCAGGCCGGGCGCGGGTTGGCCATCGACGGTGACATGATCGTAGAGCACGTGAATGCTGGGCGGACGGACCAGGCGCGTAGGCCACTTCTCGGGCGGCGGGTTGATTCGGTAAGAGCGCTTGTTGTCCTTCTTCACCACTTCGTAGGCCTTGCCTGCCCAGCGGCCCTGGAAAATGTCTTTGGCGTTCTGCAAGGCGGCAAACATTCCCACCGGCTGGCCCTTGGGTGCCCCCTGCGGCTGGAAGTGCGACGGTGAGGCGTCTTCGAAATCGGGCATGTTCATGGGCGCGGCGCTATTCAAAGCGTTGAACGCCATGTCCAGCGGGTGCCACGGACCGGTAAGCTCCAATCCGGGGTTGTTCAACGGATGCACGTCGGCGGGGATGGGCACTTCGTCGTTGAGCCGCCAGCGCCATTCGCTCTCGCGGCCCAGAAAGTTGTCGATCATGCCTTGCACAATCTGGTGAAATGTCCAGGCACGTTCGGTGACCGGGTCGTCGAACCTCTCCTCCCATCGCGGCCAGCCGTATTTGCTTCGCACCGGCTCGGCACTCTGGAGCAGCGCTCGCCGGGCGTTTAGGGCCTCGGCAATGGCAGGACGCAGTTCGCGGGTGAGCGTCGCAATGGTCTCTTCGACGGTGACCTCTCGGCCATTGACGCTCTTGCTTCCGAACAACTCGGGGAATTGTTGCAGAATATCTTCACGGATCATCGGCCCGCCTCCCGCGTGGATTTACAGCCAGTGTAGTGCGCGCGATTCAGTCGGTCAAAGGATGGAAGATTGCGCGCAAAATTGCGGTAATCTGGTTCTTGCAGCGGCTCGGCAGGAAAGAAATCGAAATGTTGACGGCGATCAAGCTCTTGCACACGCTGATCTGGGTATTTATGGCAGCGTGCATTGCTGCCCTCCCGGTGCTAGCAGTGTTGCGTCGATTTCGCTGGGCAGCCATCCTAAGCGGGATCGTTCTAACGGAGTGCGGCGTGGTGGCGGTCAATGGCGGCCGATGCCCGCTGACAGATTGGGCTGCCAAGTTCACCAACGACCGCGCCGACAACTTCGATATTTATCTGCCGAATTGGCTGGCCCAGCACAATAAACTCATTTTTGGCCTGCTTTTCGTCGCCGGCGAACTGGTCGTGCTGGGATACTGGCTCGCGGCAAGGCGTGCTGCGGCGCATTCGTCCGCGGCTAAGTAGCTGCGGAAGCAGTCGAGTAGGCGCAGACAGCAAGAATAGATAGCCACCGCCTCCCCTGTAGAAAAAGCGCGTATTTTCACGGTTTTTCTTGACATTCGACCCGTTTCGCACGTAAATACTGGCGCCACAGGTTCTGACCTGGCGAGGAGCGAGCATGAACAAAGGGGATCTGGTTGAGAAAATCGCAGCCGCCCACGGGATCAGCAAGACCGCCTCGGGGGGCGCGATCGACACAATAATTGATGCGGTCACAGCCGCCCTGAAAAAAGGCGATCGGGTGACCCTGGTGGGATTCGGCACCTTCTCCGTCTCGCAGCGTAAGGCGCGCAACGGACGCAACCCGCAAACCGGCGGCGTCATTAAAATTGCGGCCCGGAAAGTTGCCAAGTTTTCTCCGGGGGTCGATCTGAAGAAGGCGGTTAACAAGAAGTAGCTGAATCTGGGCCAAGAGGGTTTGCAGTGCTGCGGCGGAGGGAAAGCTCTGCCGCGTCATTTCTTGTCGCGAGGCCGAGCAGGAACGTAGGGATGTACGCAAGACGAGGTCCGGGCCAGGGCCGCCTCGCCGAATCGTTTTCTACCAGTCCGAATCAAATGGCTTGAAGGTTGGCCAGCGCTGGACCGCGGCGATTGTCGCTATCGGCCAATTTCCGCTAGAATAATGGTTTGCCACCAGCGAGTGAGGGAGTTCTGATGAAAGCAGCCATCCATCCAGCTTATGACGAAGTACGCGTGCACTGCGCATGCGGCAACGCCTTTATGACCCGTTCGACCCACAAGGGTGACATCAACGTGGAAATCTGTTCTGCGTGCCACCCCTTCTTCACCGGCAAACAGAAGCTGGTGGACACCGCGGGCCGGGTCGAGCGCTTCCGCCGCAAGTACGCGAAAAGCGATGCGGGCAAGGCCGAAGCCGCGAAGGCCGAGGCGGCGAAAGTCGAGGCCGCGAAGAACTAACGTCTGCAAGGGTTTAAGACAGAGCCTCCGCTGCGGCGGGGGCTTTTTGCTTTTCAGGAGACACGTCCACCCGATTAAGCTACGATGGGTTTCCACAGAACAGGTCCATGAATACGGATAAGAATCCCCATTTAGCGCCACAACCTGCCGTGAACAACGTTTCCAATATCGAAGCTCCAGAGCTGTTCATCGGTCTAGTCGGTGCAATGGGGACGGACCTTTCAAGAGTGGGTTCTGTGTTGTCGGCCTCACTTTCAGCCATCGGTTACTCCGCCAAGGAAATACGCCTCTCGGCGCTCCTCCGCGATCTTGAGAAGTACTCTGATCTTCCAACCAGATTTAGGGATGAGCACATCGATAAGCACATTCGGGCGGGGGACGAGTTTCGCAAGGATTGCGGGAGAAACGACGCAGTCGCTTTACTCGGTGTCGGCCGGATCAAGGATCTGCGGGAATCGGAATCCAGCGCGAGTGCTGGTCGCGCATACATAATCAACTCACTTAAGAACCCGGAAGAGGTCAAGACTCTTCGCAGAATATACGGGGATTCTTTTTACCTTGTTGCTGCCTACTCCCCTCTCCAGGAGTGAAGATTGTGGCTCGCCAAGGAGATTGCGCACAGCAGAAATAAATATCCGATATCAGAGCATTTCAGAGTTGTCGATGAGTTGATTAGAAGAGACGAAGAGGAAACTGGATTTGAACACGGTCAACAATCCCGTGACAGTTTTCACCGGGCCGATGTTTTTGTCGACACGCGAGACGCTGAACAGCTGAATCAGTCTGTGAGTCGGTTTATTGAGCTGCTGTTCGGTAACACGTTTCATACTCCGACGAAATCTGAGTACGGCATGTTTGTGGCGCACGCCGCTGCACTCCGGTCTGCAGAGTTGAGTCGGCAGGTTGGGTCGTCGATCATCGACGCCGAGGGCGAGGTACTAGCCGTCGGGTGCAACGAAGTTCCAAAGGCCGGTGGCGGAGTGTATTGGTGTGGCGACAAGCCGGATAAGAGGGAGTTTCAGGACGGTGTTGACTCAAGCGATGAACAAAAGCGAAACATGATCTCGGAGACTCTGGGCTTTTTAAAAAATGCCGGGTGGCTGACAGGGTCGAAGGAGAACCTCGACGATGCCGAACTTCTCAACTTGGCGATAGGCCCAACTAACCCTGCCCTTCCGAAAGAGGCGAAGATAAGAAATGTCATCGAATACGGGAGAGCGGTTCACGCGGAGATGGCGGCGCTAACGAATGCCGCCAGGAAAGGGATCGAGATAGCCGGTTGCACGATGAACGTGACGACTTTCCCTTGCCACTTATGTGCCAGGCATATTGTGTCTGCTGGCATAACCCGAGTGGTATACGTAGAGCCCTATCCAAAAAGCATGACGGCTGAATTGTATCTGGACTCGATATCGGTCGACGGGCAGAGTTCGGACCCCAAGCATGTGCCCTTTGATGTTTTTGTTGGAGTGGCCCCTTTACAGTACCAAAATCTGTTCACGGCCGGAATCAGGAAAGATAAGAACGGAAAAGCAATAAAATTTACAAAATCCACAGCAAGACTGAGGTATTATCAACTTTCAGACGTTTATAAAGAGAATGAAATAACAGAATTTAAAGCCCTTACAACTGTTATGAGGAACAAGGGCATCATCAAGACTGGGGATTGACTATATGGCTAAATGGCTCGAACGAATCGTAGAAGAAGTTGATCGGCAATACGATGAACTTCCGTCTTGGAAAAGAAAAGACGATGAAAGTTCTTATCGTTGTTCATCGGAAGATTGCAGGTCCGTTTCAACCAAAAGAGAACCTCGACAAGAATAGACCCGCAGTTATTGCTTCGTGTTAGTAGGCGACGCAAGTCGCCTTTTTTGTCTCAGTCAAATCCATCGCGACTCGTGATCCAATTGCTCGGCTACAATTGAAGCATGCACAAGTATTTCGACATTCCGGCTGAGCGCAGCGCCCCGGCTGATGCCTGCGTGCCCGCGTCGGTGTCACTTGGTGGAGTCGAAATCCGGCCTGCGACCGTGCTGGCGCCCATGGCGGGCATCACCGACACGGTCTTCCGCCGCTTCATCCGCAACCTGGGCGGTTGCGGCCTGATGATGACTGAGTTCACCTCGGCCGACGGCATCATCCGCCGCAAGGACAAAAAGGCCAAGCAATATCTGACGTTCTACGGGAACGAGCACCCCATTTCGGCGCAACTGTTCGGCAGCGACCCGGCGACACTGGCCGAGGCGGCGCGCGTTGTCGAGGCCCTAGGCTTCGATTTGGTGGACCTCAACCTCGGCTGCCCGGCCAAGAAAGTGGTGAAGTGTAACGGCGGCTCAGGACTGCTGCGCGATCTGCCGCTCATCAAAAACATCTTCGAGTCGGTGCGCGCGGCGGTGAAGATTCCCTTCACCGTGAAGTTCCGCGCGGGTTGGAGCGACAAGGAAATCGTGCACATCAACCTGGCGAAGATGGCTGAGGACTGCGGACTCGCCGCGGTCGCACTGCACGCCCGCACGCGCGAGCAGGGTTATAGCGGGCAGGCGCAGTGGGAGTGGATTGCAGCGGTGAAGGACGCAGTCAAGATTCCGGTGATCGGCAACGGCGACGTGCGCTCGCCGGAGGATGCCGTCGCCATGGTGGCGCAGACTGGTTGCGACGCGGTGATGATCGGGCGCAGCGCGGCTTCGAATCCGTGGATCTTCCGCCAGATCGAGCAATTCACCCGCACCGGATCGTACGATCTGCCCAGCGACGCCGACCGCTACCAGATGATCCGCACCTACTTCAGCATGCTGGTGGAAGAGAAGGTTGGCGGCGCCGAAGGTAAGATGAAGCAGTTCGCGGCGTGGTTCACCCACGGTGTGCCACATGGCGCGCAGTTGCGCAAGGCGGTGTATGAGTCCAAGCGCGAGATGGAAATTCTCGACGCAGTGGATCGGTTCTTCGAAACGCTCCTCAGTGGGAAAATTCCGAGCGCTGCGCAGAGCGTTGAGGACGAGATAAACTCTGCGGCGCTTCCTGCATAAGACGTTTGCCCAGCCAGCATCCTGTACAATTCCGGAACCTCATCCGATACGCGAACGTACCACCTAGTGATTCCTGGAGGACATCCTGCGCAAGAAGTGGAAAGAAGTGGGCCTTGGCTCGCTAAACCTCGTGGCCGTCGCTGCGGTTATAGCCTTGGTCCAGCCCGTGCTGCGGGAGCACACCCCTGTGGCGGGAACAGCCATGCTGGCGCTGATCTGTCTGATCACCTACATTCTGGCCTCGCGACTGATCGAGCGGCGCACTCCTACTGAGCTGGCCGTCAATCGTGCTTTGCCGGAAGGCGCCGCCGGAATCGTCATCGGCTTTCTGCTGTTCGCCTTCGTGATGGCGATCCTGCTGGTCCTGGGCGTCTATCATCCGGCGGGCTGGGGCACGACCATCGGGCTGGCCATCGGATTCTCCCTCGCCGTGATGGCAGGCATAACGGAAGAGATTCTGTTTCGCGGGCTGCTCTTCCGCTTGAGTTCGAAGCTGGTTGGGACCTGGGGCGCGTTGATCATTACCTCCGCACTATTCGGTCTGGCGCACAAGGCCAATCCCGGCGCCACGATCGGCAGTTCGGTGGCGATTGCACTGGAAGCCGGCGTTCTGCTGGGTGCGGCCTACGCCGCGACGCAACGGCTGTGGCTGCCCATCGGGCTGCACATTGGCTGGAACTTCACGGAAGGCCCGCTGTTCGGCATGACGCTCTCCGGCAACAAGATGAGCGAGGGCGTGCTGCGCGGATCGCTGAGTGGGCCGGGAATGCTGACAGGTGGCGCGTTCGGCCCGGAAGCCTCGATTGTGGCGGTCCTGGTCTGCCTGGTAGCGGCGATTTTCTTTCTCTGGAAGATCGTCAAGCTGCATCGCGCCGAACCCGCGATGTGGGCTAAGCCGGGCCGGGAAGAAGCGGAGCGGAACTGAAATGATATGTTAGATGAGGGGTAAAGCGTGGGGAGCAGGCGGGCTTCAACATGGTCTTGGAATATCCCATCTTCGACCCCTACCGCGAACTCACCCAGAGGGTGACCATCGTTGGCGTGAAAGATTAACCCTCTACAGCGCCGATTTGTCCTCCCGCCAGATGACAAGCCCCGGCCTCTCGTAGCATCCTTGATTAAGCACCCATGAAGCTGCAACACAAACTGGTCGGTGGTTCGATGGCCCGCGTTGTTTTTCTCGCGGGGATGCTGCTTTGCGCACTAAGCGTGGCGATGCAGGCGCAATCGATTCCGTTGACCTCGGGGCCGGTGTTGCCGTTGTATCGGGCGCTGCGCAATGTGGGACTCGATCCGCAACGGGTGTTCCAGATCCGCGAGGCGGAGATCAATCGCGAAGATATTCATATCTGGCTGAACGACGGCACCATCGCGTTTACCCAGTCCGTCGATGGCAAGGTGACGGGCGCCTTCTTTGAAGGAGAAGGCGAGGTGCTGGTGCGTCCTCCCGACCGCATGGAGCGCGCGTCGCTGGGCCGCTTCATCGGCGCCGGCGTATTGGAAGAGAAGTTTGCGTCCGCGTATCTGCGCTTCAACGACAACACGGCGAAGGACCTTGAGCCGTATCTGCGCCCGCCCACAGATGCCGCAGCTTTCGTCACGCGCACCGACGCCCCGGCGCGAGCGCAGGCGCAGGTCGACGCCATGCGGCTCTGCATCTCGTTCAGCAGCGCAGCGCCCGCGCCTGCGGCCGGCGAAGCCGGTCCCGCGGCGGACCGTTTTCTGCATGTTCGCCTAGCGGGTGAGCACTACGGAATGTTCGACGTCTATTTCGACACCCTCAGTCCAGAGCAGATCGTGGTGGGCAACGCTTCCTCACAGAACCAGCAGACCTATTACGACCTGTGGATGACCTTCCCCATGCGCTCGCAGCGCAAGACGCCGCTTTCCAACCTCCGCTTCGAAGGACCCAACGGACCGGCGTGGACGCGGGACGTTCTGAGTGTCAGCAAATACACCATTAGCGGAAAGCTGGACCCACCTCGAGACCTGGCGGCGGAGGCAACCCTCGACGTGGAGGTGAAACAAAGCGGCGCGCGCATGGTGCTCTTCGAACTCTCCCGCTACCTGCAACTGAAACAGGTCGACGCCGACGGCCAACCGCTGGAGTACATCCAGAACGAAGCCGTGGAAGGCAGTGAGATGTCGCGGCGTGGCAACGACGTGGTCGCGGTCGTCTTTCCCCAGCCCTTGCAGGCGGGAGCGCATTTTCCCCTGCGCTTCAGCTATGCCGGCTCGGTGCTGTCGGATGCGGGCGGCGGACTGCTCTACGCCGGGGCGCGCGGGACTTGGTATCCCAACCGTGGCATCGCCATGACCAATTACGATGTCACCTTCCGCTTTCCCGAGCCCTGGACGGTGGTGGCCACCGGGAAACTGGTTTCGCTGCAGCGGCAGGGTGGCGACTTCCTGGCCCACTGGGTCACCGAGAAACCCATTCCCATCGCCGGATTCAACATGGGCGTGTACGTCCGCAGTGCGGCAAAGTCCGGCAATGTGGAGGTGGACGCCTACTCGGCGCGCGGCGGCATCATCAAAATCATGCCACCTCCCGGCGTGATGGCCACCTCGCCAGGGCCTGAATCGCTGCTCGCTTCCCGCACCTCGGGGATGAAGCCGGAGCCATTGCCCAGCGCCGCCAGCCGGGGACAATCGCTGGCCGACAGCGCCGCCCAAACCCTGACCGCACTCTCGCAGATGCTCGGGGCCTATCCCTTCAGCACGCTCTCGCTGGCGGAAAATCCCAGTACCGACAGCCAGGGATGGCCGGGACTGGTTTTCCTTTCCAGCTACGTTTACCTCAGCCCGGAGCAGCGCGCCGCCTTAAAGCTTCCACCAGCCGACCAGGTCATTTACGGCGATGTCATGATGCCGCATGAACTCGCCCACCAGTGGTTCGGGGACAAAGTGGCGTGGGCCAGCTATCACGAGCAATGGTTGATGGAAGGACTGGCCAATTACTGTTCGCTGATGCTGCTGGAACGCACGCGCCCCGCGGACGTAAAGCTGACGCTGCAAAACTATCGCAATTGGCTAGCGTTCAAGTCGAAGGAGGGACGGCCCAACGCAGAGGCCGGGCCGGTGACGCTGGGCATACGCCTGTCTTCGTCGCACTTTCCCAATGGGTACGAAATCATTACCTATGGCCGCGGCACCTGGCTCATTCACATGTTGCGCTGCATGTTGCGCGACGCCTCGCGGACCCCGGAAAAGCCGGAGGGCGACGACACCGCGTTTCTTGCCTTGTTGCGCGGCATTGTGGACCGCTATCAGGGCAAAGAAATCACCAACACCGATTTCCAGCAGGCCATCGAGGCGGTGCTGCCGCGCGCCTTGTGGTTTGAGGACCGCAAGTCGCTCGACTGGTTCTTCGATGGATGGGTAAACGGCACCGCATTTCCGCAACTGGAAGTTGCTGAAGGCAAGGTGGAGCGCAGCGCCGGCACGGTAAAGGTGAGCGGCGTGATCCGGCAGAAATTGGCGCCCCCGGACCTGGTGACCAGCGTTCCAGTCTATGGGGTGGCGGGGGAGCAACAAATCTATCTGGGCCGCGTCTTCGCCGAAGGTGAAGAAACGCGATTCAGCATTACCGTTCCCCCCGAGGTGAAGCAGTTAGTGCTCGATCCCTACCAGACCATTCTGACCGCGCCGCAGTGAGACTTTGCTCTTATGTAGTTTCTGCCAATGAGTAGCTGGTGCTGCGGCCTCCGGCGGCGTCTTTGCCCAGAACCCCTTTCCGGATGAGATCCTCGATGTCGCGCAGCGCCGTGTCATGCGAACATTTGGCGAGCTTGGCCCATTTGGCTGTGGTTAACTTTCCTTCAAAGCCGTTCAACAGTTGGTTGACGATCTTCCGCTGCCGGTCGTTGAAAGCCATTTCCGTGTGGCGTTCCCAGAAGCGCGCCTTCTTGAGCACCGCCGCCAGGGTCATTTCGGCGCGGTCGAATGCGCGGTTGAGGCAATCGAGAAACCATTCCAGCCAGACCGTAATCTCAAGATCCCCCTTCTGCGTCGCTTCGAGAATCTCGTAATAGGCTTTACGCTCCTGCCGAATCTGCGCGGACATGCTATAGAAGCGCTGCGCACTTTGGTCCGAACGCGCCAGCATCATGTCGGCGATGGGGCGCGCCATGCGCCCGTTCCCGTCATCGAAGGGATGGATCGTCACAAACCAAAGATGGGCCACCCCGGCCTTGAGAACCAGATCCATGCCGTCGTCCCGGTTGAACCAGGCGAGGAACCTCTTCATCTCCCGCCTGAGCCGCCCTGCCCCCGGCGCTTCGTAGTGAACGTGCTCGCGGCCCATAGCACCAGAGACCACCTGCATGGGACCCGTCTTGTCCGTGCGCCACGCGCCCACCGTGATCTTCGTCATGCCGCTGCGCGCCAGCGGGAATAGCGCCGCATGCCAGGCGAAGAGCCTCTCTTCCGTCAACGGCTCCGCATAGCGCTGCGTCGCATCGAGCGTCATCTCGACGACGCCCTCAACATTACGGTCTGCGGCCGTCAGCCCGCCGATATCCAAGCCGAGCCGACGCGCGATCGAGGAGCGCACCTGCTCGCGATCCAGCACCTCGCCTTCAATCTCGCTCGATTTAAGGACCTCTTCCGTCAGCGTTTGAAGGACCGCCTCGTCCCGCAACGGAAAGCCCAGGACCTCCATTCGCCCGCTCAGGCGTCCCTGGCGATGGCGCACTTCAGACAGGCGGACAGCCACCCGCTCCGGTTTCCAGCGGAAACGCGGCCAGTCCTTGGCTTGGTGGATATAGAGGGATATTCTACGCACCATATGCGTAGAATATAGATGTTATTCGACGTAGCGGCAAGTATAATCTACGCACAATGTGCGTAGATTAAGACCCTTATTCTACGCATTGGGGACAGGCGCCTGACCCGCGTCCCGGCGCTCTCTGGCTGCCCGCCACAGCTTTGACTATGCTCTCAAAATGCGTGCAATTGCTCTCATTATGAGAGCTGAGGCCGGTGCACTGGCATATGTGCTGTTTGGGAAGGGGCGGGGAGCAATCCTAGCCCTGCTGTATGGCCATCCCGATCAGTCCTTCTATTACCGCCAAATCACCCGCCAATTGAGTGGCGTAAGCGTCGGCACCCTGACCATCCCGCGCTGCTACAAGGATTGACGGTCCCGTTCTTTTGGGTTTATCCAGTGCGAAATCACACGGCGTCTCCGTAATTCGTGACCAGAGTGCACCCAAAGTGCACCAAATAAACTGAGAGCACGTGGTAGACTGTTGAGAATACGCCGCGGAGAGGTGGCCGAGTGGCTGAAGGCGGCGGTTTGCTAAACCGTTATACGGTCAAAAGCTGTATCGGGGGTTCGAATCCCCCCCTCTCCGCCAGCAATAACTTACGGCATTTGGCCCACCACATTTGTCCAGAAAACTGTGGGGATTTTGTGGTGCTAGAGCGTGGGCGGACTCAAACCTTAGCCACTTTCAAAATTCTCCCCGGCGAGCGTTCTCAATGATTTACCTTTTCCAGCTCGCCAGCCATCGAGCAAGGCGGCGGTCTATTTGACCGTCATCCGGGTCAAAGGCTCATGGAAGTTTGAGCCTTCTTCCTCTGTTCGAAGCAATCATATTCAGACCCTCCGCCCGCGCCCCTTTACTACCAGTTTGGGGAGTTTTGCGGGCACCGTTACCCCGAAATTGGCCGAGTGCTCACGTCTTTTAGCCTGTTTCGATACTGGTGTGCAATAAGGCCTCAGAAATCCCTGGGGCCTGTTAGCGTTTTAACTATTTGATTGACGAGCGCTTAGCGGAGTGAAATCCTAGTGGGCTCCCAAAGGATCAGTGCTGTGCAAGATCCCCGTACGGGCGCCACTAAAAGGAATCCTAATCCTGGCTTCGTCTCCAGGTACAGAGGCTCTAGCTGAATCAGTAACCGCGCGGTTCAACCGCCGGTTAGTCATCGGCCTGTGCCTTTCTCGGTCCAGGTTTCGGTCGTCCTGCATTACGAGGTGAACGGGCAACAGCATCGCTGTAGCTGCTGTTCCTTACGGTGTCTTGGTTAGGCTACGCCCCGCTCGATCCCTTGGCGCGGCCCCTCTGGATTTCGTCTGTCATGCGAAATGCCGAAGCATGGTGAGATGACAACTTTTTCCCTCGTTAGTGTGGAATCTCGGCCCCCCATCCGTTATGGAAAGTGGAGCACAAAAAGCGGCTGACATTTCTGATGAACATGTCGTTCGCCAATTTGTAGAAACCCACGACACGGCGTGTTTCGCGGAGTTGTTCGCGCGCCATCGCAAGCGGATTTACTTCGCCTGCCGGGGATTCTTTGAAAACGGGAGCGCGGCGGAAGATGCGACCCAGGAGACTTTTCTCCGCGCCTTTCAGAATATGGATCGGTTTCAGGACGGAAATTTCTGCGCCTGGCTGATGCGGATTGCAAAGAATGTCTGCATTGATCAATGGCGCAAGCAGCGGCCCGAGGTGGGAGCAGATGAGTTGCAGATGGAAAATCTGGCTGCCGACGGAGCACTCGATGAGAGGGCCGACTTGCGCATCGCCGTTGAGAAGGTACGGAAGGAAATGGAGGCCCTCACTCCCGAGCAGTGCCGGTGTCTGGAGATGGCAATCGAAGGTTACTCCTACGAGGAGACGGCAACCCGTACGGGACTCTCGATCAAGGCCGTGAAGTCTCATATTCAGAATGGCCGGCGGATGCTGTGGTTGAAGATGGAAGGCACGCTATCCCAATTGAAATGACAACCTGGAATGAACACAATTTCTTGGAGAGGCTAATGCCTCATCTGCAGCACGGCGACGGTTCGAAAAGACAGACCTGTCCTGATTCCACCACCCTGTCGGCATTCATGGAGAACCAACTGGGGGGGGCTGATCGAGACGCCATCGCCGCCCACTTGGCGCAATGCTCTGAGTGTGCGGAACTTCATGACCGGCTGGTGAGCTTCGCCAAGGCGACTGTTGTGGCGCGCGACTCGGAATGGGAAAACACGGAGAAGCGTCTTGCCATTTGGATGAGCGGCTTCCTCGACGCCCATTTGACCGCTCGGCAATCGGCGGATCGGACGCCCGCCGAGAATTCCGCCAAGAGATGGAATTGGTGGCACTCCTGGAAATTCCAGTGGGCACTGAGTGCAGTTGCGGCGCTTGCATTGGTTGCCGGGGCCGCGCTTCTGTTGAAACCTACGCTGCCATGGCCCACCAAAGAAAAGCAAGTTGCCGTGCAGGCAAACTTGCCAGCAGAAAATCCAACCACTCTGCCAACGGGACAGACCAAAACTGAGACAGCACCGGAAAAGGCCGCGGCGACGCAACAATTGGGCCCTATTGAGAGTTCGACAGCAGGGAGGGAGCCTCCGGCGATGACAGCCGAGGCTCAGCAAGCTCGCAGCATCCATAATTTAGCCGGCCAGGGAATTTCCAACGAAAGTAGTCGGCGGCAACCTGAGCAGGCTATGAATTCGCGTGCTACGTCGTCAGCCGGAACGGTATCGCAGCATGAAGAGAGCGCCATCGCTCGGGCCGAAACTCCCCCGAGTGCACCTCCGAATGTCACCGCGCTTGCGACGCGTGGCCCAGCATTAGCAACAGCTCCGCCCGTGTCAGCGAATTCCCGTACGACGTCCAGCCAACAAACTCCTTCCGTGCAACTTGCAACGGAGCCGTTAGCCGCACCCGGATCTAGCACTGGTCCTCTAGCTTCTGCCCAGCCCCGTTCGCTGCCCGCAGGAACCACCCCATCCGGATCGGCGGCGGTCCATCCGGCTTCTTATCGGATCGAAGCTAACACGCGGTTGTGGATCAAAGTTAACTCGGTGAACCGCCAGCCCGATGGAAGCTACACGTTTCGCGGAGCTCTGCTGGAGCCGGTGAAGCAAGCAGGCGTCGTGCTGCTCGACCAGGGAAGCGAGATCATCGGCTCCGGTACGGTAAGCCAGGGTAAGACTTCGCTACTGATCGCCGAGCTAGTCGTTGGCGGAACGCATTACAAATTGAAGAACGCCAGTAGCTCCGTGAATGCGCCAGCAGCCAGCGCCGGATCAGTAAGGAAAAGCTCTGGTGCAGCAGGTGGCTTCGTCAGTGGATCCGCAGGGAAAAGGAGTAGTGGAGCACGGAATGCGCTGCCGCCTGGCACCAGCGGACCCGCTGTGGAATTCGATGCGGGCAGGGTTCTAGAGACGTTTCTTGCGTCAGATTCGGTCTACGAAAAGGCGCCGGTCGGAACCGGACCATCTGCAGCGCCACAGTGAAAAGTTCGTCAATGAAGCGTTACGGTATGGAATTTTGCAATACCAAACGTTCTGGATGGTGAAGGTTGGAATAGAAGTTCTGGCCAATCAGGAGGGCCGCCATGAATTTGAGCAAGAAAAATCAATGTATCCACCTGGGATGGATTGCGCTTTCGCTTTTGGTTTTGTTGACGGTCCCGACATTCACTTGGGCGGGGCAAGATACCAAGAAGTCATCGTCAAGTGCGCCCGCTGCCTCTCATCCAGCACCGCCTGCGGCGCATACTAATCCAAACCCCAGGCCAAGCCAAAATCCAAACCCCAAGCCAAACCCAAGCCCCAAGCCAAACCCAAACCCCAAGCCAAACCCAAACCCCAAGCCAAATCCAAATCCCAAGCCAAATCCAAATCCCAAGCCAAATCCAAATCCCAAGCCAAATCCAAATCCCAAGCCAAATCCAAATCCTAGACCAGATCCAAACTCCAAGCCAACTCCGCAAACGTACCACCCCCAGGCCGACGAAAAGGTGAAGACCTTGCCGGGAGGCGGAAGAGAGTACCACGACCCCAAGTCAAACCGTACAGTTACAACGGACTCGCGCGGTGTGGTGCGTAAGATTGAAGCCCAGCACGGATTAGCCGGAAAGATGACGATCGCACGCACTCCCGGTGCGGGAAGGCAAGTTGTAACGGGCAGCCCGGGCTCTCGTGTGGTGAGCTACGGACCGCATCGAGGATTTGTGGAGCGGACATTGCGGCCAGGCTATATCTCGCGAACATACATCGGCCATGGACGACCCTACGCCGTGGTCTATCGTCAGTATTACTATCGAGGATTTGCCTACTACAGATACGTGCCCGCCTACTATTACGGCCCGCGTTTCTATGGATGGGTCGTGAGTCCGTGGGTCATGCCGGCGCCCTACTATTGGGGCGGTGTGGCTATGCCATGGTTTGGCTTCTATGCAGGCTACTTCGCTCCCGGCTACTACAGTTATGCTTCCCCAGATCTCTGGCTGACGGATTACCTGCTCTCGGAGAACTTGAGGGCGGCCTACGAAAATCAGCAGGCGGAAAATAACAGCGCGCCCGCGCCCGATCCGTCCGCAAGCTCCTCGGATGCACCAGCCACTGTAACTCCAGAAATGAAGGCGATGATTGCGGAGGAAGTCAGGCAGCAGCTTGCGGCTGAGAAGACAGCAGCGGCTCAACCGACGACGGCGAGTTCGGGACAAGCGGGCGTTGACAGCGACCAAGCGCCGCCGGCACTCAGCCAGAAATTCTTTGTTGTTTCCTCCAACCTTGAGGTAACTGCCAACGGTCAGGCGTGCTCCTTGACGCCTGGAGACATCATTGAGCGTCGGAGCAGGAACGTCGCTAGCGACGGTACTGTTGCACTTGAAGTTATCAGCAGCAAAAAAGGAGACTGCACGGCCGACTCCGCGGCTCCGGTCCAGGTGCAGCTTGCAGATCTGCAAGAGATGCACAACCAACTCCGGCAGCAGATCGATTCGGGACTGAAAACGCTGGCCGACGACCAGGCGAAGGGCCTGCCAGCCGCGCCGGCTACGAAGATAACTCCGGTGGCAGCAGGCACTGCTAATCCCGCGCCAGATGCCCAAAATGCGCTGATGACGCAAGATCAGGATGCTCAAAGAGTTGAGGCCCAAGTCACGCAGAACTGAGAGAGCAGATCACATACCGTTCCTTGCTCACAACAAAAAAGGAGAGATCCCAATGCGAAAGATAGCCTGCTTCATCGTTGTGATCCTGATAGGTACAGGTACGTGGGCATACGGGCAGGACCAGAAGGATACTTTGCAACAAAAGCTGAATAGCCAGTTTGCTCTAACCCAGATAGCACATGATAGAAGCGACATCGTCAGTGCGGGAGCGAGACTGCAACTGCAGAGGGGCGGACTGATGATGTATTCCGTTGCTTCTCCCTTTCCGCCGGTTAACACCTACAAGAATGGCAAGATCTTGCAAGGTAGCGGCGGATTCGGACGGGACCTTCTCATTACAATGGCGGCACCGGGAAACGGAACAGCCAGCAACTATCCGCATCGCCAGTTTGCCGCGGATGAAACCCTCTGGGTTACTAAAGTTGAGGTCCAGAAGAGTGGAATTGTTTTCCGTCTGTATAGCGATCCATACGACGGCATCCATTACTACGGAGACCTCAAGATTGCATTTGAGAAAGGTCCATTTCCCACCCCGGATCAAGCGCTAGCGAAAGTCTCTGAAGTGCTGATCGTACAACCGGGCGACACTTCAGGTAGCAACACCGCGTTGGCTCAGGACAAGCAGGCGGGACAAGTTAATCCACAGTCGCCGCCTGTGCAACTGAAGCTTCCCGCGGTTTATGTCAGCTCCCAAACTGCGGCAGATCAACTTCAGCTAAACGCAGATAAGTCATTCTCGCTGCAAGAAGGTGGTCAGCCTTATCACGGCACCTTTAACGAGAACGGCGATAGGTTGGAACTTAACATCAACGAAATGGGTACCACCACCATTGTTACCCTGCAGGGTAGCAACCTCACCGATAGCAGCGGCCACACTTGGGTTTTGCGGGAGCAGGCGCCGCCGACTATGCCAAGTGGTGAGCTTCTAAAGAACCAGGATGTTATCAAGATGGTGAAAGCTGGTTTTGATGATGGGACAATCCTAGCAAAAATTGGGAGCTCAAGGTGCCAATTTGACACCTCGACCGATGCACTGATCCAGTTGAAGAAGAATGGCGTCAGCGCCCCCGTTATAAAGGCAATGATATCGGCGGAGAAATAGCAATGCACCTACAACCTAAGTTGCGAGATATCTTTTCCGTGCTGCTGATTTTATTGCTAGCCATTGTTTCGGCGGATGGGCAAACCAGGAGCGGCCCCGGTTACGGGTTTAGGAGAACGGCGCGGATGCAATATGTATTGGGCGAGGTGTCGATGGCGCCGAGCGAGACGACCGAGCGAGACCGGCTAGTACATCCGCACGCGCCATTTTCATTGCCGTCGCAGCGGTCATGAAATCAAACCGTCCTTGGCGACCGGTGCTAACCAGGTTTCTTATTGTACCCAGGTCAGCCCTCACTACGGCTAGCTTGGGTTCAAATCCTACAAGATATGCCGGATAAGCATCTTCTGCCCGAAATAGGTGTTGCTCCACTATGTCTTCCGGCTGCACAACTCCCTCTGCCTTCAGGTCGCGCACTACCTGCGCGCACAGTTCGGACGGTTGACTCCAAGCCTTGTCCGATGTTTTACACGTCACCTCGGCAAGCAGTGTCGTGCAGTCTGAGGGGTACACCGCGACACCCGATTGTCGCGGCTCGGACACGCGGTGAAACGAGCGGCCGTGGAAATACGTGACCGCCCCGTCCAGCACTTGCGTTTTGCGCACTAGCAGTCCCACCGTTATCATTCCCAGCCAATGCAAGCCACTAGCCGCTTCCAGCGCCGCGCTCGGACGTGCCGGCTCCATTCGTTGCGCCAATTGGCGCACTGGAATGGTGGAGACGACGAGGTCGCACTCTTGTTCCTTCTCAATGCCATCGCGCCTCCATACTACTGCCTGCGCGCTTCCGTTCGCGCACAACACCCGCACGGCCTCCGCGCCCAGTTGAACCCGTCCGCCAGCACCTTCGATCCGCGCCGCCAGGACCTCAAACATTGCCCCCATTCCACGAGGCGTACTGTACATTACCGGAGCGCCTAACTCCGTGCGCCGGGAACTCAACTGCCGATCCCCCAAGCCAAGCCGCGCCAGCAGCGATCGAACCCGCTCAGCCGGGTTGAACCGCGGCATCCGCTGGGCTACGAATTCGGCAGAAATCTCCCTGACCGGCATGCCCCAGAACCGCTGCGTGTAATCAGCGAACATGGCTTCGTATAAAGTGCGGCCGTACAGGCGCACAATCGCTTCCTCGGCATTGCCCGGTCGATCACGATGAAAAGGCGCAGCCAGCAGAGCGCCGCCAAATCCACCAAGGCATCGCATAGCCAGCCCTACCGGCAGACTGCGCCAAAGATCGATGCCACGAAGTGGATACGGATATAACTGTCCCCCCAGTTGCATCCGCACCTGTCGTTTCTTGCCAATTGCGTTGTTTCCGGTCAAGCTCCGAAATTCTTCTAAGAACTTGGCATCTGCGTCGTGGAAAGCGTGTGTTCCATGCGAGTAACAGTTCAAACCTGCCGGCAGGCTAGCGCACAGTCCTCCAATCACAGGCTCACGTTCGATCAAATGGGTTTCGAAGCCGAGTTGGAGCAACGTCCATGCTGCATACAATCCCGCCGGTCCGCCGCCCAAAATCACTGCCTTTCTCGACCTCATCTGTCCGCGTCCATTCCGTTAACCGCTCTCGCCGGCTTTTTGAAACAAATCTGCCCGCAGGCGGCACCCGTCGATTTCGATTGTGAGTTCTTGAACTGGAACGTACCTGCCGTCTTCGATGTCGGCCGCCGTGCATAGCGAAGGCTGGAAGTCGGGAAGCAACAGCATGCCTTGTGCCGTCCAAGGTGGCGCGGACTTGCCACTTCCGCCCGGCGGACACGGAGCAATATAGAATTTCTTGAACAGGTCGCGCGGTTCGCCCGGGCTACGCGGCACGAAGCTGAGGTCCAGCATCCTCGGATTGCGCCTGCCGGCCAGATCGTATTGGGCGATCACCAATGCGTATGCTAAGAACCGCAATACCGCACTCTCTGCCTCTACGTCCAGCCGAGCTTTCTCAAACCGTTTCTTAGTGAGTACGTGCCCCGCGCGCGCCAGATAGTGCTCCCGTTGCTCCAGGGGCAGTTTTCCCTTCCATCCCGCATTCTCCAGATCAGCCCACGCTCTTTGATCTCCCGTGCGCCAATACCGTTCCAGGATCTCGCGGTTCCGCTGGTAGCTCAATTCCACCGCTTCCGGATTGGCTGCCCGTACCAGATCGCGGAGGCGCACAGGGCGGATGAAATCCAGACCTATGCTACCCAGCATCGCTTCCATCCCACCGCAATACGGCTCAATGGTTTCATCGGCGCCGAACACGTGGGCGTAGAATTCATCAGCAAGAATCAACTGCACCTGGATGCCCGGGGGATACAAGCGCTGCACCTCGCCGCAAATTCTGGCCAGTTGCTCCATAGCCATCCACTCCGCGAGGTCCGGATCCGGATACGGGCAATATTGCGCGGTTTTTGAGCCGCCGAACTGCACGACTGCTGGAATCGCTTCTCCCAAACTCGTTGACGCCGCCACTCGTTTACGCATCTCGGATTTTTGCTGTTCCGGGAGCAGCGGTCCCTTCATCCGTACACCGCGCCTGAGGAACAGGTTCGTAATGGACTGAGCTACATCGCAATCCAGTCGCACTTCGTCTTCCTTCGCCGGCAGCCGGTGCCAACACAGAGCCTCAAGTCTCCTCAAAGCCGGTGCATGATCTTTCATAGGCAGCCTTTCAAAAGGTCGGCGCTGCGGAGGTCGGACCTCAAGACCTACGCAGGAATGAATTCACGTTTTGGTGCGAGCAGGCCCCGAACGGGTATCAACATTTGAATCTATTCGTCCAGGGCCCTAATATCCGTGCGGATGCGAACGGTGCCAAGCCCAGGCGGTTTGTACGATTGCCACTACGTCGGTATAGCGCGGCGACCAACCCAATAAGCTCCGTATCTTGTTGGAATCGGCCACGCGCAAAGCGCAGTCGCCCGAACGTCGTTTTCCGGTGCGCGTCGCGAGGCGCAGCCCAGTTACCTGTTCCACGGCGGAGATCGTCTCTCGTACCGACGTTCCCCTTCCTGTACCGACGTTACAGCAGATCGACTGTCCCGGCTGCAACCCCTCGAGTGCCAGCACGTGCGCCTGTGCGATGTCTTCCACATGCACGTAATCCCGCACGGCCGTTCCATCCGCTGTCTCAAAATCATCGCCCATGATCACGAAGGCCTCGCGCCGGCCCATGGCCACATCCAGCAGCGCAGGAATCAGGTGCGTCTCTGGACGATGGTCTTCCCCGCGTTGTCCATCCGGGCTGGCTCCGGCTGCATTGAAGTAGCGCAGCACAGCGTATCCCATCTCGTGCGCGACTCGGTAATCTTCCAGGGCGCTTTCTACCGCCAGCTTCGTACGCCCGTAGCAGCTCCGAGGTCGCAACGCTCCGTTTTCCGCAATGGGGAATCGGGCATCTCCATAAACCGCCCCCGAACTCGAAAACACGAAATGCTGCACACCACACTCCTGCAGTGTCGCGAGCAGTTCCAATGTCTTGATGACGTTGGTCCGATAGTATCCGGTGGGGTCCATGGTTGACTGCAATTCCCCGGTCGCTGCGGCAAAGTGCACCACCGCATCCACTCCGTGATCCCGGATGACGGCTCGCAACAGCGATCTATCGCCGAAATCACCCCGCACTAGCCATCGAGCGTCAATCGCCTCCACGTGCCCGCTGCTCAGATCATCCAGTACTACAACCTTATGTCCGCGCTGTGCCAACGCATGGCATGTGAAACTGCCAATGTAGCCTGCACCGCCGATCACCAGCACCATATCCAAACTCGACTTTGCATGATTGTAACGGTCACGTCCCGAAGGGGAGCTTCAGATAACTATCGGGAACTGCGACCTGTGGTAAGCGATCATTCCCGCCTGCACCAATCTCACATTCGCTGCCTTCCTTAAGCTCAGTCCTTTGGTGCAATATCGAAATGGTACAACCGAATGGTTTTGCCGGCGACCCGCTCGGGTTTGTAGTTCTCCAGCCAGCCGTAATCCTGCGGCGCTGTCCTGATGAAGAACTCGCTTACGGCGACCCAACCCGCCGGCCTTTGTCGTGGTACCAGGAGCTGCACAGGAGGCAGCCCGTGGAGCGTCAGGTCGGCCGAGCCTTCATAAGCAATCCAGATGAAATCGACGTGGTTTTGCTGCAGCACCGAAGAAAGGCGCTTCAGGTCCTGGCCCCAATCGAAATCGCTGTCGACCAGGATTCGGCTGCCGTACGGAGCGGCCGCCTCATTGAAGTAGGGAATGAAATCCGGCGCCGCGCGAACACAGGTCAAGACCGTCCAGACCAGCAACAGCGCGACGATGGCTCGGGAGGCAACGATACTCGCCCGGCTACCACCCATCTGCCACAGCCAGAGAAAGCCGTATGCCCCGAGCATGGCCAAAAAGGGATAGATCACCAGGACATGGCGCAGGCCCATATTTACACTGCTGATCATCGCGACCAGCAGCGGACCAGCAACTCCGAGCAGCGCGAACCTCGAAGCTGGAACCCTCGGTAGGATCAGCGCCCGTACGGTTCCAACGACCGCCAACAACAGCAGAGGAATCGGTGTTTTGACCGCAATGGCCACCGGATAGAAATACCAGCGCCCGCCCAGATAGACTTGTCCCAATAAATAAGCTGGGCGTTTCTTCTGCAAAAGAACAAAGGTCTGGGCCAAACCCTTGAAAAATTCCGGTGCCGGAACACCTTGCCAGAAGAAGATCCTGGCGAGGCCGTCAGGGAGTTTGCGCAGATGGGCCATCTCGATCTCGCGCACGTGGTCCGGATCGAGGATAGGGCCGATCGAGAAACGATATCCCGCCCAAATCGTGAGCGCCAGCGCCACGCCAGCTATACCCAGATACTTCCAGGATGGCGCGGCTCGCTTTTCAATGCGTAGAAAAATGTATAGCCCTCCACAAACCACGAGTAGATAGGGCAACCCGGATAACTTGCACAACAGAGCGAGAGCGATCGCACAGCCGGAGACAAGCGCGGACGAGGCTTTCGGCTGCCGCAAGAAATTCCAAAAACCGACGACCGCGCACAAGAACATCGCGGTGAATGGCAGGTCAGTTGTGCCGACCGACGCATTCGCCAGCACCGGCGGACAAAACGCAAAGAGCAGAATCGCCAGCGCCGCGTGCCATGGCCCGTAGTGCCGAGCAATGAAGCGCCATAAAACGAAACAGGTCAACCAGAAAAATGGCAGGATGCCCAGGCGAGCCAGGGTCAGTGTTCGTTGGTAATGGCCCTGATATTCGAGGAGGACATTGCCTTCGGTCCAGACGCTCGCTCTGCCCTGACTGCGCGCGCCCGCCAGGTAAGGGCCGAGCGCAACCGCCACCCGGGCGAGCGGCGGATTTATCGGACGGTACGTATACGAGCCCCCGTCCAGCCACTCCATGCCAGCCGCAAGATGTTCGCCTTCATCAACGGTCTGGCTGAACACGGAATACGTGCTAACGATCAACAGCGTGGCTGCGAACACCGAAAGCGCAGCGACAATTCCGGGCGGGTAGCGTGCGCGACGGCTTTGTACCGCCCCAATACCGGATGCGCGGAGAGGTTCGATCATCAAACTGATATAGCCCTGTGCAACTCCGGTCTGCAAGCGAAATGTGTCCAGGAACAGGTGATAGCGTCCGAGGCTGGACATATTTCGACGGTCTCTTTTCGAAGTGTTCTTTCTCGCGGCAGCCTTTCCGGCCTTATCTAATCAAGTTGTGCCATCTTGCCGAAGCAATCAATGTGATCGCTAAAGCGCCCCTGCGCGCGGTGCGATCCTATGTGAGGCCGTGCTTCGGGAGAAGTGCATGCTTACAACGAGCCGTGTCCCCCTCGGACGTTGGATGGTACCGCTGATGTTCTTGGGCATGGTTCCCGTGGGCCTCTTGGCCCAGGCTACGCACGGTCCCACCACCGTGCGACGCGATATTCACCATGACGTTTCCCGGCCGCTGATCGACCTCATCCGCCATGCTCCGCCCGTCTCCCCGGAGCAGCACGAAGCTGAACCGGTGCGCCCAGTTCCGCTTCCGCGCGGCTTGCGGCCGCTGGCGGAAGACCCGCTGCGCCAGTGGAGAACGTTCGGCTACACGCCTCTGATGAGCAACAGCTTCGAAGGGCTGGGCAATGGGAGGTACGGATTCATCGTGGAGTATGCTCCGCCCGATACCAATGGGGCCGTGGGCGCCACCCAATACGTGCAATGGGTGAATACCGATTTTGCCATTTTCAGCAAGAGCAACGGAGGTCTGGTCGCCGGTCCGGTTCCCGGCAATATTCTCTGGTCGGGATTTGGCGGAGGCTGCGAGGCGAACAACGATGGCGATCCCATCGTGTTGTATGACAAGCTGGCCAACCGCTGGGTAATGAGCCAGTTCTCGGTTTCGACAACTCCGTATCTGCAGTGCGTCGCCGTTTCTATGGGTTCCGACGCCACCGGCATGTGGTATCGCTATGCCTTCCAGTACTCCGCTTTTGACGACTATCCCAAGATGGGTGTCTGGCCCGATGCCTACTATGAAACTTTCAACATGTTTCTGGGCCAGAGCTTCCTCGGCTCCGAGGTTTGCGCCTATGACCGCACCCAGATGTTGAGCGGACTGCCGGCGACGCAGATTTGTTTTCAGCAGGGTTCCCTGGTGGGAGGATTGCTGCCGTCCGATGTCGACGGCACCACCGCGCCGCCGCCGGGTTCGCCGAACTATGTGCTCAACTTTGGCGCAAACTCGCTCAACCTGTACAAGTTTCACGTGGATTTCAGCAATCCCGCCAACGCCACCTTCACCGGCCCCACCGTAATCCCCGTGGCGGCCTTCACGCCGCTTTGCGGAGGCGGTCCCGGCTGCGTGCCGCAACCCGGAACCTCGACCAAACTGGACTCGCTCGCCGACCGCCTGATGTATCGCCTGGCGTATCGCAACTTCGGCAGCCACGAGTCCCTGGTGGTCAACCAATCCGTCGCCGTCAGCGGCAGCAGCGGGGTGCGTTGGTATGAGATTCAGGTGCCCAATGGGACCCCCGTGGTCGCACAGCAAGGAACCTATGCTCCCGATTCCAATTATCGCTGGATGGGAAGCATTGCCATGGACCAGGCTGAAGACATTGCCTTGGGCTACAGCGTGTCCAGCAACTCCCTGTATCCCTCGATTGCGGTTGCGGGACGGTTGCCCACCGATCCGGCGGGCGCACTGGAAGCCGAGACCACGGTGATCATCGGCAGCGGTTCGCAGACCTACGGCTTGACCCGCTGGGGAGATTACAGTTCCATGACCGTCGATCCGGTCGACGACTGTACCTTCTGGTTCACGACGGAATACTTGGTGACCAATGGCGCATGGAATTGGAATACCCGAATCGTCAACTTCCAGTTTCCCGAATGCAACACTCCAAGCTACGTGGGGCTGTATCCCGCGGGCCTCAGCTTTGGACCGCAGACTGTCGGCACCCTCAGCCCGGCCCAGCAAATCACCCTGACGAATCATCAGCCGAACGGCCTTTCGATCAGCAGCATCGCCGCCAGCGGCGACTATAGCCAGACCAATGACTGTGGCACGTTGCTGGCCCCCAATGACAGTTGCACCATCAACGTGCGCTTCCAACCCACCGGCACGGGACTCCGCAGCGGCGCCTTGACGGTCGCCGATGACGGCCCCGGCAGCCCCCAGGTCGCCAGCTTGACGGGGTTCGGCACGCAAACCCCGGCTTGCATGTCCAATACCCTGTCGGACGGCGGCTTTGAAAGCGGCACCCTGACCTGCTGGCAGTCAGGCGGGATCTTTCCGCCTGCCATTTCGACGCAGCAGGTCCATAGCGGCAGCTTCGCCGCTCAGTTAGGCGCGAACGGCCTCCCGGTGCCAAACGGTGATTCCTCGCTTTTTCAAACGATTGCCATTCCGAACAACGGAGATAATCCGGCTTTGAGCTTCTGGTACTGGCCCTCGACCAGCGGCGCAATCGAAAATGAATGGCAGGAGGCGCAGGTCCGCGACAGCAATGGAAACCTGCTGGCCCAGATCTTCAAGCTGGCATCCAACACCCAAACCTGGACCCAGGTGACCTACGACCTGACGCCCTACCAGGGACAGACGATCCAGCTCTACTTCAACTCTCACGCAGACGGCTACAGCGGCTTGACCTACATGTACCTGGACGACGTCTCCATTACCAACAGTGGCACTCCGCAAGCGCTGCAATTCGTCGCCGTCACGCCCTGCCGCTTGGTGGACACGCGGTCGCAAGCTGGCGGAGGCCCGATTCCGGGCGGCACTTTCCGCAGCTTCCCCATACCACAAGAGGGCGGCTGCAGCATTCCGTCCACCGCAGCAGCGTACGCGCTGAATGTCTCTGTGGTCCCGTCCGCCCCCCTGGGATATCTCACCATATGGCCCACCGGTCAAGACCAACCTCTGGTCGCCACCCTGAACTCGCTCGACGGGCGCATCAAGGCCAACGCCGCCATTGTGGCCGCCGGCGATCAAGGCGCCATCAGTATTTACGTCACCAACACGACCCATGTGATTCTCGACATCAACGGCTACTTCGCCCCGGTATCTGGGTCCACGCTGGCCTTCTATCCGCTGCCGCCCTGTCGCGTCGCCGACACGCGGCACCCCAATGGCGGCCTGGGATCGCCCTACTTGACTGGCGGCCAGGAACGCGTATTCCCTGTGCTCGATGCCGCTTCCTGCAACATTCCCTCCAGCGCCGCCGCCTATTCGCTGAACGTCACGGTCGTGCCCCACGGCGGGCTGGGGTATCTGTCGGTCTGGCCCACGGGTGGATCCCGGCCCACGGTTTCGACCTTGAACGATGTCGGCGGAAACGTCATCGCCAATGCCGCGATTGTGCCTGCGGGCACCGGCGGCAAGGTCTCGGTTTACCCAACCAACGATACCGACCTGGTCATTGATATCAACGGCTACTTCGCGCCGGCGAGAACTGGCGGACTGTCGCTGTACGCAACGGCTCCATGCCGGGTCATCGACACCCGCCATGTGGGCAACGGTCAGCCCTTCAGCGGGACCTTGAGTCCTCCGGTGGATGTGGTGGATAGCCCGTGTGGACCACCCACCGCAGCGCAGGCGTATGTCCTCAACGCGACCATCGTGCCCACAGGCGGGCTGGGCTACCTGACCCTGTGGCCTGACGGCGGCGATCGGCCTACGGTCTCGACGTTAAACGCCTCGGATGGATCGATCACCAACAACATGGCAATCGTACCGACCAACAACGGCAAGGTTGACGCCTATGCCGGCAGCGGACTCACGCAACTGATTCTCGACATCTCCAGCTACTTCGCGCCGTAGTTGGCTGGGCGGATTAGCGCCTCGGTGAAGATCGTGCCCACCCTGTCGCCAAAGCCGGGCGACAAGGGTGGGGCACTCCACCGCTATTGGAGCAGGAAAAGACTACCGCTGCGTGCGCCTGCCAGCTATCAATCACCCTATCGCCATTTCGACCCATTTCCATTGCTATGACTACGAACAGAGAGTGGTGACTGGCGTCACGGAGCGGTATTTATGCGAGGCATATAGTCGCCGCTAGTGACATCGCTCGAATGTGTATTACTCCATGGTCGTAGCGGTTCCCGACTGGTAAGAAGCGAGCACACCCATGACTGCCAAAACACTTCGCCTCTTGTGCTTATTTTGCGCCGCAACGGTTGCAGTTTCTTCCGCCCAAACCTTAACCACCCTTGCAGCTTTCAACGGTACTAATGGGGAACAACCATATAGTGGTGTGGTCCAGGGATCCGATGGCAACTTCTATGGAACCACCTATCTGGGCGGAGCCAATGGGCGCGGGACTGTTTTCAAAATCAGCCCGACCGGTGAACTGACCACGCTTTACTCCTTTTGTTCTCGGTCGAGCTGTGCGGATGGCACTCAGCCGGCTGCACCCCTGGTGCAAGGTTCCGACGGTAATTTCTACGGGACAACCTACTTTGGGGGCACGCACAATGATGGTACGATCTTCAAAATTCCGCCCAGCGGAAGCTTCGCCACTGTCTACAATTTCAGTGGCGTGGATGGTGCTGGACCTGTGGGTCTGACGCAGGGTTCCGACGGAAATTTCTACGGCATCACCACGGCTGGCGGACTCTCGGTCTGGGGCACGATCTTTAAATTCAATCCCAATGGCACCTTAACTACGCTGTACCGCTTCTGCGCGCAAACCGGATGCCCGGACGGGGCCCAGCCGACAGGTGCGTTGATTCAAGGCACGGATGGAAGCTTCTATGGCGTGACCGAGAGTGGCGGCAATGGCGCAACCGGGGGCATTTACGGAGGCACAGTCTTTAAGATCACCAGCAGCGGGACATTCACCCAGTTGTACCGGTTCTGTTCACTAGCGGACTGCGTTGACGGCGCCAGTCCTTATGCCGGACTGACCCAGGGAATCGACGGAAACTTCTACGGCACAACCTACTATGGCGGAACGCCAACCTGCGGCATCAACGGTTGCGGTACCGTCTTCAAAATTACTCCGAATGGCAACCTGACCACCCTTTACAGCTTCTGCTCGCAAGCCGGCTGCGCTGATGGCGCTGATCCAGACGGCCCGCTGGTCCAAGCGACGGACGGAAACTTCTACGGAACAGCCCGGGGCGGAGGGTCAGGACAGTGGTTTGGCACGGTCTTCGAAATCTCCCCCACCGGCAACCTGACGACGCTATATTCATTTTGCTTGCAGGGCGGTAGCTGCACGGACGGCAAATATCCTCAAGGAGTACTGTATTTCGCTACCGATGGAAATTTCTATGGAACAACTCGCGGGAATGGGATCGACAACGACGGGACGGTTTATAGACTCCAAGTGCTATTCAGCTACGCACTCACGGTCTCGGTCGTTGGCGACGGGAGCGTCGCCAGCACCGACGGTTTCATAAACTGTCCGGGGACCTGCAGCCACACCTATGCCGAGGGAACGCCGGTGACGCTGAACGCATCTCCTGCTCAGGGCT
>JBEKPR010000005.1:0-186779 GCA_049520555.1 Candidatus Korobacteraceae bacterium
TGCGCCGCACAGAACGCGCCCTTGACGGCTCCGGGCCGCTCTGAAAAACCCGCCGCTAAGAAAGGAAGGTGGAATCTAGGAAGGCAAAACAGAACTTGACTCCGACCGGCCTTCTCATGGAAGGCCACTACACAACCAATCCGAAACGGGGCGCTGCGGCGGCCCAGCGCGCTGATGGCGCATCACCGCAGTCGATTCCGACTGAATTTCGGGCAACAACCCTTCGCTAATACAGAAGCTTACTGAATGCCGGTAGCGACGAACAGCGTCGAATAGATGCGCTGCACGACGTAGAGCGCGTGTGCGCCGTCGGGTGTGATTACCGGGTGGCGCAAGGACAAGATCGCGCCTTTGTCCGAAGGGGAGAACTGCGTCCAGAGTTTGCGCTGGCCAGTGGTGAGGTTGAGGTCATAAACGTCCACGCTGTCAGTCCCGGCGGGGCGTTCGACGAATATGTTTTGCGAATCGTTATGCCAATCCCGAGGCAGGTCGCCTTCCAAGAGTCCCTTGATTTCGCGTGACTCTCCTCCGTCGATGGGCTGCACCCAGTAGTGGTCTTCGCCATCGGTGATGATGCAGTATTTGCCGTCGGGCGAGACACTGCTAACCTGCTGATCGCTGGTCACGAGGTACTTGCCCTCGCTGGTAACCTGCCGCACCGTCCCGGTCGCCACGTCCTGAAGATAAGTAGCCGGGGCATGCCCTGGGGCGGCCGCCACTACCAGCACATGCTTACCGTCGGGCATCCAAGTGGCGCCAATGTACCTCAGGCCGGGCGGGGCGTTGAGGGTGCGGGCCTCACCGACGCCGGTGGGAATGATTCTCAGCTGTTGCAGATTGAGGGGATTCAGGGCAACCGCCCATTTGCCATCGAAGGAGAGGCCCAGTCCGGCGCCTTGGCCAATCATGGCGGGAGATGAACCATCGGTGCGCTGGGTGTAGAGGTTGTAGTCGGAATTCGCGCCGGTGATGTAGGTGTTCAGCAGCAACATTCGCCCATCGCGCGAAAGCGCCTCCGTGATCTGGTAGGGGAAAGAGCTGACATCGCGTATCTTGCCGGTTGCGATATCCGAGAGCACCTGCTGGTCGCGATCTTCCTCCACCGTCAACAGGACGTTCTGATCTTTGGAGATGTCTTGCAAGTGCAGCCGTACCGGCGAGGAAAGCAGCACACGCTCCTTGCCATGCAGATCGACGGCACGCAGAGAGCTGGGCTCGGTGTTGACTCCGGCGGTGAACCAGATCTCGTTGCCGTTGGGCGGCCACGCCAGCCCTTGCGCGGTACTGAACTCCCGGGTCAACCCTTTGCGATTTCCGGAGCGGTCAACGACATTAACGACGCCGCGATCGTCTCCCAGGATGGCATGGTCGACAAACGCGATCTTGTCACCCGCGGGCGAAAAACGCAGATCACTGATGTAGCCATCGGTTTCGTACAGCAACCTGCCGGGCGGGAACTCGAGCCGGAAATGGCGGCCGACTTTGCGGCTGACGGCCAGCGCGGAGCCGTCGGGCGCCCAGTCGGCGTCGGTCACACCGTCCAGCATCTCGCGCGTGGAGCCCCCGCCCAGGGGCACGCGGGCCAGCCGTCCCGTAGGAGTGAATGGCGGATCAAACAGAGTGTCGAGCGAGACCGCCAATTCTCCGGTGGAGGAAACACTCAAGATGCTGGCAGGGAGATTGAGCGATTGCGCCTCGGCCGTATCCGTGCGCGTCGAAAAAAGCTCGGTCGGCTTGCCGTCGGTGGTGGAGTCGTACACCACGGTGCGTCCATCGGGAGCGAACCGCGCATGGCGGAGGAAGGTGGAGCGGAAGGTGATCTGGGTGAATGCAGGATGGCCGGCCGCTGGACGCAGCAGCCAAGTTGCGATCACACCGATCGCCAACGCCGCCAGCAGCGATGCTGCCAGCAGGATTCGCGACCGTGTCTTCTTGGTGTCCTTCAACGCGCGCAACCCAGCGCTTGAGGTACCGGTGCTGCTCAGCGAATCGAGCGCGAAAGCCAGATCGCTGGCCGATTGAAAACGCGCGTCGGGCCTCTTTTCCAGGCAGCGTTGCACGATCCTTTGCAACCCGAGCGATACGTTCAGGCCGCTCTCAGCAAGCTCCGGCGGTTCCTGCTTGAGAATCGAATTCATGACCTCGACGCTGGAGTCGCCGCCGAAAGCCCGCTGTCCGGCCAGCATCTCGTAGAGGATGGTGCCGAAGCTGAAAATGTCAGAACGATAATCGGCGGCTTCGCCGCGCACTTGTTCGGGAGACATGTAACCGGCCGTACCGAGTACCGTGCCCGGCAAGGTCCGGTCCGCGCTGGTCATGGTCCCATCGGCGGCCGCCGCCGTCGCTGTCTGCTTGGCCAATCCGAAGTCGAGAATCTTTACCCGCTCATCGCGCAAGACGAATATGTTTTCCGGTTTGAGGTCCCGATGAACAATGCCTTTCTCGTGCGCGGCCGCCAGCCCTTTGGCGATTTGCAAGCCGTATTCGATCGCCTTTCGCTGCGGTAGAGGACCAGCCGCCAGCCGCTCGCGCAGCGTCTGACCTTCGAAAAACTCCGAAACCAGGAAGTGCAGCCCGTCCTGCGATCCCACGTCGTAGATCGCCATCAAGTTGGGATGATTCAGGGTGCTGAGAATGCGTGCTTCCTCCTGGAAGCGCTCCAGACGTTCACGATCGGAAGAGAGGGACTCCGGAAGTATCTTGATGGCGACGGTTCGCTCCAGGCGCGTATCGCGAGCACGGTACACCTCGCCCATGCCGCCGGCGCCCAGCGGCGATTGGATTTCGTAAGGTCCCAGTTTCGTGCCCGAGGTCAATGACATGGGCGAATTATAGTCTGGAGCGCTAAGATCACCTTGAAATTCCGCCCTGCCGTTGGGATGGGCGCATCACCGCGCTCGATTTCGGTCTGATGGCGGGCAAACAGGATTTGGGGCTTCCGACGAATAGACGATGAAAACAGACCGTATCACAAGCGATCGTGATGCCAGCAGAGGTTACTTGCGATGTGGGGATGTAGCGGCAGCTATTCAGTTCCGTTGGCCTTCGACACGACGGAAACTTTCGAGAACTTTTTTCTCCATTTCTTTTGTCTTGGCTGTTGGCGAATTGTCGTGTGGCGGATATGGCCCGTCAAAGCTGATTTCGAGAATGTTTCCGTCGAGGTGGTAAAAGTATTCGTCGGGATATGCAACTCCGCCGCCGCCCCGCCCATAGTAGTAAAAGGTGTTTCCCCCGACTTTGACCATCGTGGGTTGTTCATCTGCACGGCTATGCAGTTTTCTTAGGTTATCCAAACTGAACCGTCGCCTGTCCACGGTGAGGTGAATACTTCCTGCATCCTGTGATTCGCCTTCACGGACGTAAAGTAAGGACTGATACCCATGGGAGGCAGCCCACTGCGCGACGTAGCAGGGCAAGTCTGAGAGCTTGTATGTGGCAGGATAAGACAACTCGAACCCAAGATTGGGGTTCGTGTACAGCTGCAGCGTTCCTGACTGTCCAAAGGCAGCAATACCCCACCATATCAACGCAGCGACTGCAACGGCTCTGTTCATGCACAACATGTTACGCTCCACCGATGGTGATGGCTGTTGTAATCAGGCGTAGCTGTTGAAAAGTCCGTTTTTCTGAAAATCGACCCGAAATGGGTGACCAGAAATGTATACCCGATCGGAGAAAATCGTTTATAGGGCTTCCTAGCGCGCCGTTTTTTTAGCGCGATCTCCGCGAGCGAGTTTTTCAACACCTACAGGCGTTATCGCAAGTAATCCCGAAACGCGGAACGCCACCGTCGTTGCTGGGGACATGTCAGCACGGCTCGAACCTAATATCGAGCCGTGCTGACCACACTTCGCGGTTTTCCGTGTCATCCGCACCAGTACCGGTTTTATGCTGCGGCACGTTTCACGTGGGGCGTGCCAATGTAGGGAAACTCCTTCAGGATGTCGGTGTGAGGTTTGAGGCCGGTGGGCGGACACTCATTTTTCGTCAGGAAGGCGAGACGGTAATCGATCACGTCTTCCGCGAAGGTCCGGCCATTGGGATACTTTGCGGGCTTCGACGGATCGAAACTCAGCACGTCGGGAAGTGTCCGTTCCGTGTCGATCGCGGCAATCGCTTCCTCGCGCGTGTAATTGCCGGTATGCCCCAGCAGATGCACGAACAGCTCGAGCCATCGCTTGCGGTCGTTGACGGGCTCGCTCGCGTTGTACTCCTCCTTGGTGTCATCGGTGTTGAAGAAGCTGCTGACGCTGGGATGGCCCGCACGGTCGACGTGCAGCAACTTGCCGTCGCGTCTTACACTGCACCGCCCCCAAATATGAATCTCGGGCTTGGGATTGAGTTCGCTGGTCGGCAGCTCGATCACCGTCGAAAACACGTTGGCTTCGGTATTGGAATCCACGCCGGTCCAGGGAGACTTGCCGGCCAGATGAGGCTCGGTAAAGTTCCGTTTGCCCCGGGTATCGAACAGGCTCTTGATTCCGTCGAAGTCGAAGAAGAAGGCGTCGCTGCGGCTGCCGGCGAAAAAAGTGTACGGGCCGGAGTTGATGATATTCGGCTGAGCGCCGAAGGACACCTCGCCGTCGGCGATGATCTTGGTCCCGACCGCTTCGGCCGAGCGCGACTCCTGGCCCTTGGCCACGAAAACGTTAGCGGTCTGCCTGCCGTTCTGCGGCTTGGAGAACACATAGCTGAACGCAAGGTCGTTCAGGTAATCGCCGTCGTTATCGATGTTGAGGCGATAGATTGCGTCGGGGTGAAGAGCATCTGCATTAGGATTCGCGTTGAGGATGATCACGGTTTTGTTGGGGTCAGCGGGTGACTGGAATGCGTAGAGGTCGCAGAGGTCGAGTCGTTGATCGCCCATCGGGGGGCCGAGACTGAGTCCGGTGAAATGGTTTGACATTGCACTTTCTCCTTTTTTGTCTGGATTCCGCTTGGGGTCTCCTGGGCGAGAGATTATATATCGATCCGCCTCTGCTGATCGTCACCGCCCCGTTGGGTACAGCGTCGTTGGCGATAACGGGCGTAGCTGTTGAAAAACTCGCTCGCGGAGATCGCGCTAAAAAATCGTCGCGCTAGGATGCTCTATAAACGATTTTCTCTGGTCGCCTATACATTTCTGGTCACCCATTTTGGTGCGCTTTTCAGGGAAACCGACTTTTTCAACAGCTACAGGCGATTTCGTAAGCAATCCCGGAACCCGAATCTCGGCGCGGATTGCTTGTGATATGGCGATTTTACATAAGTTATCGCCCGAATGTGGTAGTTGGAGCTCCCGTAGGTCGGCGTTGTACTTGTCCCTGACCTCGGCGCCACGTTTGCTCAGTTCGAGTCCGAATTTGCCCAGCCGGCATGCTCGGCGGCGTGCTCTTTTTTAGCAGCACACGGATCGCTTCGTCTGCGCTTAGCTGAGCGACGCGAGAAGAAGCCTATCTGATCTCTCGTGTTGATGTCAGCGATCTCAGGTTAGCGGTGACGTGGTAAGCTACGCTGGGTCACCTGTCCATAGATGATAAGAGGCCAGCGGCAGACGAGGGTATGTATGAAAATTTGCCTGACGGATACCCTCGCGACAGCATTCCCGGCTCTGGTATTCGGCATGATCATGATGGTCGCGGGATGTGGTGGATCAGACTCTTTGTTACCGAGCCGCTACGTCGTTCATCTGAGCGTCGTGAGTCAGTACTTTGGTTCGATCACGCAGCAGGACAGTACCGGGGAGGACTCAACTGCCCAAGGCAATCCAAAGGCCACAAGGGCTGTGTTCTTCATCGATAGCGCCAATACACAGAAGGTGACCATCAGTGTTGATCGTTACGCCACCGCCTCTGACGCCGCCTCAGCGTATAACACAGCCCTCATGAAGAGTGAGCAGGTCACCGGATTCACTCCAATCTCGATTCCAGCTATCGGTCAGCAGTCCTTCGCCGGCACCGTGACCCAGGGCACCGAGACACATGTCGGCCTGGGTGCACTGGACGGTGTTTTTGTCTTCGGCGTGACTCTGGCCGGCTTCGATGCGACGTCGGACAACGTGAACAATCTTGTGGCCCTCGCCCGCGCGCAAAAGGCCGTTATCGACGCCGCCTCGGGGCAGTAACTGATGTCTCATCCGTTGCTTGTAGCCCGTCCAAGGCATTGTTTCACCCGACCATTATTCCTCATTCTGCTGAACTTACCAGACCGTTGCGGTAGTCGTCTGTGATGACTGTTGTAATCAGGCGATCTCACAACGAATCCTGGCGACGAAGCTGCAGAAGAGGCAGGTGACGGCAACCCCAAAGACGACACTCCAGCCATACGCCTCAACCTATGGGGCGTCAGAAGGTTACATAAACTTCGCTGCGGGTTTTGGGAAACTTGAGATCAATTCCGCGTTGGCGATTCACCGCGATGGTCGTCTTGATATCCAACGCGCTAAGCGCGATGGTGGGTAGTGTCCTAAACTTGCGTTGCTGCACTCCTGTTGGGCTATCTTCCTAGCGGAAATCCCTTTTCGTTCGCTTTCTTGCTTTCCTCTTTACACGCCCAGCATTCTATCGCCGAGGGGGACGGCGATTTATTGATGTCTCCCGAATCAACCGTGATCATGTGCCCACACGCCAGATAGCAATGTACCAGAGGGTATTGGTGCACCGTGCGCATGATTCGCTGCTTAAATCTTAGTGCGCCCATCAAAGCACCCATTACGAAAGCAACTCCCGAACACTCCATATGTGATCGGTCAGTCCGGCTTCCATCGCCGGTGTCACTCGCAATGACTTGTGTATACGGCAAAAATTGTAATAGGCGAAGTGCAGAGCGCACGCAGCTTTGTGATTATCCAGCTTCTTTGAGAAAGCGTTCGTCAGGCGCGTAAACCGGCGAATTGCCATGCGAATCGTGAGGTCCTGCCGCTCGACATAGCTGGTGGAGATGTGGCGCGGGTCAGGGCGATCATCGCGTATCTTGACTATGGTCTCTATCATCGGAGACGGCGAGTAGCGTCCAGCAGCATCGTGCTGTCCGTAATCGCCATACGGCTTTATCATCTGCGCGAAGCCGGCCTGTCCAGCGAACACATCTTCTACTCCGCGACGGTAATAAATGAAACCGTCTGTCGTGATCTGAAAGCGGCTTGACTCCAGCCGTGTACACCCACCGATCCGCAATGAAGAAATTGAGTAGCGAGCAGACGACGATGGCTCCGATGGCCGACGGCAGTACTGGAGCCTTAAGCCGTTCCACGAGACAGTAGGCCAGCGCCGTATTGCCGAGCAGCGAGGTGAGACCGTTGCCGGCGTGAAATCGCCAGAGCCGGGCCGTCCGTTGCCGGATGCTGTTGAGCGGACGATCGCGCCATGTGAACCGCTCGTGCCAGGCAAAGTTGTGCAACACCACGATCTCCACTGCCGCCGGCGTAGCGGCAACCGCAGACATGTGGAAGCACTTGGTTAACACGTAAAGCAAAAGCAACTGCAATGCCGCGCCCAGCAAGCCCACCAGGTTGAACTTGCCGAGCCGCGCCAGCAGTTGCCCGGCGCGGGTCATGGCAGCTCTTCCTCCCAGTAAAGTACGACCGTGTGCTGAATTGCGGCGGCTACGGCCATGAATGCCATTCCGGCAATGGCCACAGCGCCTCCGATGTCGAACAGCAGGAAGCGCCGGCCCGCGATGTGCGCATAGGGATGCACGAGCAGCACAACGTTTCCCACCGCCAGCAGGATGCGAATCTCGGTGGGACCAAAGATGCCGTGCGAAAGATGGAAGTGCCCCATGGTATAGGTCGCAAGGTAGCTCTCGATGGAGAGCACGTAGAAGCACGTCAGCATTCCGGCCGATATCTGCCAGTGCACGTAGCCGGAGCAGGCGAGTCCTGCCATCAGCGCCAGCGCGCCGAAGGTGTCAGCCATGTGGTCCACGTAGAAGCCGTAGCGTGGACGCTGCTGGTTGCGGACTCGCGCCAGCGTGCCGTCCAGACTGTCGCCGAGCCAGTTGAGAACCAGGAAGAAGTTCACGAGCCACAATGCGCGCGGGTCAAATGCTGCGAGCGCATAGGCTGCACCCGCCAGGAGCTGCGCAACAAAGCCTAACGCGGTCAATTGGTCCGAGCTGATGGCTTGCGGTGTGCGCTCGGCCATCCACACTAATACGCGCTTTTCAACTTCCGCAGTTAGTGACTTGTGGACTCGCAGCGCGTTTACAAATCCACTCTGTCTCCGGTCGGCAAGCATTGCATCTCGCATATGGACCTCGCATCCTTCGTTCATTGCTGTGCCCCCTGGAGCGGGGCTGATAGGAGCGCGTTTCTGGTAGCGCTCAAGGTGAACTTCAGCGATTCCCGCGGCATGTCCCTGATGATCGGCATAATCAGCCAGGCCAAGCCACTTGGGACATCGCGCGTCAGCGAAATTGCCTCACACTCAATGAGCAGCCCGTCAGGCAGCTCGACGAAGCTCCAGTAAGAGTTCAAGCGCCACAGAAAACCGTCGTCGTTGCCCTCTGGCAGCCTGCGCTCGTGCCCCGTGCCCGCTTCCGCGATCTGCCAAATGTGCGCGCTGCGCGAGAAGCCGTAGCCGTTGGCGCTGGCCAGCCCTGTCTGGATGGCGTACTCCGTATCCAGCACCACCGTGACAACCTTCCGCTTCCTCATGCGCATGGCGACGTTCGCCACTCCTCCGTGGTCCGACAAGACACGGGAGGACTCAACTTCCGGCGCGTAGTACCTGGCGAGGTGGTTGTAATCTTGCAACAGCGCCAGCATGTCTTTTGCCTTTCCGCCGGGGACAAAAGCTGTGCCACGCCAGTGGTGCAAGAGTCCGCCGCTGACTTCATGTGTGCCGCCATTCACGGATTCGATTCGCATCGCACCCGATCTCAGTTGGCGCTCCGCATCAGCTCGCTCAGTCCCTGCAAGGTTGAACACTGCAAGGTAGGTGTCAGGGCTGGCGTGCTGCTGGGCCAATCGTTTCTCCAAAGCGGCTGCATAGTTTTCAAATGCCTGCTGGGCCGGTAAGGTCAACTGGGCCGCCGGGCAGGGGGCTACAAGTAGGAGCATGATTGCCAGCATCCGCAGTCGCATCATTTGCCTCGTGGCCGCAGGATGCTCGCTGCGCGCGGCAGGCGCAATGCATGGCGGCTCAAACGTTTCTCACTTGCGAGTCATCGTGTAACTGGTTGCTCAGTCGAGGATTGCAAGAAGTTATCTTTCTGGGATGGAACCAGTTCATGGGAGCAGGCGGGACCGCGTGAGGCGACGAGTTCCACAGTCGGATGTATCGGCGAAGGGTGGAGCACGCCGTTCACAGGGTGGGGAAGAACCCTATGCAAAACCCATGGTGTGCACTTCTTTGGTGGAAGCCCCCGCATTTATGCGGGGGAAGGAGCGCTTCAGCGCTCCGGAAAAAGTTGGCTTTGATCACGCGCTTTAGCGCTGGGCATCGAGAAATCCCAGGGCTAAAGCCCATTTCAAAATCGACTCCTTTCCCGCTGGACTAAAGTCCAGCTCCCCCTGCTAAAGCAGGGGGCTTCCACCAAAAGCCTCCCACAGAGTTTTTCAGTAGCCTGTAAAGCCGTCTCATTTCCGAATCTCAACTGCACCGCTGAAGCGGTGCTCCACCCTGTACACGAAGTGTGAAAATGCTCTACTCGCCCCCGAGCTTCACATCACCCTTCGGAGTGCTCTCCACTGGCTCTGGGCCGCCAAAGGCAGCTAGACTGGAACCGCGTCCATGACACAGAAGACAACCGACCGCGTGTTTCGCTTCGGAGCGTTCGAGGTGAACGAGGCCACGGGAGAGCTGCGTAAACAGGGCATCCGCATCAAGCTGCATGCGCAGCCGTTTCAAATACTGGTGATGCTTCTGGAAAGGCCCGCAGAGCTGGTAACGCGCGAGGAGATGCGGCAGCGGCTTTGGGGAGAAGACACGTTCGTGGACTTCGACCACGGCCTGAACACCGCGGTCAACAAACTTCGTGAAGCCCTGGGCGACTTGGCCTCCCAACCCCGGCATGTGGAAACGGTGTCGGGCAGAGGCTATCGTTTCATAGCGCCAGTGACGCTGGCGGGGCCGGTTTCGAAAGTGTCCGGGGCGCCGGTGGCCGCGGCGGGAAATGCGGTTGCGGCCGCAAACAGTACGCCTGCCTCGCCGGTAGGCCCGTTCGAAGTTGGGCCACAGACATTTCGAGGAACACTTCTGGCGGCGCCTCACGAACTGCCTCACGCTCCCCGAATCTTAGTGCGAACTCTGCTGCTGCTGATCCAGGCAATGTACCTGGCGTTTTACCTGGGGGCGCTGGCGAACCTTTCGGAGATTTTTGATATTTTTGCGGACGCACATCTGATGTCGCCGACGACGCTCACCGCGTTGCTGGTGGCGACCGCCGTGGCAATGATCCCGGTCCGTCTGTTCTTCTTCGCGGCGGTCGCGTTCGATTTTCAGCAGCTTCCTTCCAAGTTCAGAAAGCTCTTCCCCATACTGCTGGGTATGGATCTTCTGTGGGCCCTGTCACCGTTCCTTTTGGTGCATCACGTAAGCTTGGGGCTGGCTCTGGGGATGACCGCCGCTCTCGTGTACATGCCATTTGCTCAACGCTCGCTGGTTCTGATGTATGCCCGGAGCCGCTGAGCCCGATGCGGGCCCAAGTTGGGCCATCCCACTCCCTGCTTCGGGATCAAACATTCGCCATGCGAAGGCGGTCCTGGAAGTAGGCTTTCCAAGTCTCCGGCAGCACCGCAACCTGGAGGGCGCGCCGCACGGAAGTCACGTCGTCATCGCTGTATCTCTTGGCAATATAGAGCCGAGTAATGGCAGAAACCGGGACCGCGTTCGGGTCGCGAGCAAGCAGCGTGATCTCGTCGCCGGCGCCGACTTCCCCCTCGCGAGTGACAGCAAGGTAGAAGCCCGACCGCCCGCTGGCGAGGAACCGCTTCACCATATCGTCAGCCTGAAATCGCACGCCGAGTTTGTAGCAGGGGAGCCGAGGCTGCGTCACCACCACCTGTGCGGAACCGACAGAAAACCGGTCGCCAATGTGGACTGAGTCTTCCAGCAAGCCATCGGTGGTGAAGTTTTCTCCAAACATGCCCAGCGGCAATTCACGGTCGGGCAGCTCCGTTTTCCAGCAGTCGTAGTGGGCAAGGGGATAGCAATAAACAGCCTTGAATTCTCCTCCGTGGACGCTGAGGTCGGCTTGGCGATCACCATCCAGGTTAAGCTTGCGCAAGACGACGCGGCCCTGGACCGGTTGCTTGAAGATCCCGGTGGTCACGTTTCTTCCGTGCCACATCACCTCTCGGGGGAGTCCGACGTTCAGTGAGACTAGCTTCATCACCCGCATCCTTTCCCGCCTGAATTGATTGTACGTGCGTCTGCAACATGAACTGGTCGATCACCTCGTACGCCACCTCTGCCGTCCCTACGGGACTCGCTATGATTTTCCACCTGACCCAGCGCTGAAGCACTGGGCTAAGCTCTTTCGCCCCATTCGGGACTGAATTTTGTGCGATTCCTTCCACTGCCGCAAACCGATATGGGTTGCGACACAGTCTCTGAAGGCCTTGTCTTTGCTGACCCGTTGCGGCACGGCTGAAGCCGTGCCCTGATACAAAACGATGTGAGATGGTTTCTTGATCCCGCCTCCGGGGACTCAGCGGGGAAATTTCTTGTGCCGATAAAGTCGATTGAACACAGCAAACATCAGCCCGATCACCACAAATACCATCCAACTCGCCTCCGGCCCGAGGAAGCCGCCGGTGAGCCATTGCGGCCCTGGCCAGCGGGTTTCAAGAAGGTGGCCGACGGCATATTCGCCGGCGTTCTGCCCCGACCATAGAAAGAGGTTCGCGAAATCAAAGGCGGCGTGAAAGCCGATGGCCAAGGCCAGCGAGCCAGTGCGGCGCAGCGTCAGGCACATGAATAAGCCGAGCAGTCCGGTGGAGGCAAAGTCTTCCCAGCGCTCGTGCGGCTTCAGAAAATAGTGCAGCGCGCCGAAACCGATGGAGAGCAGAATGGCCGCCGCCCAGAAGCCAATACCATCGGCGAGTGTAACCAGCAGATAGCCGCGGAACTGGATCTCCTCCGCAAATCCGATGAGCAGATTGGCAATGATCCACAGGAGTAGAAAGTACCAGAGCGCGCCGCCATGAATGGCCAGCCCGAGGATGCGATAGCCGCCAAAGGCTGCAATCAAACCGATGAGCAAAGAAGTGGAGGCCATCCCCCAGGCAAGTCCAACCCAATAATCGCGTCCGAGGGCGTTGCGCACCGGAATGCCGTAGTCGGCGAAGCGGCGGCGCTCGATGCGAGCCATAATCCAGGTAGCAACCAGTACTAGGACAAGGTCCTGCAGGTCATTCGAGATGAAGGCTACAGGATCAAGGAACGGCCGCTGCTTGAGATGGAAGATCTTTGGCAGGATCCAGTCCGTCAGGAATCCCAGTCCGACGAAGATGCCGACGAAAATGAGCAGGCGCCAACCCGCACGCAATCCCCGGGAGTTGAAGAAAACTTTCCGCACGTTGATAGGGTACGCTCGCGCGAGAAATTTCGTTCCCCAGTTTCATCCGACCGCATGTGTCTTCGGTGGGTTCACATTTACCGCGAAAGGGTAGACTGAGGGAACTGCTTCCTGAACTCGCCTTGGAGTCGCTTGAACAAGGGCTCAAAGCGAAGCGCAGATTGGTCGTAAAATCTTGCGATGCCCGCGAGGCGGGCGTCGCCCATTCTCGCGTCCAAAAGGTTATGAACCGCAAGCGACCCAAGAATCGCCGTGCGTGTCAGGTCGTGCACAAACCCGGCATTCATCACAAGGTGCTCGTCGTTTTGCGAGCGCGATCCATGCATGACATCGGACCGTAGTTGGTAGGCAATGCGGGCATCCTTGTATACTCTTTCGACGTCGCCCCTCTTCAGACTGCTCGCCAAGAGTGCAACCCGCATGCAGAAGTTGTGAGTTATACCTTTGTCGCGGCGTTCAGTTGTAGTGAGTCGCTCCAGTGCCGCAATCCACTTTACAATCTGCACCCCACTTGATTCCTCAAAGGACGCATCCCCAAACCACCGGAGCGCGTCCAGAAGCCTGTTGGTCATTTCGGATCGGTCGCCGCTCAAACTCTTGGTAAGCAAGTGAGCGGCAAATTTCCGTAGAGCTTCAGGAACGCCCACCATCGGATCGCCAGCAACCAACGCTCCTTCTAGCCTGCGACCCTGCCACGTCCATTTAATGTTGCTATCTACCTCACTAAGGACACAGGTCTCGCGGTTCCGTGAAGGCGCTGTATGGGGAAGTCGCATTGATTTCCCGTGGCGAAGGCCAATGAATATCTTGAGAAGATTGATGGCTGTCTCAACGATTTCCTCCGCCCTCTGTCGCGATACATCGGGAGCGCAACTGGGAATTTGGACTGATGCAACCCAACCACGCTTTTCTCCGTGTTCCACAAAAAGCTTCAATGCGTTATCGTCTAGATGCTTCTCTCCGAGTTCGACCTCCCTATTGATCCCATTCAAGAAAACTGGGAAACGCCGAAACTTCACAGGTCCGAGGACAATTTCGTCTGGAGGAGGCGGCTCAAAGTTTGGCACATTCGGCCCAACATGCAGAAGCACGCACGGGAAGTGATAAGACACTTTAACGTGCTCAGCCTCAGAAAGAACAACATAAGATTTTAGAATCTTGACAAATTCTTCGTCGTCCGTAACGCCATCGAACGCTACTTGGAGGATTCGCTCTGAAATGATCTCGGAGATTCGCTTTGAGCTTAGGTCGGGACGATTGGTCGCCTCATTAACCAGTCTGAGCGCAGTTCGGTGTATCGCATCGATCCCAGATCTGCGGCAATGCACCATTTCACGGCTTCCAGGTCGATAGATATGGCATAGTTTGTCTTCGGGATTCAGATCGTAATGACGGCGAATTACCTCTATATTGCGATCCCTAGCTACCTGCTGATGTAACTGCAGAAAATATTCAATACCCGCTATGAGGCACTCGTAGTCCTCGACGTAAGCGCGAATTGATTCTTCGTGATTGAGAGTGCTCATGGGTTTCTTTGCAGTGTAATCGAAACAACCTTCGGAGGTATCCTGCGGAAAGCACCTCTTTCTTTCGTTGGCGCGAGCAGCGGACTAAAAAGGAAGTCGCACCCAATCAGATGGTTTCGACACCAGAACACGATTGCCGACTCCTCAACCGCCTCGCGCCGTGTTCCAATGTGGTTAGCTGATCTTCACATTCACTCGGCTAGGAACTTCCGCCTATGCGCGTTGCCCTTATCACGAACTTCGCCGCCAGCAGGAAAGAACCCCTCGCCGCCATGATGGATCGCGTCCACCAGGGCTTCCTCGACTCAGGGCTGCCGGAGCCGTTTATTCGTTTCAACTTCGCCGATGGCCCGCTGGTAAGCTTCTCGAGCGTGGACCGGGTGCTGAAACGACACCCTGAGCTGGCGCGATTCGTCACCGAGGCTGCGCCGATGCCGGGAATTCCCGGCGCGCGGCGACTCTCCAACGGGCCGGTCTCGCCGGGAGCGGGCGAAGTGGTACCGTACGCCACGTTGCAGGCCATCGCCGCCGGCGTACCCCGGTCGTTCCCGTTCCACGGGGTCGCCATCCATTTTCATGCGCCGGAGTTCGGCGAGGTGATGCCCATTCCCAACTACGCAGCGGAGATGATGTCGGGTGTTCTGATCAGCGATAGCTGGTGGGTCAACGGGCGCCAGCGTTCGCTGTCGTCGTGCAGCGTGGTCGAGGTCGAGCCCGGCGATAAGAAGCTGCCGCTGCCGTCGGGACCGCTGGCTACGGTCCTGGCCGCATGTGGCAAAGCGCGCAAGACCATACAGGCCCCGTATCCCGGGCAGCTCGGACCGGGGCCGGTGCCTGCGGTCCGCCTGCCCACGGGATGGAACAGCCCGAGCGTTAATCCTGAACTCGCCGTGGCGGTGAAAGCCATCGCGGTGAGATATCGCGATCGGCTGCCGGAGATCGTCAAGCAGGTTGGGCTGCCGCACGATCTTCCGGGCCGGGCGGAGATGACGAACGCCGAGCTCGGCCTGAGGGCCGGACCGAAAAAGCCGGCGCTGGAGCGCGTCTTCAAGCCCCTGGGATACAGCGTTCGCGGCGGCACTGCCGGCGAAACGGGCAGCTTCTCCCTGCGCCGGCGGACCGCGGCGAATTCAACCCTGGAGCTCGCCCTGGACTGCGGCACATGGAGCCATAGCCTGCTGGCCATCTTCAAGGTTTGGGGATTGGGCTGGAAGGCAACGCTCACCATTCCCTCAACCGAGAAGGCGGTAGCCGGAGGGCAGTACCCGATCGGCGATGCCGAGCAGTGGCAGAAGATCGTGGAGAATATGGGGACCCTGGTGGCGGAGTTGGAACGCACTTTCGTTCCCGAGATCGAAGCGGTGACCGGCCCTTCGCCGGAGTGGTACCAGCCGGAGAGTTGAGCGAGTGGTCCCCTGACCGCAATTGCGTAGCGTTTTTTCCTGCATCCGACGCCGCGGTACCTCCTCTTGTTTCGAATGAAATTGTGGCGCGCACCGTAACCTTTTGGGCTGCCAGCAGGTTTAGCTAAGTAAGAAGGGCGTCCTGCGGAGAACACGTTTGAGAGCTGCCGAGAATGTCATGGATGAGCGGCTTCTGATCGAGGCGGCGCAGCGTGATCCGCGCCGCTTTGCCGAGCTCTATGAAAACAACTTCGCTCGCGTGTACGCCTTCATTGCGTATCGGGTCCGAGACCGGGAGGAAGCCGAGGATTTAACGTCGGAAGTCTTTCACGACGCCCTTGCCAGGATCAGTCAGTTCGAATGGCAAGGATTACCGTTTGCCGCATGGTTGTTTCGAATTGCCTCCAACGCGATCGCTGATCGTTGGCAACGCAATGCCAAGCGGCGGGAGGTCCCGGTCGATGACCTGGAAGAAGCGGGCGCGGACGATGGAACCGAACGCCGGGCCATGTTGTCGCAGCTGGTCGAGGGGTTACCGCGCGATCAGCGCCTGGTTATTGTGCGCCGGTTTGTTGACCAGCGGAGTGTCGCTGAGATTGCAACGGAACTGGGCCGAACTGAGGGAGCCGTCAAGCAGCTGCAGTTTCGAGCGCTACACAGCCTGCGAATGCGAATGAGGAGCACCTATGAGTAGCCTTTCCATTTACGACGAACTGGATGAAGCCGTCGAGGCGATCCTTAGGCAACCAGATCTTGTGCCCCAGGAGGTCAACCGCGAGCTCAGTGATCTGCTGGAGGTCGCGGTTGATCTATTTACCGTGCCGCGTGCGGACTTTCGTCTGCGCCTTAAGGCTGACCTTCAGCATCAGGCTGCGGCGCCCCGTGGCGCCAAGGTAAAGACATTCCCAGTGGTCCGTGGTCCTCGTGTGGTTCCCGTACGGAAAGCGGCTGGATTCGAGACCGATGTTCTTCCCACCTTATTCGGGGAAGGTTATGGCAACTATCCGATTCATCGTACGAATTTCGTGGTTTCGGGGTTGCTGCATGTTGCGGCCATGGCCGCAATCGTAATCTCGAGCGCCTGGATCATGGAACATCGCCAGGAATTCCAACAACGGGTGGTTTCATTGGTAGGCGAGCCCGGCGCGTATGCGCTGCCGATTGCAAAGCAAAAGGCGGGTGGAGGCGGGGGCGGCGGAGACCAAGACAAGCTGTCCGCGTCGCGGGGGAACGTTCCCCGGTCGGCGCGCGAACAGATCACCCCGCCGGCAGTGGTAATACGAAATGACAATCCCAAGCTTAAGGCTGAAGCTACCGTCGTAGCTCCGCCGAGTTTGGCCCAGCTCGGAATATCCGGAAATCCGCTGGCTGCCGATGCGCTACAGCCGTCCAACGGCATCGGTAGCGGCGGAGGCATCGGCAGCGGAGCGGGCGGCGGTATCGGCTCTGGAATCGGGCCGGGTGTAGGTCCAGGTCACGGAGGAGGCTTCGGCGGGGGGCTTTATCACGTGGGAGGAGGGGTCAGTGCACCGCGCGCCATCTACGATCCTGATCCCGAATACTCGGAGGAAGCCCGCAAGGCGAAGCATCAAGGGACCGTTATCCTGTGGATCGTCGTCGGTGCAGATGGCCGACCGCGAGATATCCGCGTGCAGCGCGCTCTGGGACTGGGACTCGACGAGAAAGCCGTGGAAGCGGTGCGCAAGTGGCGCTTCGCACCTGCGATGAGAGACGGACATCCGGTAGCCGTGGAGGTCAACATCGAAGTGAATTTCCGTTTGTATTAGGCGTGCCCGGCGTCGGCTCGCCTCCTCATGCCCGCTTTCCAGGAACATTCGACGCGTGCGCGGTTTCTATTGAGATGTTCTGGCATCGCCGTAAGAACGATACTGTACGCAGTCCTCGAAAGGCCCTCGATGCGGAGGCTCGAATGCTAAAAAGTTCTGCTGTGCTTTGTGCGCTCCTGAGCGCGGTTGCCTGGTCGCAACAGAAGCCGGCCATTCCACCGTCGCTCACCATTTACAACCAAAACTTCGCGGTGGTGCGGGAAATCGTTCCGCTGCGACTGGAGCCGGGCGCCAATCCGGCCAGCTTCGACAACATTACATCGTATGTCGAGCCCAGTTCGTGATGCTGCGCGATCCGGCGGAGCGCGTACATCTAAGCATCCTGGAACAGAACTATCGCTCGGACGTGGTCTCGCCATATATGTTGTTGCATTCGTTCGAAGGGAAAACCATCGCGTTTGCGGTGCGGCGTGGCGATCATGAAGAGACGGTGAACGGAAAAGTTGTCCGCGCCGGCATGGTCTGCTTGCCCGGCACAAATGACGCGAATGGTGTCTGCAACGATAATAACGACGCACAGTTCGCGCAGGCACCCATCATCGAAGTAGATGGCACGCTCCGTTTCGGACTGCCGGGGACGCCACTGTTTCCCTCGCTGGGCGAGGGCGCTCTTCTCAAGCCTACGCTGAACTGGCTGCTGCAATCCGATAAGGCAGCGCAATTCGATGCCGAACTAAGTTATGTCACCGGCGGACTCACCTGGGAGGCGACCTACAACATCATCATCCCCGAAAAGGGCGATGCGCTCGACTTGATCGGTTGGGTGACACTCCAGAACCACAGCGGCCGGACTTTTGAGAATGCCCGCCTGCAACTAATGGCGGGTGATGTAAACAAAATTGTCACCCCGGGGCCCCCCATGGATGGCCTTGGAAGAGGGTATGGGGGTGGTTCTTATAAAGCCGGGGGAGGAGGTCCACCGGTAACCGAAGCGGCTCTGGACGAGTATCACCTGTACACTCTGCAACGCCCCTCGACCCTGCTGAATGGAGAAGCCAAACAAGTCGAATTCCTGCGTGCCGCGGGCATTCCTTCCAAACGTGTTTACCTTTACGAAGGCTACGCCCTCGATGTTGCCCGATATGGCGGATCCAATTGGGAGTACCTGTCGCAACAAACGGAGATTGGCCTGACGACGAATAAACGGGTTTACGTGATGCGCGAATTCCGCAACTCGCAGGCCGATCATCTGGGAATGCCGCTACCCAAGGGGCAAATGCGTTTTTACCGGCGCGATGACGAGGGACGTTTGCAATTCATCGGCGAGAATAAAATCGAACACACGCCGAAAGATGAAATGCTGCGGGTCTATACGGGAGACGCCTTCGACATCATCGCCGAGCGCCGCCGTACGGAATTCAAAACCGATGGCATGCGGCAGTGGATGGACGAAAGCTACGAGATCAAGTTGCGCAACCACAAGAAGGAACCCGTGGAAGTCCAGGTGGTCGAGCACATGTACCGGGGAGACAATTGGGTCATCAGCGCCAGTTCCGCCGAATACGCCAAGAAGGAGAGCCACACGGCCGAGTTCACGGCGAAACTTCCGCCAGATGGCGAGCAGACCATTACTTACAGCGTGCACTACACCTGGTGACGCCCGGCGGCCTTCCCCGGAGTGGTATCAACCGGAGAGTTGAAGGGCGGCAGGCATTACTCCGCGCGCAAGGCGCGGACTGGATCAGTTTTTGTGGCACGCCATGCGGGTACCAAGCTGGCCGCCAGCGCGGCAACGATCATCACCGCGAATGCCAGCGCGAAAGACAGCGGATCACGCGGACTCACCTTGTAGAGCAAGTAGCCGAGCAACCGGGTCAACAGCAAGGCCGCACCTGCACCCAGGGCAACGCCACCTGCGGTCAAGGTGACGCCGCGCGACATCAAGAAGCTGCTTCAACAATCGCCGGCGATCGGCCCCAATCGCCAGCCGGATCGTCATCTCTTGCCGGCGGGCGAAGGACCGGACCAGCATCGGCGATCACCAGACGATCGGGGTCCTTGTACGGCAGAGGCCGCAGCAGCACGTCGTGGGTGACACTGAAGATGGCGGTGCTGGCGCCCAGACCCAACGCAATGGTTATCACCGCGGTGAGTGTGAACAGCGGGCTCTTGCTCAGCACCCGGAATGCAATCGCCAGATCGCGTAGCACCATGGCTGGGATGTCCTGGGCAGGGTTGCTGCAATGACGAAGACGGGCGCAGAGATTATATGTTAGCGCAGGTCCGGCGTTTATAAGGCGGCAAGCGAAGAGGCCTAATTCTACCGCCCCAGCATCCAAAAGACGACCGGAATGCCAACCGCGCCTAACAGAATGTTGATAAAGGTCACGGTCGAGGCCAGTTCCCCCTCGCATTTGTAGCGGACCGCGAATATGGGTCCCAAAACCGCCGAGGGCAGGGCGGCAATCAGGACCAGGACCTGACGCTCCAGATCCGAGAGGTGGTAGGCAACCGCCTGCCAGTATGCCAGCAGCGGCTGCAAGCCCATTCCCAAGACGGCGGAAATCGCCACGATGGGCAGCAGCCGTTTGAGGGACCCGACTTTGATCTGCATGCCCAAGATGAGACAAGCCAAGGCCGCAAGTGTCCCGTCGATCATCTTGGCCGCCTCCAGAATGGGGGCGACGAAGGGAGAGTCCAACGGCACGTGAAACCCGGACACGGCAAAGCCCAGGACCACAGCAATGAAGATGGGAGAGCGGAAGTACTGGAGCAGCGTACCCAGCAGCGAGCCCGCCGTCTTCGACGCTTCGCCAAAATGCATGGCCACCAGCGGGCATAAGGTGAAGATGGGCAGGCCCACCGCCAGCTCGCTGATCAGGATGGCTTCCGTCATCGCACTAGGATTGTTGGGAAATGTGTATTGAATTAAAGGGTAGCCGAGGAGGGCGGAAGAGCCGAAGGAGGAGACGATCATCAGCGCCCCGGTTGTCGCACGGCTGAATCCCAGCAGCTTTCCGATGATCCAGGCCGCCAGCAGGGTGAGGCACCCGGTTATGAACATGGCCAGCACGGGTAGCATATAGCGAACGCCGGGAGGATACCTGAGAAGTTGAAAGAAGATGAACACCGGCAGGACCACCTGGGTCAGGAGCCGCGTGAAGATGGGCGTGTCGCTGCCGTTCAGAATCCCCCTCTTCTTGAGAAAAATGTTGAGCAGCACAATCAGGGCAAACGCGACGACCGTCTCGATGAGGTGAATGTTCGCCTGTGTCAAAGGCATCCTCTTTACGCCAGATCACGCCGGCGTAAGTGTCACAACTGCGCTACAAATCACGAAAGCTCAGCGCTTCCCATCCCCGATTACGGCAACGAAAAAGAAAACTTGGCGATGAAGGCGTTCTCCACGTTGTTCCCCGGCCAGGTCTGCGCCGGATTTTTCAGAGGAAAATCAGAGGAGGAGGTAAGTCCGGTCACGACCACGTTGCCGTCGGGATCGACGGCCAACCCGTAGGCGCGGTCCGTTCCCGTTCCGCCAAGGTAGGTGGAGTAGCCCAACTGCTTACCGTCGGCGGTAACTTGCATGAACTCGACGTCCTCCTCCCCCTGGAGACTGGTGATCAGCGCATCGGCGGTATACGGAAAGTAGGTTGGCGAAAGAACCATAGCACTGGAAGGGGAAAAGGGCGTGTACAGTACACCCGGAGCATTCGTTTCCCCGCCGACATACGCCTTGCCGCGCGAATCGACGCCCACACTGGTGCAAAACGAACCATAACCCTTGTATCCGCCTCCCAGAAAGGTGGAATAGACCAGGGATGGCTTGCCATCCAGGGATGGATCGATCTTTACCAAATAGGGCTGATCGTTAGACTCACCGTGCCCGAGATACGGGGCGCTGTTGAAAAGGAAGGGAGTCCCCGGTCCGGTCATGGGAAAGTCGGCCGACTGGGTACGGCCCGTAGCTATGATGAGCCCGTTTGCATCCATAACCATGCCGTAGAGGTCGTCCCGGTCCTTCTTTGAGTCGCCGCCGAGGTAGGTGGAGTAGCGCGCTGTGTATTCCGAAGACGGGTCACCGGGCCGGCTAGAGCGAAACTGCGCCACAAAGCCGTTGCTGGTAAAGCCGGGTGCATAGTGACTTCGGTAAGCGTTGGGGGTGGTGGGGAAATCATCGGAATCCGTGTATCCGGCTGCGGTAATGAGATCGCCGGCGGCGTTGACGGCGATGCTGTGCCCTTTTTCGTTGCCGCTACCTCCCAGAAAGCTGCAGTAGATCAGCGAGTCAGCGCCGCTCTTTGCAGGATCGAGGATGCACAGGAACGCGTCGGTTGGGCCCTTGAGATCGGGCTGCAAGGCATTGGGGGTCACTGGGAATTTAATCACCGCGTTGCTACCAGGACCGGTGGTGCCTGTGATATAGACCAGACCATGTGCATCGACAGCGACGTTGTTGCCGTTGCTGTTGTCGTCAGAAAAGCCTGATCCGTCGTCTCCACTCCCGCCCAGGTAGGTGGAGTAGCGCAGATTGCCGTTGGCATCAAAAACGGTCACGAAGTAGTTGGACACTCCGTTGTTGTGGTCCTGAAAGGCGTTCCTGGTCGGGAAGGATTCCGACCCCGACCCATCCGAACTGGTCATGCCCCCGACGGCGACTCCTCCATCGGGCATGGCAGCAGCCCCCACACCCATGGTCTGCTTGTTACCGCCCAGATAGGTCAGCCAGAGCACCCTGCCGGCGGGGTCGTACTTCGCCACGAAAGCCGTCATCCCGCTGTGGGGCGCGGGGTGCGGCTGAAAGGCGTTCAGCACAGGAAGGGTGGAGGATTCGGTCGCTCCCGTCACGTAGGTATTTCCCTGGGCATCGCTGGCGGCGTTCTGCGCAAAGGTGCGGCCAGGGCAAGTCGCACAGGCCAGCGATCCACCCAGGTAAGTGGAAAAAATCAACTGCGGTGTCTGCGGCATCGGCAAGGGCTCCTGCTCCTGCGCCTGCGCGAAGGAGCAGTCGCTGGCCAGCATTGCGCTGATCACCAACCCCAGACCTACCACAGCATGGCAAACAATTCGGCGAATCATACAGGATTCCTTTCCCAAGGTACTTGACCCAGCACCGGCGCCAGGGGCGATAGCTGCTTGCGCCACTTCAGGAGGAACTGTGATTGAAAGACTGACTGCCAGGATGAGCAGCGCGGAAATCTTCTCTCTTGCGACAGGTGTTTGTCAGTGACGCCTGCCGCATGGCGCCGTGACAGACCGAAGCGACAACCAAGCGCGCGGGCCAGCGACGCGTTATGAATAGCTCTTATCTGGCGAGTGACAGTATGATGTTCCGCCTATGGACAAACTTCATTACTACTTCGCACTGATTCCGCCGCGGCCGAGCTTTCCCCAGGACATAACCGGCGAAGAGCGTGCCCTGATGGACAAGCATAGTGTTTATTTCCGGCAGCAGTTTGACCTGGGCAAGCTGCTGCTCTATGGGCCGGTGATGGCGCCTAAGGGAGCGTTCGGTGTGGCAATCCTTGAGGTCGCGGACGAGGCGGAAGCGCGGCGGTTCGGCGAAAACGATCCCTCGGTGCGCGGCGGCCTGAACCGGTTCGAGGTTTATCCCATGCAGGTCGCCGCCTCGCGCGCAAAGAGTTAAGCGTGGTGCCCGACTCATTCCTGTGTTTGGAATGAGTGGGAACTGCTTCGTATCGGCGTACCGTGTTCGACTTGATCCAACTCTTCTGTCCCACACATTAGAAATTCGCGAATGGGTGGGGCACCCCAAGTAAAGACTCACGCCGAAAGGCTGGGCCACCTGTGATCTTTCAAGAGGTTGTCCATTCGGTTGGAACCGGAGAAGCTGGTTGTGACGAGCAACTAGTAACTCTGGAGACCGAATGGACTACCACAAGAATGCCCCATGGACGGCGGTGAGTCGAGAGCGTCTTGCCCGTATGGTGATCGACGACCTCCTGAGGGTAAGCGCAGCGGCTTCACGCTTCAGCGTGAGTGCCAAGACGGCAGCCAAATGGGTGGGCCGGTATCGGCAGTTTGGCGTTGCCGGCCTGGCCGACCGCAGTTCGCGGCCGCACCATAGCCCGCGACAGATCGCTTTTCCCTTATTAGAAGAGGTTGTTGTTCTTCGCCGGGGGCATATGCCCGGCTACGCGATCGCACGCCGCACCGGTCTGAGCCCGGCCACCGTCAGCCGCGTCCTGCGCCGCGCCCGGCTCAGCCGCTGGCGCGATCTGAACCCGCCGCCTCCCATACAGCGCTACGAGCACCCCCGGCCAGGCGACATGCTGCACCTGGATATCAAAGGCATGACGCGCTTTTCTGAAGTTAGCCGGCGTGGCGATGGACGCCTGCGCGGTAAGCAGAAACATCCCGGCTTCCTGGCTCTACATGTGGCCGTCGACGATCACTCGCGCCTGGCCTTTACCCAGATGCTGCCCGATCAAAAGGCCGAAACCACCGTCGCTTTCCTCGCCGCGGCCAGGGACTTCTTCGCCACCCACGGCATCGGCGTGCGCGCCCTGCTCACCGACAACGGCTCCAGCTACCGCTCGGCTCAGTTCCGTCAGGCTTGTCAGACCATGCACATCAAACATCACCGCACCAAGCCCTACACCCCCAGAACCAACGGCAAGGCCGAGCGCTTCATCCAGACCGCGCTGCGCGAGTGGGCTTATTCACGACACTGGTCCGACTCACAGCAAAGAGACGCCTATCTGCAGCCTTGGACCGACTACTACAACCGCGAACGCCCGCATGGTAGCCTTAACTACAGGCCGCCCATCAGCCGCTCCGATTCCGGAACAACGTCTTGATCATCTACAGCCACCCGCCAAAATCTATCATCCATTCAACAACATGCAGAGCGGTAGGGCCGTACAAAGATGATTGCATTTCGCAGATTCATATAACCATTTTATTTTCAGCGTACATTTTTTCGTAGCGTACTTTTTTCCCTTCTCCCGATGCGGCCCACCTTGTTTGGGGCAAAATTGATAGGCATACCGGCTTGACAATTCCATTAGCACGCGCCATAATAGACGCGTACTAAAGAACACTTCCGAAACGAACATGGAGGGGTCATGAACGACCTAACCAATCCTCGGCTGGACGATTTTGGCAGCTATAAGGGCGCTGCTGAAGATGACACACTCCGCGCCATTCAACTGTACATCGAGAGCGATGATGCGTTTATTCGCATGGAAACCGCTTCAGAGCTTGTCAAGCCTGCGGCTGAAGCGCTTTCAGCCCAACTCGCGAAACGCTTTGGTGACATTGTGCGAGAAAACCGCGTTAAGCAATTCATCGGGTGGTACATCCGGAAGGTCATGGAAGGCCGCGGCTTTTCCCTCGACCAGCAAAACTGCAAGGTATGCTCGCCAAACAATATCTTCACCAGGGGAGCGCGATACCGCCGCACTGTGCCCCAAAGCGTTGACTGACCTGCCCCCTAATTAATTCGCTCTGTTTCCGAGCGGAGGACTAAAGTAGGGAGGGTACTATTTCTTGACTGTGCCTTCACGGAGATTTGGATGGGCGCTCTAATTGCGCCGCCCAACAGGCCGTGGAAATGCCCACTGCCTCGACGCCGAAGGAACAGTCATTTCACTTAACGAGCCTCTTGCAAAATCCAGCAAGGCGCGTAGTTTATGCGGCTCGCTGGATTTTGCAAGAGCCTCTAACCATGAAAGAAGGAACCATGAATACGAGCATCACGATGGGAAACGACGAGTTTATTCTCTACATCCGGAAGAACTACCCGAAGTGCTCCAAGGACAACGACGATCTCGGCCAACGTATCTGGGGGTGGATCAGAGAAAACGACGCGACGGCATACAAGGTTGACAAGGATGGCAACAGGGATGACAACGCCGAACCGGTGTCGTGCAGCTGGAGCGAGACTGACGCACGTGTTGTGGAAGCCAAGCTGCCTTATACGGCCACGCAGTTTCGATTCGAGCGCTCGTTGCTTCCGTCGCTCTATGGGCATCTCGAAGCGCTCGGCACCGCTTGAGATCAACATCACGCCGTTCCCATACCAGCCGGCCGGCAGTAGCGCGGTAGAACGACGGGTGGCCCCGATCCCAATGACCTTTTTCCGACCAGACCGGGGCACCTCACCCTCAACTTGGCGGGATTCCTCCTGTGATCGGGGGAACCCGCCGACGCCATCCCGCCACACCAGAAAAAGCCCGCCCCTGGCGGAGCGGGCCCATAGTGCATGGGGTCGGCTAGTTCACTTCCCGACCAATCCGTTGTCAACGCCCACGCCGGTGCAAAAATCCCAACCCGCAGCCGCGCTGTGAGTGCCGCAGCTTCCCGACGTGATATCGGTAAAGTACGAGCTGAATCCCAGATTGCTGTAGATCAGGGTATTCTCCGCGTTGCTGCTGGTCTTGAAGCCTCCCGCGTCGTTAATGATTCCTGCCAGCGCAGGGGAAGCCACACTGGTGCCATAGACCTCAAGCCAGCCGCCGTAGCAATTCGAGTTGTACACCGCAACCGGCGAGCCGCCACTGGAGTCAAAGGAGAGGTCGGGCGTGCCTCGTTTGCTGCCCACGATGCTTTGAATGGCATTCTGGAATGAGGGCCGCGGCTCATACTTGCTGGCTCCGCCACCGCCGGAGCTCCAGGCAGTCTGGTTGGTGTAGGCGCCGCCGCTACGATTCACCTGCGTGCCCCCGGCCGAAACCACGTTCACCGAAGAGCTGGGATAAATGACGCCGGGAGAATCGCCCGACGAGGCGAAGTACACCACTCCGGACTGGGTGAAGTAGTGGTCGGAACTCGTCTCACTGCTGGTTTCGCTTCCACCCCAGCTCATGGAGACTTCGCCCTTGCCACCATGGGCCGCGATATAGCTATTGGCAGCTTGTACTGCGGTGTACAAGGCGCTGTTGGTGGGGGAAGAGGCTTCCATCAAAACAATCTGGGCATTGGGCGCCATGGCATGGGCCCATTCGATGTCGAGCGCCTCCTCGCCTTGCCAGCCGGAACGGCAGCCGTTGGTGGGCTTACTCCCGCTGGCATATTGCACGGAGAAGTTAGCCTGCGGCAGACCGAAAGTAGTGGAGAAAGTCGCCAGGTCGGCGGCCGCCGAGGGATAGTCGTAGGCATCGACGATCACAATTACGCCGCCGCCCCCGGTGGGGACCTGCGTCGTGCCGTTGATGGGGCAGCCCGACAGAGGATTGGAAACCACGTTGTAGACGCATCCCAGGGAAGCTGGAGTTTCTCCCGCCGGTTGGGCTGCCGGGATGATGGAGCCGGTGGGTGCATAAATGATGTAGTTGGTGTGCATACGCAGGCCGACGTCCGCGGGTTGCTCGATGCTGGACGCGGGGTAAATGCCGTCGCCGACGCGGACTTGGCCGCTGAGCAAGGTGGCACATGCGAGCAAGATTGTCACCGCACTGATGAGCCGAAAGGTCGTGTGCGATTGGGGCAGAACAGATTCGATCCGCATTGTGGTCGCTCCTCTTAACGTTGAGTTGGTGGTAAATCCGAGTGCAGCTTTTTCAGATTGACGCGCAGCGCGTTCAAGCGAAGGGAATGTTACAACAGTTTGGTAATCATAAGCTATAGTTTTTTAGCCTAAAAGCGCAGTTTAGCTAGGCACTAAGGTGTTGGTGGGACAGCTCGCGGCTTGAATAACGGACACGCACGTAGAACGACAAATCTAATGCGCTGAAATTCCATGATTGTATATAGTGTGAAGCTGTTTGGATCTAAACCGGAAATTGCGATTATCATCTGCGCGGGAGTAGCCATGTACTTTGAGCAGTTCTACCTGGGATGTCTGGCCCACGCCTCCTACCTGCTGGCCTCGGAAGGCGAGGCGATCATCGTCGATCCGCAGCGTGATGTCGAGATTTACCTGGAAGCGGCGAAGCAACACGGCGTCAGCATCCGTCACATCTTCGAGACCCACCTGCACGCCGATTTCGTTTCCGGCCACAAAGAACTGGCCGCCCGGACCGGCGCCACCATCTACATCGGCGACAGCGCCGGAGCGATGTTTCCGCACGTCCCGGTGAAAGATGGTTTCGCGTTGCGGGTGGGAAACATGCGCATCGACGGGCTCGAAACCCCGGGCCACACTCCCGAAAGCATTTGCCTGGTCATCACCGATGAAGAGAAATCGCAGCGGCCGTGGGCGGTGCTCACCGGCGACACGCTGTTCATCGGAGACGTGGGGCGTCCCGATCTGTCGAAGACGCACACGCCCCAGGAACTCTCCGGGCTGATGTACGACTCCTTGCACGGCAAGCTGCTGACGTTGCCCGATGACGTGCTGGTCTATCCCGCGCACGGGGCCGGCTCGCTGTGCGGGCGCAACATGCGCGCGGAACGCTTCTCCACCGTCGGGACCGAACGGCTCACCAACTATGCGCTGCAAATCAAGGGTCGCGAAGATTTTGTGCGGCAGATGACCAGCAATCTGCCGGCGCGGCCCGATTACTTTCTGGAGGACGCCGCGATTAACCGCGCCGGGGCCACGCCGCTGACGGACTTGCCGGACTTGCAGGCGATTGCAGCAGCCGAGCTGAGTGCCATGCTGGAGCGCGGTGCGATTGCGCTTGATGTGCGCCCCAACGACGAGTTTGCCGCGGGCCACGTGCCGGGCTCGATCAACGTCGCACTCTCCGGGCAGTTTGCTTCGTGGGCAGGCGCGGTGCTGGGATTGTCGGCCGATCCCGTGTTGATTGCCGAAACTGCCGAGCAACTGGACGAGGCGCGGCTTCGTCTGGCGCGCGTTGGGATTGAAAATCTGGCGGGCTATCTCGATGGCGGCCCCGCCGCTTGGCAGCGAGCGGGATTTGCTTTGCAGCCGTTGCCGCAGATCACGGTGCAGGAACTCAACTCCCGGCTGCGAGCGAACGCCGTGCAGGTGCTCGATGTCCGCCGCGAGAGCGAATGGGAGGGTGGACACATCAACGGCGCCGATTGGTATCCGCTGGACCGCTTCAAGACCGCGCTGCCAGCGATCGAGGCGGGGCAGCCGCTGGCTGTCCATTGCAAGGGCGGTTATCGCAGCGCAATTGCATGTAGCCTGCTGCAACGGGCGGGCTATGACAACGTCATCAACGTGGTCGGCGGTTTTGACGCGTGGCTGGAAGCGAAACTGCCAGCGGAAAGCGGTGCTGCCGTCAGCGCGTGATCGCTGTCCGCGCTTGATGGCAGAAGCAGCGGCCCCAGATCCAACCGAGGGGCGGGGCTGGGGCGCTAGACACTGGTTCAAGAGTTAGATCAGTGGCCTTCCAAGTTCTTGAGCCGGTCTGACAGCGATTCAACTTCCGCGTCAAGCGCCCGTAGAGCTGCCGCGTGGCTCCGCTGACGCAATTCGACAGGTGAAGCCCACTTGTGAAACTCGGTCAGCAGAGTGGTCTCGACCTCCTCAAGTTGTTCTCTGATCCACTGTTTGTCTTCGTCGGTTAGCACACGCCAATTATAGGACAAAGATGTGATGGGGCGGAAAGGGTGGGGCTCCCGCCATAATGCGGAAGACTGCCACTTCCAGACAACGCGGGAACAGGTTGTAAACTGCGGCCGAGTGCAGCGACTCCAGGCTGGCCCAACCGAGGGGCGAACCTGGAGCGCTAGAGCAATCACAGCCGTTGTCAGGCGGTCTTTCTCTTCGCTTTCTCGGCCAACTCCGAACCCTTGTCCATCCAGTCGCCGGCCCGATTGCCGAGGTCTTCCACGGTGTCGCGCGCGCCTTCGTACTTGCGGCGCAACGTCCGCCGCATCTGCTTGCCACTTTGTGGCGCGGTCAGTAGCGTGATCACAGCGCCGGCGGCGGCTGCAAGTCCGATGAACAGCGCGGTCAGTCTGTGGTTTCGATGACTCATTAGCTCCCTCCTCCCCTGAGGGAAAGTGTTGCGGTCCCGAGTACAAACGGTCAGATTCGACCGCTGAGATATCTGCCGATTCGTACAACCAAGTCAACCTGGAATGACCTTCCGATTCTCTCCTTCGCGGGCCCGATCCAGGTCGGGCCCATTTTCGATGAAACAACACTCACGCTCTTCTTGCAGTAGTTACTGCTGCCGTGCGTCTGGCTTCACGCCGGCATCAGGAGCCACCGCACCCGCGCGCGGGGCGGTTGTCGCTGCAGGAGTAACCGTCTTCGCGCCAGAAGTAGTTGTTGCCTTGGGAGCTACCGCGCTAGCATCACGATCAGCTGTCGCGTTGGGGGCTACCGTCTTCGCGCCAGAAGTAGTGGTTGCCTTGGGAGTTACCGCGCTCGCGCGAGGAGCATTTGTTGCATTCGGGGTTATCCGGGGCGCGGCACTCGGAGATGAACGCGCCGCTGCACGCTGCGCGACGGAGACACCGGTCAGCAACCCCAGTAATAATCCAGCCAAAATCATCTTTTTCATACTTGCCCTCCTGGCAAAATTTGGATTATTAGCTGCACGAATATTGCCAAGAACGAGGGCAAAGCAAACACTAGGGTTATCCACCCGCGTGGGCCAGTGGTAGGAAACTTTTACGCGCCCGGGAAAATCTGCTGCGGTCGGGACTCATGGTAAGAACAAAGGAGTAGGCGTCCGTTCGGACTGGAGGCGCGGGGCGAAGAGGTTCTACGACTACTGGGCTGCAACTTTTTTGAAAGTCAGGGATGTCGAGAATACGCCGCCAGATCCGACTACCCAATGAAAGTGCTAGGACCAGCGCAACCATGAAAGGAGCGAAAACTTGCCCCGCAGGTGCTTTCAGGCTAGGAGCCGGTTGACTGGCGCCTGTACGATAACTCAACAAAGCCGTTCTTGTAAGCGACTACGTTCTTCAGATGCCACTTCTGCTCGGTACCGGAATCACCGAATAGATGCAGTCCGTCACCCAATAGGACCGGCGCTATCATCAATCTGATTTCATCCACCAAGCCGAGCCTGAGAAAACTCTGGCCTAACATGGCCCCTCCCACCAGCCAGATGTTTGCGTATCGGGGCGCGAGTATCTCACCCACCAATCTCTTCAGGTCGCCTGAGTAGAACTCCACGCTCTGCCTCGTGGACGGCAGTTCTCTATTGGTCACCACGACCGTCGGGGTATCGCCATAGGGCCAGCCGAGTTGCAGCGCGTGCTCATAGGTGCGAGAACCTAGCACGTAGCAGTCTATCGACGCGATGACCTCAGCACCGTCGTCAGTAACCCCTCTTTCGTAAACGTCGCCAGAGGTTTCCAGCCACGAAACACTGTTGTCCTTCTTGGCGATGAAGCCATCAAGGCTGCAAACTACGTGCAGCGTTACCGTCGGTCTCATTGCGCTCGACATATTTCCTCCCGATGAGGCCCGGCTATTGGGAATAGCGGGTCCCTCCGTCCGGCCTTTCATTGCAAACTGCTTTTGCAGCTATTCTCGCATTGCGCCCGGGCCGCTTCCAGTGGGTCGCCGCAATGGTCCCAACAGCTTATCCTTTGGTCATTCGACGGCCGCTGTTTGGCATTGCATTGCGCCCGGCAAAGATCGATGGATAGTTCCAGTTCTTGCTGGGCCGGGAACACGCAACGAATTGTGCAATTCTCGATAGTTCCCAGATAGTTGATCTCCTTAGTGACCGTTTTAGAGTAGGAATAAAAAGATAGCGGAAGGACAATAACCAGAATACTTACTCCAGACATTATCCACCGTTTACTAAGGTCGCTTTTGACTAAATAGGAAATGTGGCAAGACAAGATGTAATAGAGAAAAGGGCCTATCAACATCAGAAGTATCACAAGGGCGCCAGCTCGCGTTCCCAAGTCAAAGCTTCCGGTGAGCAACCAAAGACCGGAAAGTAACCACGGCCCAAATATCGAGAGGAATGCTACGTTGTCCCACAATATAAAAACACGGCCAAACCCTCGATTAAACACAGCGCTATATTTCTGATATTCGCTAAAGAACCCCATACTGAAACCAAAATGACTGGGGATGGCAAGAGGAGTTATAAGCAGTACCAGGAACAGGATGAAGAGCGCAATTGACAGTTGGTTGGGACGAAAGAATCTGCCCATGCCAAAACTGTAGCACATGAACTAGAGAGTAAAGGAGGCTGGGTTTTGGGCGTCCAGCCCGAAGAAAGGCTGGTTAATCCAGACCGGCCATTAGCGGCACGGCTGAAGCCGTGCCCTGATACAAACCGATCTATCAGATAGCTTCTAGGGGGTAGCCGAGCACATGCGAGGACACCCAGGATTGTCGCGGCGGCTCTTCTGCCCGCAATCTTTGCAGGTCGCAACTTGTTCCTGCAGCCGCTCCAGTTTCTCCCGCAGGTCAGAATTGCCAGACATAGGCATTTGAGAATTGCGCTGGATAGTGCAGAGAAGAAAACGAATCTGGGTCTCCAGTGCCGTAATAGCAAACTCCCTGGATGTTTGCAGCGCACTGTAGCAACTGTAAAAACCAACCGTCAGTGACCACGAGCACTTACTCATGTGATGCTGAGCGGCGGACTCGTCATCCTCAGAATCGCCGCGCTCCCGTGTCTGGGTCTGCGCGGCAGCGGCAGTAATATCACTTCAGGAGTATTCACTTGACACAAACCGGGTAAGGGTTGCTAGTCTAGGTGCATGAAAACTCTTCACGAATTGTACCGAGAACAAGCCGAAATCTCTGCGGAAATTCAGCGCAATACTGGCAAAACCGGCCCAGAAGAGGGCCTTAAGCAAATGCAGCGGCTGAGTAAGCTAATTAAGATTATACGGGAGATTCTAAAGCTAATGCATGGAGATAACGCGTGAATATCCGCGATATCAACATAAAGTTTTCTACCGAAGATCAGTGCTTAGCCTACATCGAGCAGATGAAGTGGCCCGATGGTGTGGTTCGCTGTCCTACGTGCGGCGATACGAACATCAAGAAATACGAGCGGCCACGAACCGAACCAAAGCGCCGCAAGCCAGTGAGTGCCCTCAAGCGTCCCGAGAAGATCAATCGTCGCCAGTGGTTTTACATCTGCCTGAATGCCGATTGCCGGGAGCAGTTCAGCCCCACATCTGGCACGTTGTTCGCTGATACCCACTTGCCGCTCATAGTTTGGTTCCATGCAATCGGACTGATCTTGAACGCGAAGAAGGGCATCAGCGCGAAGCAGCTACAGCGCGATCTCGGAATCGGCGGATATAAGACAGCTTGGTATTTGAATCGCCGTATCCGCGAAGCGATGCGGGAGACAAACCCTAAACTGCTTGGTGGAATCGTGAAAATTGACGAAACCTATGTGGGCGGTCACTCGCGAGGAAGAGGACAGTGGTACGCGAGTAAACAGAAGCAGGTTGTGAGGGGAGCGGCGCAGCGCAATGGAGAGTTCGCTTGCAGCACGTTCCCGGTGCGAACGTGGGCGTATTTCGAGGCTTCGTAACTGCCAATGTCAGTGATGATGTCGAGCGTATTATGACTGACCAGCACAGCGCCTATCCTGGAGCGCTTGCGCCGAAATTCACAGACCGCCGCGAAACCGTGAATCACATAATCGGAGAGTAGGTGCGCGGCGACATGACAACGAACAGCATTGAATCCGCGTTTTCACTGCTCAAGAGGGGCGTAATAGGCCAGTTTCACAAGCTGTCGGGCAAGCACCTGCATCGCTATCTTCGTGAATTTGAATACAGGTTCAACCGGCGCAACGATGCGGACGTGTTCATAGAAACAGTGCGCCGCTTGTGCGGATTCGCGCCGCTACGCTTCGCGGACCTCACTTCTGAGCGGAAGGCTTAGGGCGCTTGGCCTGGGCCTTCTTCTTCCCCGCCGTTATCTCAGATTCTTTCTTCGGCGGGGATTGCAGCATCCGGGAGAGCACTGCATCGAATTGAGCTTTATCGGTCTGCATTGACACCGATGTCAGTATGAACTGACGACTTATCGACTCGTGTGCAATATTGAGCAGACAGCGATCTGTCGCCTACGTAATACTAGTTCGGTCGGGACCCAGCGGTTTCTGTTTTCAACATCCTGATTGGAGGCATTTATGAATTGGCCCATTTTTGTGCTTGGTGCTTGTGTGATAGTGGTCGCCCTACTGGCGATCTATGTCCCTACGGTTTATATCCGCAAGACGAACGTGATGGTCCACCTCTTGGAACAAATCTCGGCTAACACACGCAGATAAGGGTTTAGCTGAGGAGTTCCAACCCTAGGGCGACACGGGCTGTACTTTTTAGCGATTTACCGGTTCCCTGTCTCCCCGATTCTAGCGGCGATTTGTGTCAAGTGTTATACGTGAACAACGTGGCTGACTTGATCAACTATTGTTGAACAGACTCTCGCACAGTGAGAGCGGAGAGAAGCTCAGGACATTGAGGCGGGGAGCGCAGTGTCCTGACGTGCCGCTACAGCTTTGACAATAGTCGCGACGGCCAAGGCTTCAAGCCTTTGATGAAGCCCATGCCGGTCTGCGTTCGAATGCCGAAGCAAGCTGGGCAATGGCATGGATGGCGGAGGGAGAGGGATTCTACTTCCTGCTCTTTCGCCCTCCGTTGAGAATCAGAGCTTTACCCGATTTTCGCTAGCATTCGTGCGGGTTTGATGCACATGCCGTGCGTACACGATCATACTCGTTGGCAACGATAAATCAAGTTGGACACAGCAAAAAAGTGTATCGGGATACACCTGCGTGGAACCGAATGCCATACGTTCTCAAACAACCCCCAAAATCCACCTCTCGATTGCGAATGTTTTTGCCGTCTCAGTGCAGCTTCTCAATCTGCTGTTGCACTTGGCTGCGAAATTCCAGCGGATGCGCGACTTTGTGAAACGGCTCGGGAGTTCCTCCGGTCCCGATCACCACAATCGTTCCGTAACCCAGCATCCTGCCGAAAGCAGTCTCGCTCACCTCGATGCTCTCCACCTTGTTCAGCAGCATTTCAATTGTCTTCCGGCTGGCCAAGCCCGTCTTGATCACCACACGCCGGTTCGTGACCGCCATTTCCGTCGCGTTCCGCCGCACCATGCCCAGCAGAATCGCCACCACGCCGCAAATGAGCAACCCAACGCCCCCGCCCTCCATGATGTGCAACTTCCCGCTCTCAATCCCGGTCTGGCTGAGTGCGTAATAAAGCAGCACTCCCGACAGACCGAGGAACAAGCACCCTAGGACAACGTGCCCCAGCATCACGATCCAGTGCAGCCGGGTCTGGTAAATCACGACCTCACCGGGAACCAGATTCGATTCTACGTAGCTCATCTGCTCTTCCCCCACGAATCGCTCATCCTCGATCTCTTGCCCAAAAAGTCCGTGTGTGGGAATCTCCCTATAGCGGTATTCCGTTGTCGCACCCAAGAGTACCAAAGCCCGAGCAAGAATGATGCTGATCTTCGGAAAGTTGCCTTGTGTCTTAACGGGGTATGAGAGGATATTTGGAGGGAGCAATAATGCGCTGGTATCACTATGTCGCGTATTTCTTCGGGGGCGCATTCCTCGCGAACACGCTGCCTCATCTCGGCAATGGGATTTCCGGGTATGCTTTCCAGAGTCCTTTCGCATCGCCACCCGGGGTAGGCTTATCCTCCTCAACAGTCAATGTTTTATGGGGACTCTTCAACCTTGCCGTCGCCTACCTGCTCATCTGTCGTGTCGGCAGCTTCAGTCTGCGCCGCACCCGCCACGTGCTCGTCCTCGGAGCAGGCATATTGATTATGTCGCTGATGCTTGCCCGCGCATTCGGACGGTTCCACGGAGGGCTGTGAAGCCGCTTTTCAAGCAGATACTGATTCTAAACGGATGGCGGAGGGAGAGGGATTCGAACCCCCGATACCCTTTCAGGTATAGCGGTTTTCAAGACCGCCTGTTTCAACCGCTCACACATCCCTCCGTACCTTTAATTTATCCAGTTTCGCGGCCGGTTGCAAAGACTTCTGAACGCCCGTGCGAAGGGTGGAGCACCCGCCGTGACGGCCCACCATTAGATCCAGAACAGTGGCACCAGGCCGAGCGCTCCCAGGGCAGCCAACAGGCAGAAGCTCGCCAGGCCCGTCTTGCGATCGGCAAAGAAGTAGGCGTAGATTCCTTTGACGAAATTGTTGCTGGCGGCGGCAATCAAAATCGCTTCTGCCCCCAGCTTCAAATCCGCGCCGGCGCCGGCGGTCTGGGTGATCCCCAGAATAAACGGGTCCACGTCGGCCACGCCCATGATGGCGGCCAGGGTATTGATTCCGGCCCTACCCAGGTAGGCGACCGCCAACTGGGTCGCGGTAATCATCAGCAGAAAAAGAAAAGCAAACAGAAAGGCTGCCCGCAACTCCAGCGGATTCCTAGGCTCGTATTCCCTGGCTAGCTTGGTCCCAGCTTTATCCGGCCGGCGCGCCCAGATGAAGCCGCTCGCGATCGCCACGCCCGCCAACCCGAGGAAGGCAGGCAGCAAAATTATCATCAGTTGGCGGTTGAATAATCCCAGCAGAGCAATCAGGCGGAGATACATGACGCCACAAGCCATCAAGATGCCGCCCGAGAACAGGTGCGGATGCTCCTCGTGCGCCGCTCGCCGTGCCAGCACCACAGTTGTAACCGTGGAGGAGTATGCGCCTCCCAGGAGCGCGGCCAGCAGAACTCCACCTCGCTCTCTGGTCGCCTTCTGTAGTACATAGCTGCCGTAGGAAATGGCGCTGACCGCGACCACCACCAGCCACGTCCTGAAAGGATTGATATGGAAGGGACCAAATTCACGATGGGGCAGAATGGGCAGAACGACGGCTGACAACAGCAGGAACTTGGCGAAGGTAAGGATCTCTTCGCCTGGAATGCGGTCGGCGAGATTTTCGAGAACAACCTTCAGCTCCAGCAGCAGCAGGCTGGCCACGCTCAAGGCAGTCGCGATCCAAAAGTGGCCGTAATAGACCAGCGCGCCCACCAGGTAGGTGGTCAGGCCAGACATCTCCGTGGTGACCCCGGCGGCTACGGAAGCGGAAAGCTTGTGCCAGTAGGAAAGCAGCAGAAATGCGGCGATGACCAGGAACCCGAGCGTGATCGGGACCAGCCGCGTTCCGGAAAGCAGCGCCATGGAATAGCCGATCAGCCCGATGAGCGGGAAAGTGCGCACTCCCCCAAAGCTGTAATGTCCGACTGCGGCCTTGTGCTCTTCGCGTTCCAGTCCGACCATGAACGAGAGGAAGAGCACCAGCAGAATCTGTACAGCCTCCGGCGGCAATGAGCGATAGAGTTCCACGGGGCAACAATATCTCCGATGCTATTCAATGCTTGCGACGGGATATTGTAAAGAGAGGGGAGAAGCAGAGCGCCGGGCTGTCACTTCCGGCGGGATAGCTGAGGCCGTGGCTGGGGGAATCGATCCAGCGTCAAGAGGGAACGGAGAGGTGTCTGACAAAACCGGACAGGAAGGCCGTGGTCAGCAGTTGCGGGACTCGAATTGGGCCAGACGGGACCGTGTCCCGCCGCCCTGGGCGCGGCCAGACAAAATACTTGTGTACTGGACTTCCTAAAGGGATATATAGTGTTCGGGCTGTTTGGGAGCTAAAACGGAGATTCCGTATTAGAGGTGTTGTGGCATGAATATCTGGGTGAGGCGTTTCACTTCGGTCGCGGCGGTGTTTGGGCTGACCGTGTTTTGCAGTGCAGCCGATCGTGCTACAGAGGCTGTAAGAGCCTCGCCCACGACTCCCATCTACGTGGCGGCTAATCAAGACACTGGGTTTCCCACACCGAACGCGATCACTTTATATCTTGCGCAAGGCACACAGCTCACCTACCAGAACACCATCAGCACCGGCGGATTTGGCATTCAGGGTGGTTTCTTTGGCACACAGCGGATCAGTTCGGTTCCGAATCGTTTGGCTACTTGCCTTTACGCTTCCGACGCTTACAGCGACGACGTCGCTTCAATCTCCTTGCAGAACCAACAACTGGTGGGCACTTTCTCCGGGTCGCGGAATGATGATGGCAGCACGAACGGCATAGGTCTGGCGGTTAATTCAAATTACTTGTATGCGAGTTTTACTGCTTCGCAGACCATAGGAACTTTCGCGCTGCAACAAGGCTGCGCGCTAACATTCCTGGGTGACATTTCGGCGGTCGGCCTACAAGGCGGTTCGGTGACCGGCATGGCGGTTAACGGCAACATTCTGGTCGTCGCCTATGGCGATGGTTCCATTCAGTCGTTTAGCGTCACCGGCGGAATACCAGTCTCGAATAATGACCTCCAGAACTCCACCGGTTTCAGCGGCGGTTCCGTCGGAAGCACCGGTGGGAGCCTACCCAGCGGTGTTGATCTCACGCAGGATGGCCGTTTCGCTATCTTCGGGGACATCTCTTCCACTACCACGCTGGAGGTCTCCAACCTCACGGCGGGCAAGCTGGCCCGCACGACTGTCTACACGGTGGGAACAAGAGTGGATGCGGGCACGGTGCGGCTCAGTCCGGATGAGAGCCTGGTGTACACAACCAACAGCGAAAGCGGCACGGTCACAGCCGCCTTTTTCAATCCGAGTACGGGAAAGATAACTACGGGCTGCGTATCGCCGCCGCTGCAAGGATTTAATGGACGGCCTTGGTACGGGTCCGTCGTGGCGAGAGATACCACCGGGACAGGCAATGTACTGTATGTTGCCGAATTTGGCCGGGATTATCTTGAGATAAACCACGGACCTGCGTCTGCGATCGGCATCCTGACGATTACTTCTAATGGAACATCGTGCACGCTAACCGAGTCAGTCAGCTCGCCGGTTTTGTTGACCTATCCCGGTATGTTGTCGATCGGGGTTTTTCCGCCGCGGGCGTTCTGACGGTTTGTCGAAGCCCGGCTCGTTCGAGGACCCAGCGCGGCTGGCCGACCGGCACGAGAACCCAATAGACTGGCAGGCGCCAGCGTAGGGAATGCCAGTATAGAGTTGTTGAAGGAGATAGATATGTGCCGTAAGTTCTGGCTGCTGCTAGCGATTCTGGTGGGTGGATTCTCTTTATGCGCCGCGCAAGTCTGCCCAACCCGGCCCGCGCCTGGAACCCCCATTACCAATCCCCTGGATCTTTACAGTCAAAACGGAACTCTTACTCTCAACCTCACCTTGAAGAGTGAGATAGGTCCCACCGGTTTCACGCACTATTGTTACAGCTACCTGAACGGCGGTAATGCGGTTGAGGCGCCAACGCTGCGTCTGAACCCAGGCGACCAGCTTGTCTTGAACTTCACCAACAGTATTACGGTGGTGGGACGCGGGCCGAAATCGAGGCACGCGCCCATGGCGCCAATGGAAATGGGCGACGTGCACGCGGCGGTTCTCCAGAGCGATCCCTGCCTGGGTGGTATGATAACCGCAACATCGACGAACATTCACTTCCACGGTCTAAACGTTCCTCCCATTTGCCATCAAGATGAAGTAATTAAAACCATCATCCCGAACAATAGCGTGCCCTTTCAATACTCGCTCCAGATTCCGCCAAACGATTCTCCGGGCTTGTACTGGTATCACCCTCACCCTCACGGCTTCAGCGCACCGCAGGTGTATGGCGGCGCTGCGGGCGCCCTGATCATCGAAGGCTCAAATTCGCTGACCCAGGGACTGAATGAACGAATTCTGACGGTCCGGAGAAATGTCGATGCAGTGACCGACGACGACGGTCAATTCTCGCTCAACTTTGAGCCCGCCAACTATCCGCGTAGGCCGCTGCCAATCATTAACAACGTCATAGCCGGGAACAGAGAATTCTGGCGTGTGCTCAATGCGACCACCAACAGTTTTCTTGCCCTGCAAGTTATCTCGCCCGGCCCACAACAATTGCTATTGATTTCTCTCGACGGGATCCCCATCCAAACGCCAACTTATACGACGACCATTTATGTGCCACCTGCCGGTCGCGCTGAATTTATCGTGCCCGCGTTGCAGGCGAATGTTCCTTCGTATTTCCTCACACAAGGCTTTAATAGCGGTCCGATCGGAGATCCGATGCCTCCGGCATATCTTGCGGAGATTATGGTCTCCAGCGGGAATAAGGACGTTCATGTCGCCCACGCGGCACCACCACCACTACCACCACCAACGGTAGCGCGGCGCTTTTCAGGTTTAGCCTCAGTCACCCCGACTACTCAGCGATCACTGTACTTCTCTGAGACGAATGTTGGGACCAATGGTCCTGGTCAGTTCTACATCACGGTAGCCGGACAACCGCCGAGGCTCTTCAACCCCAACAACCCACCGGCGATCGTCACCAGGGTAGGGGCGGTGGAAGACTGGACGATTTCGAATCAGACCGGCGAACCTCACGCGTTCCACATACATCAGCTCCACTTCCTGGTGACAGCCATTAATGGTCAGATGATTGCCAATCCTAATCTCGTGGATACGGTTATCGTCTCCCCATGGACCGGCTCCGGGGCGTATCCGAGTGTCACTGTTCGCATGGATTTTAGCGACCCAAACATTGCAGGCACCTTCGTCTATCATTGCCATATTCTGGATCATGAGGACGGTGGGATGATGGCTACCATCGTGGTCAACAGATGATGCCTTCTCTTCGGTTTGCCTTCTCCACTGCCTCGATAAGGCCTGCAATCCCGGCGCTTGGCCCAGTTTCCCAAATCGAAGACCTACGATTCCTTATCGTCTGAGATGCTGAATGTGAATGTGGGCACGGTAAAAAGTCCCTCGCTGCAATGGCCTCGCGATGGCTTCGTCAGGAATGTCAGCTAAGAGAATCAATGCTTACGAAATGCCGATGATCGTCTCCGAGCGGATAATTTGTCCTTTAGATTAGGGCAAGGCCTCCGCATCGTCGGGAAAGTCCGGACAAGCAGATTGTGCCCGGTTGCTGGCCTTGTGTCGAGCCGATAACGCCATTCCCGAATTGGAACCAGGCCAACATTTTGTTCCACCACGGAACGCGGGAAGCTTTTTCCTGCGCTTACGCGGTGCTATCGTTGAGGTACATTCGGAAAGTTAGCGCTAGGCCGCGGCAACCTGTCGAGCCGCAGTCCTCACGATGGGTTGTGTCTCGAGCCTGGCCACCCGCTGAGAGACTGTCAGGTTTCTCCCAGACGGCGGACGCGCTGTGTCCAGGTTGGAATTCTGCCGCGCGCCACCATCCAAAAAAGACCCCCGGAAGGAAGCGTGTGCCAACGCCGCGTATCCCAACGCTGCGTGCGCCAACGCCGCGCGCACCAACGCTGCGTGCGCCATCGCTGCGTGTTCCAATGCTGTGTGCGATAACGCCGCATGTGCCAACGCCGCGTATGCCAATGCCGCGTGCACCAACGCATCTGCCAACCACACGTGTGCCAACGCCGCGTGTGCCGACCCGTGCGCCAACGCATCTGCCAACCACACGCGTGCCAACGCTGCGTGCGCCAACGCTGCGTATGCCAATGCCGCGCGTGCCGACGCTGCGTGCGCTAGCGCCGCGTGTGCCGACGCGTGTGCCAACGACGCGGCGTACTCTGCTATTCCTTCTTGTCTGCGGCGTGGCTTTGACAGGCTTGCCAGCGACTACCCAGACCCTGCTGGCCACGCTTCCGACGGGATCGCACCCGGTAGCGCTGGCCACAAATCCGGCCAACCGGAAGCTCTACGTCGCCAACCAGTTCAGTAACAACGTAACCGTGATCGACGAAGCTAGCTATGCCAGCGTAACTATACCGGTAGGGACTTATCCCACCGCCATAGCGGTCAATCCTGTGAGCGACAAGATTTACGCTACCAATCAAAACGGCAACAGCGTCACTGTGATTGACGGGGCAACGAATTCCACCACTACCGTTGCTACGGGACGCTCGCCGACAGCTTTGGCCATTAACTCGGTCACAAACCAGATCTATGTTGCCAACTACTTCGACAACAGCGTCACTGCCATTAAGGGGTCAAATAATTCGACCGTGACTATAGCGGTCGGCAACTATCCCACGGCGATAGCTCTGGATCCGGTGACTAACAAGATTTATGTTGCCAACCTGAACGGCTACACGGTGACGGTGATCGATGGCGCGACCGGCGGCACCACTACCATTCCCGTCGGTACATTCCCCAACGCGGTAGCCGTCAATCCGCTGACCAATAAGATCTATGTCACGAATGGCAGCTATTTCGCCGGTGCCGGAACGGTGACCGTGATCGATGGCGCGACCAACTCCACAACCCTCGTGCCTGTTGGGCTCTATCCCAATGCGCTGGCGGTCAATCTGATGACCAATCAAATCTACGTGGTCAATGCGGCCGACGGAACCGTGACCGTCATCGACGGCGCCACCAACTCTACCCAAACCATTGCCGTGGGCAGTTCTCCGGGTCTGGTGGCGGTGGACCCGGTTATCGACAAGATCTATGTCAGCAACGATCTGGCGTATGGCGGCCTGACCATAATCGACGGAGCTACCGGTTCCACTGGCACAGTTGCGGTCCTAGGCAATCCCTATGCCTTGGCGGTTGATCCGGCCAATCATCGTGTGTACACCGGCAATCTGAGCAGCAACACGGTGGCGGTGATTGCCGTCCCCTGGGCTCCGACGGCCCTGCAATTCGTTCCGGCCCTTCCCTGCCGGGTGGTGGACACCCGTAACCCCAACGGGCAATTTGGCGGTCCGGCAATCGGTGGCGGCAACTTCCGCGACTTCGTCGTCCCCGACAACCTGAGCTGCGGCATCCCCACGACTGCCGCCGCCTATTCGCTGAATGTTGCGGTCGTGCCCCACGGAGGATTGGGCTATCTAACAGTGTGGCCCACCGGCGAGGACCAGCCGGTGGTTTCCACGTTGAACTCGCTGGACGGCCGCGTCAAGGCGAACGCCGCCATCGTGCCCGCCGGGGTCAACGGCGCCGTGCGCATCTATGCCAGCAACACCACCGATGTCGTGCTGGATATCGACGGATACTTTGTCGCTGCGCCCGATCCCTCGGCCTACGCGTTCTTCCCGTTGACGCCATGCCGCGTGGCGGATACCCGTTCCACCATCGGCCCCCTCGGTGGACCGTACCTGTCTGGCGGCCAGCAACGCAACTTTCCGGTGCTGGCCGCCAGCTCGTGCGGCATTGCCAATAGCGCCATCGCGTACTCGCTTAACTTTGCCGTCATACCGCGACGGGGCGCCCCGCTGGGTTATCTGACGGTGTGGCCGACGGGACAAAGCCGGCCGCTGGTGTCCACGCTGAATGCGCCGACCGGCACCGTTACCGCCAATGCGGCGCTGGTGCCGGCGGGCCAAGCTGGGGAGATCAGCGTCTATCCCAGCAACGACACCGACCTGGTGATCGACATCAACGGCTATTTCGCGGCGGCGGGAGCGGGTGGGCTTTCGCTGTATTCGACCAGCCCTTGTCGCGTGCTCGACACCCGCCAGAGCTCAGGCGCCTTCCGTGGTGAACTCACGGTTGATGTCGTGGACAGTCCTTGCGGCGTGCCGGCAACCGCGCAGGCCTATGTGTTCAACGCGACCGTCGTCCCCATAGGCCCATTGGGATATTTGACGTTGTGGCCCGACGGCCAACCGCGCCCGCTGGCCTCCACGCTGAACGCCGTGGACGGAGCGATCACGTCCAACCTGGCCATTGTGCCCACCAACAACGGCTCCATCGATGCCTATGCCTCGGGCCTGACGCAACTGCTGCTGGACATCTCCAGCTACTTCGCACCGTAAGGGGGCGGACACGGCAGGCCACCAGGCGGGATTATTAATCTGCTTCGGTAGCTGAGATAGGAAGCCCGGCTTCAGCCGTGCCGTTACCGGTGCGTGAAGAGTTGGGCTTCAGAGACTGTGTCGCAACCTCTGCCGTCCCTACGGGACTCGGTTCTATTGCCCACTCTACCCAGCGCTCAACCACCCCAATCCACGCAAAAACGGCGTGGCTTGGGGACCCCGGTACGCGCTGGGCTAAGCTCTTTCGCCCCATTCGGGGCTGAATTTTGTGTGATTCCTTCCACGGCCGCAAACCAATATGGGTTGCGACACAGTCTCTTCAGCCCCTGAGGGAATCCGCACCTCGCTTCAACACCGAAGTCCCTCCGTCTACTGATTTCCTTCTCCCGAAGTACCGGCAGCATAGGCAAAGGCTGTGTCACCTGTCGCCTCTTGTATCCAGCGCGTCGAAGAGGTGCTCCTGCGTCCATTTTGGGTGCTGGAACATAACTCCGTGGCCTGCTCCAGTGATTCCGTCATATGTGTACAGCCTGGCCTTGCTGCTGCCGTATCCGGCCTGGTAGCCATCGACCAGCGCTTGTCCGTACACCCACTGCATGTACAGGTCCTCGAAGCCGTTCAGCACAGTAATGGGCCCGCTATTTTGTACCGGGGCACAATTACTGATCACCGGCTTCCACGGAATGGCGGAGGTCACCTGGCATAATCCTCCATTGGTTGGCGACGACTTCACCTGCCCCGAACAAGAACATGATGCAGATGTGAACCCGGGCTCCGCAACCTGACAATTGCAGATGTTGTAGTCATTGTCGAAGGCCCGCTCCTGGAAATAAAGCAATGTTGGTACACCGTAGGTTTGCGACCAGGGGGCAGTCCGCCGGTTCCGCAGATCGTCGACAAGGGTCTGCGCGCAGTGATTGTCGACGCCGCAATGCAGAGATACATTCAGCTCCACACTACCGTTTGCGATCGTGGCTGTGCAAACGTCACTGCTACCGCTGTATGGGGGCTGGTCGAGGTACGGGAAGATAAGCTCGATTCCAGTCTTTTGCAAGATGTTGAGCAGCTGTGTATTGGGCAAAGGGGATCCGACAGCATCCAGGATGGTTCGGAGACACTGAGCTTGATTGCCGCTCTGGAACCCGTCTGTATTGCCGCCCGGTCGGGTGGCGATCAGCAATACGCTGTGAAGCTGGCGAGCGGGATTGGAAACCGGGGCGACGAACGAGTACTTGAGCGCAAGATTTGTTCCCAGCGACCAGCCTCCGGGATCGACGACCGCCGTTGAAATCCCGTACCGCAAAGTGACATCGTCTAGCATGGCATCGACGTCGTTGGCGATCTGGTCGCCAGTGAAGGTCGCAGCCAGAGGATTCAATCCTGTACCGGGATAGTCAAAGAGCACGATGCGATACTCGTGACATAGAGATCGCGGACTGTCCTCAGCCGGATCGTAATCAAGATTGTGTACGATCAGCGGGCTGAACCTGCTGTTCGTAAGCATCTGCTCGGGCCAGTCGGGAAGAATTGCGGAGGTCCCATTGAACAGCACGATGACCTCGCTGCTAACTGCGCCATCGCCAATTACCACGTAATCAAGCTGGTCGCCGGTTCGAGGGTTCGTGAAATAGGTAAGCCCGGGATTGGCGGCCAGGTTGCGGAGCTTGGTGATATTGGCACAAGGTACAGGACTCAGAGCAGTCGCGGCATTCAATTGAACAGCTGCCAGAAAGAGAAATGCCGCGGCCAGAAGTACGGTAGCTCCTCGGTTTGTCACGCCTTCCTCCAATGCGCAGGCTTTCACAGTGGCAACCACAGTGGCCCACGAGGTATTTTCAGACCCGAATTTTAGCGCTGACATGTAGCGGTGTCGAGGCATATCAATGTACCCAAGCCGCCGCTATAAATGCGTCCGCTAGATCCACGGAAAAAATTGGCGCAGCACTACGGGCAAGAGTTCACCAGTCGCGGCCACAACTTCGCCCTGCTTCCCAAGGCGGGTGGCCCCGCCTTTCGACGACCACATCTAAATTTTGGGTGCCCCACCCTTCCCGCCCGGTTTTGGCGAGAGGGTGGGAACAGTTCGGTGATGTCGCGCGCTGCTTCGGGGTGGAGAACAAAGCCCCGGGAGGAGGTCATTTAGAGCACTGTTTGAGCAGTTCATCCTCGCGTTGGCGCAAAGTCTCAAAGAACGCCTCGCCGTCAATGGGCTTCACGCGGCCGCTCTTGATGTCGTCGTAGCGGCTGTCGAGCATTCCGCGCAGGCCTGCCTTGACCTTGTCCAGCGGAATGCGCTTTTCATGCCGCCGCGACCGGGAAACCAGCACATCCTCGATGTCCTCCCAGAGCGCCTTGTGCTTCTTGAGGTCGATTACGGCCGCCGTTTTGCGGCCCTTTTCGTCGGTGATGAACTGTATGCCGGTCATGGGCCGTGTCTCCTTGGCTCGGGTGGAAGCTATTCTCACCCCTACCAGGATTCCGTCTCCGGCTTGAAGTGCACTTCCATGCCTGTCAGTCTAGAGAGGCGGCTCTGCTCTGTCAAAGCGTACCAAGCGAGGGTAGCCTTGCACTTCATGGATTACAATCTCGCTAGAGTTCACAAGACTCTCCGCATTACGCCCGCGATGGCCGCTGGCGTCACAGATCGGTTGTGGGACGTGTCAGATCTCGTAGCCCTTTGGGAGCAATACGAGCGGAGGGCGGAAAGAGCCGTAGCATGAACCGTTATATGAAAGCTGTTCTGGGCGGGTTTCTGGCGATCTTATACGGATGGCTTATCTCTACCTTCACGCTGGCAATAATGGGCTACCGCAATTCGAGATTTTGGATTCCGAGGATTCCGACTAACCTCCTGGAGTGGGTACTGCTGTTACTGATCTATTTCACAGGATTCTGTTGGGCGTTTCGAGCCAAGAATTCAAAGTAGCCCACTACCCAAGCGAGGAATCACCTTACGATCGGAGGTTCAAATCCTCTCACTCCAATCAAAAGATGCAGTCGGCCTTGCTGTACCAAAACCTACACAGATATTGACAAGTGTAGAGTTTTTGGTACAAAGGTCGCAGTTCGCCGAGCGAGCACTGTCATGAACCATCGCGTTTACCGAACCGTCCACGCGCTGCTTCTGCTGGTCATCTGCCTGTGCCTGGCGATGAGTGGGCTGGCTGGCGACCGTGAGCCGGCGCCGCGCTTCAACGCCAAAACCACCGCCGGCGAAAAGTTCACCAACGATTCGCTGAAGGGCAAGGTTGTGCTGCTGCAATTCTGGACAACCTGGTGTCCGTACTGCCGCCAGGATCAGCCGCTGGTGGACAGCCTGGACCAGGAGTTTCGCGACCAGGGCCTGGTGGTGCTGGCGGTGGATGTGAACGAGTCGAAGAAAGCGGTGAAAAAATATCTTGAGCAGAGCCCGCGGAGCTGCCGCATCGTTCTGACCGAAGACACCAACCTGGCCGCGATGTACGCCGCCAACTCCTATCCCATCTACGTGGTCATTGACCGCGAGGGAAATATCGTGGCCACGCGGCGTGGAACCGCCGGCGAGCGCGCTCTGCGCTCCCTGCTGGCTCGCGCCGGCCTCGCAGCCAGCGAGTAGCAGGCGTTGCGGGCGCCGCTGGGCGCCGCTCCAGCTTACCCCTTGGGTTGCGGCACAATCCGCAGATACGGTCTCGGGGCCTTCCAACCTTGCGGGTAGGTCTTCTTCGCCTCCTCGTCGGAGACCGAGCCCGCAATGATCACATCCTCGCCCGCCTTCCAATTCACCGGCGTTGCCACTTTGTGCTTGGCAGTCAATTGCAAGGAGTCGATCACGCGCAGCACCTCGTCGAAGTTCCGCCCGGTGGTCATGGGATAAACAATGATGAGTTTGATTTTCTTGTCGGGCCGAACCACGAACACATTGCGCACCGTCATGTTGTCGGCGGCCGTTCTGCCCTCGCTTGTCCCCGACGTGCTGGCCGGCAGCATCCCATAGAGCTTGGCAATCTTCAGGTCGGTGTCGCCGATCATGGGATAGTTGGGCGCGTGTCCCTGCGTCTGCTTGATGTCGTCGGACCAGCGTTTGTGGTTGTCCACCGGATCGACGCTCAGGCCAATGATCTTGGTGTTGCGCTTGTCGAACTCAGGTTTGAGTTTCGCCATGTACCCGAGCTCCGTGGTGCACACCGGCGTGAAATCTTTGGGATGGGAGAACAATACCGCCCACGAATCGCCAATCCAGTCATGAAAGCGAATGGGGCCCTCGGTGGTTTCCGTTTCGAAGTCAGGAGCCACATCGCCAATCTGAAGACCCATTGCCACACCTCTCTGAGATTTGGTTTGTTGATCAGGAGATTTTATGCATTCGAAGGTGAGTCGGCAAGCGCGGCAGAGTCCGGTGGTGGTACAGGTTACGTCGCGTGAAATCGCAGCGCATACCAAAGGTGACTGGGTCACCGAGAGCGATCATTTGGCCGGTTACCTTCGTGTGTTTTGCGGCATCACAGTTACAGACAGAAGGCCCGCGGTTCGTGGACACTGGGTTTGCAGTCCTCATATTAGGTAGCTCGCGAGGGAACATGGCAGATCGTAAGCTCGAAGTAACGCGCTCCGTAAGTTGGGTCCCCGTAGCCGGTCGTTGCTCCCGCTGTCAGCGGCTGTTCGATGTCCCATGCCATTCCTTGGAGGATGCCGGCGAGGCAAACCGCAGACTGGTGACCGATTTTCGCAGCCACAATTGTGGCCAAGAGGCCACCAAAACCGCTATGCGACCTTCTGCCGCCTGATTGCAAACTGCATCCCTACCCAGAATCCGATCGCCGCTTGCGCTCATCGAATAACAACCATGAACGAGGCGGCCCGCAAAGTCATACCTATTTCCGATTCCGAAACGTTGGGGCAAAGTCTGCTCCAGCGAATCGGCAACACCCCGCTGTTGCGCTTCCAGCGCATCGCGCGCAACGCGGAGGGCGTGGAGGTGCTGGCCAAAGCCGAGTGGACCAATCCCGGTGGATCGGTGAAAGACCGCGCGGCCGCCAGCATAGGGAAGAAACAGCAGATCCCTCACGGCCTGAAGGCCGTTCGTGATGACAATTCGGAGGTTTTCATCGAATATCACCATGCCAACTGACGTACAAGCCGCGACCCTAAGCAACGACGAAATTCTGCGCTACTCGCGCCACCTCATCATGCCCGAGGTCGGCATGGAGGGGCAGCAGAAGCTGAAGGCGGCGCGCGTGCTGTGCGTGGGCACCGGCGGACTCGGCTCGCCGCTGGCGCTGTATCTGGCCGCGGCCGGCGTGGGCACGCTCGGCCTGGTTGACTTCGATGTGGTGGACCTCACCAACTTGCAGCGGCAGATCATCCATAGCACCGCCGACGTGGGCCGTCCCAAACTTGACTCCGCCGCCGAGAAGCTGGCCGCGATCAATCCGTTCGTCAACATTCGCAAGTTCGAGACCAAGCTCAGCAGCGCCAATGCGCTCGACATCATTCGCCAGTTTGACATCGTCGCCGATGGCACCGACAACTTTCCCACGCGCTATCTGGTGAACGACGCGTGCGTGCTCACCGGCAAGCCGAACGTTTACGCCTCCATCTTTCGCTTCGAAGGGCAGGCCAGCGTGTTTGCCGCCGGGCGCGGCCCGTGCTATCGCTGTCTCTATCCGGAACCGCCGCCGCCGGGGCTGGTGCCCTCGTGCGCCGAAGGCGGCGTGCTCGGCATTCTTCCCGGATTGCTGGGCGTGATTCAGGCGACCGAGGTCATCAAGCTCATTCTCGGCTCGGGCGAACCGCTGATTGGCCGCCTGCTGCTGGTGGACGCGCTGGCTATGCGCTTTCGCGAGCTGCACCTGCGCGAGAATGTTGAGTGCCCGGTGTGCGGCGCGAATCCTACCATCCGCGAACTGATCGACTACCAGGAGTTTTGCGGCATTCGTGGAGAAAGCCAAGAGGCGCCGGCGAGTTCCGGTGTGCCGGAAATTCGTCCCGAGGAACTGAAGGCCCGGCTCGACGCGGGCGACGACGTGTTCATCCTCGACGTGCGCGAGCCGCACGAGTATCAGATATGCAACCTCGGCGGGCATCTCATCCCGCTGGGCGAGCTGCCCGCGCGCATGAACGAGCTGGACTCCAGCCGCGAAATCGTGGCCCACTGCCGCAGCGGAGTGCGCAGCGCCAAGGCGGTGACTCTACTTCGCCAGGCCGGCTTCGCCAAAGTCAAGAACCTGGCCGGCGGCATCCTCGCCTGGTCCGACAAGGTGGACCCAAGCGTAGCGAAGTACTAGGCGGAGCGGACGGACGCCTTGCGGAGCGCGAGGACAACATCAGGTAATGCCCCGTTCCTGATCGCGGGTCACGATAGAGTGAATTGCCGGGTCTTATTGCAAGCTCGGACACTTGTTAGTTATTTCATTCAGGGCCGGCTCAAGCGCCTCGATCTCCTGGCGAGCCTCGTCCTCACTCATGCGTTGGTACTCCGTATAGAAGTTGATCCAATCTTGCTTCGAAGCTCCGCGCGCTTTCCACAGGCTGGCCTGGAGGACATAGCGTCTCGCCTGCTCATACTGACTGGCATGGTCCGAATCCTGTGTTTTTAAGTCATCGACAACGCCGTTTACACACGCGATAAACTTTCGGAGGCTCAGCGACGCATTTACGCTCCAAGAATTGTTACTGGACGCAGGAGGTGCCTTGCTAATGTCAAGGCAGGCGACCTCCAAGTCTAGTTGGGGCTCTTCATGGGGGTGCACGGTGACGTGAATTTCACGCGTCGCGACCATGCTTTGCACGCCTGCTTCAGAGGGCTCAAGCTTAGTCCCCTCTTCCACATGCATCAGCCAGGTGCGATTCGTCCTGTTCGTCACCTGCAACTTCATAGTCTGCGAATCGCCCGTCCCTGACAGTTGGTAGTCGGCTCCACTCTCAAGATCCTCCAGAGCAACTGATTGTGGTTCATCTGGAGGTGATGTCGCGGGGGAAGGATTGGACTGCTGGACCTCCGGTTGCGGTTGGGTGCTGCACCCGCGACAGCTAGTCATCGCGAGCGGTAACCCGAGCAGGCAGATCGTCAGGGTCAACTTTGACAGACTTTTAAGAACGGATCGCATTTCTGCGCCTCCAACGCGGCGATCAAACCCGAGGTTTGGCGTGGCCGCCTCAACATTCTGCGGGCGCCGCCCCATCGTCCAAGAAAGCAAAGGTTGGGTAGTCTTCCTGTCCGTCAGATACTCGCCGGCGGGCGAACGATTTCTACCGAGCACTTGGCATGGCGAGCGACAAATTCGGCCACGCTGCCGAGCAAGAAACGCTGGATGCCTCTCTGCCCATGCGAACCCACGACGATCAGATCGGCGTGCCACTCGGCGGCAGCATCGATGATCGTATCTCTAACGTCACCTACCTCGACGGCGGTGTCCACCTTGAATCCTGCGCTCTGCAACTCCTTGGCAAAGCGCTCGACCAACTCGTGGGCCGGCTTCTTCTGACCCTCCAACTCGGGAGCGTAGCCTGGCGCCATTTGCGGTGGGGCCGGCGCACTCGGCTGCAACACGTGCAAGACGCGCACCTCGGTATTCTCCGTGCGAAACTGCGCGACCATGGCCCTTAACACATCCCCGGAAAACTTCGAGTCGTCAATTCCCGCGAGGATTTTCATGGCTCCTCCTCTTTCTTGAGCAGCAACAGGGTACCACGGCGAAACGAAATACTCTGACCGGCGGGCGCCCACCCAAACATTCTGCGGACGGCCCACCCTTCGGCGCCGCTCAGGGCAGGCTCCAAACAAAACCGGCTTGGATGGGATAGTTCCGTGATCCTTGCTGTCAACAGCCTATCGCCCGGCCTCCTCGATCACTTCCACAGTGGCGTTGTTTTGTCGCGTAACTAGCTTTCATTTGTGCGAAGACTGTCGAATCCCAGCTCCCTCCCGCCGGCCCGCAAAAATTGAAAGCAACCTTTTCGAAGGAGAATGCATCTACGGGGGGAAAATCCCCCGAGGAGGGGGCGAAAATGCTTAAGCATATCGCTGTATTCGCAGTAGCTGCAATCCTCGCCCTGGCTGTTCTCGGCCTGGGCGTTTCCACGAAACCGGCGGCCACGGCGGGGTCCTGGCAGGTGGACAGCCGCCATTCCGCTGCGCAACTTATCACGGACGGGACAACGGATTACGGGAAAACGAAATTGGACTTTACCCTGGGTTTCGGAAGAGTTTATGGAGAAATGAACATCAATGACGCCGATCCCACCAAGTCCAATATTGTTTTCGCGTTCTATCCCTCTACCGCTATGTCACCCATGATTGCTGAAAATGGAAAATTTCTAAGCGAATGGTTGGCGAACCAGGCCAACAACACGCTGGTGTGTTTCCATTCCAAGACCGTCCAGCGGACCGCTGACGGCAAGCTGCAAGCTACCGGGGAATTGGCGGTAACGCGGGTGGACCGCAACGTCGACGCGACGCCGAGTGAGGCCTATTCCGGACCGGTCTATGGCCCGCCGATGGTCCACCGCGTTGCGCGCGAAGCTACTTTCGTTTTCGACTTCCCGGCTGCCGATGGGAAGGAGCAAAAAGACGGCGGGATCCAGGCGTCGTCCTCGTACGCCCTGTACCGCGAGAATTTCCCCCAGTTGGTGAGAGTAGTGGTCGCTACCTACTGGCCGCCCGTGGTGGAGGATGAAAACTGTCAAGCCCCAGCCGGCGTGAGTGAAGACTATCGCGGCTTCCGGTGCACGGGAATGTTCATGGAAGCTTCTGGCCTTCCCCCAGCGCCTGGCGTGGCCGGAGAGGACTACTCTGGTACCCCGCCGAATTTCAACGCTGTTGCTGGAAACCACCTGAACATTATCCTTCACCTGCGTTTAATGGCAAAGGCCTCCGCAGAACCAGCGGCAGGCGGCAACTAGTCTAGTGCGGCATGTCAAATTGGCGGCCCTGAGGTGAACCCTTCACTTAGAGCACAAGCTCGTTCTTCCAGGAAGGAGAATGATCATGTCCGAAGATATCAACCATGATCGCCGCCGCTTTTTGGGCACTGCGAGCATGACCATCGCCGCCGCCCATCTCGGCATGATGGGTCCTGCGAATGCGCAGTCCAGCAAGACAAAACCGGCAGATCTGCCGACGGTTAAGCCGGGGACGAACACCTCGTTCGGCCCGCTGAAGCAGATCGATGCCGGCCTGCTGAATGTTGGATACGCGGAAGCCGGCCCCACCACTGGTCCTGCGGTCATTCTTCTGCACGGATGGCCTTACGACATTCACAGCTATGTCGATGTCGCCCCTTTGTTGGCCAAGGCGGGTTACCACGTAATCGTGCCGTACCTGCGCGGCTATGGCACGACGCGATTTCTTTCCAGTGAAACGGTCCGCAATGGCCAGCCGTCGGTGGTCGCCATCGATATCATCGCCTTGATGGTTGCTCTTAAGATCCAGCAGGCGGTCCTCGCCGGTTTTGATTGGGGAGCGCGGACGGCCAACATCATCGCGGCGCTCTGGCCGGAACGCTGCAAGGCGCTCGTCTCCGTGAGCGGCTATCTGATCGGCAGCCAGGAATCCGGCAAGATCCCGTTGCCGCCACCGGCTGAGTTCCAATGGTGGTACCAGTTTTATTTTGCAACCGAACGCGGCCGTGCCGGATATGAGAAATACCGGCACGATTTTTCGAAGCTCATCTGGCAACTCGCTTCGCCGAAATGGAACTTCGACGACGCCACGTTCGATCGCAGTGCAGCGTCGTTCGACAATCCGGACCACGTCGCGATCGTGATCCACAATTACCGCTGGCGGCAGGGACTGGCGGAAGGCGAGCCGAAGTATGACGATCTGGAAAAACGGCTTGCCGAAGGCCCGGTAATCACCGTGCCTACCATTACTCTCGAAGGCGATGCCAACGGTGCGCCACACGCGGACGGCAGTTCCTATGCCAAGAAATTCTCGGGCAAATATGCGCACCGGATCATCAAGGGCGGCGTCGGGCACAACCTGCCGCAAGAAGCCCCGGAGGCATTTGCCAAAGCCGTCGTTGAAGTCGACGGTTATTGATCGGCGTTAGCCTGCTTGGTCTCTCCGCGGACTGGCCCACGCAGTCCGCGGGACAGTACAAGTAATCATTGTTGGAAAGGGATCTTTATGCCAAGACTTCTACCCGCAAGAACTATGAGAATCATGATCACCGGCCTGGTCGCAGGGTCAGTACTCATGGCGGCGTCAGCTGCCGCCGCGCAAAGTGCTCGGCAAGTGTGTGGACCCGCCTCGGTCATCCCGCTCACCGCCAGTGAGCCACCGGCGAAGATCGTCATCGATCCTCCGCTGGCCGAACCGCTCGCCCGGGGAGTGGCGGTCATCCAATATTGTGCTCAGAACCTGCACATTGTGCCGGTGTTCGGCGCCAATGCTCTGGCTGTCTCGCCGCGCGTCGGACACATTCATGTGAGAGTCGACGATGCCTCATGGGTGTGGGCCGATGCGAGTGGTAACCCAATCATCCTGCAGGGTCTGCTCCCCGGTCCGCACAAAGTGCTCATTGACTTGGTTGATGCGAACCACCATACCCTCGACCAAGGTGTAGTCACATTTGTCGTTCCAGAAAAAATTGCGGCCGAAAAGCATCAGTGACGCGGACGGAGCACGGTGAAGCGCGCCTATTCAAGGACAGGGAAGAATGGAAGACAACACCGATTTCAAGTGCGCTTAACAACACCGAACCCGCGATCAACCCCCATAGGAAACGGATCGCACTATCAAGTAACGCATAGGTTAAATAAGCATATTGGAAGGAGGGTATCGTATGAAACGGATCGCTTTCTTGCTGGTTGCAGTGGCAACAGTGGCCGGCGTTGTCGCCTTCACGGCCCGCGCATCTGGACGTGCCGATGAAGATGCCGTCCCGATCTTCGGAATCAAAATTCCCCCCGGATACCGCGACTGGAAGTTGATCTCCGTGGCCCACGAAGAAGGCAACCTCAACGATCTTCGCGCCATTCTCGGCAACGATATAGCGATCAAGGCCTATCGGGAAGGAAAGCTGCCGTTTCCCGACGGCACAATCATTGCCCGGCTGGCCTGGAGTTATGTCCCATCGGAGGAAAACAACAAAGTCTTTGGCCGTCGCCAATCTTTCGTTCCCGGGCCCCAACCGGATTGGTATCTTCAGCTCATGGTCAAGGACTCAAGAAAATACGCCGCGACGGGCGGCTGGGGTTTCGCCCAATTTGATAAAAGTGGCAAACCAGCCGACGAGGCGAAGCTCAAAACCTGCTTCCCCTGCCACGAGCCTGTCAAGGCTCGCGACTTTGTCTTCACCCATTACGCACCTTGATACCAATCGCTCCGTTCAGTCAAAGCGAAATCAGCAAGTGCGCTTCAACAATGACTCAATGATTCATAGGAGGACTTATGGTAACGACAGCAGTCGCGGTAGGAACGATGAGGGTGGCACAAGTTTCCAGTCCCGGAGCAGATTTTGAGATCGTCGAGCGCGAGATTCCCAAGCCGGACGCAGGACAGGTGCGCATCAAAGTGCAGGCCTGTGGCGTTTGCCACAGTGACGTGCTCACGAAAGAAGGTCTCTGGCCCGGGATTCAGTATCCGCGCGTTCCCGGGCACGAAGTCGCAGGCGTCATCGACGAAGTGGGCGCCGGTGTTTCCGCGTGGAAGAAGGGGCAGCGTGCCGGTGTTGGCTGGCACGGCGGCCAGGACAACACATGTCGCGAGTGCCGGCGGGGAGATTTTCGTAATTGCCGGAACGTGAAAGTTTGTGGCATCAGCTATGACGGCGGATACCAGGAATACATGGTCGCTCCCGTGGAAGCACTCGTGCCGATACCGGAAACGCTAACTGACGTCGAAGCAGCGCCGCTGCTCTGCGCCGGAATCACTACCTACAACGCGCTGCGGCACAGTGGTGCGTTGCCCGGCGACCTGGTTGCGGTACAAGGTATCGGCGGCCTGGGTCATCTTGGGATTCAATTCGCGCAGAAGTTTGGTTATAAGGTCGCGGCGATCGGTCGCGGCCCTGAAAACGCCGCGCTCGCAAAGAAACTGGGAGCGAGCGTGTACATCGACAGCAAATCGACGAACGCAGCCGAGGCATTGCAGAAGCTGGGCGGCGCACGGGTAATTCTGGCGACGGCCCCGAGCTCGAAAGCGATGTCCGAGTTGATCGACGGTCTGGGCCCGAACGGCAAGCTCATGGTGATTGGTGCGACCTCGGATCCCATTGAGGTCACGCCGCTACAGCTCATCAATGGAAGTCGAACCATTCAGGGCTGGGCCTCGGGAACAGCCGCCGATTCGGAAGACACACTGCGCTTCGCCGAACTGACCGGCGTGCGTCCCATGATTGAAACTTATCCACTCGAGAAAGCGGCCGAGGCTTACGCGCGCATGTTGAGCGGCAAGGCAGAGTTCCGCGTTGTTCTGACGATGTGAGGTTGGCAACAATGCTGAGACGTACGCAGGCGACGTGTAGCCGGCTATTGGCACAGGCAGGTCAAGTAACGGGCGAGGTGCTCCACGTGGATGGTGGTTCTCACGCTGGCCGTTGGTAGCCGCCAGATAGTTCACGTTCCGCCGCGATCGTTAGGGGAACAGAACAGCTATCTTATCCCCCAGGTTCCAGCAATTGCATATTTCCTTCTATCGGCATTCGCATATCCGTAATATCGGAGTGAACAAGCGCTCCCTTCTCGGGCAAAGCTCAAGAGACCATACCCAGACGCTGTGTGAACATCTGAGGATACATCCGCCCTTCTAGCTGCCTCAGCACAGTTATTTTCCACGGCAGTCCACCCCTCCGCCGTAAGTTCAGTGTTGAAGAACTCACACACTGTTCGTGGATCACGTGAGGAGAGCAGCATCCGGGATACAAATCCGCTCCGAGGTTTATGCCCGGTCTGTACGCTTTCCTGTACCGTCGATGGGGGAAGAGGAAGCGCATTGACGATATGCTCCAGCGCACGCTGTCTTCGGGTTGACTCGGGCCATGATATGAGATAATCGAGCCCCATAAGAGCTAAGAGTACGAACAGGATGCATAGGCGGACACGCGTGCGCTTTCTGGCCCTCTGCTGCTCTACAGAGAGTTGATCGAGTTCACGAAAGTCTTCCATTTCTTCCTTCAACCAGTGCGAAGCCCTATTCACAAGTAAACTAAGGAATCAGGCGGGTGGCCCACCCTTTTCCCCGAACATTCTATGGTCATTGTCTAGGTCGCCTCTTGGACTTGGGTGCCCCACCCTTGTCGCCCGCCTTTGGCGACAGGGTGGGAGACAACTTCTGCGCCACGATCTGCTTTAGCATCTGGATGGCGACCGCCAGACTGCTGTGCTCCGGCTCGCTTACCAGCAGATGAACGTGTTCCGGCATGACCACATAGCCGAAGACACCCAGATCATACCAGCGGCGCTCGGTCGGGTGGCCCACTCATTCCTGTACTTGGAATGAGTGGGAACTGCTGATTACTCATCCGACTGTTGCACCGCATCACCCTTCTCTCCCACACATTCGAAAGCCGCGAATGTGTGGGGCACCCCCACCGGCGTCTTCAGCATGAGCAATTGGCTCGAATATGTCTATCGCGAAATCCCGCGGATTGTGTATACTCTGCGGAATTGGCTGGCCGCAAAACGCATAGTTCCAACGATCTGCCGCCAGCACGGGCCCTTCGATTCCGTTGGTCAATTCCACAAGCTGAGGATGTGCCTTCAATATGTCAACTGCGCCTGTCGCACAGCCGCCTGTCTCCTGGATGCGACCGAAATATCTGCTCTTTGCCTTCATCGGCCTGATGATGGCTTACGTTCTCCGCCACAACGAAAGTTTTCTCGTCAATCGGGCAGACCCGGTGTGGCAACACTATGAACCGTTCAAGTGGTGGCTGCTGCCGCATGGCCTGGCGGGAGCCTGCGCGCTGCTGCTCGGCCCTATGCAGTTTTCCGACCGGCTGCGCCAGCGCTACGCCAAGCTGCATCGCGTGGCAGGCAGAATCTACGTGGTAGCGGCGTTGATTCTCGCGCCCCTCGGCGCCTATATCCAGTACTTCACCGAACGGATGAGCGCACCGCGGTCGTTCACCATTGCCGCGGCGGTGGATGCGGTATTGTTGATGTTTACCACCGGAGTCGCGTTTGCGTTCATCCGTCAGGGCAAAATCCAGCAACACCGCGCGTGGATGACTCGCAGCTTCGCCGTGGCGCTGGTCTTTGTGGAAGTGCGGGTAATTGGGGGCGTCACCGGATGGGACAACCTCGGCATCGCCGCCACTGAGACCATTGTCTGGAGCTGCCTGGCCTTCTCCATCCTGGCTGCGGATGTGGTCCTGCAATGGCAGGAGCTGAGGCGTTCACGTCCTCTCGCGGCCAAGGCGAAGGCAGTAGCGGCACGCTAGAGATCAGCGCGGCGGTCCACGGATTTCGTTTGCTCAAAGTCCCGCTCGACTCAAACAGACTGTCTTCGAACATACCGGCGCTCCTTGCATTCACTACAGACACCGGCCACTCGAAATTAGCTCCCGCTTCAGCTTGGTGTGAGCCATCGCATTGGTGCGCGGGAAAAACCGTTGGCGGGAGTCCTGCATTTGTGCGCGGGTAGGACCGTTGGCGGGAGTCCCGCATTTGTGCGCGGGAGGAGGAGTGCGGGTGCCCCATCCTTTCGCCCGTCGGGTGCCCCATCCTTTCGCCCGCCTTTGGCGAAAGGGTGGGAGGAAAAAACTGGTGAGGTCGTAAACTGCGGCGTTGACGAAATTGAGCAGTGCCGGGTGCCCCATCCTTTCGCCCGCCTTTGGCGAAAGGGTGGGAGGAAAAAAGTGTTGGGGTCGTAAACTGCGGCGCTGACGAAATCGCCCAGTGTCCCATCGCGCTGTCTTTTGGACGCCTAGCGCCATCCGCCTTTTGGTGGGAGCCCCCTGCTTTAGCAGGGGGAGCTGGACTTCAGTCCAGCGGAAAAGCGCTCAATTACAAAATGGGCTTTCGCCCGGGGATTTCTCCATCCCAGCGCTAAAGCGCAGATCGAAGTCGAACTTCTATCGGAGCGCTGAAGCGCTCCTTCCCCCGCATAAATGCGGGGGCTCCCACCGAGAAGTACACTTTCAACCGCATTCCCATTTCGCGCCGAGTGCCGCATCCTTTCGGCCGCCTTTGGCGAAGGGGTGGGAGGAGAAAAGTGGTGAGGTCGTAAACTGCGGCGTTGACGAAATTGAGAAGTGCCCCAGGTTCGCGTCCGTCCTTTGGACGCTAACCTGGGCTGGCGGCGATAACCACTGAAGGTGATGCAATGCGGGGATTCGTGAAACCGCCTCAGACCACGTGGCAGGAACGCAATCTACACTGCGGCTACCCAGTGCAGTGACCCAGGTTAGCCCAACACAGGGGCGAACCTGGGGTGCCAGGTCTGGGGCATCCGCCGGAAGAAATCGTAATCTTTACGAGACAGCACGGAGCACACGGCTCACAACATAGTCGATGTCGGCTAGTTGATGTTCCCACACCCTAATGACATGCCATCCAGCGGACCGGAGCAAGGAACGTTGTCGCTTGTCCCGATCTTTGTTGTCTTGAATCTTTTCCCGCCACCAGCGACTATTTGTCTTCGGCACCCTGAAGTGCCGCGGGCAACAATGCCAGAAGCACCCGTCCACAAAGACACAGACGTGCCGTTGGCGGAAGACAAGATCGGCAGTACAGCGCACGTCGTCAATCGGCCTCACGTTCTGTTGAAACCGAAGCCCCGCTTTGCGCAATGCGCCGCGCAGCGTCTTTTCTGGCGATAGGTCGCCGCCGTAGTTGGCAGTCATCACCCTGCGAACAAATGCGGATGAGGCAGCGGGCGCGCGGGAGCGGATGGACCTCCTCGTCATGGCGTAGGGAGGTGGTTCGCGGCGTCAGGAGGCAACTCGTCAGTGCCAGTGCCGAGTTCCGCTTTCTCGTCGCGTCGAATTTCCATTTTCTCGTCCCCAATCCGTATGATAATCCGACCTTCTTCTGACTTCAGCAGAAGATCAGGTACTTTCTCAGGGGCGTCGGGTGCCTCCTCTAACAGGCGCTTCAACGGCTTGAGGACGTATGTGTCGAGAAATCTGGCCATTGTTGCCCCTGCTTTCTCTTGAAGGTGCTTCCAGGCATCGGGACCGACATACGTCTCACCCTTTTGTTTCTTGAACGCTTCGCACAATTCTCTCAGCTTCGGATTCGGAGTTGAGTCTAGAACGACTAGAACAGGCGTGTACCCACTGGCTCTTGCACTCTCGGGAAACTCCAACTCCTCGCCCCAACGACCCTGACCCGAAGCAGCAATCGTCACCCTCAGCTTTATTTCATAGGCGCTCTTATCGCTCTCACGTATACAGTCAACCTGTCGACCGCTGCCCTTCCCTTGGCGTTTTACTGGGCTGTTTTTTGCACCCGCTGGAACACCGCCGATGGCATGGGCAATGATCGGCTCAAATACGTAACCGGTCTCTTGGGCCGCGCGATTGTCGATGTCGTAGACCCACTTCCGCCAGAGTAGAAGACCAGCTAGCGCAGCCGGGCTGAGGCTTCCGAATTGAAGAAGGCCACGAGGCCCGACCTGTTCGACGGTAGGGATGGGTTGAGCTTGAAGAATCCGCTCGTACTTGAGACGTGCCTTGTGCAAAGTAGCCAAGCAATAAAAGTACGCATCAGCATCTTTTTTTAATCCCACCAACCTCTCAAACAAAGCGACGAAACCAGTCCCAGAAACGCGGAGTTCGTTCAGGGGTCTCTTACCGAAGAATGGGGGCAAGTCCCGTGGGATTTCTGGGAATCGCCGCGTCAGCCCGAGGTCCGCTGCAATAATGCCAATCAAATAGCAGCAGATCGGGTCGTCCAATGCGACCCCTAACTCGCTATTGCCCACCGCTCGCACTTTGGTGATGAATGCTTCTTGTGTCTTGCTCAGCGCCATAGAGGAAGTTCCTCGGTAATCAGGAACCGCTCAAGCTCCTTGTTCACTAGATCAGCTACTTGCTTGAGAGCAGGGCTCGAACCGTCGGAAAGGGTCGGGAGAAAGCTGAGGAGGGCACCTTCACTGATCGAAGGTGTAACGGCATTTAAATCTGCCGCTAACGTGCTCGCAATCACGTAGGCAAACAACGGCGGAACAGCATTTCCTATCAACTGGGCTTGATCGGATGGACTGCCCACGAACACAAAGTCATCGGGGAATGTTTGAAGTCTGGCGCACTCGCGAATCGTCAGGGGTCGATTCTCAAACGGATGGATAAACTCCGATCTCGCACCACCCGTTATCGACTTTGAAGGTTCGTCAGGCCGGAGGCGCCTGAGGCCCGCAGGTGCTCCGCCCCGGTGCTCAGTAGGTGTCCCGTCCATCACACGGCGAAACGCTCTTCGTCGATAGCTTTCATGCTGAAGTTCATCGGGTAGGTCACGCATTGTCATACCCGGCTCCATCGATTTGGCGCGCTCCAAGTCTTTGCCGACCAGTGGACGGTAGTAATGACCTTGTGGACGGCCAGGCGGCTGACATGCGGGACGCGAGAGACCATCAATTGCTTCGCCGAGTGTTGGGGTTAACGGCAAGTGTCGCGCATGTAGCAGCGCGCCTGGTGCCCCGAACGCCGTATGGGTCGGCTTGGGAAACGTGGGTTCCCAACCCAGTCCCCCGATCGCAATCACACGTTTCCGGTGCTGCGGAATTCCGTAGTTTGCAGCGTTCACCTTTTGAAGATGAATCCTATAGCCGGCGTGCAGAAGGGGCGAGAGTAGTTCCAAAACTCGCGTGCCGCCTTCAGCGGTCATGAAACCTTCCACATTCTCAAAGACAAAGGCTTTGGGCTTCAGGCTCCTCACAGTTTCAGCAAAGCAGCTTACGAGATTGTTCCGGCTGTCGCCGTCGCGGCGCAGTCCGGCTGATGAGAAACCCTGACACGGGGGACCGCCGACAATTACATTAGTGCTTGGGAGCGAGATCTTTTGGGAAAGGTCATGCGCGGAGGCGTGACGCCCGAGATTCCTAACGTATGTGTTAAGGGCCGCGGGGTTGTTGTCGACAGCTAGCAAGACCTCAAAGCCAGCGTTCTTGAAACCGAGAGAGAGACCCCCAGCCCCACAGAAGAGATCGAGGACAGTGAGGTGATCGTGTCTCATTGTGCTGTAATGGTATTTTGCCACGGGAGACCATTGAATAGCGAGTGGCTCGACTGGCGGGCCATAAATTTCCCTAATACCTCCGATCAACTTTTTTTACTGGCGAGGGGAGGCGGCGGGCTGTAACCTCAAACTTCACCCATTGCAATGCACGACTTCACCTTCTGGCCGGAACCGGCCGAATTTATTCCGAGGAGATCCATGTCCACTGAACTGCGCAGCTTCCTCACGCTCTCCTATGACGAGCTCGAAGACCTGAATTTGCGCTCCAAAGAGCAGCGCAAGAACCGCGTCCCCCTGCACAAGGTCCAGGAGGAGCGCCTGAAGTACCTGACCGACGAGAAGCGCATCAAGGCGGTCACCGTGCTGTTCAGCGACCTCGAAGGCCGCCTGCACATGCTCGACTACGACAAGAAGTTCCTGCTCAAGAGCTGGGACAACCTGACCTTCGATGGCTCCTCGATTCGTGGCTTCACCGCGCAGCGCGAAAGCGATCTGCGCCTGGGCATCGACTGGCCCTCGTTCTACTGGGGCCCGTCCGACATTTTTGGGCCCGGCAAAGTGCTGGTGTTCGGCGATGTCATCGACAAGGGCGGCACGCCCTATGCCGCCGACATTCGCGGCGTGCTCAAGACCTATGCCGAGCAGCTCTTCCAGCGCGAGGGCTACACCCTCAACGCCGCCAACGAGATTGAAGGCTTCCTCTTCGACGGCATCCAAGCCGAGCGCCATTATCACGAGACGCAGAAGTTCGATTACGTCAACACCGGCGGCTACTATCACTCGCTGCCCGGCGATCCGCTGCGCACCTTCATCGACACCACCGCCGAAGTGCAGCGCGCCATGGGATTCCAGAACGAGAAGGACCATCCCGAGGTCGCGCCGTCGCAATTCGAAATTAACTACGCCTATTCGGAAGTGGTGAATGCCGCCGACCAGATCCAGCTTTACAAGCTGATCTGCCGCCAGGTGGCCACCAAGATGGGCTTCACCGCGTCGTTCCTGCCCAAGCCGGTGGTCGGAGTGAACGGCAGCGGCATGCACACCAACGTTTCGGTCAGCCAGAAGGGCAAGAACCTTTTTTGGGATGCCAAGGGCGAAGAGAAGCTCAGCAAAATGGGCTGGGCGTTTGTGGACCGCATTCTCACCCACGGCAACGATCTGTGCCTGATGCTGAACGCCAGCGTCAACGCCTATCGCCGGCTCGATCCGCATTTTGAAGCGCCCAATCAGATCAAGGCCTCGGCGGTGGACCGCGGCTCCATGATCCGCATTCCCATCGGCAACGAGAAGAGCATGCGCGTCGAGGTGCGCTCGGTCAGCCCGGATGCGAATCCCTACATGGTGATGTACGCGGTGTTCAAGACGGGACTCGACGGCGAGACCGCGAAGATCAAGAACCTGCGCCAGGCCCAGCGCTTTCTGCCCGACAACATTTATGCCGCGCTGGAGAACTTCCGCGACGCCAAGTGGACCACCACCATACTGGGCGACGATGTCAAGGGCCGCTACGCCGACCTGAAGCAAGCCTCGGCCGATCGCTGTCCGCGGCTGCTGGGAACCTTCGTCAAAGCGCCCGAGGTGCAATACCACCACGACGTCTATAACCAGTTCCTGTGGAACCGGTTCTAGCGCGCGGGTCTGAGTTGGTGTATCCCGATAGACGGCACGGAAGCGGATGGAGATAGTCCCGCGCGTTGGGATTCGTCCAACCGTGCCCACCCTTCGGCTGCGCTCAGGGCAGGCTCCTCTCGCCAACTGCGGGCGAGAAGGATGGGGTACCCACAAGTTAAAACTCATGGTTACACTGAAAGGCCGGGCCACCCGCCCGGTTCACTTCCATTTAAAGATGCTTATGACACTCGAAAAGTCATCGGTCCAGACCTTCGATCCTGGCCTGCTAAGCAACGGCCTCCATCTTGAATCGCCTGCCAGTTTGCCCAAATCACTGGAACTGCGCCCAATGACCACCCAAGTGGACGCAAGCACCCCGTTCTTCGTCTGGGCATCACTGATGTTTGTATCGGTTTCTATCAAGCCGATCAAACCGGCATCTCCAGCAAGGGGCCCAACCACCGGCTGAAGATCAAGGTAGATGTTGCTTATATGAAAGACCAAAATCCCATTGGGCGTGAGCTTCGTGAGGTAGAGCCGCAATGCCTCCCGAGTGAGCAAATGCACAGGGATGGAGTCTCCGCTGAAAGCATCCAGGATGATGATGCCGTAGCTATGATCCGGGGCCGTCTGAAGCGATAGTCGGGCATCACCAAGCACAACCCGAACGCGCGGGTAGCAATCTCGAAGGAAAGTGAAGTATCGGGGATTCTCGGCGATTCGTTCCACCAATGGGTCAATCTCGTAGTAGGTGAGCTGCTGAGGCGGACTTACATAGCACGCCATTGTACCGGCGCCAAGACCCACGATTGCGACTTGATTTTCATCAGGATTCCCCGAGAAAGCATCGAACACCTGTCCGACGGGTCCGGCCTTGGTGTAGTACGAGAGGGGTTCTTTGGCCCTTGCTGGGTCTAAGCTCTGGAGACCATGTATTGTCGCCCCATGCAGCAGCATTCGTAGTTGCTTCTCGTCGTCATCGGTTACCCGAATAACCCCAAAAAAACTGCGCTCCCTATGTAGTATGTGCCCGTACTGTCCTATGTACACGGTGGTGGCGAGAAACACGGCCGCCAAGCCCGCAGCAAAGCGGATGGGGCGTCGGCCGAATGACAGGCACCACTCTAGGGAGTAACCAAAGATCAGGATAGTCATCGCGCGCCCGACCGGACTAGCGGGCTTCACAGCCAACGCCTGCAAAAGCAAGATCACGGCCACAAGGCTTAGCCCTAGAATGAGCGGTAACAGTAAGTCCAGCCTGCGAGCACGCCGAGTGTTTTCCTTGACATCGATGGGTGGACGCAGCAGTGCGGCCAGTACCAAGACCAGTGGAAGTTCAATCACGGAATTGAAAATCACTGGGGCAATCAAGGCATTGAATATCCCGCCAAGCACTCCTCCGACTGAAATCCAGAGATAAAATTCAGTGAGACGCTTTGTGGATGGACGGCTGCGTGCGAGTTCACCATGACAAACCAAGGCCACGCTGAAGAGGGTGAGCAGATCCAGCGGGATCCATAACAGAATCGGAAACTTCAACTGAGACACAATCGGGAAGGTCGCAGCGAGAATCAGAAACGGGAGTCTCCTAATCAACCAGTCGTGTGAAACAAGGGGTTTGCGTGCGAAGACGAAAACAAAGCTGAGCAGATAAAACGCCAGGGGCAGGACCCAGAAGAGAGGAATTGCTGGCATCTCGGTGGTGAGTGCTGTGGTGAAACCGAGTGTGAGACTGGCGGGAACGAAGGCCAGGACGATCCAGCGAAATCGCCTCTTTATGCTAGGACGAGCGTCTTCACCGGTTTCATCAGGCGTTGCCTCCTCCTTTCCCAGTTGATGCGCCGGCATCAGGGTTTGCGGGACTCGCCAGATTATGGCGGCACAGCCGCAAGCCAGCAGAAAAAGCAGAATATAACCGTAGCTCCACAGCTTGCTTTGTGTCGTCAGGCCAAGCGTTGGCTCAAGCACAAATGGGTAGGTCAACAGACCAGCTAGACTCCCGGCGTTACTCGCAGCATAGAGGAAATAAGGATCGTTCGCTGCTGGATCGCCGGAATGAGAGAACCACTTTTGCAAGATCGGGGTGCTGGCGGAAAGTACGAAGAAGGGTAACCCAACTGAAACTGATAGCAATCCCAGCAACCAAAGGGCAGGGTTCTGCCGAACGGGCGGCACCCATGCAACAGGAATATGAAGCGGCAGCACCATCAAGGCTATGAGCAGCACCGACAAGTGCAAGACGATTTGACGCCGATGACTCAGTAGTTGTGCAGATACATGAGCGTAGATATAGCCAGCCAGCAGTACGGCTTGAAAGAAGACAAGGCAAGTGTTCCACACCGCTGGAGCGCCGCCCAGAAGGGGCAGGATCATCTTGGCGACCATGGGCTCCATCGAAAACAGTAAGAATGCACTCAGGAACATGGTCGCGGCGAAGAACACCACGCAAAATCTTCCTGGTCCTGTTACCTTCCGATTTGGTGCTGAGACAACGGCCGAGATCGCGGCAGCCGAGCCTTGGTCACTCACTAAACCGACCTGAATCTTGGATTGGCCATACCGAAAGGTAACACGGCCAGAGTTTTACAACTGCGGCGGGTGGTTTGGCAATGACCTATATGAGCATCGACTGGAGCAGTGGTTTCCGACTCTGTCGGGTGCCCCTCGATAAGAGCGGAGGCGTTGTCAAGCGATAGTTCTCCTAGGCGGTGGCGGTTGGCCCAGCCAACCATCAGGGTGCCCCTCCCAAGCTGGTTTTGCTTGGGTGGGAATTTTGTCTTCTGATCACAGGCGGTTGACTGACCCGAAGAGTCTCCTATCGAACCTGGAGTCCCCCGATCTAGCCGGCGGGTGGCCCGCCCTTTCCATGCGACTATTAACCTTGGGTGCCCCATCCTTCTCGCCCGCGGTTGGCGAGAGGACGGGCAGAGCTCTTGGCCCAGCCGAAGAGAGTCCTGTCTAACATGGGTGCCCCGTTCTAGCCTGGGTTTGGCTAGGACGGGACCTTAGCCCCTGAGTGTTATCCAACGCAGTCCCGGGAGCTGGTTACTTGTGTGACCGCCAGTGACCAGACGGCGAACTGGCCTGCGGCTCATCGGGCGCTCGATGCGGAACAGCTGTACCGCATCGGAACGCCCTCGACTACGACGGGGCGACTTAGCCAACTGCACTCGATTTGCCGCCTTACGGCGCGAAGTAGGCCGAGATGTCGAGGACCAATTGCGTCAGTCCATTGGCAAAGGCGTCAACTTTGCCTCCAGTACCTGCCGGCACGATTGCCATGTTGCTTGAGACGGATCCATCCTGGGCGTTTAACGTCGAGACCACCGGCTGCTGCTGCCCGTCCGGCCACAGCGTCACATAGCCCAGCGCGCCTGTCGGAACAACCGTCGCGTTGAAAACATATGCCTGCGCCGCGGCCGGGGTTCCACAAACACTACCCATCACATCCACCGGAGGATTCAGGGGCCCGGTGAACGGCTGCCCGCTGCCTACATGGCGCGTGTCGATGACCCGGCAAGGCGCCACCGCATAGAGCGACAGCCCGCCCGATCCAGCTGGCGCGAAGTAGCCGTTGATGTCGATGATCAAGTCGGTATTGTCAGTCGCGTAAGCCGAGACTTCACTACCCGTGCCTGCCACCACAATCGCAGCATTGGCGATGACATTACCACGAGGGTCGTTCAAGGTGGAAACCGTCGGCCGGTCTTGGCCCGTCGGCCACACCGTCAGGTAACCCAGCCCTGCGCGGGGCACGACCGTGAGGTTCAACGAATATGCGGCCGCGCTGGGAGGAATGTTGCAGCTCGCCGCATTCAGGATGGGGAAATCGCGTGGCTGTCCGCCCGTCAGCGACGGCGGTCCCAAGCCTGGGGGAAAGTTGGATTTGCGCGTGTCGGCGACGCGACAGGGTGGCAGAGGATAGAACTCCAGCGTGGAACCCGATACCGGGGCGAAGTAGCCATTGATGTCAAGGACCACGTTGGTCGTGTTGGTGGCGTAAATATTGACGCCTCCGTTGGTGCCCGCCGGCACAATCGCCGCATTGGCCTTGACGCGGCCATCGGGCGAATTCACGGTAGAAACCACCGGTCGCAGGTCTATACCCGCGGGCCACATGGTTATGTAACCCAGGTAACCCATGGGCACAACCGTGACATTGAGCGAGTACGCGGTTGCGGTCGCCGGAATGTTGCAGCCACCCTCTAGCGGGATGGGGAAGGTTCGGAAGGAGCCGCCCTGAATCGGACCGCCGGTCTGGCGTGTGTCGATCAGCCGGCAGGGAGCTACGGTGACGAATTGATACGGGACTGGAGGCGCACCGGTAATCTCGAACACTGCTCCCTCATCGGAAGCGCCGCCAGAGGAGGTCGTGCCGTAGAGATTGCCGGCGGCATCAAGGACCAGCCCGGCTACGGGGCTGGCCCCGTCGGTGCCGCTGAAGCTCTGCAGCAAGACCTCTCCCTGGGCGTTAAATCGAAATACCGTCCCCCCGCCATAACTGCCGCCTTGGTAGGTCGTGCCGTCGAGATTGCCGGCGGTATCGAAGATCAGCCTGGCATAGGGATTAGACCCGTCCGTGCCGTTACCGAAGTTATGCAGCACCTGCTCCGTCCAAGTTCCGCCTCCTGCGGGCGTCAACTCGAACAGAATCCCCAGGTTGTAAGTGCCGCCTGCGTAGGTGGTGCCGTAGAGATTGCCGGTCGCATCGAAGATGACGCCGGCGCGGGGAGAAGTCCCGTCCGTGCCGTTGTTGGCGAAGCTATACACCACCTTCTCCGTCCAGCCCCCGCCCGCTTGGGGACTTAACTCGTACACCGCCCCCGCGCTGTAAGCGCCGCCTATCTCGGTCGTTCCGTAGAGATTGCCAGCGGTATCAAAGGTCAGGCCGGAGAGGGGCGCAGACGCGTCCGTGCCGTTGCCGAAGCTATGCAGCACCTGCTCCGTCCAAGTTCCGCCCGCTTGGGGACTTAACTCGAACACTGTCCCGCGGCTGTAAGCACCGCCATAGTAGGCCGTGCCGTAGAGATTGCCGGCGGCATCAAAAACCAGACCGGAGTAGGGCGCGAACCCATCGGTGCCGTTGCCGAAGCTATACAGCACCTTCTCCGTCCAGCCCCCGCCCGCTGTGGGCGTCAACTCGAACACCGTGCCTTTGAGATAAGTGCCGCCACCGGCGGTCGTGCTGTAGAGATTGCCGGCGGTATCAAAGATCGGGCCGGCGGCGGGAGAAGCCCCGTCCGTGTCGACGTTGTTAAAGCTATGCAGCACCTGCTCCGTCCAGCCCCCACCCGCTGCCGGCGTCAACTCGTACACCGTGCCCCAGTAGTCGTAGGCGCCGCCCGACCAAGTCGTGCCGTAGAGATTGCCGGCGGCATCGAAGATGACGCCGCCGTCGGGAACAATCCCGTCCGTGCCGTTGTTGTTGAAACTATGCAGCACCTTCTCTTGGGCCGCCGCCCCGGTGCTGCTCACAAACAGGATCGCAGCAAAGATCACTGGGATCGCCACCCATGGGATGGAAGGTCTGTTGACTTGCAAAGTAGTTCTCCTTCGTACCGCCGTTACGGCACAAGTTAGCCAATCTCGAACGAGATTTACCCCGGGTTCCGCTGAGATGTCTTGATGACCCCTTGTTCCGCGGAGTCTTTCGGGACATCCACCTGCCGGCACAGATTGGTGGCAATGAATTAAGAGCGCGGATTGCTTAGCTTGCCGCTCATGGTAGCACGATTTGCGCGGCACACCTAAAGCTTTCTTAAAGACCTAGGTAGACCTCAGGAAGAACTAAGGCAGGCGGAGCTTGCTAGAGCGGCAGTTCCTCCCCAACGGACATGGGTGCCCCGTTTCTAGCCTAGGTTTGGCTAAGGGCGAGGCATTTCCTTTCCCAAATCGGTCCATTTATTAGTCGTCGTGATACCACTTTCTTGTTTTTGCGGGTACTTTTTACATGTCAATATGGCAAAACACAACAATCGTATCCAAACCATTGAAAACAACCGAAAAATAAACCACGAAAATGGTGTTCATTTACCCCTTAAATGTGCTATATTGAAACTAGAGTTAGAGATTGGGGAGCGGTTCTGCAAGGCTTCCCGCCAGTGACCCAGCCGAGCGCTGGGTTTTCGTGTTTCTGGCCGCATCTTGGCCGGGCCCACCGACTTTCCGCCATACCCCCCAGCTTCGGCTGGGCTTTTGTGTTTCTGGCGCAATTTTGGGTGGAGCGGGCCTGCGCGCCTCCACTGCGTTGCCGATGTCAACGACTTCCGCTCGCGCGATACTTCATCCCCGGTACGAAACTTCATACGATTCGACCGGCGGAGAGCACGTCTCATCCCGCGTCTTGAAGGTCGGGGTGCTCCACGGTGACCCAATTGGGAGGACTGCAAATGTCCCGCTCCGCCCGCCAGGGGTAAGCCACATTCGTGGCTATGAACGTCCCTTGGGTAGGAGAACAAACATGCCACTCAAGAACAGCACGGTGCCATCGGGCAAGATGCCAGCGCCAGCGCCGCGCAGCGCCGTATCCAATAAGAGTCTGGCCGTGAAGAAGAGCGGCGCCGCGAAGAAGAACCGCAAGCCGCCAGCCTCAACCAACGCGGCGAAGAAAGCGCGCCGCCACGCCGCAGCCTTTTCCACCTTGAAATCGCGGCAACAGGCGGTGGAGCGCGCCAAGGTGCAAATCTGGCGTCACCTGGAGGAGATCAACAGCGCCATCATCAAGCTGGCGGAATCGGGCAGCTACCTGGCGGCAAAGACACTTTTCGATTTTGCCGGCCTTTACACCCTGCCCCCGCTGGAGGAGGAAGCCGCGCCCAGCGCTCTTCCCGCCGCGCTGGCCGCCGGGGGCGCGCCTTCCCCGTCGCCGGAGCCGCCGCCGGTCAATCGGGTGGAAGCTTTTCTCAAGACCCTGGGCCTCGATCCTCTGTCGGACGAAGAACCGGAGCCGGACGTGGCCGCGTGAGAAAGACCGATGAAGCTGTTGGCTGGCAAACCCGATATGTCAGATAGCCGCCTTGTAGAATGGCAAGTGGAGTTCCCGCTGCGGCGGACAGCTCCGCAGGGGAGCAGACTGTAGCATGGACATGACGTGGGTGACCGACCGCATCGCCTTAGGCGGCGCCATCTGGTTCGATGACAAGATGATCGAGGTGGTGCGCGCCGGCGTGACTCACATCGTGAACATGCAGATCGAGTGGGATGACACACCACTTGCCGAGCCGTATGGCGTCAAGGTGCTGTGGAACCCCACCGACGACGACTTTCAGCTCAAACCGCCGGAGCTGTTGCAGCGCGGCGTGGACTTTACCCTGGAGGCGCTGGGCGATGGCGCCGACAACAAGGTTTTCATCCATTGTGCCGCGGGCGTGCATCGCGCCCCCATGATGGCGCTGGCGGTGTTGCGCGCCCAGGGCTTCGGGCTCGACGACGCCATGGACATGATTCAGGCCCGCCGCCAGGTCGTGGACTTCGCCGATGTTTACGTGCGCAGCGTGGAGCGGTTCATGCGCAGCTATCAGGCGGCGCAGTCCGAGCGCAGTTAGTCAATTCTCGCGTAACCCGATGTCCGGGTAGGACTCCCACCCTGTGGGACATACCATCCAATTCGCAACCTTCCGCCGGCTCCCGCCGGCAGCAGAGAGGCATGGATTATGCCGACCATCAGCCGCCTCGCAGGGCGGTTTTTTTCTGTCCTCCTTCCGATAATTCTTGCCACGCTATTGGCGCCCGCCGTGGCCATCGGCCAAAGTCCCACACTGTGTCACATTACCGACACCGTGTACCGCGCCGACGGCACTCCCGCGCAAGGCACCGCCCTGATCTCGTGGCCGGCCTTCACCACCGCCGCCGGACAGGCGGTGACCCCCGGCTCGCTTACCGTCACTCTGGATCCCAGCGGCGGTTTCAACGCCAGCCTCGCGCCCAACACCGGCGCCAGTCCTGCGGGCACCTACTATCGCGCCATTTTCAAGTTGGATGACGGCACCACCGACTCCGAGTTTTGGGTGGTGCCCAACGCGCCCACCACCACCATCGGCGCCATCCGCAGCAAGCTGGTTCCCTCCAGCCAGGCGGCGCAACTTCTCACCCGCGACTACGCCGACTCCACCTACGTCAGCCTGGCTTCCACCCAAACCATCACCGGCGTGAAGACCTTCAGCAACTCGCCCGCGGTGCCCACGCCGCAGAACCCGACCGACGCCGCCAACAAGGCTTATGTTGACTCCACGGGCGGCGGTGGCGGCAATCTGGCCTCGCCACCGCCCATCGGCAACGTGACGCCCAACACCGGCAACTTCACCACCCTGACGGCGCAGAACATCAACGGTGTAGCCAACCCGGGAAATTACCCGCAACCCGATCCCTGCGCCCAGATCAACGCTGCGCTTGCCGCCTTGCCCTCTTCGGGCGGCACCATTGATGCGCGCGGCTTTGCCCCGGGACAGGTCTGTGCGGCCACCCTGACCGTAAACAAGCCGGCCGCCATCTGGTTTGGCGCGGGCAGGTGGTTGCTGGGTGGCTGTCCCGGCATCGAGGTCAGCTCGCCGGGCGTCTCCCTGGCCGGCCTGGGACAAACCACTTCCGGCGTGGACGGAGGAGCGTCGGCCACCGTGTTTAGCTCTGACCCTCCTGCTCCCTGTCCGCTCATTCAAAGTGTGGCTGCGTCCGCCGACTCGGCTACCATCCGCGACCTTGAACTCGACGGCAATGGCCGCCAGGGTCTGATGGGCATGTTTTGGCCGTGGTCGGGCAACCTTCACTTGATCAATGTGCGCGCCCACGATTTCCTCCAGCAGGGCATCTACGCGCTCGGCGGCATGAACGCCGGGCACGATCTGTTCTTGTCGTCCAACGGAGGCGACGGCGTGGAATGGGGCCCTAACGGCATGATTGACGGCCGCACCGAACTCTACGGCAACGGCAAAGCCGGCCTGCACATCGTTGGCGGTGGCAATCGCATTGGCAACGTCAAGGCCGACTTCAATGCCACCCAGGGAATTTATCTCGACGGAAGACTCTTCCCCGACTGGAGCGCTTCGACGGCGCAAGTGGTAGGCAATATCATTCGTCCCTCAGCCGGCAACGGCAACTCCTATGCCTTTGTCGCCATTTCATGCACCGCAGACTGTAAGACGGGAACCTCTGCTCCTACCTGGAACCAAACTCCCGGAGCGCAGATCGTCGATAACCATGTGACCTGGCTGGACGCAGCCGGGCTGGCCGCGGGCGGCTCCAACGGTTACGGCAATCAAGTGACTGCCCCCAACCTCGCCTACAACCTCAGCGAGCAGCTCCGGCTGGAGGGCGACCCGGCCCATGCGGCTGCCCAGAACGTCATTACCGGCTTCTACGGCAGCACCGCCGGGTCCAACTCGACCGCCAGTTCCATGGGTCTGCATCTGCTCCAGGCCACGCAGACGGTCATCAACGGCGCCACCTACTACGGCAGCGCCCTCAACCAGCAGAATGATGTGGGCGCTATTGTGATTGACGCCGGCTCTTCGCTGACGGCGCTGTCCAACTGCCTTAGCTACCTGTCGCATAACAGTGCGGTTCAGGTGTTGAATGGGGCCAGCTATACCACCATCTCGAACTGCCAGGTTTACGACAATGCCGATTCCACCACTACCGGCAACAACCTTTACGGAATCTATGTGGCCCCCGGAACCACCTACACCACCTTCTCCAACGTCAGCGTCGTCGATGCCCGAAGCACAGCTTACTCGCTTGGCCTCTACGACAACGGAACCAGCGACGATCAATCGGGCGGCTACCGCTCCAACATCACCGGCAATGCCACCCCCGATCGTTTTGCCTCGACGGCGGGGATCATCGTAGATCAGGACAGCGGTCTGGGCCACAACCTGCGCTTGTCGTCTCCCGATCACATCACCTTCGGTTCGTGGCCTAATCCTTCTTCGGTCAACAGCAATGGTTTCAATGCGCCCTCGTTTGCGGCCGCCAACTTCCCCGTCATGGACCTGCGCGCCTACGGCCTGAAGGGCGATGGCATTCTGCAAACCGGCTGCAACATTACCAGCGGGCAGAAGGTTGTCACCTGCTCGGGATCGTCCTTCAGCGCCGCCGACGTGGGCAAAGCCGCGTTCTTTCAGGGCGCGGGAGCTGCCGGCGCCTTCCTGAACACGTCCATTGCCAGCTATCAGTCAGCCACCCAGGTCACGTTGCAGGACGCCGCTTCCACCACGGTTGCCAACGGATCGCTGTGGTATGGCACCGACAACACCGCCGCCTGGTGCGCCGCCATGAACTGCACCAGCGCCACGCCGCCCAATCGGCTGTTCTCTGTGCAACCCGGACGTACGGTCCTGTTGCCGCGCGGAACTTACTTTATTAGCGGCACCGCTTACACCCGCAACAACGACAACCTGATCGGGGCCGGTCAGGCGGCCACCCAGGTGCTGCTGTTCAACCCCGCCAACAGCCTCAATGCACTGTGCATGGGCTCCAATGCCAGCGCCGGAAGCAATACTTGTACCCAGGATTCCGGTACCCAGAACATCGATGTCGAGGGCATCCTGTGGGGCACTCCGGAAAACGGCAGCCAGGTTTGCATCAACCCGCTCACCTACTCCGGCTTCGAAATCAAGAACAATTGGTTTGAGTGCGGCATCGGGGTGTTCATTCAGGGCAACATCGGCAGTGTCATCGGAAACACCTTCGACTCCAGCACCTTCAATGGGGTTGTGGTTAAGGGCGACGGCGAGGATTACGGCAACAATCCCTCCCACTCGATTCTGATCTCCGACAATCACTTCTTCGCCAATAAGTGGTCGGCCATCCAGGTGGATGGGGCCAGCGGGGTGCAAATCCACCACAACAATATTCTCTACGCCAAGCAATTCAGTATCTATGTTGCCAGCCCCGAGTCCTACAGCACCTATCGCCTGAATATCAGCAACAACAATTTCGCCACCTCCACCGGCTTCTGGAATCCCACCGAGAACCACATCTACGTCACCACCCCGCTGGTGCGCTCTGTCATCTCGGGAAACACCTTCGGGATCGCGCGCGATTCCGACATTCTGCTGAACAGCAGTGGCATTGTTGGGCTCAATATCAGCAACAACAAGTTCTCCGGCGGCCAACTCACCTGCGGCGGCTCCTGCACCGCTTCTTTGCAGGTGAGCAATGCCGGCGCTGGGCTGACCATCAGCGGCAATCAGTGGGATTCTCCCGGCTCCTACGCCGCCGATTTCCAAACTCCAGCCTACCTCAGCAACAACTACTGCACCCATCCCTTTGCCGTCATAGGACTGCCTGCGAATGATTACGACAAGGCCTGCTTCCGCTTTGCCGCGCCTGGCGCCGCCAACTTCACTGCTAAAGACAACGTGACCGATTCCAGCAGCGTCGCCGCGGTCGTCATTCGCGGCGGCGCCGTTCCCGCCTACAGCGGCGGCAACCGCTCGGCCTGGCCTACTGCCGATGTGTACGTCTTCTCCGCGGCCGGCCCCATCGCCTCCGCCAACGAACGGGTTTACAACGGCACCGGTAACTACACCGTCTTTACCACCATGTCAGACCCGGCTACCGGCAACGCCAGTTTTGCCGGAGACCTCACCGCCCGCGACATTCCCGGTCACGAATACTTCGTCAGCCACTACGCCAGCCTCCAGGCTGCGATCAACGCGGCCTACAACAATGGCGCGGTGCTGGGCGCAGTGATCGACGATCGCACTTCGCCGTACACCGGTCCTGGCTTCATCCTCTATGACTCGGTGACATTGAAGCTGGCGGCGACCACCTACACCATCAACAGCACGGTGACTTACAACAACGGCAACAATGTAGTCACCGCGGGAATCATTGCGCTGCCCGGCGCTCGCCTGATCGGCGCCAGCACCTCCAGCAATCACGGCACCATCATCACCGCCGCCAATGCCCTCAACGCCGACCTGATCGCCACTTCTACCGTCGGCACCGGCATCGGCTCCGCCGCCCAGTGGTGGCATTGGGGAGGCTTCCAGGACCTGCGCGTGACCGGCAATGGCGCCAATCAAACCGCCGGCAATTGCTTCAACATCGAGAACATGGGCGAGACCGCATTCCTGCGCACCATTGAAGTCAGCGGCTGCTATCTCGACAACATTCTGTTTACCGGAGCAAGTGCCACAGCGTCAGACATCGCCAACATCACCACCAACAGCGCCGGGCGCTACGGTTTCAATTTCAACAACCTCAGCGGTGTCGCAGTGGTGCATGGCTTGAGCGGCGATTCCAACACCACCTCAATCGTGCGCCTCAACGGCGGCCAGTCGGGAACGCTGACCATCCTCGGATTCAAGACGGAGGAAGAAATCAGCGGCCAGGACCCGCTGATCACCATCGACCAGACCGGCCAGAATGGCGCTCAGCCCAGCCTGTACATCGTCGGCGGTTACACGTTTGGCCGCAGCGGCGTCAACGATGTCATCAAGTATGTGAATGGGACCGTGGGCACTACTCCGTACATCAGCGTCAATAATTTCTACGTGCAGAACTACGTCAACGCAGTCAACGACGTGGTCAACAGCCGCACTACGGCTGCGGCGAATATGAATAAGGTCCCGTTCTACTACGGCCCGACTGGCGGATTCCTTTCCGGCCAGGCCTTCACGCTCGATCTAAACACCTTCGTGCAGTCGCCGCATTCCGGCAACGGCATTCTCACGGAAATCCTCGGCACCACCAGTTCGAACGAGACCGTGGTGGCTGCCAGCGGCACCTCGACCGACCTCAGCGTGGGTGGCATCGGCTTCCGTATGCCGAACCGGACCATCTACGGGCAATCGCCCGAGCTCTTCGCCAAGATGACCTATGCCTTCCCCGGCGGCGTTCCCAACACCCAGCAGTGGGAATTCATTCCGGCCAAGGTGGGCGGCGACAACAGCACTCGCTGGCTCGGCGATCCCAGTTATCGTTGGGATGAAATCTACTCCGCCGACGTCAACGCCACCACAGCCACCGTCGGCACTCTCAACGTCACCACCTGCAACGGCTGCGGGACGGGCACTCGTCTGGTGAGCGGGACCATGCAAGGCGCAACCGCAACCCTCACCGGCAACAGCGCCGATCAAACCCTCTACACCGCCACGCTGCCGGCGGGCACTTTCGCGGTCGGCGCTGGCATCCATTGCTTTGCCAAGTGGACACATCCCACAGCGTCAGGGGCCATCACCTACAAGTGGACCCTGGGTACCACAACGTGGGCCTACGGCGCATACACCTCGTCGAGTGTGAACCTGGCATCTGACATTGAGGTACTTACCATCTCGTCGCTGGCATCGCAGTCGGCGAATCTCAGCCCGGTGATCGCGGGCACCGCCATCGGCATCGGCGGCAGCTATGGCAATGCGGGGAGCGAGAACCTCGCCAACGCCGACACCATCAAGCTCACCTTCAACGGCGGCTCCTCCGACCAGGTCAAGGGCGCCACCTTCTATTGCCAAACCGTGCAGTGAAAAACCAGTTGCCAGTAGTCAGCAGCCAGTTGCCAGTTCCTAACTGCTGGCTAACTACTGCCAACTGACTACTGGCTACTGGCTACCGACTACTGGAGGTCGAAATGAAAAAAGCTTACAGCGTTGTCCTATCTGTCCTTATGTGCATGGCACTCTGCGTGTTCAACACGGGATGCTCGTCCTCACAAACGGCCAAGACGGTCAACATCGTAGTGGCTGAGGCGGAGGTCGCATTGCAATCGGCTGCCGCCTTTGCCAACTTGCGGAACGACCCGACACTCGGCGCGTTCTTTGAGTCTGTTTACAATGCGGCCGTTGTGGACTTGCCCCTCATCAAGGACGCAGGCGCGGCTTGGACGGCCAACAAATCGGCGGGCAATCTGTCCGCCCTCTCGGCGGCGGTGAACACCCTCGCCAGCGAGGTCAATGCACAAATCCTGGCGGCGAATAAAGTGGCCAACACCGACTCGCAAAAGAGCGTGCTGGCGGCACTCTTGCTGTTCTCTGCCACCATCAACGGCATGGCCGCTGCTCTGTCTGGAGTCAGCGCGAAGCTGGCGCTTCCCCGCGGCTACCGCGAAGTTTTGGCGCTGACGCCGCGCCCCACCCAGGAGCAGGTGGCCAAGGCGTACGGCGTTGGCCCCGGCTTCGTAGCTGGGATGTAACCAGACGCCGCGTCGTCGCCACGTTGAATCAGGCGCGCATGAACCTGACGCCTGGCAACTGACTACTGGCTACTGACAACTGGCAACTGACAACTGGCAACTGACAACTGCTTCCAGGAGTACTGCGGTGGGTAGAATACAAACGACAACACGCCTGCATCGGACTCCGTCAACAACCAAGACGGCGTCTGCATCCGAGCTAATCCAGGCCACCGACCCTGGCACTTTGCAGAATGCCATCCTTGCTGTGCTCAAGGAGGCCGGTGACAACCTCGATCAACATCCGCAGCTAACCAACTGGACCAGCCCGATACCTCGAGGCATCGAAACGGTCCGCGCGCTGGTGATGCATACCATGCTGAAGATCCGCGACAAGCGCGGGCACTTGCTGCGGCTGCGCCTCAATCGCGCCCAGCGCGACCTGGAGAAAACCAGCGGCCAGCGCAACATCGTCCTCAAGGCCCGTCAGTTGGGCGTCACCACCTATGTTGCCGCGCGCTTCTTCGTCAGTTGCATCACCCGCGAAGGCACCCTGAGCGTGCAAGTCGCCCACGATCAGCGCTCCGCCGAAGAAATTTTTCGCATCGTGCACCGGCTCCTGGAAAACCTGCCAGAGTCGCTGCGCCAAGGCGCGCTGGTGACCTCGCGCGCCAACGTCCGCCAGATCGTGTTTCCCATGCTCGACAGCGAATATCGCGTGGAGACCGCGGCGGACCCCAACGCCGGCCGCGGGTTGACCATCCACAATCTGCATTGTTCGGAGGTCGCCCGCTGGCCGCGCGATGTGGCCGAGACCCTGGCTTCGTTGCGCGCCGCCGTTCCGCCGGACGGCGAGATCTTTCTGGAGTCCACCCCCAACGGGGCTGGCGGCACCTTCTACGAAGAGTGGCAGCGCGCCCCGCAAACCGGCTACTTTCGCCATTTCTATCCCTGGTGGTGGGACCCGAATTATCGTCGCAAAGTGGAAATCGTCGAGTTCAGCGACCAGGAGCGCGAGCTCATGCAGAAACATAATCTCGACGCCGGACAAATTGCCTTTCGCCGCGAGATGCGCGCCAACTTTGGCAATCGCGCCCCGGAAGAATACGCTGAGGATCCCGAGAGCTGTTTCCTCGCTTCCGGCGATTGCGTTTTCGATTGCGACATCCTGGACGAGCGCCTGAAACAGCCTCCGGCGGCGGCGGACGCCAGCGACAACGGAAGGCTGCTCGCGTTCTTCCCGCCCGTCGTGGGCGGCAATGGAGTCACGCCCAAGCAATACATCATTGGCGTGGACCCAGCCGGGGGCGGCTGCGATGGCGATTATGCCTGCGCTCAGGTCATCGAGCGCTCCACCGGTTTGCAGTGCGCCGAGTTGCTCGGACATTTCACCCCGCAGGAGTTGGCCGCGCGCGTCGCAGTCCTGGGCAAGAAATATAATCAGGCGCTGGTGGCCGTGGAGCGCAACAATCATGGACACGCCGTGATCGCGCACCTCGCCATGAGCGAGGGCTACCAGAACTTGTATCCCGGCAACGGCCCGCCAGGATGGCTTACCACCTCGGCTTCCCGCCCCCGCATGCTGGAAAACTTTGCCGCCGTCCTGGCGAGTGCATCATTTCTCTTTCTCAGCCGGCGGCTGTTGCAGGAATGTCGCACCTTCATCCGCCATCAGGACGGCACCGCGGCGGCGGCCGGCGGCGCGCATGACGACACCGTGATGGCCATGGCCATCGCCCTGGCGGTCCGCGCCGAAGTTGTGGTGAAGCCGCCGCAATCCCTGCGCGAGTGCAATTTCGCCATCCTGCAAACCGGGTAAAGCAGTTAGCAGTTGGCAGTTGGCAGTTGGCAGTTAGCGTTAGCACCCCGCTGATCACTAACCACTGGCCACTAGCCACTAACCACTGTTTTCCCCACCGCACACGCCTATGTGACGGGTGACGGCGCAATGGCAGCCTATCCGCGTTAGCATGAAGGCGGAAACTGCCGTGATGGTTTGGCTGCTCGCGCACCCTCGTGCACGCGATTGGCCTGGCGACGCGGAGGTGATGGCCGTGATGTACGGCCGCAATGGCCGTTGCGGGCGGTTTCCACGGCACACTGTGGTAGAGACCGCCCCGTCGCTCCCGCGGGGTGAGTGGGTCTGGTCTCGTGTTCGTTCAGGCGGTCCAACACGTACGCAGGATGCGCGGCGGCGCCCAGAGTCAGCTCATGCGCTGCGCCGACGGCTTCTACTACGTCGTCAAGTTTCAGAACAACCCGCAGCACACGCGCGTGTTGGTCAACGATTGGCTGGGCACGCGCCTGGCCGAGATGGTCGGCCTGCCAGTGCCGGTGGCCGCCGTGGTCAACGTGCAGCCCTGGCTGCTGGAGCACACCCCCGACCTGCGCATTGAACTTTGCGGGACTCGCACCATGTTCACTCCCGGGCTGTCGTTCGGCTCGCGCTACCTGGTCTCGCCGCAGGAAGGTCAGGTTTACGACTACCTGCCGGAGAACATGATCGCCCGGGTCCGCAACCTGCGCGACTTCGCCGGCATTCTCGCCCTCGACAAGTGGACGTGCAATGCCAACGGTCGTCAGGCGGCTTTCTGGAAGCGCGTGCGGGAACGTAAATTTACCGCCAGCTTTATTGATCAGGGTTACTGCTTCAATGCCGGCGAGTGGAATTTTCCCGACGCGCCCCTGCGCGGCGTCTTCGGGCGTAACGACGTTTACGCATGTATCACATCGTGGGACAGCTTCGAGCCGTGGCTCAGCCGCATCGAAACTTTCCCCGAGAGCTCGCTGTGGCCGCTGGCCGAAGAAATTCCCCCGGAGTGGTACAACTCGGAGGGCGACGAGTTGGAACGGCTGTTGGAGCGCCTGCTGGAGCGCCGTTCGCGAGTCCGGCAGTTGATCCAGGATTTCAAGAATTCATCTCGGGACCCCTTCCCGAACTGGCGCGAGGCGGTGAACTAATGTTGCACCACAGAGACACCGAGACACAGAGATGAACGAGAATAGAACTAGCCCGCCCGTCCAGAGATTGTGTCGCAACGTTGGTGGGAGATGGTCCGCCCTTCAGAGACTGCGTCGCAACCTTGTATCGGTTTGCGACCATGGAATGAAGCGGGCAATAGAGACACCGAGACTCAGAGATGAACGAGAATAGAATTATCAGCTCGCCCGTCCGGAGATTGTGTCGCAACGTCGCTGGGAGATGGTCCGCCCATCACAGACTGCGTCGCAGCCTCGTATCGGTTTGCGACCATGTAATGAAGCGGGCAATAAATCAGCCCCGAAGGGGCGAAAGAGCTTAGCCCAGCGCTTCAGCGCTGGGTACGTCGGAAGATATGATCGAGTCCCGTAGGGACGGCACAACACGAGCGTGGCTTCAGCCGCGCGAAACGCAGCAATGACAAACGGGTTTGGCTAAATGCTAATTGCTAGTTGCTGATTGCTGAATGCTAATGCCTGACTACAAACATTGCGACTGCTTCCTCCTCCGCTACGTCCCCGACGTGGTCAAGCAGGAGTTCGTCAATGTCGGCGTGGTCATGCTGGAAGAAGGCGCCGACGGCTTCAGCGACGTACGCTTCACGCGCGACTGGCACCGCGTGCGCTGCCTCGATCCGGAAGTTGATATCGAGCTGCTGCAATCCTACGAAGACGAGCTGCGCCGCCTGCTGCAATCGCGCGCCGCCGAGGTCATCAACTACAAGCTGCCGATGTCGCGCCGCGACTGGCTGCTCGACGTGATGCAGCAATCGTTTTCCGGCGTGCTGCAGCTGGCGCCCATGCAGGCGGTGCTGACTGAATCGCCGCAGGCCGAGCTTGGCGTCCTGGCGCGCACTTACCTTGAGTCCGAGCGCCACGCGCCGCAGCGCGAGGCCGTTGGCCGCCGGGCCATCTACAACCTCATGCGTGGCGCCTTCGAGCAGGCCGGCGTCTGGCAGGTGATGTGGAAGGACATCGAGGTGGCCAGGTACGCGGGCAACGGCGATCCGCTCAAGATCGATTGCGCGTATCGGCCGGAGAATGTTATCCAGATGTTCCACGCGGTGTCGCTCGCGACGGACGTCAATGCAGCCAAAGTGCTGGCCTTCAGCTATCAGAATTTTCGCGACCGCATGGCCCTGGCCGAGAATGCCGATCCGAACCTCTACGCCGTGATCGAGGATGGACTCGACTGGAAAGACCCTGGCGTCGCCTTTGCGCTGGAGGCCCTCGACCGCTACGGCATCGACGTTGCCACCGCCGCCCAGATGCCCGCCATCGCCGATCGCGCGCGGGTCGAACTGAAACTATAGAGTCGCTGTAGTCACTACGCAGAACCCGTGGTAACGTCCTGGACGAGGACGCAAGTACATACCAATGCATTGGTACGACCGACTATTCGAATGGCTGCTGAGTCTATTTCTCTTGGCGACACCAATTGCTGTCTTGTACGCCTGTTCGTGGTGGCATCACAATCGCCGGCAGCCCGGCTGGCGTATCTGGATCTCGAAGCTGGGGATCATCTATAGCATTTTGATTTTGGCGGGTATGGCGGCATTTCTCGTTGGGACTCCGCACTCGCCAGAGTATGCCGCGTTTCCGTACACCTATCGTTGGGCGCCGAGGCTGGCGCGTGCGAGCATGCCTTGTCTGCTTTTTGCGATTTTCGGCAAAGGTCACGTGCGCGTAGCGGTGGCAATTGCCGCTCTCGGCGGAGTCGCCTTTGCGTTCGCGATGATCGCCATGCTCTGAGACTCCGGCATTGGCGGTTCTCGACCAAACGAAACTATCCACTATCCACTAACCACTAGCCACTTTCTACAGGCAAACATCATGCACATGCGAAACACGTTTCGCGGCGCGCTGCGCCGCATTGCCGGCGCACGCTCGGCCGGTTCCGCGTTCCTCCACCAGCACTGGCCGGGACTCCGGTCAGCGCCTGCCGCGCTGCTAGCCACCAGCGCTTCACCCGCCCGCAGAACGGTGCCTCTGCCCACCATCTTCACTCCGGGGGCATCCACGCTCGTGCGTGCCGGAGTCATGCCCAAACCTACGCCCCTCAATTTGCGCCGCTTCGCCGAGATGCCGGTCGCCCGCAAAGCCATCAACACCATCAAGGACCGCATCGCCGGAATGCAGTGGCGCATTCAGCCGCGGCGCGGACGCGTGCTCGACGATCTGCCTAACGCCGCCGAACGTATCGCCGCCCTCACCCTCAACTTCGAGCAGCCAAATCCCCAGGACTCTTTCCGCTCCATGATCGAGCAGGTCCTGGAAGACGTGCTGGTCGGGGGTTTCGGCGCGCTCGAGCTCGACCTCAGCGGCGATCCTGCGCGCCCGCTCACGCTGTGGCCGGTGGACGGGGCCAGCATTCGTATTCGCACCGACTGGGACGGCAATCCCTCGTCGCCACGCTACGTGCAGGCCACCGGCCTGTTCACGCCGCAACAAGAGGTCACGCTCGCCGACGAGGAGCTCGCCTACATTCGGCTGAATCCCCGCACCCACACGCCCTTCGGCCTGGGCAAACTCGAGGTCGCATTCGAAACCATCCACGAGTTTCTGTGCGCCCACCGCTTCGCTTCGCGGCTCGCCAGCAACACCGTGGTGCAGTACGCGCTGTGGTTGCAGAACCTCAGCCCGCAGCATCACGAGCGCCTCATCCGCTGGTGGCAGGACGAAATTGAAGGCACCGGCAGAGTGCCCATCTTATCGGTCGAGACCAAGCCCGAAGTGCTGCGCTTCAGCGGCGGCACCGACGCCGACCTGCGCCTGCAATGGCAGGAGTTCCTCATCCGCATCATTGCCGACGCCTTCGATCTGCCGCCCATGTTGCTCGGTTTGGAGCGCGACGTCAACCGCAACACCGCGACCACGCAGTACGACGATGCCTTCCGCACCGCAGTCGTGCCGGTCGCGCGCTTAGTTGCCGAACACCTGACGCGCGATGCCATCAGCAAACGCCTGGGTTGGGACGATCTGGAGTTCGTGTTCACCGATGTGGACGCGCCCAACGAACTGGAGCAGGCACAAATCCAGCAGATCCTGATTGGCTGCGGCGTCTTCACCGTCAATGAGGTCCGTCGCATGCGCGGTCTTCCACCCCTTCCCGACAAGCAGGCCGGCCTTTCCGACGCTCCGCTCATGCAATGAACAACTCTCTTCGATTGTCATCCTGAGCGAGGAACGTAGCGACGAGTCGAAGGACCCCTATAGTCACCCGGTGCCAGACGCCGCATGAATCGCAGATGTCTCCTCTGGCAACTGACTACTGACTACTGACAACTGATTCTCGGCAGCAACAAGTCAAAGGATCTGCGGTTCCTCGTTTCTTGCTAGTTGCTAAGTGCTAAGTGCTAAGTGCTAGCTGCCACCCTCCCACACTGTGGGACACACAAGGACCTACCATGAACCTGCAACTGGAAGCCATGGCGCTCAACCTGCCCGATGTCCCCGCGCATCCCAATCGGCTGCCCTTCCGGGGCGTTCTCACCCTGGTGGGTGTCGCCTCGCAACGCGCGCCCAGCGGCGCCCGCGGCCATCGCGTGATGCTAACGCGCCCCGCCACCGAGCAGGCATTGCCCTCGCTCCTGGGCATGGCGCTCGATTATGCTCCGGCGCTCCTCAGCCACGACGCGCGCCGCAAGGTGGGCATCGTCAGCGAGGCTAACATCGTGCCTCTGCACGACGGCGGGCAGCCCAATGCAACCGGGCAGATTGCCGTCAGCGGCTACCTGTTCGCTCGCGACTTTCCCGACGTGGTGCGCGAGATCAGGTCCCAACAAGGCAATAGCCTCGGCATGTCGTACGAGATCGCCGACGCCAGCGTGCCTAACCAGGAGGCGTTCATTTGGACGGTCACCGGTTTCACCTTCACCGGCGCCGCGGTGCTGCATCGCGACAAGGCCGCCTACCCGCAAACCTGGATTGCGTTAGCAGCTAGCAACTAGCAGGCATCAGCTAGCAGCTAGCAGTTAGCGCTTAGCAATAGTGCTTGGGTGCCCAACAGTCAGCCACATCCTCTCTGCCTGTACGCGTTGCTAGACACCATCCCACCTTCGCTTTGTGTCAGGGCACGGCTTCAGCCGTGCCGTAAGTGGCCTTTTTCAAACTGGGCTTCAGCCCCTGAGGTACCTTGGTTTGGCTCGCTCCGGTTTACGAGATGGCTCCTAGCAATTAGTGCGGACAGAGCGGGGTCCGACTCCGTGCTGAGTGCTGATTGCCGGGCTTCTGAGTGCTGAGCTTTCTGAGTGCTGAGTGCTGGGCCTTCTGAGTGCCGCGCTGAGTTTTCTGAACGCTGATTGCTGACCACCAGTTGCTAGAAGATATCTCCTAAATCGTTTTGTATCAGGGCACGGCTTCAGTCGTGCCGCAAGTGGCCCTTTTCAAACTGGGCTTCAGCCCCTGAGGGACTTAGTTTTGCAGGGGCTGCGCCTCGGCTGGCTGCTGAATGCTGAGTGCTAAATGCTAAATGCTAAATGCTAATTGCTAGCTGCTAGTTCCTTCTTCCCACATCCCACACAGTAAGAGGACAAAACATGAATCAGGACACAACGACCACAGACGCCACCCCCGACATGCCGGCCCTGGCCGGTCAAATGGCGCAGGCCACGCAATCGCTGGCCGACGCGCTCAAGAACCTGGACGGACAGTTTGCCTCGCTGCACGCCAAAATCGACCGCATCATTGCCGCGGTTGACGATGGCGATCTGCAGGCCAGCGCCAAGCACGACAGTGACCTCCGCAGCAAGCTGCTCGAACTGGAAACCAGCAACCGCAATCTGAAGGCGCAGGCTGACACCGCCCGCCGCAAGACCCTGTCGCCGATGGTGAGCGCGCTGCTCGCCAAGCAGGGCGTCGAAGGCGACGCGCTCATCGACAAGCCGGTGATCGAGAAGGCCCTGGCCGGCCTCAGCATCGAGCAGCGCATCGCCGTCAAGTCCGAGCTCGCCCGCGCCGGCATTCTGGTTTAGCCGATTCGAAGCCTAGCCAATTCGACAGCGGCCGGACTGAATCAGGAATTTCTAGCCACTAACCACTATCCACTCGCCACTTCTTTTCGAAAGGACACCAATGAAAGCACAATTCATCAACCTGCAAGCTGCGGCCGATTACATTGGCCCGGGCGCGATCGAAGTCGATCGCTACCAGACCGAAATCACCGACATCGTTCGCCGCCGCGGCCCCTTCGGCCAGCGCATCAAGCAAGTCCCGGCCACTGGCCATCCTTCGCGCTTCTTTGAAGAGACGGGCATTCCGTCCCCCACCGCCAGCAACGGCTTCGTCGATCCGCGCAACATCACGCCCACCCTGGTGACCCCGACTCGCGTCGAGCGTTGCGTTCCCTTGAAGTGCCTGGTCTCGCAAATCAACTACAACGTGTTCGACATCGAGGTCGGCAGCCAGCAGAGTCAGTTCGCCTACTTGCAGGCCAAGGACCTGGCCGATTCCGTCGAAGGTCTGCTGCGCACCCACGACGTCGCGCTGTGGAACGGCAATGACACCTCGTTGACCAATCCCACCACGCCGCAGTATTACGGCGCGGCTGGACAAATCAACGATGGCGGCAACGTGGTCACGATTCCAACCACCGGGAGCATCGTGGATGGCCTGAAGTCCACCATCGCGCAGATGGTCTCCAACAGCAACTATGAAGTGCGGCCGACTGCGATCTACAGCAATCCAGTGCTGTTCGACCTGGTTGACCGTGAGATGAAGCAGGAGTTCAACGTGGTGCTTTCCAGCACGACCGTGGCGGGCGGCCTGACCGTCAAGACGCTTTCCACCCAGGCCGGAGAGCTGCCACTCATTCCCGATTGGTCGATTCCCTACACCGGCGTTCCGGGCAGCGGCTCGGCGGTCCTGCCTGCCTACATCGTCAGCGAAGATATGATCGAGTACCACTGGCTCACCAGCACTGATCCGCGGGTCTTCCAGCTCGGCACACCGAGCTCCCTGGCCTCGCAGATGGTGGTGGTGAAGTTCGGCGGCATCGTCGTCAAGGGCGCCAGCTACGCCCACTACAAGGTGGTTGTCGATCGGTAGCCACCGGGCGCTCGCTCCGGCTTGCGACGGGCCATAGCGGCCAGGTTGCTAATCGATCCCTGTTTCCGCTGATTGGCAACGTCGCACCGCTTTCGGTTCGCGCCGTCGGTGTGCAACCCAGGGGACGGAAAAACTCCGTCCCCTATTTTCTGAGGCTGCTTGCCTGCTGATTCCTTCACCAGCTTTTATTCCCTCCCCCTTCCATCCCCAACGCGTAGCCACGAAGGGAACGCCATGAACTATTTGTCTGATTCGGAATACGAAACCTATGGCCTGGAGTCCGCCACTCCGGAATCGTTCGTCGCGGCGGCGTCCTCGCTGATCAACATGTATTGCCGACGGCCCACGCTCGCCATCATGCAGTTCATCGAGCGGATTCGCGTGGTGCCGGGCCGCAACAATGTCCAGCTCACCAATCTGCCTCTCGCCGCGCTGACCCCCGCAACCTCACCGCTGGTATCGGGCAGGGGCCGCTATGCTCCGCCGCGGCGGGGCGAAGATACCGCCATGTGGGAACTGGCCGAAATCGCCCTAGTCTATGCCCTTCCCGGCACCTGGGTCAGCCTCGACGTCAGCACCTTCGACTACTTTGCCGAAACCGGCGAGGTCTCCTGGCTGGGCAATCCCCTGGGCTTGGCCTTTGACGAGATCGAGCTCACCTACACCGCGGGCTTCTCCCAGGTGCCTGACCCGGTGAAATTCGCCTGCGCTCAGTTGGTGAAAAACGCTCAGGCCACCCCGGCGCTCAATGTCCGCGCCGGTACCCTGAACTCGATGCACCTGGAGTATTTCTCCGACACGCTCATCGATTCCACCGTGCAAGGCTTGCTCGCGCCCTACGTGGCGCAGAAAGTGGGCTGAAATGTCTGAAACCGAGATTCCGCTCGGCGCCGTTCGCAGCCGCGGTTTGGGCGCGCGCCGCGCCGCCGACGCCATGGTGCGAGCTCTGGGCGGCGCGCAGATTACGCTGCGCATCGCCGACCCTTCCGCCGGCGACACCAACAGTCAGCTCGGGCTCACGCCTCCCACGTCCGAAGATCTGCAGATCTCCCCGGCGGTGGTGCGCACTGTCGCTCCGGCCGCCAACGGCAGCCAGCGCATCGAGGTCACGCTGAGCGCCAAAGCGGTGAAGCCCATCGCCGACCAATATGGCGTCACCGACATTGCCACCTGGCTGCTCACCGCCGAAGGCATCCTATTTCGCGGCAAGCTCATGCACATTGACAGCGTAATCAGCGATCACCTCGGCGGAATGGACTACCTCTACCACATCATGGCAACGGAGTAGCGAAATCATGCAACCAGCCAAAGATAGTTTCTACGTGGAGCTGCGCAACCGCCTGGCGGCCGTTGATCCCGGACGCACGATTACACTTGACGGCGCCACACGGCCTGCCATCGCCGTGGTCGAGAACGAGCCGCCGGCCGCCGCCCCGCCGCTGTGCGACGCCTTCTATCTGCATTGGGGCGGCGCTCACCTGGTGCAGCCATCCGTCGGGACCATGATGGCGCTCGACTGCACCATCTCGTACTGCACCGCCGGCGCCGAGCAGAATGGATGGCTCGATCGCGGCCGCGATCTGGCCAGCCTCGACAACGACCTGCTCGCTATTTGCTCTCCCGCGCACACGGCCAAGTGCGATTACAGTTCCGGCTCGCCCGTGCCCCTGGGATCCACCATCTTCTGGACGCAACCCGCCCTGGGCGCCGCCAAAACCACGCCGCCCTATGTCGGCCGCGAGATCGTCATCACCCTGTTCTTTTATCCCGAGGTGAACCAGACATGAGCATCAATCCTCTTGCCAGGCGTTCGCAGATGGCGCCCGTCGGTCGCGCCGTGCGCGCCTATGTCGCGCCCGTGTGGCGTCCCAGCGGCGTCTTCTTCCCTTTCGACCCCGCCGCGCAGGGCCAGTTTGATCTCGATTCCCCACCCTCCCCCTGGCTCGACCTGGGCTGGATCGAAAACTTTCAGCGCACCGCAGCCACCAAGTGCGACGCGCTGCGCAGCGGTCCCAGCGGCAGCATCACCGTACAGTACCGCTCGCAGCCGGAGGCGCGCGTGGATTTCGATCTGCCCTCCTGGGGTAAGCTGCAAATGGCAATCGCCGGTGGCTCCCAGCAAATGAATGTGCTGGCTGTCCTGCCGTTGAGCCCGCCACAAGGCTCAGGGGGCACGGCCATTCCGCCGGCTCCGTTGCAAGCGGGTTCCACCGTGACCCAACTCGTACTCACCCCCGATAAGCTCGCCAACTTCTACGTCGGCGACGTGGTGGCGGTCGATTCGGACTACAACGGCGCCATCGGTTATGTGGGCGCGGGTGCGCCGGCAGCCTATCTCTCGTCACCCTTGAACCCAAGCACCCAATCGGACTTCATCCGTCGCGTCACCTTCAACGTGGCGCGCGTTTCGTCCAAGACCGCAACTGCCTTGCTCCTGGCCCAGTCCTTGATCGGCCCGCCCACCAGCGGCATGGGTGTGCAGAAGGTGTTGGCGTTCGTGGACCGCGAGGGCAGCAGTTTCTTCCAGGAGTGGTCAGGCCTGTTTGTCATCGTAGGCGAAACCGGCGGTCGCGCCTGCTTCTACTATCCTCGCCTCCAGGTGGCGGCCAGCGGCGTGGAAACCCGGCAGCCATTCGCTGCGCCTCTGTTCGGTCACATGTTGCACGCCAGCCTGCGCGCACTGCCTAGCGTCGATCCCAACGACGATGAAACCGTGCTCTGCTACCGCAGCTACTTCCCCACGCCCGACGCAGCACTGTTCTGAATGCAGTTGCCTAACCGATGTGAGATGGACATTCCATGAACCTTCTAATCGACAATAACGATGGTTTGGGGCAACAGGATTACACCGCTTGGGTCGACGCCGACCATCTGCCGAAGATCACGCGGCGTTTGAACCAGGCGGCCGCCATGACGGCTTCGCTCGTAGCGGCCGATCCCAGTTTTCATCCGCCGGTAAGTGGAGCGCGGGTGCTGTTGCAGCGCGCCGACGGATTTCGCCTGTTCACCGGCTACCTGGCCGCGACGCCGGAGCAGCAGTATCTTGGCTACAGCCATCAGGGTGCCGCGTGGCGCTATGGCTTGCAAGCGCTCGACGATTCCTGCCTGCTCGACCACAACGCGCTGCCGGTCAGATCGCCCTTCGCCTTTCGCACCGCGGGCGACGCCGTGCGCACCCTCGCCAATGACGTTCTACCCAACGGGCTCGATCTCTCGGGAGTGCAAGACGTCAGCCCGGTCAATCAGTTCGTTATCGTTCCCCAGAACACCTGGACCGAGCACGTGCAGGAGCTCGCCACCATGACGCGCGCCAGCTATCGCGCCCATGACGGCAAACTCTACTTTGAAGAGGTGGGCCAGCAGAGCTTCACCATCAGCGAGCAGGATGCACACTTCGTTCCCGAAGGATTGTTGCTGCTGCAATCGGACCAGTTGCGTAACGATGTGACCATCATCGGCGAGCTCGAACCGCTGGTTTACGTTCGCGATTATTTCCTGGGCAATGGCATTACGTTGGGGTTCTATCTTTCCGACACCCCCTACAGCAAAACCGCGGTCACGGTCTTTCAGGAGGACTACACGGCGGCCTCGCTGGAGCCGACGTTGTGGAGTGTCACCGATCCCAACGGCATGGTCTCGGTCAGCGGAGGTCAACTGCAGATCAACGGCGGCCCTGCGACCGTCAGTTTCGTGGAACAACTGGAGCTGGCCGGTGGCCTCATGATGCAGCACGGCCAAGTCGTGTTCAATGCCGCGTCCAGCGGCACTTTTGGCGGCATCTACAACGGCGCGGTCGGCGATCCCAACTGCATCGCAGGCTTTTCCATTTCGCCCAATGGTGCCAACTGCAACATTCAGGGACTCATCAATGGCGCATTGGTCGGCTCTGCGCTCGCAACCGTGCCCGGGCATCTGTACGAGTTCGCCACCCAGCTGGTTTCCAACGAAGCCCACCGCATTCATCAGACGTATTTGTCTTCGACCCATCCCGCGGGCAACGGTCGAGGCGGCGATTCTGTATCCGCCCTGTTGCGCGTCGTGCTGTCGGTGCACGATGTTGATCCCAACAATCCCGGCACGCTGGCTGCGCCCGCAACCGTGCTCTACGACGGCGTGCTGCCCGCGCCTCCGGGCTTCGCCACCTACGCGCTGGCAAACGGTCCGAACCTGCACATCGGCGTGTCCTTCACGCGTTTGCAGCGCGTCGTCGACACTGAAGTCCGCAGTTTGGTTCCAGGCGGGCAGTTCCACACTCGGCTGACAGGCAATTTCGCCGATGGCGGCGAGTGTTACGTGACCTCGTCCGCCGAGCTGCGGTTTTATCCGCCGTATCCACCGCAGATCAATGAGCAGGTCGTGGTCGCCTATCGCAGCAGCGCGCGCGCCATGGCGCGGGTGCAGGACACCAACAGCATCGCTGCTCATCACCACGGCAGCGACAACGGACGCCGCAGCTACGTTCGGCGATTGAAGCTGCCACTGGCGCCCACCTCGATCGACTGTGAAAATGCGGCGACAGCTTTGCTCGATGACGCGGTGCAGCCAGCCTGGGCCGGCGAATACCGTGTCATCAGCGACTTCCTCCCGGTTGGCGATGTCATTCCCGCCAATGCTGTCCAAATTTCAGCGCCCTCTCGCGGTGCGGCATTCACGGCCATCGTTCGTGAGGTGGATCTGCAAGTGGTCTCCCTGCGCGACGACCGCTCCGAGTACCTGCTGCGTTTCTCCAATGACGCCGCCGAACTGCTCGCCTTCAAGTTTGAAACTATGATCTTGCCCGAGCCGCTCACGGCAATCTTTACCACCACCGTTCCGTCGTCGTCGTTGTATCTTCCATCGCTCACGGCGGCACAAGTCACCAACGTCATCGCCACGGAAATCACAGTGGACGTGGGCATCGCTCCACCTCCCGGCGGCGGCATCGAAGTGCGCCGCTCCAACGGCGGTTGGGGCGCCGGCAGCGACGGCAACCTGGCCGGCCGCTTCACCACCCAGACCTTCAATCTGCCGCGCCTCTCGCGCGTGCAGGGCTACTACCTGCGACAGTACGATGCCTCGTCGCCGGTCAAGTATTCGCGCAACTCAGCCCTGCTGTATGTGGACTATCCGCTGTGAGATTGAAGGAGCGCGGCTCTAGCCACACCGTCCCCTGTTGACATCCTTGTCTTGAAGGGGCGTGGCTCTAGCCACACCGTCCTCTGTTGACATCCATGTCTTGAAGGGGCGCCGGCTTCAGCCGCGCCGAAAAGCCTTCACATAATTTTGTCATCCCGAAGGAGCGCGAGGGAGCGTTGCGACTGAGCGCGACTGAGGGACCTGCTTTTCGATTTTCTCGCAGCTTCTTCAACTCAATTCTACAAAAGGGGATCCCTATGGGCTTTCTTGCCAAATTATTGCAAGGTATCGCTTCCGTTCCCGCCATCGTGCACGGCGTCGAAGGATTGTTCGGCGCCAAGGCGGGCAATGACAAAAAAGCTGCCGCGCTCTCGTTCGTTCAATCCGCCGTGGGCTCCGCAGACGCCATCGCCAGCAAAAACATCGTTGATGCCAATAAGTTTCAGGAAGGCCTGGGCAAGGTCATCGACGGCGTAGTCGCCTGCCTGAACGCGTCGGTGTGGGCCCACAAGTAAACACGCTCAGCCCCGTGGCGCCGCGCATCAAGCCGTGGCGCCGCGCGGGACCCTCAGGTATCCTCGATAAGCAGCTGAGGTCTGCCCATGAAGTCGTTCCTCTATCTCCTGACGCTGGCGGCGGCCGTGAGCATCCCGGCATTGGCCCAGGAGCCTGCCCCCACGCCACAGAACTCGCCCTCCGCTGGCAACACCAGTGCGGAACAGCAGACGAATGCAGCCAGCGCGACCAAGGACAACAGCGGCATCAGCGGCGACCAGATCACCAAGCCAGCCGGCGCCACAGGTACTACTGTCATCGGGTGTCTCAGCGGACCCGATAAGGACGGCAAATATGAGTTGCGGAGCATGCAGCACCGCACCGGGGTCCAGGTCCTTGGCCCCGATGACTTGAAGAACGATTCCGGCAGCAAGGTCAAACTGACGGGCTCATGGGAAGCCCTCCCTCAGCAGCCGCCGCAGACGAAAGCCAAGGAAACGCGCCGCTTCCAGGCGACAGCAATCATGGTGCTCTCGCCCCACTGCATCCCCCCCAGCGAGAAAACGCCCATCAGCAAAGCGAAGCAGCAGTTGCATCAGGAGCAACTACAGCAGCGGGAAGAGCAGCAACAGCAAAAGCCGTCCCAGTGAGCAGGCTAGTCCGAAACAGTAACGCTCACATATCCGCGCTTCTGGCCACCACCTCAGAACACCTTCTTCGAGTCCAGCAGAATCGTCACCGGCCCGCTATTCACTAGCTCAACTTCCATCATCTCCTGAAAGCGTCCTGTCTCGCAGCGCAGCCCCTGCGCGCGAATATGCTCCACGAAAGCGTTGTACAACTCACGCGCGCGCTCCGGTCGCGCGGCCGCATCGAACGATGGCCGCTTGCCTCGCCGGACATCCCCAAACAGCGTGAATTGCGAAACTGCCAGTACCGCCCCGCCTATATCGCCCGCGCTGAGATTCATCTTCCCGGCTTCATCCTCAAAGATCCGTAGTCCCGCCACTTTTTCCGCAAGATAGTCGGCATCGCCCTCGCTGTCCCCCTGCCCCACCCCCAGCAATACCAGCAGACCTTTCCCGATCTCCCCGGTAATCTCGTCGCCCACCTTGACTCTCGCCCGGCCCACTCTTTGCACCACAGCCCGCATGGCAGCGTTGTATCACAGTCGCCGAGGTGAAGACACGGCGGACCGTCCCCTTGCGCAGAAAAGAATTCCCCCCTCGCGTTGACCTTGCCAAGCCTACCGTTTAGGATGAATCGGGCGTCATCTATCTGAGTGTTCGCGAAGCCGCCCGTGTGCTTCGGCTGTCTCAAGGGCCTCGGCATTCTTTACACGGCATCCTGGCTGCAATTAAACTTATGGGTTTGCCCGCCGCGCCGGATGTCACGGTGCGCGATAGGAGAACGAATCGATGGCTTCGGTTGAAGAACGGGTGAAACAGATCATCGTGGAGCAGTTGGGCGTGGATGAAGCGGAAGTGACGCCCAGCGCTTCGTTTGTGGACGACCTCGGCGCCGACTCGCTCGACACCGTCGAACTGGTCATGGCTTTCGAAGAGGCCTTCGAGATCGAGATTCCTGACGAGGACGCGGAGAAGATCCGCACCGTGCAGGACGCCGTGACCTACATCGACCAGCACGCCAAGGTGAAGAAGTAGTCGCCATTCCGGCCACCATTCCGCTCCGCCCGGCTGGCGGGGAGCGGCCTGGTCCCGGTCAGCCGACATACCCAAAGTTTTTCGCTCGCCCGGCAGGCGGGTCGAAAGGAGATTGCTGACCTCATGGCATCCGTAGACGAACGCGTAAAGCAAATCATCGTGGAACAATTGGGCGTGGATGAGGCCGAGGTGACCCCCAATGCGTCCTTCGTGGACGACCTGGGCGCCGATTCACTCGACACCGTTGAGCTGGTCATGGCCTTTGAGGAAGCCTTCGAAATCGAGATCCCCGACGAAGATGCGGAAAAGATCCGCACCGTGAAGGACGCCGTGGACTACATCAACTCGCACGCGAAGGGATCCAAGTAGATTGAGTCGCCGTGTCGTCGTAACGGGAATCGGGGTTATCTGCGCGGTCGGCCACAACACCGCCGAGGTGTGGCCGGCGCTGCTGGCCGGCAAGAGCGGCGTGGAGCGCATTACCGGCTTCGACGCCACCCAGTTTGCCTGCCAGATCGCGGCCGAGGTCAAGAACTTCGACCCTTTGCAGTTCGTGGAAAAGAAGGAAGCGCGCAAAATGGCGCGCTTTATTCATCTGGCCATCGCGGCCAGCGATGAAGCCCTGCGCATGGCCCATTACAAAGTCGAGAATGAAGCGATGGCCGAGCGGACCGGGGTCAACATCGGCTCCGGCATCGGTGGCTTCGACATCATCGAACGCGAACACTCCAACCTGCTCAACGGCGGCCCGCGCAAGATCTCACCGTTCTTTATTCCTGCGGCCATCGTGAACCTGGCTGCCGGGCAAGTCAGCATTCGCAATAACGCCAAAGGTCCGAACGAAGCCACCTGTACCGCCTGCACCACCAGCGCGCACTCCATTGGCGATGCCGCCCGGGTCATCAAGTATGGCGATGCCGACGTGATGATTGCCGGTGGCACCGAAGCCGCCATCACGCCCATGGGCGTCGGCGGATTCGCAGCCATGCGCGCGCTCTCCACGCGCAACGACGATCCTCACCGTGCCAGCCGTCCCTGGGACAAAGACCGCGACGGCTTCATCATCGGCGAAGGCTCCGGCATCCTGATCCTGGAAGAGCTTGAGTCCGCCAGGAAGCGCGGCGCGAAAATCATCGCTGAGGTGGTCGGTTACGGCATGAGCGCTGACGCCAACCACATCACCCAGCCGGCGGAGAACGGCGAAGGCGGATTTCGCGTGATGCGTAATGCTATGCGCGATGCCGGGATCGCCCCCGAGCAGATCGGCTACGTCAACGCCCACGGCACCTCCACTCCGCTGGGCGACGAGTTGGAGGCTACCGCCATCAAGCGCGCCTTCGGCGATCACGCCTACAAGATGCTGGTCAGCTCCACCAAGTCGATGACCGGGCATCTGCTGGGCGGCGCGGGAGGATTGGAAGCTGCGATCACCGTGCTGGCGCTGCGCGATCAGGTCGTCCCGCCGACCATCAATCTCGACAACCCGGACGAGGGTTGCGATCTCGACTTTGTGCCCCACACTTCCCGCCAGGTCAGCATGGATTACGCCATGTCGAATTCCTTCGGCTTCGGCGGCACCAACGGTTGCCTGGTCTTCAAGCGCTGGACGGAGTAGAAGCAACTGGCAACTGGCAACTGGCAACTGGCAACTGGCAGTTAGCAGCCAGCAATTAGCAGCTAGCCGTCAACCCCGATCAGCCTTTCCTGCTGCCATTCTATCCACTAACCACTGCCTTTGGCGCTTCCCACAGTTCCACGCGGTTCCCTTCCAGGTCCATGATCCACGCGAACTTCCCGTACTCGGCCTCTTCCACCTTGGGATCCACCTGCACGCCCTCCTCGCGCAGCGCCTTCAGCAGTTCGTCCAGGTTCTCTACGCGGAAATTAATCATGAAACTCGACAGGCTGGGCGCGAAGTACTTCGTCTCCTGGGGAAAGATCGCCCACACATTGCAGCCCGGGATTTCCGGGTGGTCAGCGTCACGCCACATCGCCCCTGAACCGTCGGCCGCGCTCTCAATGCCGAGGTGTTGGCGATACCACTCGTAAAGCGCCTTCGGGTCTTTCGCTTTGAAGAAAATCCCACCCAGTCCAATCACTCTTTTCATGCAGTTTCCCTCGTGTCACTCGCGCTTCATCTGGTGTCCGCGACGACATACACATACCGCAGCACGCTATCGCCGGTGTTCACAACGTTGTGCTCGGTTTCCGGCGGACAGTAGAGCGCAGAATTCGCTTTGACCTCCAACTTATTTCCCTCCGCCAGCACCATCTGCCCATGACCTTCCAACACAACCAGCAGTTCCTCGTGATGTCCTGTGCTGTGTTTGCCGACCGCTTGGTTGGGATTGAGAACAACGTACCCGGACTTCATCCTGACGCTCTCTGGCGGTCCGCCCAGAATCTCTTTGTAGCTTTGCGAGTCGAGCGAGACGACTTTCAGCCGTGGTTTGGAGGTATCCCCTGCGCATGCATAAGTCGGCACAAGAAGAAGAGAGACCGTTCCTATTGCCGCGAGCAGAACAAAGCTACCGATGAGCCGTCGGACTTTCATGTAGGTAATCCTCGGGAAATCTTAAGTCCAAAAAGAAAGCACGGAGAAATCTCCGTACCTTTGTGTCGCAGCCTGCCCTGAGCGAAGCCGAAGGGTGGCGAACCGCCTCCTACGCCTTCTTGCCCTGGTTCTTCAGCACCTCGATGGCGCGATTCAACTGATCGTCTGGCTGATTGGCTTTCTGTTGCTTCTCCTGCTGCGCGTCTTCCGGTGCATTCTCGTCCTCGTCGGGAGCGATGAAGTCGTCGTTGTTATCGGCAACCAGGATGTTCGGCGTAACTGCCGCGTCCTGCACCGCCTTGCCCGATGGCGAGTAGTACTTGGCAACCGACAGCACCAGCGCCGAGCCGTCCGGCATGTCGATCACTTTCTGGATCGACCCCGAACCGAAGGTCTTGTCGCCGACCACGTCGCCGCGCGCGTTCTCCATCACGGCGGCGGCCACGATCTCAGCCGCTCCGGCCGTGCCGCGGTTCACCAGCACCACCAGCGGCAGGCTGGTCACCGCCTTCTCCGGATCGGCGTTGAAGATTTGCTTGGGATATTTCTGGCCTTGCAGGTAGGTGATGGTGCCGTGGTTCAGAAAAAGGTTCGCGGTAGCGATGCCTTCGTTCTCCTCGCCGTCGCCCGAATTGCGCAGGTCGAGAATGATCTTCTTGGCGCCTTCCTTCTGCACCGCTTTCAGCTTGTTGGCAATCTCCTGCGAACGCCCCTTAGGGAAGTCATCCACCTTGATGTAGGCGATGCCGTCTTCCATCATCTTGTCGCTGATCGGCGGGTCAACAACAATGGCGCGCGTCAGTTCCGACTTCACCGGCTGCGCCCGCCGCGGACGCACCACGGAAACATTGACCACCGACCCCGGAGTCCCGGTCAGCAGGCCGTCAATCTCCGCCAGCGACATGTCGCGCGTGGTCTTGCCTTCGATGGCCTCGATGATGTCGCCGCTCTCGATGTCCGCCTTGTCGGCCGGCCCGCCCGGAATCACCGAGATCACCGCCGCATAGCCGTAGCGCTTGGAAACCGCGGCGCCGATACCGGCCTTGCCTTCCTTGCGCTGCTTGTAATCCTTGTACTCGGTGGGATCGAGATAGCTGGAGTTGGCGTCCAGCGATTCCAGCAACCCGTGCAGGGCGCCGCTCGTAACGCTGGGAATGTTCGGTTCCTCGACGTACTCGGTGCGAATGCGCGACAGCACTTCGCTGTAAACGCCCAATTGGCGATACGAACCGTCGTCATTGGTGTTGGCCCGAACTCCCAGTCCGCCAACCACGGCAAACGTGGCCAGCACAAAAGAGAGGGTGAGAACGATAAGCTTGGTGGTCTTTGACATGTGTAATTCGCTGGGAGGGACACTCTCGCTCCCATTCTACCTCAGTTTCGATGCCAGACTGACGGGAAGGTGGCAGGAAAAATTGCCTAACTTCCCGCAAATTGCCCACTTCCGGCTATCGGTTGGACGTAGGCTGAAGGCGAATCGTAAGCGCCTCCCGTGGAGGTCTTCCTTGATGCTGGGCCTCCGGGAGCTACGAAAAGGGGTCCTCGATTCGCAGATCGCCAAATTCTTGGCCATGCTGCATGTCTTCGCTATAGAGAATGCTACACCGCGCTTCGATCGCTCCCGTGAGGATCAGGGAGTCGTACCAGGAAAGACGATACCTGTCCTGCAACCGCAGGGTTTCGGCAAAGAATGCCGGTGAAGAATGGACAGCCAGCAGTGGGCGAAATACTGTTCCCAGGTACTGCTCGGCTTCCGCCACCGTCATCGGGGGCGCAAAACGCCGGAGCGCGACGTTGAAAAACTCCTGTACGACCTGGTAGCTCACCACTCCCTTACCCGTCGCAACTGCTTGCCGTATGAGCTGCATGGACCGGCGCAGCTTTGCCGTCGCGCTCGTGTCGAAGGAATAAACGAAGATGTTCGTGTCAAGAAAAAATCTACCGTTCATTCATTTCATCCCGGCTAAAGTGACGGCCCGCTTTGACATGGCGAAGGCGCCGCATGAGCGCATCCACCTCCTGCCCATTTCCCGACTGGGCAGTGAAGTTCAGCAACCATTCCCGAAAGGCTGCGTTGAGGGTTTTGCGTTGAGACCGCGCCACCAGTCGAGCCTGTTCGATCAGGTCTTCGTCGGCGCTTAGAGTTATGTTTTTCATACGATAACAGTGTACACGAAAACAGTGTACCCACTTCGAACATCCAGCCCGTCTGTCTTCCTTTTCGTGTCCCTCACAACCTGCCCTGCGCTTGCCCTGATAAACTCCTCTTTCTTACGTTGAACCCCGGAAAGCGAAGAGCGAAAGGCGAAGAGCGAAGAGAGCGAATCGCAAAAGGCGACCATCGAACCATGGCCCGCAATCTTGACAAGTCCCGCGCATTGCAAACCCGCGCTGAGCGGCTCATCCCCGGCGGAGTCAATTCGCCGGTCCGCGCCTTCCGTTCGGTGGGCGGCACGCCACCGTTTCTGGTCCGCGGCCTGGGCGCGCACGTGTGGGACGCCGACGGCAACCGCTACATCGACTATGTCGGCTCATGGGGGCCGCTGATCCTCGGCCACTCGCCGCCCGAGGTCATCGAGGCCATCGTCCAGGCCGCCCGCAACGGCACCAGCTTTGGCGCCTCCACTCCAACCGAAGCTGACCTGGCCGAACTGGTGATCGAGGCCTTTCCCGCAATCGAGAAGGTCCGCTTCGTCAGTTCGGGAACGGAAGCAACCATGTCGGCGATCCGGCTGGCCCGCGCGCACACCCAGCGCAAGTTCATCGTGAAGTTCGAAGGCTGCTATCACGGGCACAGCGACGCCCTGCTGGTGAAAGCCGGCTCCGGCGTGGCCACGCTCGGCATCCCCGGCTCGGCGGGCGTGCCGGAAGAGTTTGTCGCATTCACCCTGGCGCTGCCCTACAACGATCGCAGCGCCGTGGAGGCCGCCTTCGCCAAATTTCAAGGCCAGATCGCCTGCGTGATCGTCGAGCCGGTGGTCGGCAACATGGGATGCGTTCCGCCCCGGCCGGGCTACCTCGCGGCCCTGCGCGAGATCACCGCACGCGAAGGCGCGCTGCTCATCTTCGACGAGGTCATGACCGGCTTCCGCGTGGCCTTTGGCGGCGCCTCGGAGCTGTACAACATTAAGCCTGACCTCACCACGCTGGGCAAGATCATCGGAGGTGGTCTGCCGGTGGGCGCTTACGGCGGGCCGGGAAAGATCATGAACTTGGTCGCGCCCGTTGGTCCCGTGTATCAGGCGGGCACGCTGAGCGGCAATCCGCTGGCAATGGCGGCAGGTATCGCCACGCTCTGCCAGTTGAAGGCCAACCGGCAGCCGTTCTACAAGCAGCTCGATGACATGGCGGGCAAGCTGGTCACGGGCATTACCGCAGCCGCGAAGGAGGCTGGCGTGACGATGACCGCCAACCGCGTGGGGTCGATGTTCACGTTCTTCTTCACCGACAAGCAAGTCATCGATTGGGAAAGCGCGGCCACCTGCGACACTGCAAAGTTTGGCCGCTTCCACGGTGCCCTGCTCGACGCCGGAGTCTGGCTGCCGCCCTCGCAGTTTGAGACCGCATTCCTCAGCATCGCGCACATCCAGGGCGATATAGACGACACCATCGCCGCGGCAAGAGAAGCGCTGGCACAGATCTAAGAAATGGCCTGGGAGACAGAGCAGTCCTGCACTTCACCTCTCCCGCGCCGGTGTGACTTCCAATTCGAACCGGTGCTGGCTGGCGGGATCGTCAGCCGTAAAGATCACCGTCGGCTTGCCAGCCGCAGCCATGACCGCCGAACGCACTTTCACCTGCCTGATGGGCGGCGCTGTATTCCCGCTTTCCGTTCCCACCGACGAAATCTCGGACGTCACCTCCAATTCAAGCCCGTCGGCAACCTCGAACGCGCGCACGTCAAGGTTGACACCCACATCCACGTAGTTCGTCCCACCTTTCGTATCGGGGATGGGGACGCGCGTACCTGATCGCAAGTTCCACCACGTCGTCTTTTCCGCCTGCGGTGGGTCGGCAGCGATGTTCATGGTGAAAGCGCGCTGGTTGAGCACCTTGCCCTCGTCCCTCTCCCGCAGCACAAAACTCAGCTTGTAATAGTGCTTCGGGGCTGGAGAGGCCAGCTGTGAGACCTTCGCGTTGCCGTCGGTGGCCTGTTTCGCAGGCGTTTCCTGCGAGATCGCCAGCCGCGGAGCCGCCGCCAGCCCTACAGCCATGATTGCGATATGGAACAGTCGGATGCGCATCAGTTTTCTCCTTGTTTGCGGCTGGTTTCATTCACCAGCGGCTGAATGTTGATGGGGACAATGGCGATCTCACGATCATCTTGGTTGCTCTGCAGGTGGCTCAGTGTTTCAGGATGGGTTTGTGCCAGCGCTAACAAGGCGCGCTCCTCCGAATTCAGTGGCGTCGGCGAGGGGAATTGGGGGCGGATCGCTGCCTGTTTCGTGCTTGCTGATGGTGCGGGCCGGACGACATTGGGACTTCGTGAAGGCGCTTTCGCAACCAGGGCCCGCCTTGGCGCAGGTTCCTGGCTGGCATAGGTGTTCACATTCTTCGGCTGAGACTCAACCGGCGGCCTCTGTTGTTGCGTCGTTGTTGGTTGCTTGGCAATGATCGCCTGGCTAGCCCGATCGTGCAATCCGATCCATGCTGCAACCGCGAGCATCGCCGCACATGCGGCAACGGCGCCCCACCACCGCCATAGCTTCCACCGGCGCTCGGCATGCAGTCTCACTCGCTGCAGAACCCGCTGTTCCATCCCGGCGAGCGGTTCGGCGTCGCGGTATTCCGCGAGCGCCTCGTCGAGAACCTGGTCGAATTCGTCGTTATTAGTCATCTCTGTTTTTCCCTAAGTGCCGAGAGTTTCTCCCTGAGCATCTGTCGCGCCCGAAAAATGCGCCCTCGTACCGAGGATTCGGGGATGCCGAGCACGCCGGCAATCTGCCGCGAGTTCAACTCCTGCAACGCCGAGAGCACCAGCGGATATCGCAGCTCTTCGGGAAGCGCCGCGATCAGCTTTTGAACCTGCTCGACGCGCTGGCGGTGCATGGCCAGGTGTTCGGCGTCGGGCTGGTTGCTGGTCATCTCAATATCGGCTATATCAAGTCCGCGCGGCTTGCGTAGCCGATCAAGCGCCAGCCGGTACGCTATTCGCGCCAGCCAGGCCGGCATGTCAGCCACATCTTTCGTCCCCGAACGATGCACGCGCAGGAAAACCTCCTGCACCACGTCCTCGGCATCGTGTGAGTTGCGCAGCAACCCGTATGCGACCTTGAAGACAAGGCGGCCGTGCTCGCGAACCACTGCTTCCAGCGTTGCGAACTCGTCTGTGCCTTCGAGCACTATGCCCGTCTCCTGCCACGAGATTGTGGAGCTTGTTGGCCGCGCTGGCATATCAATCCGAATGCATGTCGCTGTTCTCATTAGCTAAGACGCAGCGTGGCGGGAAGTGTTTGGAAATTTTCGCAGGTGAGGTCTAACCGCTAATGGCTAACTGCTGGTTGCTGCCTTTCCATCATTTCCGGAATCGTGACGAACTCGAACCTCGCGCCCCGGTAGCGGCTAAGGATGCGGTCGCTGGCTTCGACGCTGCGGCTGCGGTTGACGCCCATGCGCACATGTGAGCCGTCGTGCAACAAGATGACATCGCCGCCACGAATCTGGCGCTCGGCCCGGGCAACGATCTCGTCAGCCGACTTCGCTTTCCAGTCGTAACAGGTGACGTTCCACATCACCGTCTGCAAGCCGAAGGCCCGCACCGTGCGCAGCGTCGCCGGACGTCGTCCACCGAACGGAGGGCGGAAGATCTTCGTTTCCACCCCGGTGGCGTCAAGGATGGCTTGCCTGGTTTGTGCAAGCTGGCGACGCAACTTGGCCGCCGGTGCAAAGATCAGGTTGGGATGGCTCCAGGTATGGCTGCCAATGGCATGGCCGGCAGCGACCAGGGCGCGCGCAATCTCGGGCTTCTGCTGAACATATTGCCCAACGAGGAAAAATGTGGCCTTCACGCCATGACGTTCCAGCACCTCCATCATGCGCCAGGTGTAGGGATCGTTGGGCCCGTCGTCGTAGGTGAGCGCCAGCAGGCGAGAGCCGGGCCCCAGGCCGACGAATGTCCGGCCATAGAGCTGCGAGGTGGGCGCCATCGTGTGATAGCCCGCCCAGCAAGCCAGTCCCGCAACGCCGGCGCCGCCAATGAGTCCTGCAATCATGGAATTGGCTTGATTGTAACCGCGGCGGCGTTCCCCGGTGGAAAACTCCGGCCAACATTTACTATCACGACAATTGCGCCCAGGCGGCAGGCAAGATATTCTGCGATTCGTAACGTTTTATTCCCATGGCGAACCTTTTCGAACCACCCCGCTACATCGCAGTCGAAGGCCCGATTCGCGTCGGCAAGAGCACCCTCTGCCAGGTCATCGCGGAAACCCTGCACGCGCAGCGCATCACCGAGCCTGAGCACAACCCGTTTCTGCGATCGTTCTACGACGGCGAGCGCGGGGCAGCCTTCCAGGCGCAGTTCGCGTTCCTGATCGCCCGCTATGAGCAGCTGGGCAGTCTCGACGTCAAACGCAATCCCAACAAGACCTACGTTGCCGATTACATTTTCGAGAAGGACAAGCTGTTTGCCTGCCTCAACCTGGGCGATGCGGAGCTGGAGGTTTACAACCGCTACTACGAGCTGTTCCGGCAAAACGTGCCGACGCCCGATCTCGTCATTTACCTGCAAGCCACGCCCGAGGTGCTGAAGAAGCGGCTGAAGAAAAAGAACGCCCCCGGCGAGAAGGCCATCAGCGACGACTACCTGGAAGAGGTGATCAAGGCCTACGAACACTTTTTCTTTCACTACACTTCGTCGGACCTGCTGATCGTGAACACCTCCGAGATCGACTTCGTGGAGCGCAGTGAAGACTTGCAGGCGCTGCTGCGGCGGGTCAGCGAGCCCATCCGCGGCACGCAGTACTTCCTGCCGCTGGGCCCGGACGAGCAATCCGCCCGGGTGTAGAGCGATTCGAAGACGACCTCGGCCGACGGTTGCGCCGACTTTTGGGCCAGCCCGCGAGGATGGGCAGTCTATGCGCCGCAAGTGTGAGCAGCTGTCAGGGGTTCATGTGCCGCGCTGCGGGAACATGGGGCGGAATTCTTCGAAGCGCGAAATGTCAGCTTCGTGCAGTAACGTCATCCCAATCTCATCCAGTCCATGCAGGAGGCGATGACGGCGGAACGCTTCGACCGCAAAGCTTTCAGAGAGACCAACCTCATCGGCGATCGTTTGCGCTTCAAGATCAATCGTCAATTCATACGCCGGCTGGGTCTGCGCGCTTTCCGCAATGCGGCGAACCAGCGGCTCTACCATTTCGATCAGTAACAGGCCGTTGTTGCCCGCGTTGGTGCGAAAGATATCGGCATACGATGGCGCGATGATGGCGCGAAAGCCAAACTCCCACAGCGCCCAAGCGGCGTGTTCTCGCGAAGAGCCACAGCCAAAATTCTTCCCCGCCACCAGAATGCTTGCGGAACGATAGTGCTCCTGGTTAAGCACGAAATCGTGCCGCGGCGTTCCATCGCCATGGAAGCGCCAGCCCGAAAAGAGGTGGGCGCCGAAGCCGGTGCGCTCGATGCTCTTCAGATGTTGCTTGGGGATGATCTGGTCGGTGTCGATGTTCTCCCGCAGCAGCGGCGCAACGGTCCCGCGATGTTGGCGAAACGGTTCCATCTTTACTCCTTGTAATGCCAGCCGCGCACATCGACGAAGTGTCCCGCGACAGCGGCGGCTGCGGCTGTGGCTGGGCTCACCAGGTGGGTGCGTCCTTCGCGGCCCTGGCGCCCTTCAAAGTTCCGGTTGCTGGTGGAGGCGCAGCGCTGCTTGGGCGCCAGAATGTCAGGATTCATGCCCAGGCACATCGAGCATCCGGGCTCGCGCCACTGCGCACCCGCCTCGATGAAAACGCGATCCAGCCCCTCGCGCTCGGCCTCATGTTTCACGCTTTCCGAGCCCGGCACCACCAGAGCAGTTATGCCGGCATGGATTTTGTGGCCGTGCAGCACTTTCGCCGCAGCTCGCAGGTCCTCCAGCCGCCCGTTGGTACAAGAGCCGATAAACACGCGGTCGAGCGAGATGTCTTCGATCCGCATGCCCGGTTGCAATCCCATGTATTCGAGCGCAGCGAGGATCGCAGCACTTTCGGAAGCATCGCGCGCTTCGTCAGCTCGCGCAACCCTGCCGGTGATCGGCGCGGCCATTCCGGGATTCGTGCCCCAAGTGACGATTGGCTCCAGGCGCGAGCCGTCGATGCTAACCTCGCGGTCGAACTGCGCGCCCTCGTCGGTCGCCAGTTGCTGCCAGCGACTGACCGCTTCGGTCCAGGCATCCCCGCTCGGCGCATACAAACGCCCATAGAGGTAGCTGAACGTCGTCCGGTCAGGCGCCACCATTCCCGCACGCGCGCCGCACTCGATGCTCATATTGCACAACGTCATGCGCTCTTCCATGGTCAGGCTACGGACCGCCTCGCCTGCATACTCGATGACGTAGCCAGTGCCGCCGTCAGTCCCCAGCCGCCGGATGATGTCGAGCACCAGGTCCTTCGATGACGTTCCTGCTGGCAGATTCCCCGACACCGTGAGGCGCATGCTGCGCGGCTTCGTCTGAGCCACGCATTGGGTCGCCAGCACGTGCTCGACTTCCGAGGTGCCAATACCAAACGCCAGCGCGCCAAACGCCCCGTGCGTGCTGGTATGGCTATCGCCGCAGACCACCGTCATGCCCGGCTGGGTCAGCCCCAGTTCCGGCCCGATGACATGCACGATTCCCTGCCGGCCCGATCCCACGTCGAACAACGGAATGCCCGCGCTCTCGCAATTGCGGCGCAGGGTCGCAATCTGTTGCGCCGCGATCTGGTCCTTGATGTGGAAGCGTTCGTCCGACGTGGTGGGAATGTTGTGATCAATGGTTGCGAAGGTGAGATCAGGACGGCGAACTTCCCGCTTGGCCAGGCGAAGCCCGGCGAAGGCCTGCGGAGAAGTCACTTCGTGGACCAGATGAAGATCGATGTAGAGAAGCGTAGGTTCGCCCTCGCGCTGCTTCACGGTGTGCGCGTCCCATACTTTTTCGAACAGCGTCTTCGACTTTCCCATTTGCAACCTCAAACCGCGTGGTAGGCCATCTGGCTTCGCAGTAGGTCTGCCACGGTTTCGACTACCGCCTCGCCAATTGCGTCCGTGCCGGTAGGCAGGCGCTTGCGACGCCCGGCTAGGTCGGGAGTCACCAGCCCGCGGGCGAGCGTCCGCTGCACCGACTCCTGTATCTTCTCCGCCTCCTCGATAAGGCCGGCGGAGTATCGCAGCAGCAATGCGGCAGATTGGATCGCGCCAAAGGGATTCGCCACTCCGCGTCCCGCGATGTCGGGCGCAGATCCATGCACCGGCTCGTACAGCCCGACGGGGCCGCCGATGCTCGCCGACGCCAGCATGCCCAGCGATCCGCAAATTACCGAGGCTTCGTCCGACAGAATGTCTCCAAACAGGTTCTCGGTGAGCACCACGTCATAGCGCGCCGGCGTCGTGATCATCTGCATGGCAAACGAGTCCACCAAAGCGTGCTCCAGTTTCACGTCGGGATATTGCTTTGCGATCTCGGTGACGGTGCGCCGCCACAGTTGCGAAGTCTCTAAAACGTTGGCTTTGTCCACCGAAGTGACATGCTTGCGGCGGGTGCGGGCCTCGCGAAACGCCACGTGGGCCACGCGCTCGATCTCCTCCACGCTGTAGCGCATGGTGTTGTAGGCGGAGAGGCCGTCCTGGGCAAGCGCGCGCGGTTGCGCGAAGTAGAGCCCGCCCAGCAACTCGCGCACGATCAGAATGTCCGCGCCTCGAATTACATCCTCGCGCAAGGAAGAGCAATCGGCGATCGCATCGTACGCCAGCACCGGACGAAGGTTGGCGTATCCGCCGAGAGCTTGCCGCAACGCGAGCAGTCCGGCTTCCGGACGCATTGCGCCCGTGCAGTTGTCGTATTTACGCGCGCCGACTGCGCCTAACAATACCGCGTCGGATTCCAGGCACGCGGACAGCGTCCGCTCGGGCAGCGGAGTGCCATCCTGCTCAATGGCGGTCCCGCCGATGCGATGCGACTCAAACTGGAAATCGTGTCCGCACACATCCGCCACCGTCTGCAGAACGGCGACAGCTTGGCGCGTGACTTCCGGCCCGATGCCGTCGCCCGGCAATACTGTCACCTGCAACTTCATCACGTCCTCATTTCCGGCCCAGCTTGGGATTGATAGGCTCCGGTACGTTGTCCGAAAAGGATTGACAACAAGTCCTGATCATAGACATGTTTCTTGCGATCGGCGAGCTGGATAAAGTCCTGGTAGATTCGGCTGATCTCTTCGGCTGACAGCTCGTGGCCCATCTCCTTAAACTTGTGGGCTAGCGCGTGCCGGCCGGAGTGCTTGCCGAGCACGATGCGGTCCGGCGGGACTCCCACTATTTCCGGCGTCATGATTTCGTAGCACAGGGGATTGCTCAGGACGCCATGCTGATGGATGCCGGCTTCGTGCGCAAAAGCATTGCGTCCCACGATTGCCTTGTTAGGCTGCGTTTCGAATCCCAGTATCTTCGAAAGCAAGCGGCTGGTCGAGTAAATCTCGTCGTGGCGAATGCCGGTCTTGACCGGATAGCGGTCGCCGCGAACGTGCAGCACCATGGCGATCTCTTCCAGAGAGGCATTGCCGGCCCGCTCGCCGATGCCGTTCACGGTGCACTCCACTTGCCGCGCGCCCGCTTCCACGCCAGCCAGCGAATTGGCGACCGCTAATCCCAGATCGTTGTGGCAATGCACAGAGATGGTAACGTGCTCGGCGCCGCGCAATCGCCGGCGAATGGTGCGGATCAGTTCCCCAAACTCCCGGGGCGTCGTGTAGCCAACCGTATCGGGAATGTTGAGCGTGGTTGCCCCCGCTTCCACCGCGGCTTGCAGCACTTCGCACAAAAAGCTTACGTCGGAGCGGGTCGCGTCCTCGGGAGAAAATTCTACGTCGGCGCACAGCGAAGATGCGTAGGCGACCATGTTCGCGGCCTGGCGCAGCGCTTCCTCGCGGCCGATCTTGAGCTTGAATGCCAGGTGAATGTCCGAGGTGGCCAGAAAGGTGTGAATACGCGGACGCGAAGACCAGCGCACCGCGTCCCAGGCCACGCGAATGTCCTTTTCGACGCAGCGGGCCAGTCCGGCGATGATCGGACCTTCCACTTCGGCGGCCACGCGGCGCACCGCTTCGGCATCGCCGCTGGACGCGATGGGAAATCCAGCTTCGATGATGTCCACCCCCAAACGCTGCAGCTTGCGGGCGAGTACCAGCTTTTCCGCGGTGTTCATGCTGCAACCGGGGGCCTGCTCGCCGTCGCGCAGCGAAGTGTCGAAGATCAGTACTCGGTCAGGTTCCATAGCCGCCTCCCATAGTCACTACCAGCCTAGGAGAGGCAGCAGTAATTAGTCCAACTAATAATAATTGCCAATACATTAGTACATGTGATTGAATAAGGGTCGCCCAAGGCTCACCCCAAAGGGGCTGATGATGGAACTATTCCAGTTGGAGACGTTTCTCGCGGTGGTCAAGGAAAAGAGCTTCTCGCGGGCCGCGTCGCGCATACATCGAACCCAGTCAGCGGTCAGCCAGACCATTTCCAAGCTGGAAGACGATCTCGGCGAGAAGCTATTCGACCGCTCCTCGCGTGACGGCTCGCTGACCGACGCCGGACGCGTCCTGCTGGCGTATGCCGAGGAGCTGCTCAACGTGCGCGAGGAAGCTCGCGACGCGCTGCAAGAACTGCGCATGCTGCACCAGGGCAAGCTGGTGATTGCGGCCAACGAATTCACCTCGCGCTATCTGCTGCCGGTTTTGCACCGTTTCCATCGCATGCATCCCACCCTCAAGATCGAGGTGCGACGCGGGCTGGCGCGCGAAATACCCAGCAGCGTGCTCAATCGCAACGTCGAGTTCGGAGTGCTTTCGTTTCGTCCCGATCACCAGGAGCTACGCTCGGCCGTGATCTACCGCGATGAGCTGGCGCTGATTGTGTATCCCCGGCATCCCCTGGCCCAGGCCAGCAAGGTGGGCATCAAGGACCTGGTAGCGGAGTCGTTCGTGGCCCACAGCGTGCTTTCCCCCTATCGCGAGCGCGTGATCCAGGCGTTCAAGAAGCACCACACCGCCCTGCACATGAACATCGAATTGCCGACCATCGAGGACATCAAGCATTTCGTCCGCATGGAGAATGGGATCGCGCTGGTGCCGCTGATCGCGGTGGAGAATGAAATTCGCAGCGGCGACCTGGTCCACGTTCCGTTGCGCGAGTTGGCCTTCGAGCGCAAATTGCGCATCGTCTATCGCAGTGGGACCGTGCTCTCCCATGCCGGACAAGCCTTCCTTAAGACCTGCAAAGCACTGGCACAAGCTCCTGCGGAGCGATACATGTGGCACGTAGAGCGTTAGCTGGCCGGCCTATTTGGGCCAGGTGTTAACGCTTGGTCCGGGAGCCGGGACGCCCTTGGCGGGGGCGTTCTGTGGATAATCGAGGTCCACCAGCTGCGAGCCCGGTGGCTGCTGCAAGGCGAACTGATCATCCCTGATCGGGTCATTCATGATCAGCTTGTTAACGGTCAGCCGGATGGAGTATTCCTCCTGTGGGCGCTCAATCTCAATCACTGTTGGATAGCTGACGCCGGTGTAATCCCTGTAAACCTGATAGGTGACTTCGGTAGCGACTTCGCCCGTGGTGTCGTAAATAATCTGGTGGTGGGGAACCAGGTTCACGCGCTCGAATATGACCTTGCGGTACAGATACCACCCAGAGCCGGAGTCGGAACGGCGGATGATGTCGATCACATAATCCGGCTGCTGGACCAGCTTCTTGGTCTTCGCGTCCACCACCGCCTCGGTGTCGTTCTCCAAAACCGCAATTTCATCGTTATCGATCTCCGGCAGAAACAGAGCGTTGTAGATGACCTGGGGCCGCAGGTTCTCCAGCGGGTTGGCGGCCGGATTGGTGACCTCTGCGCTGCCGACGTAGAACTTGTTCTTGACCGGAATGGACAGTTTGAACCGGGTTCCGTCGCTCACCATGTCAAACGCCTTGTTGCGCACGATGGGAAACAGCCCGATCATGCGCAGCATGTCCGGTTTGCGCACCAAAATGTATCCCAGGACCTCTTGGTAGTCGGTAACTTTGCCCTTCTTTTCTCCTCCCACGGAGGTAGCAATCTCGACGGTCGCGTTCAGGGTCTTGATCTGCAAGGCTTGCTGGTTGATACGGTCCACCAGCTCCTGTTTGGTGGCCGTCTGCAGTTTGGCCGTGCTGGTCTGCATCTCGACGATACGGGTGCGGAACAGGCATCCAGTCTCGCCGGCCAGAAGTGCAACCAGGGCGACTGCGGCAAGGATGGGGGATCGTCTCATAAGGGATCGGGGCGCAGCCGATCGACTGGATTATTCAGTATATAGTGCAGCCCGGCTTTGGGAGAATTCGATGGCGCGGAGAACCTCTTCAACGATTCTTGGCGTTTAACCTATGCTCACCGCGATTGTGGAAAGCAATGTTTAGAATGGAGTCGTCGTCTTCCGCCTCCGTAGTGCTTGGCTTTTCGATGCTTTGGCAATGCGCGGTTTCTGGAGTGTCCTTTGCTTTTACAGTGGCGGCAGCGCTGGAAGCGGGGCCGGACGTGTATTGCTGTTCTGGTTTGAACTGCTTGCTGAGGGCCAATCCTTGCTCCTGGTAGGACGAACCTATGGAAACGCCGTAAACCTTCTCGGGAATAGCCGCCATCTTGTAATAGTGCAGCCTGCCCACGTATTGATCGTCCTCTAAGACGATGGGCATCTCATGCACGCGGACTTCGAGCACCGCCTTGGTCCCGGGAATTTCCCCGCGCATTCCGTATCCAAAGCCCGGGTCAAAGAAGCCAGCATAGTGGGCGCGGAAATCTCCAATGGTTGGATCGTAGGCCACCATTTCAGCCGCATGGTCGGGCCCCACGCGAACTCGTTGCTTCGATGCCAGGAGATAAAATTCTCCCGGCTCGAGAATGAATTGACCGTTGCGCGGTCTGTCGATAGGAGCCCAGAACTCGGCCCGGTCGTAGTAGTTGACCCGGCTAAGATCTATGGAGGGAGCGTGCTTCTTGGCCTGATAAGCCACAACCTCGGAATGTCCGTTGCCTTGCAGGTCAACCGTCATGTATAGGCCACGATTTATGTCGGCCTGCCCCGAACCGTCTTCCTCGCTCAAAACCAACCCATCGCCTTTAGCCAACTCCTTCAGAGTGTCATCCGCAGCCGCGTTCGACTTGCCGCGCACAAACCGCAGTTGATTGAGCTTCATGCCACATTGCACGACGATAGGAAATGTTCGGGAAACTACCTCTACATACAATCCACCGCAATACCCTTTTCGGACGTGCTCGAACTCGTCACCGGTTTCGGTAATTAGCCGGGTGAAAATATCCAGCCGCCCCGTTGTACTTTTCGAATTGGCGATTCCGTAAACGTCGGAAGGAAGCGCCAGACTCTCCATCAACGGGATGATGTACACGACCCCCTTCTCCAGCAGGGTTGGCTCGGTAATGTCGATCTTTTTCTCGAGCAGGCCGTTAGCGGTGGCCTTATTGAGCAGCGTGGTGGATCTCCCCGGCAGGAATCTGGCACGGACCCGGTACGCTTCGTGCCACAAGCGCAGGTCGATGCTGGCTGGCTGGATCTGGGCCTCGGGAATCTCGCGAGTCGAACGGATGATGCCCGTGTCGATGAAGGTGCGAATTTCCTGAGACGGCAGGATGCCTTCGCCGCTCGGCTGCCGAGCCGTGACTGCGGGAAACAGGGAGTCTGATGCCAAGATTTCCTCCGCTTTATCCATTAGTAATGTCGCGCCGCGCTGTCCCGCGTTTGTCGAGACTCCAAAGGGTAGCAGGTGATTCTCCCTGTGGATTTCTTGGGAATCTCACTCTTATTGTGAATTTCCCACAAGAGCATTTGCAATCAACGACTTAGTCGATCCAAACACTGCGCGCGAAGCCATTGTCTGTGCAAAACTATTTTTTGCGGTCCCTTGCATCTGCTGCAAGATGGTGCAGGAAGCAAGAACGACGTGGTGCGAGTCCCGACTTAATATTACGGCGTCATGCTCAACTGCCAGAACAAAAACGAGTAGATGTCGGTCCACTCTTCCACCAGCTTCGAGATGGGCTTGCCCGCGCCATGTCCCGCTTTCGGCTCGATGCGCAGCAGAATCGGATTCGGCCCGCCATTGTCCGCCTGAAGCAGCGCAGTCATCTTTTTGGCGTGCATGGGATCGACGCGCGTGTCGGTGTCGGCAGTCATAAAGAGCACCGCCGGATACGCCGTGCCGTCCTTGACGTGGTGATACGGCGAGTAGGCGTACAGCCATTCGAACTGCTTCGCGTCCTGCGACGAACCGTACTCCGGTACCCACAGCTTGGCGATCTGGAAATTCTGGTAGCGCAGCATGTCGAGCAGCGGCACCTGGCAGACGACGGCGCGAAACAGGTCAGGCCGCTGGGTAAGCGCCGCGCCCATCAGCAGTCCGCCATTGCTGCCGCCGCGAATTGCCAGATGTTCCCTGTCGGTGAAGCCCTCTTTCTCCAGATACTCCGCCGCGGCGATGAAATCGTCGAAGACGTTCTGCTTCTTGTCGAGCATGCCGGCGCGATGCCAATCTTCACCGAATTCGGAGCCGCCGCGTAGGTTCGCCATGGCGAACACCCCGTCATGATCGAGCCAGGGGAACAGCACCTTGCTGAATTCCGGCGTCAGGCTGACGTTGAAACCGCCGTAGGCGGTCAGCATCGTCGGGTTGTGGCCGGTGAGCTTCAGTCCCTTGCGCAGGACGAGGAACATCGGCACCCGAGTGCCGTCTTTCGACGTGTACCACACCTGCCGGGTCTCGTACTTGTTGGTGTCGATGCCGGTTGGGACTGAATCCCACAGTGTGCTCTTCGCCGTCTGAATGTCGAAGCGGTAGATCGTCGTCGGCACGGTGAATGAGGTGAATACATAGAACGCGCTGGTGCTGTCATACTCGCCGCCGATATTGACAATCGTGCCCAGGGTGGGAAGTTCCACTTCACCGAGTGGCTTGCCTTCGGTGGTGAAGCGCCGCAACAGCGAGTGCGCGTTCAAATCGTAGCGGGCGAAAAGTTGTCCGCCGATGATGTGGAGCGACGAGAGCACGGCGTCGGACTGCGGAATGATCTCGCGCCAGTGTTCGCGTGCCGGCGCCGTTACCGGAGTCTTGAAGACACGGTAGTGCGGGCCATCTTCGTTGGTCAGGATGTAGAGATCGCCGTCGTACGGCTCCGCAAAGTAGAGAAAGTCCTTGCCCGTGCTGATGCGAATCGCTGGGGCGCCGGTTTGCACGTTCTGGAGAAAGAGTTCGGTCTTGGTCCAACCCTGCGCGACTATGATGCTGAGCCAGCGGCCGTCGTTCGATAAGGTTATGTTCGGCCAATCCTGCGGGTCGCGGCCTTCGCCGAAAATGAGCGGGTCCTTGGTGGGATCTCCGCCCAGCGGATGATAGAAGACGTGCCGGTTATACATGTCCTGGCCTTCCGCAACGTCGCCCTTCTTGGGATAACGCGTGTAATAGAAACCGCTGTCATCAGGCTTCCAGGCAACGCTGGCGGCGCGCGTGCGTTCGATGGTATCGAGTAGCAGCTTGTGGGTGGCGGTCTCGATGACGTGCAGCGTGCTCATCTCGGAGCCGCTTTCGGAGGTGCCGTAAGCGACAAACTTACCGTCGTGCGATGGCCGCCACCAGTCGAGCGCCACCGTCCCACCCTTGGAAAGGGGGTTGACATCCACCAGCACTTCGTCCTTACCGTCCACGTGTTTGCGGACGTAAAGCACGGGCTGGTTCTGCTTGCCTTCACGACGAGTGTGAAAATAATAGTCGCCGCCCACCTCGGTCTCGCCCAGGTTGCCGATTTCGATCAACTGCTCGATGCGGTCGTGCAGTTTGTCCCGGCCAGGCAGCTTGTCGAGGACGCTGCGCGTGTAGGCCAGTTGCGCGGCCACCCATTGCTGCGTTTCGGCACTGCTACCATCCTCCAGCCAGCGGTACGGGTCAACAATCTTGTGGCCGAAGTAATCGTCGGTGACGGGCTGCTGCTTGGTTGAGGGAGGCTTGGGAATGTTCATCGTAGATGAGGTGCTGCTGCTGTCGTTGTGGTTCTGTGCCAGTGCGGTCGCCAGCAGCAGGAGTGAGGCGCTGAGCGAGAATAGCGAATAACGGATGACGTCATAAGAATTCATCGCATCGAGTTTACCAGTGCGAAGGGTAGGCAGTCCGCGATTGTAGCGCTGAAGGCGGCGCTAACGGCGCTACAGGGCCACCGGCAATCAGCGGCGCTTCCTTTGCGCCAAAACGGAACGTCACGATAGGGCCAAGTGTCGCAAATCTTTGACGACGCGCGTCGCTGCCGCTACAATACAGCTACAACTTGACGCGCTGCGGACAGCGCACAGACACTCCTCAGTAGCTCAATGGCAGAGCATCCGGCTGTTAACCGGAGGGTTGTAGGTTCGAGTCCTACCTGAGGAGCCATTCTTTGCACCGACTTACCAGACATCCTCAGAATCCTCCAGGGACAGATAGGGACAGATAACTACTGCACGATCCCGTGTTCCATGTACAAACCGGAAAGACGATCCTGCTCCGCATGCGCCAGCGCGGCTGAAGTCCTCACGAACTCGACCAGGGGCTGTTGCGCATCATGCTTGAGGTCGAGTTAAAGTCCCCCATAGAGTTCGCTGGCGGCACCGGTAAACCTTGCCGAGTTCCAGGGCCAACGTCTTTCAAGTCGCACGCTCAGGCTCCTCACTACCCGGCGATGGCGCGGAATGGTAATGTCAGAGTTGCCGACCAACCGCCCACAATCGGCTCGCCCCACTTCACAACGTTGCGGGTGGGGACGCCAAGGGCGGGCGGGCCAGCGCAGCGGGGAAAGCCAATGAAAGCCGCCGTCTATACCCGATACGGACCTCCTGATGTTGTCCAAATCACGGACGTCGAGAAGCCCGTCCCCACGGACAACGAAGTCTTGATAAGAGTTCGCGCAGCTTCCGTCAATCCACTGGACTGGCACTACCTGCGAGGCACCCCGTACTTCCTTCGCGTAATGGCCGGGCTTCGCAAACCAAAGGTCACCCGACTGGGCGTTGATGTGGCCGGCCAGGTGGAAGCCGTGGGCAGGAGTGTAACGCAATTCAAACCAGGCGACGAGGTGTTCGGCTCGTGCCGTGGGGCTTTCGCCGAATATGTGTGCACTTCCGAGTCGGCCTTGGCCATGAAGCCAGATAATGTGACATTTGAGCAAGCGGCTTCTGTATGCGTGGCGGCACTCACCGCATTGCAGGGCCTTCGCGACAAGGGACACATTCAGCCGGGACAGAGGGTCTTGATTAACGGTGCGGCGGGAGGCGTGGGTACGTTCGCCGTGCAGATCGCCAAGTGGTTCGGCGCGAATGTGACCGGCGTATGCAGTGCGAGAAATGGGGACATGGTCCGATCCATCGGCGCAGATCGGGTCATTGATTACACGCAAGAGGATTTCACCAAAAGCGGGCACCGTTACGACCTGATTCTCGACTGCGTTGGCAACCATTCGTTGTCAGCATGCAGGCGCGTTCTAAATCCCGAGGGGATATACATCGCAGTCGGAGGACCGAGCGGCCGGTGGATGATCGGTCCTTTGGCCAGTGCGATCGCAGCGCTTGTGTTGTCACGATTCGTGCGCCAGAAGCTGGTCATGGTTTTGATGAGACGGAGCAAAGAGGACCTGACCATCATGCACGAGCTCATGAAGGCCGGAAAGGTAACACCAACAATCGACAAGCGTTACCGGTTGAGTGAGGTCCCTGAGGCTATCCGGTATCTGGAAGAAGGGCACGCTCGAGGAAAAGTAGCCATAACTTTGGGATATTAACAACCACACCCAACAACGCGCTGCACCCGTCTTTGCTCCGTTGCGCCTCGCCGCGATCGAGTGCCGGACTATTCGGAAGGAACCCACCTAGCCGACTTGCTCGATGAAGGTGCCAACGCCCAAGGCCGCGCCCGCCTTTCTTTTAAGACGCCGGGAAGCACAAAAAGGGGAGCCCGAAGGCTCCCCGAGTACTACAAGCTCAACAACCGCAACTAGAAGATGTACTTCAACACCAGCGTCATAGTGCGGGGGTTGGAAGAGAACACCAGGTTCGGTTGATTGAAGTTTGCATTGTCAGGCAACAATATGGTGCGGATGAGCGATCCTGACTGCCCAAGCGACGCGATATCGTTGATATACCCAGGAGTGAACTGCGGGTGATTGAATATGTTCAGGGCTTGCGCCTGGAACTCCACCGATTGCCGCTCGGTGATATTGAAGCGCTTCACTACTGACATGTCCCAGTTGTTGATGTGCGGCATGGCCAGCGTATTGCGTGGGCTGTTCGACAGGGCGCCGTACGACGCCGTGATGTACTGGGCATTCGGATTGTTCGCCAGATAGGCGACCGTATAGCCCGACGAGTTGAGCAGCGGCGTCACACCGGATCCGGTGCCGGGTATGCCCGAGGGATTGTAGATGGCACGATCGCCCGCTGAGTCTCCGTTCAGGTTGGCATCGACGCCGTCCTGCACGGTGGCCATTTCCGGCGATTCGAAGGTGTACACCGGGACGAATTCCCAGTTGCCGACCACGTTCTTCATGAACCAGTTAGCGTTCTTGAGGAAGGGTAGGTCGTAGATGGCTTCCAAGGTCACGCGATGACGACGGTCCAGCGCAGAGGTGCTCCACTCGCAAGAGTAGCACTGGAAGTCCTGCGCACGGCGCGGCGTCAGGTAGGTGGAGAATACATCAGCCGTGGAGTTGTCGAAGTTATGGCTCCAAGTCCAGGCAGCCTGGAACTGGAGGCCATTGGTGAAGCTGCGGCTTAGCTGGGTTTGCAGCCCGTTGTACCTCGAGGCTCCCCAAGGTTGAAAGGATACGAGGTTGCTGTAGAAGCCAGCGTTAAAGTACGCGGGCACGAAGCCTCCAGTACCGTTGCCATAAAAAGCCGACTGATCAAGCAGCCCACCCGGGCCGTCTAGAGTGTTCGGCAACGCATCGAGCTGGGCCTGTGTGGGAGCCGACAAGTAGGTCGGCAGGGCGTTCGAGGGGGTGACCCCGGACGCAATGTTCATGCGTTGCTGCACTGGCAAGTGGATGCCCCTGGTTCCTACGTAACGCACCTCGGCCACGTACTTCTTGGCAAAGGTGTGCTGTATCCCAAGGGTCCAGGTTTCGCTGTAAGGCAGCTTCTGGTTGGGAACGAAGGCAGCGGTTTCTGCCCGCGCCGTTGCCGGGTCGGTGATGGGGAGCAGAATCGCCGGCATGCCGCCATTGGCCAGAAAAGCATTCTGGCTATAATTGCACGCGGGGTTGCCGATGTCGCAAGTCTGCGACAACTGCGGTGGCAGCGAGAGGATGCCCAGATTGTCGTAAAGCACATCGTAGGCCATCGAGAAGCCGCCGCGAATGGACGTATCACCCGAGCTGCCCGGCGAATAAGCGAAGCCTACGCGGGGGGCGAAGTTCTTGGTTTGCTTCGACGGAGCGCCGAAGTTAATCAACCCCGGCACGTTGGAAATTGAGTTGAGGGGCTGGAATTCACTCTGCGCCAGGGGCACAGTCGTCAACTCATAGCGCAACCCCAGGTTTAACGACAAATTAGGCGTGATGCGCCACTCGTCGTTGCCGTAGAGGTAAACCGCCTGCTGGTTAGCGTGGTAAATAATGTTGCCCGCGGACCGCTCGCCGAATACATCCGGCGCCTGGTCCTCAAGGAACAGCGCCGTGGAGGACCATTCGTAGTCGCCGCGCACCCGCTGCGTGAACGACTGCGGACTGATGTACTCGCGATACTCGCCGCCGAACTTGAAGTTGTGCTTGCCCTTCACCCAGCTTATGTTGTCAACGCCCTGATAGGTATTCTGAATGGTCTCTTGGGGAGCGTTGGGATCCGGTCCGATCTGGATGCCGCTGAGATCGTCCAAGGTAATGTTGGGGAAGTCGTAACTGCCGAAGGTAAAAGGTCCCGACGGCGTTGTGTTGTAAAACCGGTTGAAGCCGAAACGGAACTCGTTGGTCAACGAGGGAGTGAAGGTATGGTATTCACTCAGTGCTACCGTGTGATACCGGTAGGGAATCGTTTGCCAGAATGCCGGGATCGAGGCCGCGGTATCGATTCCATTCTGCTTCTCATATACGTAGCGGAAGCGCAGTTGGTCCGCCGAGGAAATATTGAAATCAATCGATGCGGTGTTGGTAAAGGTGTTGAAATACGATGGACCCGAGAACGAGAGATTGCCAGCGGGAATTGTCAGCTCGCCCGTCGGGCAGTTGACGCCATCGGGGAGCGGCACTGCGCAGATGTTGGTCGACTGGCTGCTGGCCGCCGGCACATACTTTTGCATCACCGCAAGATTGGCGGATCCGGGATACAGGCTGCTCAACATCCCATAACCTGTCGCGGTCGGCGAGAGCACCGTGCCCGTGGTACCAGCTTCGCCGAGCGAGTTGTACTGGGCGTTGTCGAAGAAGAAAAGCCGGTTCTTGATGATCGGCCCGCCGACTTGTCCGCCCCAGCGGTTATTGTCGTAACGGGGGGCGAACGGCGTTTCGTCATTGGCCCTTTGTGCGATTGCATTTCTGGTGTCGATCGCGTTCAGGTCCTTGTTCTCGAAGTACTCATAAAGGCGGCCGTGGAATTGGTTGCTGCCGCTCTTGATCGTCTGGTTGAACTGTCCGCCGGAAGAGTGACCAAACTCGGGCGCGAACTGGTTCTGTAGGACGGTGAATTGGTCAACCGCGTCGTTGGGCACTTGCACCAGAGGACCGGTCACCGACTTGTCGTTGTTATCGACGCCTTCAATCGTAAAGTTGTTGTTGCGCGGCCGCTGACCCGAAACGGACGGGCCGGTGCCAGCGCCGATGCCGCCGCCTGACGCCACTCCAGCGTCCAACAGCGAAAGGTTCAGCACCCCAGAACCACTATTATTCGAGGCCCAAGGGATATCCTGCGCCTGCTTGGACTCGAACGTGCTCTGGATCTGCGGGGTCGTGGTGTCGATGGTAGCCACTGCGCCGCTCACCTCGACCGTGGTGGCGGAACCGGCAACACTCGCCGTAATGTTGGCGGTTGCCGTCTGGTTCAACTTCACCTCGACTTCAGAACCGCCCTTGAGACCGGCGGTTGTTACTAATATCGTGTAGCGGCCAGCCGGCAAGTTGACGAAGTGGAATTCGCCGGTGGAGTTGGTCTTGGTGGTGGACTTTAGGTTGGTTGAGATCTGCGTCGCGTCAACTGTTGCGTCGGCAACAACCGCGCCGCTCGAATCCCTCACTGTCCCGACGATATCGCCGCTGATTGCCTGCCCCCATACTGCGACTGGCAACAGCGATATCAATCCGAGTATCAGAAGGTTCTTTAGTAGGTTTCGCATTCCGCTCCCCTCCTTAGGTGGTTATGCACAATATCGATACAGTATTTGCATCTACGCTTACTTCCTAACAAACCGTCCTGGCAGTCGTTCAATTCTTCTCCGAACTCTCTCCGCAACAAGTCGTCTGGAAAGGGGGAATTTAGGAATTCGCCCTACCATTCTTTATGCACGAGAGTAGCCACTACCTACACATTGATTACAAGCAAGTTACGTCTATCCAACCCTTGCGTCTATTCTATTTTGTAGAAACCCCAGCCCCGGTATTCCGGATTCCGTAGAATTGGCGGGGATGGGATCGTACTCTCGTACAACTAAAGTTGTAGAAGACTGGCTTGGCCACTCGTTTCCTATATTTATATATGAGTTATCTTGCGACTAGCGATATAACTGAGTAGTAAATACAAAATTGCTCCGTCGCGGGCATCTTCACTGGGTAACGTGGTCGCGGGCGGAGAGGACTCCCACTCGCCGGAAGGAGGGTCGCGGCGAGCCGGGGTCGAATCAGCAGGTGTGAGCTTACTCGCCCTTGCCCAAGGCCAGCGTGAGAAGGGTTTTTTGTTCCAGTTCGTGGGCCTTTGCGGAACCGGTTGCCGGGGTCGCATTAGCGGCACGCTTGATGCTGCGCAACTTGGAGCCAACCAATCGCTTCAGGCGAGGAGTAACGAAGGTGAGCGCTCCCATGTTCGCCGGCTCTTCCTGCACCCAGATGAACTCGGCGGCATTCTTGTATCGGCCCAGAAGTTCCCGCAACTCGTCTTCCGGGAAGGGATACATCTGCTCCAGCGAGATGATCGCCGGCCCCTGCATCTTCAACTTTCTGCGCTCCATCCGCAATTCGTGAGCGATCTTCCCGGTGCACAGCAACACGCGTTTGGCATGAAGAGCGGTCTCATCGGCAATAACATCCTGAAAGCGCGGACGCTCTAATTCGCTCAATGGCGACATGGCCTCGGGATGGCGCAACATGCTTTTCGGCGTGAAACAGATCAGCGGTTTGCGCCATTTGCGTAACACCTGCCGGCGCAGCAGATGGAAGTATTGCGCGGCCGTCGAAGGCTGGCAGACCTGCATGTTGTCGCGCGCGCACAGTTGCAGATAACGCTCGATGCGGCCGCTGGAGTGCTCCGGCCCCTGGCCTTCGTGGCCATGCGGTAATAGCAACACTAGCCCACTCAACAGGTCCCACTTGTCCTCGCCTGAGACGACAAATTGATCGATGACGGTCTGCGCCCCGTTGGCAAAGTCACCGAACTGCGCTTCCCAGGCGACCAGGGTCTCGGGATAGTCACGCGCATATCCGTATTCGAAACCCATGACCGCAGCCTCGGAAAGTTCCGAGTTGTAGATCTCGACCCGGGCCTGCTGGGGCGCCAGATGGCACAACGGCACGTATTCCTTCTCGTCAACGATGTCGATCAGCACGGAATGTCGCTGGTTGAAGGTGCCGCGCCGGCTGTCCTGACCGCTGAGGCGGATCGGCACGTTCTCCAGCGCCAGCGACCCGAACGCCAATGCCTCGGCCATGCCGAAATCCAGCGGACGCTTGCCATAGCCCATCTCGCGGCGCTGCTCCAGCAGCTTCTGCACCTTGGGATGGATGTGGAAGTCTTCGGGGTACTTCACCAGGGCATCGGTAATCTGGTGCAAGCGATCGGCGGTCAGCCCGGTCTCAACTTCATCGGCGGGGTTGTAAGGGCCGCCGTGAAATGGCGACCAATAGCTGGGCAACTGGCGCATCGCCGGCTTCTTGACCATGCTCTTGCCGGCCTTCTCGGCGGCATCAAGTTCGGCCTGAAATTTCTCCACGTGCGGCTGCGCATCCAGACCGACGTTGCTGGCGTAGATCTGGTACAGCAAGGGATGATCTTTGATCTTGCGATACAGGATCGGCTGGGTGATGGTCGGGTCGTCCACCTCGGAGTGGCCGTGGCGACGAAAGCCGATGAGATCAACCACCACATCCGTACCGAAGTCGTAGCGATACTCGAGCGCCATGCGGCCGACGCGCACCACCGCATCGGGGTCCTCGCCATTGACGTGGAAGATTGGAATCGGCAGCCGCTTGGCAAGATCGGAGGAGAAGCGACCGGAATAAGCATCGCTCGGGTTGGTGGTGAAGCCGATAAGATTATTGACGATGATATGGACCGTGCCGCCGACGGCATAGCCGCGCAGGTTGGCGAGATTCAAGGTTTCCGCCGTGATTCCCTGGCCCGCGAAGGCGGCGTCCCCGTGCATCAGGACTGGCAGGATTTTAGTTTTACCTTCTCGTCCGATTCGCGTCTGTTTGGCGCGCGCGCGCCCCAAAGCCACGGGATCGACCGCTTCGAGATGGCTGGGATTGGAGACCAGGTGAATGCGCACCTGGCCACCACTCGCGCCGGTGAAAATCCCGGTCGCGCCGACGTGATACTTCACGTCGCCGCCGCCCAGCACGCTTCGCGGGTCGACGTCCTCGAATCCGGCGAAAATCTCCGCCGCCGGACGGCTCACGATATTGATGATGACGTTGAGGCGCCCGCGATGGCTCATCCCCAGCACCGCCTGCTCGGCGCCCTGCACCGAGGCGGTGTTCAGAATTTCGTCGAGCAGCGGAATGAGCGCGGTGTTTCCCTCCAGCGAGTAGCGCTTGGTCCCGATGTAGCGGGAGTGAATCGTCTGCTCGAAGACGTCGGCGCGCACCAGTTGGCCGAGAATTCTTGAGCGGTCAACCGGCTCCGGCTGCGGCGACTCCATGCGCTCCTGGATCCACTGGCGCCGCTCCGGATCAGGGATGTGCATGAACTCGACACCGATGCTGCCGCAGTAGATACGGCGTGCCAGATCGACGCCTTCGCCGGTGATGTCCAATTCAGGATGGGAAAGCGGGCCGAAGTGCCCTAGGGGATCAAGATTGGCCTGCAGGTAGCCCCAGCGGCGGAAGGCGCCCATGGCGCGTTCCAGCTTCTCGCTGTCAACGCCGGTGGTCTGGTTCGATATCGTTAAGGTGGACAAAAGATGACAAACCCCCCAGCCGGGCTGCCGCGACCTGTAGCCTCGGCCTTTGCGTCTCGGATGTATAAGTTATAGATTCCCTCGCGGCCGGACGGATGCGACCGCTGGTTTCTCGGACCCGAAAACCGAAGGCGACCGAACCACTCAGTATATAGAAACGCGGTAGGATTAGGTAACCAATTGGGGGCACATCGCAGCATCGGCCAGCACTATGCTGCGATCCCATTATTCGGCAAGCACCTCACGGGTGGCTAGCCACCGACACTTAAGTTAAGAAGGATAATGACCCAACCGCTGACATCGCAGGACCGCGTGTTCGTGCTGACGGGTGCTGGCGTCAGCGCCGAAAGCGGGCTCCCGACCTTTCGCGGCGCCGACGGACTTTGGCGCGGACATCGGGTGGAAGAAGTAGCCACCCCGCAAGCTTTCCACGCCAATCCCGAACTGGTCTGGCAATTTTATTCCGAGCGGCGCAAGCGGGCGGCAACGGTCAGTCCCAATCCCGGTCACCGCGCCCTGGCGGAACTGGAGCGCGCGCTGGACGAGCGCTTCTTTCTTTGCACGCAGAACGTCGATTCGCTGCACGAACAGGCCGGCTCCCAGCGCCTGGTTCACATGCATGGCCGCCTGATGCAGACCCGCTGTTCGCGCGAAACCTGCCACATCGCGCCTTTTGATGACGAGCGTCTGTATCTTTCGCGAGCCGAAATTCCCACCTGCCCAAAATGTGGAGCGCTGCTGCGGCCACACATCTGCTGGTTCGGCGAAGTACCCTTTGCCATGGATCGCATCTTCGAGCAGCTCAGAGTTTGCACCGTGCTGTTGACCGTTGGGACCTCGGGCGTGGTCGAGCCGGCGGCCAGCTTCGTGCGCATGGCCCGCATCAATCGCGCCCGCGCCATCTACATCGGACCGGAAGAGCCCGCCAACAGCAAGTTCTTCGATGAGGTGGTGCTGGGCAAGGCGGGAGAAATACTGCCGGGGCTGGTCGGAAAACTTTGCGGCAAAGCCAACTGACAATATACCCGGCAGTTTTAGCGGCTGGCCTGCAATTCGTTCCACATTTCGCTGAGCAGCAGGAATATAGGAGTACCGGTTATGCGGAATTCCTCAACCGGTAACCAGGCAGGCGTGCAAGCGAAATCTGTACGGTCGCCATGCCGAATTCCGATTCGATGATTTTACCCCCAATGAGTAAGCGGGAGATAACTCAGTGGACGAGATGTCCGACGATGTTGTAGGCCGCAAGGGAGGCAACATAGGCCACAACGGTCATGTAGCCGAACTGCAACACCGGCCACTTCCATCCGTTGGTTTCGCGACGCACCACGGCAATGGTGGACATGCATTGCATGGCAAACGCGAAGAAGACGAGGAGGGCCACAGCGCCCGCGGGCGTCAACTCATGCTTCAACGCCGCCTGCAAATCAACGGCGTGGGACTGGGGATCGATTCCGTTCAAGGTGCCGAGCGTGGCGATAATCACCTCGCGCGCGGCGATGGATGTCAACAGTCCAACTCCGATTTTCCAATCGAAACCTAGCGGACGGATGGCAGGTTCGATGGCGTGACCCACCCACGCAACCACGCTGTCTTGCACTGCGGGCGGCTGTCCATGATGCATGGGGAAGTTGGTCGCCGCCCACAGTAGCAGCGAAACCAGCATGATCACCGTGCCTGCGCGATAGAGGAATGCCTTGCCGCGATCCACCAGCCGCAATCCCAGAGACACAAGGGTGGGCCAGCGATAGGGCGGCATCTCCAGGATGAAGGGTGCGTCCTTGCTCTTCAGAACCGACGACTTCAGCAGCCGCGCCGTGAACACCGCCATCAGGAACCCGAGAACATACAGCCCCAGCATCGCCAGCGCTCGCGTTCCCAGGAAGACGCCGAGCACGGGCCGGTTGGGCAGGAATGCTGCAATCACCATGGTGTAAACCGGCAGGCGCGCCGAGCAGGTCATGAAGGGCGCGATCAGGATGGTGGCAATGCGATCGCGCTTGTTTTCGATGGTGCGCGTTGCCATGATGGCCGGCACCGCGCAGGCATAAGCCGACAGCAGCGGGATGAAGCTCTTGCCATTCAGTCCAACCCGCGACATGGTGCGGTCGGCGATGACTGCGGCGCGCGACAGATATCCCGAGTCCTCGAGAATTCCGATGACCAAAAACAGCAGCAGAATCTGCGGCAGGAAGACCAGCACCGAACCGGTTCCCTTCCACACGCCGTTCACGATCAGCGAACTGAACATCCCGTGCGGCAGATGACTGCTAATCTGCAAGCCGCTGACATCGAGGAAATGCTGCAGCAGGTTCGAGAGCGGCTGGCCAATCGCGAAGATCGTCTGAAAGACGGCGATGACTACCACGCCAAAGATGACTGCGCCCCAAGTGCGGTGCAGGAATATGGAGTCAAGCCGTTGCGTCCAAACCGGAGTTGCCGGACGGCGGTACCTGGCATTCGTGCCCACTTTCACTGCCCACTCGCGATAACCGCGCGTGCTTCCGACTACGGGCAGTTCCAAGGGCTCGGGGCTGGCTGCCGCCGAGGATAGAAAATTCTGCACCGCGACAATGCCTTCGCCGGTTGTGGCGCTGACCAGCGCAACCGGTGTGCCCAACTGGCGCGCTAACGACAGCACGTCCACATGGCCGCCCTGCTTACGCAGCTCGTCGGCCATGTTCAGCAACACCAGCGTCGGCAGGCCCAGCGCGATGACGCGGCCCGCCAATACCAAATGGCTATGCAGGTTGGTGGAATTCAAAACCACGATGATCGCGTCCGGGCGTGGCGTCCCCGGCATCTGTCCAGTCAGGACATCGACCGCTACCTTTTCATCTTCGGACTTGGGAGTCAGACTATAGACGCCGGGCAGATCGATGAGCGCGACCTCATGGCCTTCGAAGTCGCGCACGTATCCGGTGTGGTGTTCGACGGTGACGCCAGGGAAATTGCCGACCTTCTGACGCAGACGGGTGAGCCGGTTGAACAGGGTGGTCTTGCCGGAATTGGGGGGGCCAACGACCGCCACCGTGCGATACGACGTGCTGAGGGATTCATCCCTGGGCCGCGCCACCGCATGGCAGCTCATGGTCGAGGCGCCCATGCCTCAGTCTCCGAACACGGGCGCCCCAGCCAGCTCCACGTGGATGTGGCGTGACAGGTCGCGGCGCATGGCAACTTCGGTGCCTTCCACCCGGTACACGCGGGGATCTCCACCCGGGCTGCTGCGCGTCACCGTGACTTCCAGGCCAGGCACAAAACCCAGGTTCATGAGATGCTCCGCTACCGGAGGAGCGAGCTCTAAATCGGCGAGAATGGCTTTTTCTCCGACGTGCAGATCGGCGAGGGCGTTGGCCTGGCGCTTGCGATGTTTCTTAGGACGGCCGAATATGAAGTTGAAAATCATTTTCAATTCCAACTCTATTCTAACTCTTTCCCGGGGATCGGCAACGACCAAAGTCACACTCGTTTGTGACGCGCGAACATCGGGAAAAACCGACTCCAGGCCCCCGAAATGGCCGGCGTCGGCCACTCGCCAGGCCCCCTCCGGCTTCAGCGGGCATTTACCCTGACTTGGAACGTCTTCGCCGGAGCCACGTTGGATTCCCATGGCCGGCGGTATTCCAAGGTGAGCGATACCATCCCCGCGGAAACGGCGGTCAGCCGGAACTCCTGCGTGACCGGCGCGCCCACGACATGGCTGTTTTGGCCATTCTTCTTCGTAGAACTCTTCACCAGTCTGAGAGGCGAAGGATCGCCTTTGATCGCCCAACTGTACCCAGTTGACGGATTGCTCTCCAGACGGAGCACCAGGGTGTCGCCGGCAGGAAGGTCAACATCTTTTCCATTATCCGCATCGGTAATGACGATCGGGGAGGGAGTGCTTTTCTGCTGAGCGCCTGGCGATTGCTGCGGTTGCGCCACAAGCATCAAAGAGAAAAGCAGCGAGTGCAAGACGACGATCGCGATGCGAGTCATAGGAAGCCTTCTTTCTGTTGTAAAGTTTTGATCGCTGGCGGCATGAGAGTGGTCGTTCGCGGCGAAATTGTCAATCAGAACCAGACTCGGCCGCCGCTTCTGCGCGTTTCCTTGGAATAAAGAAAGGGAGGGGTATACCCCTCCCTGCCCGAGCGTCCGTCGCACACTACTCGACGTAGGGCTTCCAGGTGCCGTTATCTGATTCCATCAGAACAATGCTGGCCTTGGTTGGTGGCGCGCTATAAAAATCGGCGCCGTAGGTCTTGATGAGAGTAGCGCGGTCCCAACCGGAAAAGCTCTTTACCAGGCTGCCGGAGGCGTCAAACTCGATTCCCAAGCGATTGGGGTCCCACTTCCAGCTATATTCCACCCGCGCCAGATGCGGCTTGATCATGGTGACGTTGGCCACGTCCACCAGCTTGCGTTCAGCCAAGGGAACCACATACGTCACCGTCCCGTCAGGGTTGCTGGCCTTCTGCACACCCTTGATGGTGCTGAACAGCTTCTCGCCTGCAGGCGTCAGGGCGACGAGCAACGAACTGGAACCCTTCGCCTTCGGTTTGGTCACAATGACGCCGGTCTTGGCCAGCAGCTTGTAGTGCGGATCCTGCGGCTTTTCGTTGACGGTGGAGACTACGGTCCCGGTGCTGAAACGGATGCTCGCTGGGCCCTGCTCGTCCAATATCCTGGTGACCGTGCTGGTCGCAACCGGTACGGTAAGAACGTCGCGAGCGCCTTTTACAAAGTAGAAAATGGTTCCACCAACCACCAGAATCAAGCCGGCAATCAACAGTAAGGGCATGAAGCCGGAGCTCTTGCCTTCCATCGCGACTTCTGCGGCAAACAGTTCGGGTTCGTTGGAGACGGGGGGAACGGGTTGCACTTTTGCTTCCTCGTTGGTTTTCGGTTCAATGACGGTCGGCATTGCTGACACCTCCGATACGGACATGCTGCCAGCCGCGAATACCAAGGCAAGTTCGCGGGGAGAGTTCGCCAGTGGCCATCGCAAGCGGCATGGGTTTTGTTTCCATGCCGGGCTGTGGGCAGCCATAAACAATTCCAGTATGGACCCTATAAACAAGGACGCAGTGAGCCTGATCACCGCGTAATGTGAGGAATGAACCCGCTGAACTGGCGCGCAACCACGGACCCAGGGTCGGCGTCTTCGGTCGACGTTGAGGACGCACCAGTTCTTATGACTTGTAGGGGCTGGGGCCGAGCTTCTGCACTTGCTCGGTAAAGCTGCTTACAACTTCGGCGAATCTTGGACCTTCCGCTGCCGAAACCCATTCCAGGCGAAAGCGCTCTTCTTCGAGTCCGAAATCGGCCAGCATCAAGCGGAGAGCGTCAGCCCTCTTCTCGGCCTTCAGGTTGCCATCCTGGTAGTGGCAGTCGCCGGGATGACAGCCGCACATGAGGACGCCGTCAGCGCCCTTGGTCAGCGCCTCGATCACCAGGTTGGGATGGACCATGCCGGAGCACATCACACGAACCATGCGGATGCTGGGCGGGTACTGGATGCGCGAAACACCAGCCAAATCGGCGCCGGCATACGAGCACCAGTTGCAGCAGAAAGCGAGGATCAAAGGTTGAAAGCTATCTTCCATCACGCCACCTCCAGGGCAGCCTCAATCTGGGCCCTGATTTGATCGAGAGTGAATCCCCGGATGAATATGCCGTTCTTGGGACAGGTCGCCTGGCAGCATCCGCAACCTTTACAGGTGCTCTCATTGGTCTCGACGATTTTCTTAATCGACCCCTGCCACATGTACTCGACCAGGGTGATCGACTTGAACGGACAGGTGTCCACGCAGTAGGCACAACCATCGCAGTTCTCGTCCACTACTTGGGAAATGTTGGCCTCCATCTCCAGGCTGTCCTGAGCCAGGATGGTGGCGGCCCTGGCGGCCGCCGCCTGGGCCTGCAGGATGGATTCATCGATGGTCTTGGGCGAGTGCGCCAGTCCGCAGAGAAACACGCCGTCGGTCATGAAGTCTACGGGGCGCAGTTTCATGTGAGCTTCGAGGAAAAATCCTTCACTGTTCAACGGGACCTTCAGGAACTGCGCGACCTCCTTATTGCCTTCGTTCGGATCAATGCCCGCCGACAGGACCACCAGGTCGGCAGGAATCAACATTGGCATACCCAGGGTCTGGTCGAAGACGGTGACCTGAAGTGCATGGGAGTTCCGTGATACCTCGGGCTTGCGGTCTTCCTCGTAGCGCACAAACATGACGCCCTTCTTCCGCGCCTCGGTGTAGGAGCTCTCCTTGAAGCCATACGTCCTGATGTCCCGGTAGAGAATGTAGACATTTGTCCCCGGGAACAGCGCCTTGATCATGAGCGCGTTCTTGATTGCCACGGTGCAGCACACGCGCGAGCAGTAGGGCCGCCCCTCGTCCCGCGAGCCCACGCACTGGATCATGACCACCGTCTTTGGCGCTGGCTTCCCGTTAGTCGCGAGGAAGCCGTCTCCCGCAGCCAGACGTTGCTCCAGCTCCCGCTGCGTCAGTACCTTGTCATCCTGCCCATACAGGTACTCTTTCGGCTCGTACTGCTTGGCGCCGGTGGCAACGATGACGGTCCCGTGTGCGATCTCCGCGGTTGCGCCTTTGGCTGAAATCTTCGTCTTGAACTCGCCAACGTTGCCGTCAATGCCTTCAATAGTCGCCCCGGTGAAGAGATGAATGCGGCGGTTCTGCCGGACTTGCTCGCGCACGCGCCTCAGCTCGTCCTGGGGGTCCTCGCCGGCGAGCACGTAGTGGATATGCCGCAAGTTCCCGCCCAGCTCATCCTCTTTTTCCACCAGGTAAGCATCGAAGCCCTGCTCGGCCAGCGCCAGCGCAGCGGTCATGCCGGCGATCCCGCCACCGATAACCAGGCCAGACTTGTTGACCCTGACCGAGCGCCGGGTGAGGGGCTGCAGCAGCCGGGCCTTGGCGACCGCCATCCTCACCAGGTCTTTGGACTTTTCTGTGGCTTTCCCCGGCTCGTGCATGTGCACCCAGGAACATTGGTCGCGGATATTCGCCATCTCAAAGAGGTAGGGGTTCAGCCCGGTCTCGCGCAGGGTGTTCCGGAATAAAGGTTCGTGGGTCCTGGGCGTGCAGGAGGCAACCACCACGCGATTCAGGTCATGCTCGATGATCTTTTGCTTGATCAGATCCTGGGTATCGTTGGAGCAGGTGTAGAGATTGTTCTCCGCGTATACCACGTTGGCCAAAGTCTTGGAGTACTCCACCACGGCCGGGACGTCGACCACCCCGCCGATATTGGTCCCGCAGTGGCAGACAAAGACACCGACGCGAGGCTCCTGTCCAGCCACGTCTTTTTCAGGCGGATAGACCTTCTGCGTAATCAGCGAGCCGCGGGCTTGGCTCAAGTAGGTGAGCACCTGCGCCGCCGACGCCGAGGCCTGCATGACCGTTTCCGGAATATCCTTGGGCTCGGCGAATGGGCCGGCCACGAAGATTCCTTCGCGCGACGACTCTGCCGGCTGGAAGGGCGAAGTCTCACAGAAGTTGAAGGCGTTTAGAGCCACGCCGAAACGTTCGGCCAGCACCTTGACATCTTTCGGCGGCTGCATGCCTACCGACAGGACAACCAAGTCGTATTCCTGGGAGAGCTTCTTGTCGTTCTCGCCGAGATACTTCACCACCAGGTTTCGCGTCTCGGGAACTTCCTCCACGCTCGGCACCCGGGAACGGAAGTAGCGCACGCCCAGCTCTTGCGCCCTGCGGTAATACTGTTCGAAGCCCTTGCTGTAGGCGCGAAGGTCCATGAAAAAGATGTCGCACTGCAGCCCCTCGCCAAGATGCTCCTTGGCGATGATCGCCTCCTTGGTGGCGTACATACAGCAGACCGAGGAGCAGTAGTCATGTTCGGAATCTCGCGATCCGACACACTGCAAGAACGCAATGCGCTTCGGTTCCTTGCCATCATGAGGCCGCAGCACGTGGCCAGAATAGGGCCCTGACGCCGACAGCACCCGCTCGAACTCCAGCGCGGTGATCACATTGGGAAAGCGTCCATAGCCAAGGTCCTTCTTCAACCGCGCATCGAAGACCTCATAGCCGGGAGCGAGGACGACCGCTCCCACCTGGAGTTCGATCTTCTCTTCCCGCTGCAAGTAGTCGATCGCGTGCGCCTGACAGGCGGTCTCGCAGAGATGGCAATCGGAGCAGATCCCACAGGCGAGACAGCGTTTGGCCTCGGCAATGGCTTCTTCCGCCGTGTAGCCCACGTGGACCTCGGCAAACGTTTTTCCACGTGTCGCGGGGTCAAGGGATGGCACGGGTATCTGGCGCTGCATCAGCACACCCTGCGTGTCCACTTCGTATTCGGTGTGATAGGGCCCTTCCAACTCGCGTCCGCCGCGCAGGTCCTGGTGATTGAGCCAGCGGTCGATGGAGATTGCAGCTTTCTTGCCGGCTAGCTGGGCATGGATTACCACGTCAGGACCGGTTACACAGTCCCCACCCGCAAACACTCCGGGCAACCCGGTTTCCAGCGTCAGCGGGTCGGCTGCCAGCGTTCCCCACTTGGTGGTCTCAAGGCCCAGGCGCTCTCCTAAAGCGCCCACATCGGGAGACTGGCCGATGGTGGCGATGACGGCATCACACGGGAGAACGAACTCGGAGTGGGGAATCGATACGGGAGCAGGCCGGCCGCTGGCATCGGGCGGGCCCAGTTTCATCTTCAGGCACTCCAGCCCGGCCACCCGACCGCCGCGCCCAGCCTTGAAAGCCTTGGGTGCAACGAGAAACATCAATTTGATGCCTTCGCGCTCCGCATCCTCGACCTCACGCTGATCGGCCGGCATCTCGGCGCGGGTGCGGCGATAAACGATCGTGACCTCTCCTGCGCCGCTGCGCAGGGCCGTGCGCGCCGCGTCGAGAGCCGAGTTGCCCCCGCCTATGACTAATACCTTCTGACCAGGGGTCACGGCCTTTCCGAGATTGACTCGGCGCAGGAAGTCAATGCCCCCGATCACGCCGGGCAGGTCTTCTCCGGGAACTCGAAGTTTCCGTTCGACGTGGGCGCCGATGGCAATGAAAACGGCGGCAAAGCTCTTGCGCAGCTCGTCGAAGGCGAGGCCGCGGCCCACGGGCGTGCTCAGTTTGATCTCGATCCCGATTGCGCGCAGCCTGTCTATTTCTGCATTCAGCAATCGGCGCGGCAACCGGAACGCAGGGATTCCGACGGCCAGCATTCCCCCGGCAGTCGGGAGCGCCTCGAAGATGGTTGGACGGTAGCCTTGTTGCCGGAGCTGATAGGCACAGACCAGTCCCGCCGGTCCGGAACCGATGATGGCAACTTTCTCCGCACGGTCTGGAACCACGGGCTGTGGCAGCTTGTAGTCGGGATAATAGTCCGTGACAAAGCGTTTCAACGCCGGCAGATTCACCGGGTCGTCCACGGTGCCACGAGTACAGGCGGCGGCGCAGGGGTGGGTGCAGACACGACCGCATATGGAGGGAAGTGGATTGTCGCGCAAAATGACCCGTAGCGCCTCATCAAAGCGCCCTTGCGCGATCAGAGCCACGTAAGCCTGTCCGCTCTGATGAATGGGGCATGCATTATGGCAGGGGGCGGTCCCGCGACGAGAGATGGTGAAGACGTTGGGAACGGCCTGCGGGAACGGCCGATAGATCGCCTTGCGCTCTGCCAGTCCCTGGTCGAATTCCGACGGCAGTGTCACCGGACACTCCGCAACGCAGGCGCCACAACCGGTGCACCTCGTCTCGTCGATATAGCGCGCTTGCTTCTTGATGCGGACGGTGAAATTGCCCGCCTGGCCAGTGATGCTTTCCACTTCGCTCAGGGTGAGGATCTGGATGTCCTTGTGGCGTCCGATCTCCACCAGGCGCGGCGCCATGGTGCACATGGCGCAATCATTGGTGGGGAAGGTTTTGTCGAGCTGCGCCATGACCCCGCCGATGGCGGGCTTGCAGTCGACCAGATAAACCTTGATACCCGCTCCCGCGAGATCCAGGGCGGCCTGCATACCACCGATACCGCCGCCTACGACCAGGGCTGCGCCCACCGGCTGGGTCTTGGAATCCTTAGACGGCATGGGGAACAACCTCCGCGGCCGGCGCTTGCCGCCCGGCTCTCTGCCTGACCGCCAGGAAATACAGGGCCAGCGGTCGATAAACCATGTGAGACCACTTTCCAAATGACATCTCTACCAGCAGCATGGGCGTGGCGATGACAATGTGCAGGGCGTACAGGAAGTGACAGGTTAGCCCAAAGCCGACATAGCGGAAAATGTGTGCTGCCAGACCGCTCAGCACGGTCAACACCAGCAAAACGGGAAGGACCAGGTCCTGAAACCGCGTTTCTTTGTAGATCTCCTTCTGTGCCCGCAGCCGGCCTAAGAAAATCTCTCCCAGGCCGTAGAGGATGAGGCCCGTCGCGAGGTATCCCACCCACCGCTGCGGATTGTAAAAGGGGTAGAGGTTGTCGGTTTGAAACCACTTCAGCCCAAACAACTTGATCGCGAGCATCATCACTGTGCCCAGAGCCAGGCACCAATGGCTGAACCACCGGCCTTGGTCCGGGCACTTCCGCAACAGGGAATGAGTCATCGAGTGATACACGTAGGTCCAGGATTCGGCCACGTAGCTGGAAAATGGAATGTGCGCACGCTCTCCATTCATGGTGAGCCGCCAGATGCGGAAGACCCGCGATAGCAACAACAGCAGTGGAACCAGGAACACCGTCAGCGTGTAGTAGGTCATCAGCGGGAACATGTGTTCCAAGCCGAGCGGCGTGGTGACAAACTGTGCAGCCGGCATCTTCACGTACCACAAGTGATAGCCCAGGATCAGCAGGAAGGTGAGTGCCGCCACGAAGATTAACGAACCCAGGTACCACGCCGTGGACTGCAGCAGCTTGGGGGCGATGCCCGTCCAGTCGTACTGCGCGCTGAGGAAGCGCCGCAGTGTGAGCATGGAAATTCTGGGCTCTGCTTGACGCGGACAGACACCCGAGCAGTCACCGCAGTCATGGCAGACCCACGGGTCCAGACTGTTGACCAGCGGCTGCCTCAGTCCCAGCAGGGCGTAGCGAATGCTCTTGCGAGGAAAGGTCGCGCTATCGTCGACCAGGTCACAGGTAAGCGTGCAACTCCCGCATTGGTAACAGCCCGCAGGATCGAACTTTCCATACCGCCGGATGTCGGCTAACAACGTGGGATCGCTAACCGAAAGGGTTTCCACTGCCATAGATCACCTTGCTTGCGGAGGTGCAGCTATTGCGTTATCACCGTAGCTGCGGTCACTACTCTCCGCGTGTAGACCAAAAATTGTCCTTCTACTTCCGCTAAGCAGATCTCGAACTTGTCGTTGCGATACGCCTCCGCCGCCTGGAGGGCTTCCTCCGAGTTGACGTAGGGCCGACCGTCCCACATGAACTTCTTGCCGTCGCGGACTAGGGAAACATCTGGCTTCATAGATTCAAACTCCGCCGCAAAATTGCGCGCTGGCTTGCCATTGGCATAGGTCACCTCGGCTCGCTGTGATGCGGGGAAAATACTCGCGCACCAGCCACTGCGCCGCCTGCGGCACGGCCTCGCTGACGGCCTCCGACAAACCTTGGGAGATTTCTTCCGGCAGTGGCCCTGTCTGGCAGGCCAGCACCCGCACTTCGACCCCGCAACTTTCTTGCAACTCGCGCAGCAGATTGGAGGTGGGCAACTGGTGCAGCGAGAAATCGTCGAGTTTGACTGCCGGAATCTCGGCAGGATCGATCTCGAATATCTCGCCTTGCGTGCGTCCGGCATCGATTGCGTCGAGGACTAGCAACCGCTGCGGACGCGCGGAGCTCAGGCAGAGAGTGAATAACAGCTTGCGCACGCCCGTGCCGACGTCCAGCAAGCAGACGTTTTCGGGCACTTGGTAATGTGACTCGATATAGTCAACGACCGCGCACCCGAAGCCGTCATCTCCAAACAGAATATTCCCACAGCCGAACACCAGGGTCGGCTTCCGGCAGAACTCGGGAAGATCGCCGGGATCGACCTCCCGCATGTGCTACCTCCTATCTCGCTGCCCTCAGTTGGCAAGTGAGTCAAGCAATTTGCCGTCCGCGCTGAAGATATCCAGCTTCACCGACAGCTTTCCATCCAGCCGGTGGGTCGCACAGGAAAAGCATGGATCGTAGGCGCGGATCGACATTTCTACTGTGTTCAGCACTCCCTGGTCGTACACGCCGTTATGGATCAAACTCTTGGCGGCCTGTGTGACCGACATATTGATGGGAGCGTTGTTGTGGGTGGTGCCCACAATCAGGTTGACGTTGGTGATCATGCCGTCGGCATCGGTGGTGTAGTCGTGGATGAGCGTGCCGCGCGGCGCTTCGGTGACGCCTACGCCTCGCGCAGCCCGTGGCGTAACCTTCACCCTCGTCTCCGTGCTGATGATCTCGGGATCGTCCAGCAAGCGCACGGTGTTTTCGGCGTTGTAGAGCAACTCGATCAACCGCGCCCAGTGATAGAGCAGGGTGAGCTGTGCCGGCCGCCCAAACTTGGCGCGAAACTCCTCCAGTTCGGCCTGCGCCAGCGGCGTGTCGATATAGTCGCAGGTGTTGATGCGCGCCAAGGTGTTGGCACGATACACGCCCTTGGGGTTTTCCACATCCATGGAGAAACCCTCGCCCCATTGTTTGGCATAGGGGAACTTCAAGTAGCTCCACGGTTCGATATGCTCAGAGATGAACTCCGTATAGCGGTCATACGGAAAGTCCTGGTAGGAACCGGTTGGCGTCATGAGGCGGAGCTTTCCGTCGTAGAGGTTGAGCGCCCCGTCCTCTTTGACCGTGCCGATAAAGCCGGTCGTGATAACTCCCAGCGACTTCACCACGTCGAGATATTTGGGGAAGACGTTCTCCTTGGCAAAAGCAATGGAGAACTTGGCGAGTTCCAGCGCGTCATCGGCCTGCTTGCGCAACTGATCGCGCTCGTCCGATGCCAAAGGTTTGCTGAATCCGCCAGGAACCGCCGCCTGGGGATGGATCGATTTGCCCGCCAGGACTTCCAGCATTTTGGCGCACATGTGCCGCACTTTCACCACTTGTCTGGCAATGTCGGGCGCTGCCTGCAGCACCCCGATAACATTGCGGACCGAGTAAGGCGCATCCGGCCCCAGCAGGAAATCGGCTCCCGCCAGGAAGTAGAAGTGCAGGATGTGCTCTTCCATGAAGGCAATGCTGTTGCACAGCTCACGCAACTTCTTACCGGCCGGCGGCGGCTCGACTCCAAAGACCGCGTCGCAAGCCTTGGCCGAGGCCAGGTGATGCGACCACGGACACACCCCGCAAATGCGCGGTGTGATGCGCGGAAGGTCTTCTACCGGACGGCCCAGGCAGAACTTTTCGAAGCCGCGCAGTTCAATGACGTTCACCCGGGCGGTGTCCACGTTGCCGGCATCGTTGAGCTGAATGGTTATCTTGGCATGGCCCTCGATGCGGGTGACAGGTTGAATGACCAGTGTCTTTGACATGGATCACCTCCGGGGCAGCGGCCGCAGACGGCCCGCGCCAGCAAAACGGTTGAAGGTTGCGGCCCGATCCGGAATCTGTTTGGGATCGAGGCCGATGGAGGAGAGTGCTCCCATCATGTCCACCATGGGATTGGCTTTGTCCGACATCGGGCCAAAGCAACCCTCACAGGGCATGTAGGCGCGGATGCAGCGTGGCGTGCCTTCACTGCCACCGCAACCGGCACGCGTCGCCGGCCCCAGGCACAAGATGCCCTGCTCCATCAGGCAGCGCATTTCGCTGAGCGCCGCTCCCGGCACGAAGTCCGGCGCATCCAGCCGGCGCTTCAGGGTCGAGACCGCCTTCTTCTCACGCTTAGTGGGACACTCATCGCAAACGCTCTTGGTCGGCAGCACGGGCAGGGGCTTGCCTTCCAGAAGTGCAACCAGCGCTCCGGCCACCATCTCCGGCGTGGTTGGACATCCCGGCAAATAGGCATCTACCGGTACAACCTCGTGGACGGCATACACCCGGTCGGTGAGTGCGGGAATCTGCTCACTGGGTATGCCATCTTTCTCGGTGGTAACGCTGTCGCGATACACCTTCTCCAGCAATTCTTGCGTGCTGAACTGGTTGGCAAGGGCCGGTATGCCGCCAAAGCAGGCGCAAGAACCCAGCGAGATCAGGATCTTGCACTTCTTGCGCATTTCCTGCGCCAGTTTCTTGTGCTCCTCACTGCGGATTCCTCCGGATATAAGTCCGACATCCGCGGCGGGAATCTCCATCTCCGTACCTTCGCCAGTCTGACCAAAGAGCTTGTGGTCCATCAGGACGGGCATGTGCACGATTTCTACCTGCTTCAGTACGTCGAGGAGCGGTTCACCGATGTCGAGGATGGTTACTTCGCAACCTCCGCAAATGGCGAACCATTCTTCGGCAAGTCGAGCTGCCATACTGTTCCTCCCTTACACGCGTGAATTGGTGCTGCCAGATTCCCGTTTCCCACGATCTGTTCTTACTGCGTTCGCTAGAGACTGGGACCCAGATCCTTTGCCCTGCTCCACCCTCCCTGTTGCCACTGCTGCCGAGCGCTGCGCTTCAGAAGCCGAGACCCACTCCAGCCGAAAACGCTCCGCTTCCAGTCCTGGAAGCAGCTTTTCGGCGATAAGTCTCTCGGGGCGAGTCAGAGCTGGCGGGTTTTTGCAGACGGCGGTCAGGGGAACTTCCACAAGCCACTCTCGGCATGTTTGACGTGCGTCGGCAAACGGAAGCCGCTGGGCCCGGCGCGCCGTAGTTGCAAACGTACTGCTACTTATCCGTCCAACCTGTACCGAAGGTCAGTGATCCAGGTCACGCATCGCCGTGAGCGGAAGTCCGTCCGAGAGCTGAGTCGGACGGGGCACGCGCTGGCTTGTTTCTTGAAACTCTTGCTGGGCGCGGATTTTGGCACGGTCGGACCCGCGGCAAATGGCGTCACAGAGGTATGTGCGCTACGCCTGAAAAAAGCCGCCTTCGCCGACACGGACCATCGCCGAGAACCCGGCGGGGTTCGAGTTTGCGTGCTCGTTTCACCGCGGTAACTCAATGCCGCGGCCGAGGTCATCACGTTGAGGTGTGTCCCGTGTCACAGCCTCCTGTAACAAGGCGGTGGTGTACTGGCTGCCGAGGAGTGCCCCACTATGTGCCTCGCCATACCCGGAAAAATCCTTGAAGTTCAAATGCAGGGCACCATGCGGGCCGCCCGCGTGCAATTTGGCGGGATCGTGCGCCAGGTTTCCCTCGACTTTGTGCCCGAGGCCGGGCTGGGTGACTACGTGATGGTCCACGTCGGCTTCGCTTTAAGCGTCGTCGATCGCATCGAAGCCGACCGCACCTACAAGCTCCTGCAAGAAATGGGAATGCTGGAGGCGGAACTTCCGCCCACCGATTCGTAGGATTCTCATCCTTTCTGCCGTACCCCATTATGAAAAGCGCCTTGCGGCAGGCTAGGTAGGCTAGAACTCGCCGCCCGCAGTGAGTCCAAGTAAGATACAAGAGACCTGCTTTTCGGATTTGGAGCAACTTGCCCTCGGGGCCTGTATCTTTGAGATTATCTACGAGATTAGGAACTCATGGAACTATCGGAAAAACTGGACACACCCTTCACTACGATCCGCGAAATCGGCCGGCACGAAGGCCAGACCGTCACCCTTCGTGGCTGGCTCTACAACTTGCGCGAGAGTGGCAAACTACTGTTTCCCATTTTTCGCGATGGCAGCGGCGTCATCCAGGGGGTGGTCGCGAAGAATGCCGTTTCGCCCGATCTCTTCGATTCGATCAAGGGCCTGACCCAGGAGTCCAGCGTGATCGTCACCGGCAAAGTGCGCGCCGACAAACGCGCCCCCGGCGGCTACGAAATGGACGTGACGGACGCGCAAGTTGTACAGCGCGTCAACCCGGACGACCCTTATCCCATTTCGCCGAAGGAGCATGGTGTCGATTTTCTGATGGAGCACCGCCATCTTTGGCTGCGCTCGCCGCGTCAAGCTGCCATCTTGCGGGTCCGTGCCGAGATCATCAAGGCCGCGCGCGACTATTTCGACGACCGTGGATTCACCCTTACCGATCCACCGATCCTCACGCCGGCAGCCTGCGAAGGCACCACCACACTGTTTCCGGTGGATTACTTCGACGAGCAGGCTTACCTGACGCAATCGGGACAGCTTTACATCGAAGCCACGGCCATGGCTCTCGGCAAGGTTTACAGCTTTGGCCCAACCTTCCGTGCGGAGAAATCGAAGACGCGCCGCCACCTCACCGAGTTCTGGATGGTCGAACCGGAGGTCGCCTTCGCCACACTCGACGATCTAATGGTCCTGGCGGAAGAGTTCATTACCTTCATAGTCAAGCGGTGCCTGGAGAAGCGGCGCCCTGAGTTGGAAACGATCGGCCGCGACCTCAGCAAGCTGGAGAAGATTGCCACACCTTTCCCTCGCATCTCCTACGACGAAGCCGTGCAAATGTTGCAGGAAGGCCACGCCAAGGGACTGGTCGAGAGCAAGTTCGAATGGGGTGGCGACTTCGGCTCGCCGGATGAAACTTACATCTCGTCGCAATTCGATCGGCCGGTGATGGTGCACCGCTATCCGGCGGCCATCAAGGCCTTCTACATGGAGCCCGACCCGCAACGGCCGGAGTTTGCCCTGTGCGTGGATGTGCTCGCGCCGGAGGGTTACGGGGAAATCATCGGGGGCTCACAGCGCATTGGATCCTACGATCTGCTGCTGAAGCGCATTCACGAGCACGAGCTGCCGGAAGAGGCCTTCAAGTGGTATCTCGACCTGCGCAAGTTCGGCGGCGTTCCGCATGCCGGATTCGGCATGGGCATCGAGCGGGCGGTAGCCTGGATATGCGGCTTGGAGCATGTGCGCGAGACCATTCCCTTCCCGCGCACCCTGCATCGCTTGTATCCGTAACAGTAGATTTTGTCGTATACCACATTGTGGTACGACAATGTGGGATTAAGATTTGATAGAGAATCTTTATGGCCAGCAGCCCGATTACCAAGCCATTACAAAACGTCGAAACCAAACACATCCGGATTATCGGCGTGCCGCTCGACCTCGGTCAGTCGCGTCGCGGGGTTGACATGGGACCCTCGGCAATGCGCGTCGCCGGACTCGAAGCCAAGCTCGAGGCCCTGGGCTACGAAGTCGAGGATGGCGGTAACATACCCGTCGCTTTGGCCGAAACCAAGTCGGAAGGCGATCCCAACGCCAAGTACCTGAAGGAAATCACCCAGACCTGCTCGAAAGAAGCCGAACTCGTGGTGAAGACCTTGGAAGCTGGAAAAATTCCCATCGTTCTCGGTGGCGACCATTCCATTGCCGCCGGCACAGTGTCTGGTGTGGCCGAGTTTTATCGCCGCAAGAACCAGCGCATCGGTCTGTTGTGGATTGACGCGCACACCGATATCAACACGCCCGGCAGTTCACCCAGCGGCAACGTGCATGGCATGCCATTGGGCGCCATCATGGGATTGTTCGAATCTCCGCTTACCGACCTGTATGGCTTCAGTCCGAAAGTACAACCCGACAACTGTGTGCTGGTGGGCATTCGCGACGTCGACAATCACGAGCGCGAAAACATCAGGAAGTCCGGCGTACACGTCTTTACCATGCGTGACATTGACGAACGCGGCATGCGCTCGGTGATGGAGGAGGCCCTCCGCATTGCTGGACGCGGCACCGTGGGCTATCACGTCTCGCTCGATCTGGACTGGATCGATCCTGAAGATGCGCCGGGCGTCGGCACTCCGGTTTGGGGCGGCGCGACCTATCGCGAGGGACACCTGGCGATGGAGATCATCGCCGACCACGGGCGCATGCTCAGCTTCGAACTGGTGGAAGTGAACCCGGTCCTCGATGAGCGCAATCAGACAGCGGAGTTGGCGGTCGAACTGGCGCTGTCGGCCTTCGGCAAGAAAATACTCTGAGCTGGGTGCATGCCATGAGCGCTGGTCCATTGCCGGCTACGCAGTTTGTCTTGCCGCCGCTCCCCAAGTTGCAGAACACGACCGTCTTCGGGCGGAAAATCTGTTACTACGATATCGGCAGCGGGCCAGTGCTTGTGCTCGTCCATGGCCTTGGCGGTGACGCCGACCAGTGGGCCTATTGCTTTGAAGCGCTCTCCGCCACACATCGCGTAGTCGCATTGGATTTGCTCGGATTTGGCCGCTCTGACAAACCGAACATAACCTACCGCATCGCCGGATTCGTGGAGGTACTAGAGGGTTTTCTTAAGGCACTCGGAATCGGGCGGGCTTCGTTCCTAGGCCATTCGCTGGGCGGGTGGATCGTGGCCGCATTCGCGTTGCAGTTTTCCGACAAGGTGGACAGCCTCGTGTTGAATGACGCCGCAGGGATCGCCTCCGGCGCTATCAAGCCTCCTGTCGATCTGAACATCTCCACGCGTGCGCATATGCGCGAGATGCTGGAGTCCATGTTCTACAACAAAACCCTGGTGACGGACGATTTGGTTGACTTGGCTTATTCCCTGCATCTGGAGCGTGGCGATGGCTCTACGATTCGTAGTGTTCTGGAAACCTTCTCCAGTCCCGACGAGAAACTTGACCACAACATCAGCGGGCTGAGAGCTCCGACTTTGGTCCTGTGGGGAGAGCAAGACGCGCTCACTCCGTTGTCACTGGCGCGCAACTTCCAGCGGCTCATCACCGGTGCTCGCCTTGAAATCATTCCTGAATGCGGGCATTGTCCTGCCCTCGAAAAGCCAGCCGAGTTCACGCGGCGGGTCTTAGAATTCTTACGGTAGAGAAAACGAACGCCGTCTGCACTTGCTGCGATCGGACATCGTCGAGATATTTACCGCTGATCTGCATCCCTCTCGCGTAAAACCGTGCTATAGTTCGCCCCGGATTTGCACTCGGCGCTCCCTCAAAAACCTTCCATCCATATAAGGCGGTTGGGGGATTGCCGCTGCACACCGGCCCGCGAGGCCTCAGGAGAAAACCATGGCAAAACGAATCATCTTCTGTGCTGATGGCACCTGGAACGACCCCGCCACCCACACCAACGTTTACAAGCTCTTCAAGGCGCTGAACTTCACTGCCGAGCAGTGTCCCATCTACGATGACGGCGTGGGGGCCGACGGCAACACGCTGCTGAAGTTACTCGGTGGCGCCTTTGGCGATGGTCTCGATCAGAAAATCAAGGACGGTTACACGCGAATCGCTCATCTGTACTCGCCAGGCGACGAGTTGTTTCTGTTCGGCTTCAGCCGCGGAGCTTACACCGCGCGCAGCCTTGCCGGAATGATTGCGGTTTGTGGTCTGCCCACGCAGAACGTGGATGATAACCAGACTGAGCAGGCTTTCGATGCCTATCGCGAACATGACTTGAGCAAACGACCACAAAAGTTGGCGGCATTGAAGCAAAAATATTTGGTGAACGACGCCCCGATCACCATGGTGGGCGTATGGGACACAGTTGGCGCCCTCGGCATTCCCGCGATCTTCGGCGGAATTGATCCGTTGCGCTACGGATTCCTCGACACCGCGCTGCACCCGGACGTGAAGCACGCTTATCATGCCGTATCGATTGATGAGCGTCGCCGCGAGTTTCCCGCCGCGCTGTGGTCGGGGCCGCCCGCGCCGGGGCAGGTGATTGAGCAGGTTTACTTCACCGGCGTCCATTGCGATGTCGGCGGGGGATATTCCGAAACCGGACTATCGGACATTACGCTGAGCTGGATGATGGGCAAGGCGCAAGCGCTCGGCGTGGATTTCGATCCCGCTGTGTACCAGCAGTACGCCAACCTCGACGCGAAGCACTCGCTGGATCAGAAGCACGAGTCCTGGAACCTGAGTTGGGCGTTTCCGAGCTTGCGAAGCATTGACAGCAGCGCGTGCATCAGCAACAGCGCCAACATACGTCTGCAGCATGATGCCTCCTACAAGCCAAGCAACCTGAATCAGCACGCGGGAGTGTTGGCTCCCACCTACAGCGTCGTACCCGTGGTTGCGGAAGCCGGCGCCCAAGGGCCGGAGGAATCTATGGCTGCCTCGGGCTAAGGTTCGATATTTAGGACTTGTGGCGCGGCAGGGCCAAGACCAACAATCGCTTGCCCAGTCTGGCGAACTCCGGATCGGCGGTGACAAGAGTCGCACCATTTGCCAAAGCGAGGTCGGCGGCAAAACTGTCCGCGTATCCCAGACTGTGGCGGGCTTTTAGTTCAGCCGCGGCGGTGGCGCGCTCGCGGTCAGCTGGGAGAATCACCAATGGGAGATGCGCGATGTTCTTTTCAACCCGACGCGCCTCTGCCTCGCCACCTTGTTTCCAGATGGAGTACACGACCTCTCCCCAGTTAACAGCCGACATCAGAAGAGGAGAGCGACTGCGCAAGGACTCATTGAGAAGGGCCTGCACCCTGGCGGCACCCTCTCGGTCACCTAAGTAAATCAGAAGAGCGTTTGCATCGAGCACATAGCGCCTCACCGCCCTCGCTCCCGATCGCGCTTTCGCTCCTCTTGCAAATAGTCGAGCGCGGCGCCGGCACACCCAATGGAGCCTCTCAACTCTTGAATCAGGCGCGGAGTCAGGGGCTGCACAATAAGGCGGTCGCCGTCATCTTCCGCGAAAGAAATGTTGACGTGCATACCTTTCCTCAAATTCAGTCGCTTTCGCACTGGCGCGGGCAGCACCATTTGCCCTTTGGAACTGATCGTAGCGGTGAAGCTGGCTGCGCTATTTGCTGGCTTCTTCATGGTCGTATCTTACACCAGTGTAAGACAAAGGTTAGCTCGAACCGAGGTTTGTTTTATGGCAGGGGCAACGGAAACCTGCGGCGTGGACACTCCATCCGGAAACGGCCTTTCGGGAGATCGCCTCCGGCAACCCGTCTTCTCCGAGTTAAGATGCATTCATGACCAAACTCCGGGTAGGTGTCCTGTTCGGCGGGCGCAGCGGCGAGCATGAAGTCTCGCTGCTTTCCGCCGCCTCCGTCTTGAACGCAATCGATAAGAAGAAATACGACGTTGTTCCCATCGGCATCACCAAGGAAGGCCGATGGGTCACTGCGGCCCACGCCGAGCGCCTGTTGCGCGGCAACCTGCCAGAAGCCGCCGAGCCGCGTCATCTGCGCGCCGGCGATCCCGAGACCACCTCCGCCGCTGCAGTCCTGGCCAAAGGGGAAGCCGTGGTAGTGCCGCCCATGCCGGGCGAAAACCATTCCGCGCTGATGCCCTTTGAGACGCACTCTACCGAATTGCACGCGGCGCCCAATTCCATTGACGTGGACATCATCTTCCCCGTTCTGCACGGCACCTTCGGCGAAGACGGCACGATACAGGGCTTGCTGGAACTGGCGGACATTGCCTATGTCGGGGCAGGCGTGCTGGGCTCCGCCGCCGGCATGGACAAGGACGTGATGAAGCGCCTCTTCCGCGACGCTGGCCTGCCCATCGTGAAGCACGTCACCGTTCTGCGCAGCGCGTGGCGCGAACAACCAAAAAAGGTACGCAAGCAAATCGAATCCGCGCTGAAGTATCCCGTGTTCGTGAAGCCGGCAAACCTGGGCTCCTCGGTCGGGATCAGCAAGGTGCACAATGCTAGCGAGCTGGCCGCGGCCATGGACGAGGCGGCGCGCTACGATCGCAAACTCGTGATCGAGCAGGGCGTCGGCGGCACAAAAAGCAAGGCCCGCGAGATCGAATGTTCCGTGCTGGGCAATGACGACCCTATCGCTTCCCTCCCCGGCGAGATCGTTCCCGTGAAAGAGTTTTACGACTACGACGCCAAATATCTGGTCGAAGGATCGGAGTCGATCATCCCGGCCAAGCTCCCGAAAGCCAAACAAAAGGAAGTGCAGCAACTGGCGATCGCGGCCTTCAAGGCGGTGGATTGCGCCGGCATGGCGCGCGTGGACTTTCTCCTGGATCCACGCCGGAGCAAGGTGTACGTCAACGAAGTCAACACCATTCCCGGCTTCACCTCCATCAGCATGTATCCCAAGATGTGGGCCGCGACGGGAATCGATTATCCCGACCTGATGGACCGGCTGATCCAACTTGGCCTGGAGCGCCACGCGGAGAAAAAGCAGAACCAATACAGCCGGTGACGCTAACCCTTTTCCTGCGGGAGCGTCTATTTCAGCAAGCAGGGAGCGATGCTCGTGAGGGGCGTGCGCGAAGTTCCACTCCGCTAAGTAGCGTATGCCCCGGGCACCGCAAACTGCCTTTCCGTATCTCCTGATTCGCAACCACGGAACAAACGCAGGGTCCTCCTCGTAACAAACAACGAGGAGGAGTTCTGTGCGTAAAACCTTCCTAATTGTTCTGTTATGCCTGTCGGTCCTCGGTGTTTCCGCCTTCGCCGAGGAATGGAACAAAACTTATCAGGTCGGCGACAAACCCACCTTGCGTGTGGACACCAACGACGCCTCGGTTGAAATCACGCGCGGAGCCAGCCGCACGGTTTCAGCCCGGGTGATTGCCGAGGGCTACAGCATGGGAGGGAGCGGGGTGCGCGTCACCGAGCGCCAAGACGCCGACAAAGTAGATCTGCAAGTCCACGTGCCCAACAACAACTGGGGCTTCCACATCAGCACCCATCGAGGAGTGCGCATCGAGGTGCAGGTTCCCTCGGAAACCGCTCTGGACTTGCACTCTGGCGACGGACACATCGGAGTCGATGGCATCTCCGGGCAGGCCCGCATCGATACCGGCGACGGATACATTCAGGTTCGCAACTTCAGTGGCGGGCTGCACGCCCACACCAGCGATGGACACATGACCATTGACGGCGTGCTGACCGACCTTGATCTGCGCACCGGCGATGGACATATTGATCTCACGGTGCGGCCGGGTTCGAAGATGAACAATGGATGGCTGATTCACACCAGCGACGGCGGGGTGGAGGTTCGGCTTCCGCAAGACTTTGCCGCCGAGCTTTACGCCCACACTGGCGACGGCCACATCCAGTTGGACATGCCGGTTACGGTGAACGGGTCCATCGAGCGATCGCGCATTCGCGGCAAGTTAAACGGCGGCGGGCCGCTGCTGGAGATCACCACCGGCGACGGCAGCATCCACATCGGCAAGTTCTAGCGCGCGTTCACCAAGCGGATGGTTTCCAGCACCACATCGCCGCTGATCGCCAGCGATTGCGGACTGAGCTTGTCCACCGTGTCTTGCGGGGTGTGCCAGAAGACATTGTTGTAACCGTAGTCGAGGTCGATGATGTCAACCGCCGGCACGCCGATCTTCAAAAGCGGCATGTGATCGTCGCCGATGCCAGCCTTGGATTGGTAAAAATGCGACTGGTAGCCCAGGTTGGTGGCCGCCCGGTAAACCAGTTCGCTCAACCACGGCGTCGAGTTGGTTTCCTGCTGGATGTCGAGGTCCGCGTCACCGATCATATCGACGAGGATGAACGCCTTGATCTTCTTCGCCGTCCCATCCTGCTGCCATTTCTGCGCCAGATGCCGAGTGCCATAGATGCTGTCGGTGTCGGTCCAGTTCACGAAGGCCTCTTCCCCGTCGGTCCACACCAGCCAGACGCTGTAGCCGTCAAGAGTCTTGCCGCGGAATTGGTCGGCAAGCGCGAGCAGCAACGCCGTCGACGAGCCGCCGTCGTTGGCGCCCACAAAGTTTTTCAGGTGATAGACCGTATCGTAGTGGCCGGCGACCACAATGATGCCTTCTTTCTTCCCCGGAAACTTGGCAATGATGTTGTTCATCGGGAATGCGCCGACCGGAGTTTTCGCGGTAAAGGTGTCGTTTTCGACGTCAACTCCCTTGAGCTTTGAATGGATGTACTGCTCCAGCTTGGCATGTCCCTGACTGCCGGGCGGACGCGCACCGAACGCGACGATCTCCTTCACGTACTGCAGCACGTGGTTGCCGTTGATGTCGGGCTTGGGAGCGGCGCTCGCGGAGTCGGTGGGCGTAGTGACCGCTGGAGTCGCCAGCGGAGCATTTGTCCCAGCCGCGGGTTTGATCTCGGCAGATGCCGCAGATGGTGTCTGCTTGTTGCATCCCGAGCTGACGGCGGCGACGAGAACCAGCAAACAAAGAACGAGTGGAGAGGAAGATATTCGGCGGGGCTTCATGCTGCCAACATTGTAAATGGCGGGGCGTATCTACCACAGAGTCACAGAGTCACAGAGAAATCTTTTTGCCACGGAGGCACGGGGGGCATAGAGAATATGGTAAATGCTGGGCCCTAACAAAACGGACCGCCCCGAAGAGCGGCCCTGATGTCTTGGCTAATTGCTGATTGCTAGTTGCTAGATGCTCCCTTACCCCGCCACTTCCTCCAACTGTTTCTGATCGATATCGAAGTTGGAGTACACGTGCTCCACGTCGTCCTGGTCTTCCAGCGCTTCCAGCAGGCGGATCATGGTCCCGGCCTGATGGCCTTCCAGCTTGGTGTAGGTCTGCGGCACCATGCCGACCTCAGCCACCTCGGGCGTGATGCCGGCCTTCTTCACCGCTTCCAACACCGACTCATAAACCGACGGGTCAGTCAGAATCTCCCAGTTGTCGCCATCGTCTTTCAGGTCGTCCGCGCCAGCTTCGAGAACGATATTCAGCAAGTCGTCTTCCTTGGCCGCCGACTTCGCAATCACGATGTCGCCCTTCTTGTGGAACATCCAAGAGACCGAGCCGGCTTCGCCCATGTTCCCGCCGTTCTTGGAGAAGGCGTGCCGCATTTCGCTGACTGTGCGGTTGCGATTGTCGGTGGAGACTTCCACCAGGATGGCAACGCCGCCCGGACCGTAGCCCTCGAAGGTGATTTCCTCGTAGGAGATGCCGGGCAATTCGCCGGTGCCGCGCTGGATGGCGCGCTTGATGTTGTCGGCCGGCATGTTCTCCGCTTTGGCCGCCGCCACCGCGCCGCGCAGCCGCGGGTTCTTCTCCGGATCGCCACCGCTCTTGGCGGCGATGGTGATTTCCTTTATCAAGCGAGTGAAAATCTTGCCGCGCTTGGCATCCAGCGCGCCCTTCTTGTGTTTGATGGTTGCCCATTTGGAATGGCCGGACATGGAGAGACCTCAGATCTTGAATAAATTCGGATGAGCACCGACAGATGCCCTGCCCATTCCGCAGACCAAGCGATACTTCCGCTTCGAATCGAGCGGAGAAAGAGCAGGCAAATTGAGATTATATCACCGCCAACAGGGCGGTTTTCCAGCAGATACCGGGTTGGCATAGCCTCAGTTCTAGACCCACCGGTGATCACGGTCACATCCTCCTATTGGGATTGCTGGTGTAATGCGTCTGTGTCGCTGGAGGTACAACCCCAGTGCGATTTGCAGAGAGCGGATACGGAGCGCCTTCATGAAAGCTATAGCTGTCATATCTCTTGTCTTTATCCCGTTTGTGCTTGCTACGTTCGCTGTTGCTGACGCAGGTGTCTTTACCGGCAACGGCCAGACTCTGCACCAAATCAGCACAAAGAATGTACAACTGGTTAGCATCGATGTGACCATCGTTCCCGGGCGTGGGCACTTCCTCTTCGACGGTTCCGTGCCGGGCATGGACGCGACAGAATTCTACTGCACCTTTGTGTTGAAGAGTCTGTCGCAGAAACAGGAGGAAGTGCAGATCGGTTTTCCCGTCGACTCCCAGTTCGCACGGTATGGCCGACGCGAATCCCCAGTGATTTCGCCAAAAGAATCCAAAGAGTGGGTCTCGGAGTACTCGTTCATCGCGCGCGACGAGGCGAGCACCTACCACGTCGAATTTGTCCGCCGAAAGCCGAAGGAGGGCCCCGGCGAGTTCACTGAACTTTTCACTTGGAATATGAGCTTCGCACCCTTGGAGACGCGGACCCTTGCCGTTCAGTATCGGATCCCGATGACGATGGGTTTGATCTCCACACGCAAGGATGACAATACACACCGCTTGCCTGCCGGGCCTCTGGAACAAGAGTTGCTGAACATCGGTATGGAAGAAGTTGTGGGCTACATCACTTCCACGGGCTCCTCGTGGGCAGGTAACGTCGAGAGTGCAAAGTTCACGGTTATCACCGAGCCTTTCGAGCGCTACCTGGATGTGCGCGGCATGGGCGAGGAGCCGCAAGGTGACAACGATGAAAAGCAGGACGAGGACGCGGCAAGGGATCGAGAAGCCTTCCCAGTCCGGCATCCCTGGTGGTTCCGGACAATCTCGCCTGCTGGATGGAAGGCGGTGGATCGTGGCGTGCAGTGGACCTACAAGGACTATAAGCCAAAGGACTCGATAGTAATCTGCTACTACATGACGGAATTTCCCCGACTTCCAGAAGAAGTGTCACCATTCGTTGATCAGTTCCTGAAGAATCTGTCGGCTGCTGACCCAGCGGTCGACCTGGGGCGTCTCAAGCAACTGCTACTTGCAACCTACGGTAAGGAGCCAGAGGACGAAGTGGTGAAGCAGCACGTCTCTGGTCAGCTCTGGTATCAGCCGCATAAAGAATTCAGGATGGAAAGCCTCAGTAAGACGCAGAAGGCAATGCTCGACCAGCTTGACGTCCGGATCGCAAAGGCGCAGGGCACACAGAATCCGCCCAAGAACTGAGCTATACGTAAACGTTACAGTATAGCGGGCGCACGGTCATCCGGCTGAGTGCTCCTCCTCACCACGTGTCATTCTGAGCGAAGCGAGGTCGTCCGCCACGGCGGACGATCGAGCGCAGTCGAAGAACCCCTATCCTGTAGAGAATCCTCGCTCCCATAGGGGTCCTTCGACTCCGCTCCCGCCCGACTCGCAACGACGCGAGTCGGAAAATCTTTTGCGGGCGCTCCGCTCAGGATGACAATGCGTTCTTGCTGAATGCTGAAAGCGTGAGGCCCCCATCCTTTCGCAAAAACATCGAGCCTGCTCCCGTGCGAAGATAGTAGTCCCATTCACACGCGGAGGACATGCAGACTGTCAACCTTGCGCAGGATCTTCAAAGCATTTCACTATCGTGATTTCCGTTTGATGTGGTTCGGCGCCTGCACCTCCAGCATTGGCACCTGGATGCAGATCGTGGCGCAGGGCTGGCTCATCTATCGCCTGAGCCATTCCGCATTCCTGCTGGCGCTCGACCAGTTTCTCGGCGGCATCCCCATCTTCTTGTTCTCGCTGATCGGCGGCGTCGTGGCCGACCGAATTGAGCGGCGCAAGGTCCTGCTCGCTTCCCAGTACGTGCAGATGACAAGCGCGGCGATCCTCACCGTTCTGGTCGCCAACGGGCTGACTCACGTCTGGCCCATCCTCTGTCTGTCGTTTATGTCCGGCTTTGCGCAAGCTTTTGGCGGGCCCGCGTACTCGGCGCTGATTCCCACCCTGGTGGACAGGGAGGACATGCCCAACGCCATTGCGCTGAATTCGATTCAGTTCAACCTGGCGGTAACGATTGGCCCTGCGTTCGCCGGCATCGCTCTGGCGAAGTTGGGCGAGACGTGGTGCTTCGGGTTGAACGCGCTTTCTTTCCTGGCGCCCATCGTTTCGCTGTTGCTGATTACAACCCGCTTTCTGCCGGCGCCTACCACCGAGTCGATGTTCACCAGCCTGAAGGAGGGCATCAAGTTCGTTCGCAAGCAGGCCTCCATGGAGGCGCTGATCGTGCTGGCTTTCTGCATGACTGCGCTGGCCATGCCAATGCGCACGTATATTCCGGTGTTCGTGAAAGACATCTTCCATCGCGGCCCAGGCACTTACGGCAATCTGCTTTCGCTTATGGGAGTGGGTTCGATCTGCGGCTCGCTGGGGGTTGCAGCGATGGGTAACATGCGCCATAAAGGGCGGTTTGCCATCATCGGGCTCATTTGCCTAGGCGCCGCAATCGCAGGCTTTTCCCTCTCGCGATCGTTGCCGTTGAGCTACGGCATGCTGGTGATCGTGGGCGCTTCCATGATGGCTGTGTTCGCGACTGTAACGTCGCTGGTGCAGTTGATTACCACCCACGAAATGCGCGGCCGCGTCATGAGCGTGTACAACTGTGCGTTCCGTGGAGGCATGCCCATGGGAAATCTGCTGTCGGGCTGGCTCGTGCCGGTATTTACGGCGCCCCTGGTGCTCAGCGTCAACGGATTGCTGCTAATTGCAATGGCGCTGTATTTTCTGCTAGTGCAACGGCGCGTGGCCGCGCTGTGATGGTGCAGGTCAACGTTCGCTCCCACCCTTCGCGCCAAGCGGGGGCCCATCCTTTCGCCGCTTTTGCGAAAGGATGGGAAGTTGAGCTACTTCGCCTTGTCGGCCGCCGCGGCCTGCTTCTTCGCCAGCTCGCTATAGCGGCGCTCGATCTCCTCTGGCAAGACGTCCTCGACATGGGTGGCAACCCACCACTGATTGCCCAGAGAATCCTCGACGCCGCCGCTGCGATCGCCGTAGGCCTGATTCGTCGGCTCGTGAATGGACTTTCCCCCAGCCTCGACCGCGCGCTTGTACACCGCGTCCACATCCTCCACGTACAGATAGAACATGGCCGGCCTGGGCTTCCACTGGTCGCGGGCCTGGCCGATCATGAGCATCGAGTTGCCCACGCGCACCTCGGCATGGCTGATTTTGCCCTTGTCGTCCTTGTGACGGTATTTTTCCTCGCCGCCAAAGGCCTTCTTCAAGAAATCGATCTGCGCCTCCGCGTCCGCTACCGTCAGGTAGGGCGTGACCGTGTAGTAGCCGTCTGGAATTGGTTTGACTGCCATGATTTTTCTCCTCACCAAGTTGAAATTACCGTTGCCGGTATTGTGCCCGCAAGGTTTTTGGGCATTTTACACAAGAAAAGGGCCCTTTTCCGCCTACGCCCGCGAACCCTCCATGCAACTATGCAGCCGATTCAATCGCGCTAACATACAGGCGTGGAAAAGACCGTCTATCTTTCGCTGGGCTCCAACCTGGGCGATCGCGAGGCCAACCTACGTACAGCGATTGAGAAGCTCGCCGAACTCGGTGAAGTGATGGCGGTGTCGTCATTCTACGAGACGGAGCCGATGGAGTTCACGGCGCAACCGTGGTTCCTCAACTGTGCGGTGGCGCTGCGCACCGAATTGATGCCGAAGCTGTTGCTGTCGAAGACGCTGGCCATCGAGCAGCGGATGGGCCGCCGCCGCATCCAGCCGAAGGGCCCCCGCGCAATCGATATCGACATTCTGCTCTTCGGAAACTCCGTGATCCACACGCCGCAATTGGATGTGCCCCACATTGCCATGCACGAACGGCGATTCGTTCTCGAGCCGCTGGCCGAGATCGCGCCCGAGGTGCGGCATCCCATCTTCAAGCGCACCGTCCGCGAGCTGCTGCAGGCGCTCCCCCACAATGTGGGACAAGTCAGAAAGGTCCGCGGCGGTTAGGAGCAAAAGGTCTAGGGCTTGCCGATCTGAGGCGCCCATTTTTTCGTGTGAACACCCTTCTCAAATACAGTAACGCTATCGTAAAAGTGCATCGATAGCGTGGTCCGTGTGAATTCGGTAGGTGCCAGCGCTCCTCGACTGTGGTCGGCATTCAACTCATCGAGCAGGTTCTTGCTCAGTTCGATGAAGGTTGTCGGTTTCCGCAGACCGCCTTCATACTCCTCCCAATACGCCGTATGAAGGTCTTCCACCATGTAAACGCCGTTCTTGGCGACCCGCGGATAAAGGAATTGGAAGCTTGCAATGACGTGACTCATAACGTGGCTACCATCGTCCAGGACAATGTCTGGCGCTCCGAACTCAGCGATTACGTTCTCCAGGAATTGCCGGTCCTGCTGTGCCCCAATGCGGATCTCGATCTGGTCTTCTTCGAATTCCTTGCACTCGGGAAGAATGTCAATCCCGACGATGCGCGCGTGCGGGCCAAAATATCTCTTTCACATTTGCAGGGAGCCGCCCCGGCCGCAGCCGATTTCGATGAACGTCACCGGCTTGTAAACGAAGTCCCGAAAGTGGCGTTCGTAAATGGGGAAATAATGCTTCCACTTGTGGATCAGCCTGCCATCGTTAGTTAAGAAAGACGACCACAGATTCAACGCATCCTCCATTAGATTCGTTGTAGCTGCCTCACTGTGCGCTCACTGTCTAGATTGCCCGTATTGAGCGTGGTCTTCGGCTCCGATAGCATGACATGGGTTTCCTCGTCGGCGGAAGGAAAATGCTCGACGCCACGCGGAATAATGATGAATTCCCCAGGATTCACCATGAACTCACGCTCCGCGTCATTCTCGCGCACCTTCATGCGCAGCGCGCCTTTCGCCACGAAGAACAGCTCGTCTTCATGGTCGTGGTGATGCCACATGAAGTCGCCCTGCAACTTCACCAGCTTTACGTAGGCCTCGTTTACTTCGCCCACGATCTTTGGGCTGTAATGATCGGTGAACAGCGACAGTTTCTGCGCCAGATTGACTTTGTCCATAAGAAATCCCAACCAGCCGAGGCTTGATTTATGTCAGATTCTACTCGAATAGAAGAATTGGCCGCCGTTGACAATTGTAGCAAAGTGTGACATTTAGTGATAAGTCTGACAAAATTGAAGTATTATGTCATTTGAAAGGAAATATGACATGGAAGAGGAAATCCGACAGCGGGTCAACGAGAACGGTCGCGTCATCATTCCTGCGGCACTTCGCAAGGCGCTAGGTATTGAGATTGGCGACGAAGTTGTTCTGCGGATCCAGGACGACGAGTTGCGAATCACCACGCAGCAGCGGCGCATTCAGCGGGCAAGGCGCCGCGCCCGGCAATATGTAAAACCCGGCACATCGCTAGTCAACGAACTGCTTGCCGAACGCCGCGAGGCGGCCAAGAATGAATAAGATCGTACTCGATGCTTCCGCCATTCTCGCGCTCATTAATGGCGAGCCGGGCCACGAGAAACTGACCTCTGAGCTGCTTGCCAGCGCTATTAGCAGCACCGTCAATCTTGCCGAAGTGCAGGCCAAGCTGGTGAATCGAGGGTGGTCCCCCGACGAAGCTTGGGAAGATGCCACCAGTCCCATTCGGGAAGCCGTGCCTTTCAGCGCGGAACATGCCCGGATTGCCGGAAGCCTGATCGCGCTGACGCGGCCCCTGGGTCTCTCGCTGGGAGACTGCGCGTGCCTGGCGCTGGGAATCGCGCTCAAGGCCCCTGTCTATACCGCCGACAAAACCTGGAAAGGGCTCAAGCTGAACGTCCGCATTCGCGTCATTCGATAAAAATCCCCACCCCAAGCAAAGGAAGCTTGGAGCGGGGCACCCTGGAGTTCTTTAACGGCTTCAGCTCTACTGCAGCAGCAACCCCTCGCCGTTGCCATTCTCAGCCACTTCTTCCGGCGGAATGACCGATGTGGCAGCCACCCGATCGCCCTCCTCCAGATGCAGCAGGTGAACGCCCTGGGACGAGCGTCCGCATTCCCGGATGGTCCTGGCGCCGATGCGGATGATCTTGCCGAACTGGCTGATGACCATCACCTCCGACTCTTCGTTCACCAGCATGATGGAGACGACCTTGCCATTGCGCGACGTGGTCTTCACATTGATGACGCCCCCGCCGCCGCGTGCCTGCAGACGGTATTCATCCACGTCGGTGCGCTTGCCGTAGCCTTGCTCGGTGACCGAGAGGATGAGGTTTGCCTGCTGCCCATCTCCGTCCTTGGCCTTCCCGCGCTCCTTGGGAGTGACCGCCATGCCTACAATGTAATCGCCTTTGCGCAGCCTCATACCGCGGACTCCATAGGCCTGGCGACCCATTGGCCGTACGTCGTCTTCCTCGAATCGAATCGCTTTGCCGTCATGGGTCGCCAGGAAAACAATCTGGCTGCCGTCGGTACAACTGGCGGCCACGAGTTCGTCCTGCTTCTCGATGGCGATGGCGTTGATGCCATTCGACCTCACGTTGCTGAAGTCCTTCAGCGGCGTCTTCTTCACGGTGCCACTGCGGGTGGCGAAGAAAACGTACTTGCCCTCTTCCTCCAGATCGCGCACGGCCAAAAGCGCGCGTACGTTTTCGCCCGCTTGCAAGGAAACGAGACTTGCAATGGCTTTGCCCTTGCCGGCGGCGCTCAGCTCTGGGATTTCGTACACCTTGAGCCAGTACACGCGCCCATTGTTGGTGAATACCAGGATGTAGTCGTGGGTCGAGGCCACGAAGAGATTTTCGACGAAATCCTCCTCGCGGGTGCTCATGCCCTTGCGGCCTGTGCCGCCGCGGCGCTGCTGCCGATAGGTCGAAATCGGAGTGCGCTTCATGTAGCCGGAGTGGCTGACCGTGACCGCGACCTGTTCGTCGGCGATCAGGTCCTCCAGGCTGATCTCGACCGTTTCGTCCTGAATGACCGTGCGGCGCGGGTCGCCGTACTTCTTTTTGACTTCCTCCAGTTCCTTGACAATGACGTTGCGCAGCTTTTTTTCACTGGCGAGGATGGATTCGTACTCGGCGATGCGGCTGCGGACCTCGGCCAATTCCCCAAGCAATTCGCCCACGGAAAGCTGTGTAAGACGATAGAGTTGCAAGTCCAGGATGGCGTCAATCTGCCGATACGACAGGCCGTCTGCTCCAGAAACAAACCCCGAATCAGAACGAAGGAAATAACCGAATCTATAGTGCGTGACGAATTTGGTGGCCGGATCCCTTCGTAGGTTACTTTCGACACCAACCAATCTAAGCAACTCAACCTCATTGATCGAGTTGCGACTTGGCTTCGCCGGACGGTTGTAAGGAAGCCATCCTTTGTCAGTAATACCGCCCGTGCTCCATGTGCGTAAGTTCTCTCGAGCTTCGGCTTTAGACGAACTCAGCCTAATGATGGACACGACGGCCTGCAGATTATCCAGCGCAATTGCCAAGCCCTCGAGAATGTGCTCGCGCTCGCGCGCCTTCAGCAGCAGGTAGGCGGTACGGCGCCGGACTACGTCGATGCGGTGATCGACGAAGTACTGGATGGCCTGCACCAAGCCCATCTCCTTGGGCTGGCCGTTGATGATGGCCAGGAAAATCATGCTGAAGCTCTCCTGCATCGAGGTGTGCTTGAAGAGCTGGTTGAGCACGATCTGGGCTTCGGCGCTGCGCTTCAGTTCGATGACGATGCGCATGCCGTCGCGGTCGCTCTCGTCGCGGACATCGCTGATGTCGTCGATCACCTTGTTGTTCACCAGTTCGGCGATGTGTTCGACCAGCTTGGCCTTGTTGACCTGGTAGGGAATCTCGGTGACGATGATCGCGTCCTTGTCCTTCGTCAGGTGCTCGATGGCCGCCTTGGCGCGCATCATGAAGCGCCCGCGCCCGGTGCGATAGGCTTCGGTAATGCCGCTGCGTCCGTAGATAAAGCCAGCCGTCGGGAAGTCCGGGCCCTGCACATGTTTCAACAAGTCGGCAAGGGTGGCGTGCGTATTGTTCACCAGCGTGATGCAGGCGTCCACGATCTCCGTGAGATTGTGCGGCGGAATGTTGGTCGCCATGCCGACGGCGATACCGTTCGATCCGTTCACCAGCAGGTTGGGAATTCTCGTCGGCAACACCATCGGCTCGACCGTGGTGTCGTCGAAGTTGGCGACGAAATCGACGGTGTCTTTGTCGATGTCAGACAGCAGCTCTTCCGCGAGCTCAGTGAGGCGCGATTCGGTGTACCGGTAAGCTGCCGGGGGATCGCCATCCACAGAACCAAAGTTGCCCTGGCCGTCGATCAGCGGATAGCGCAGGCTCCAGGGTTGCGCCAGGCGCACCATCGCGTCATATACAGCACTGTCGCCATGAGGGTGGTACTTCTTCAGACACTCGCCGACGACGCCAGCGCACTTCATGTGCTTGCGGTTGTGAAGCACCCCCATGTCGTGCATCGCATACAGAATGCGACGATGCACCGGCTTGAGGCCGTCGCGCACGTCGGGCAAAGCGCGTCCGATGATGACCGACATTGAATAGTCGAGATACGAACGCCGCATCTCCTCTTCAATGTTGACGGGCTGTACATTGCCACCGGTGGGTCCCCCGGGGCCGAGCGGTAATTGCTGGTTGGGATCGTCTGCCATGATTGCTATCAGCCGTCAGCTATCAGCTTTCAGCTGTTCCTTCCTAAAGTTCAGAGGCGGTCGACTCGCAGATTCTGGTAGCCAGGACAGTCGCGATTCGCTTTGCTGGCGGACGCAGAAACACGTTTGCCGTTCTCGCTGCGAATCCCGCCCCGATCACGTGTAAATCATTGCGATTTCGGGAGATTGTTGCTTCGATGAACACTTCAAATTATAACACTGCGGGCATCATTTTGGATCAGGATAAGCCATGTATTTTCAGATGGTTAGGCGGCGATTCTGCGGGAGATTTGGAGGCCGCTCAAGTGACCGGTTCTTAGCTGACGGCTGACGGCTGACTATCTTACGGCAGTGCCGAAGCGATGTTGGACGGGTTCGTTGCCTGCGGTTCGGCAGGGACCTTCAATTCAATATCGGCTTTCTTCGGTGCTGGTTTTTGCGCAGGGACCTTGAACTCCATACCACGATCGTCATTGGCCTTGACGGTGGCGGGAACGTCCAGGTCGGCGAGAGAAATTTTCCTGGTGCGGTCATCGAGGACGTAGACCGTTTGACCCATGATGGCGTAATTGCCAACTTCTTGCTGATGCCCATCGCGAAAAACCAGGACGGTTGGTTCGCGCGGCGTCGCCTCCCGTGCTGTGGAGGATTGCTCGTGTGCCACCGGCGGAGGTGGCGCTACTTCCGCCTGCGCGTCATCGGTTGGGGGACGGTATGACTGCGCTGGCGCCTGCTCCACAATGATGTGCAGCGTCGATTCGTTAGCACCCATTGGCGGACCAGAATACATGTTGGGCCCGCCAGAATACACGGTGGACGGACCAGAATACGTATTGGGATCGCCTACGTAATCGGAGTCGTAGCCGTAGTCGTAACCGCCGAGCGGAATGTAGTAGTAAGGAACGCCGTAGGCGTACCCTCCCCCGCGATACCGGCCACCGTGATTGAAACCTGCTCCGCGATTGAAGCCTGCTCCGTTGTGAAAGCGGTTTCCAAAACCCGTGTTTGGGATCGACGAAACGCTAGGAAGTGGGTATCCGCCCATCGAACTCACCGAGGGCAGCGGGTAACCGCCACCACGCGTCTGTCCGAATCGTGTCTGCCCGAATGAGGGCGCGGCAAGCAACAGGCACGACCCCAATATCAGCGCCAGACCCTTGAAGGACTTGCAGCCCTTCGGACACCCGACTTGGTGTGCGCCCCTCATTTGCCCCTTCAGTCTAATCCAACCCATTAGATGCTGGGAAGTTTCTATTAGCTTCGGGATGTTAAATGCATCAGGCTGTAAACGTCGATCATGGCGTTGGCGATCAGCACGCCCACGATTACGGCATTGGCCAGCACTGCGTAGCGGCTTTGCAGCAGGTCCGCCGACACGCCGGCCATGAACAAAATCAGGAATGGGAGGGCGACGAACAGGAAGGTGAAGCCCGCAAAGTGCAGTCGCAAGGCCAGAACCACCAGCAGAACGCCTATAAACAACGGTGCGGCCGTGCCAAAGAACCGCGACCGCTTCCAAACGACGAAGGTAACCAGCGTGACCAGCAGCAACAGGACCAGGCCGATCCCGTTTTGCAGGAAAAAAGTCCCCAGCAGCGGAGCAATTCCGCTCCACGAGAAGGTCCGCGAGGACATTTCCAGCCAGTCTGCGTTGACCAGGGCCTGGCCGAAAACCACTGGGCGGAAGCTGTAGAGGGCCCACAATAAAACCAGCCCAGTGAGACACGCGGCGGCAAAAATCGCCAGGGCCGCACCGCGCCGCACGTGGCCGACCCAAAGCATGAAGCCGAGCGCGGGAACCAGCAAAATCCAAAGTGAGAACTCAGCGCCGATGCAGATGGCCATGGAGAGCCCCATCAGAAGAATTCGCCGCCAATTCCACAGCACGACTTCACGCGGCGCGTACAGAGTGTGGGCCACGGCGATGGATGTAAAAATGAGACCGAAGGCCCCCCACGCGCCGACGATCACGGCGTCCGCCTGGCTTGCCCATCCCACCATCAGCGGCGAAAAGCAGTAGAGCCCTAGCGCCACGTATCCGCCAATGTTGCCGTACAGACGGCGCGCGACGTACCACAGCGAAGCGCCCAGCATTAACCCGGCAAATAAAAAGGGCAGGCGGATCCAGAAGCGGTAATCGCCGAGCCGCAGGTAATGACTTTCTGCGCCGCTGGTCCGCGCCGCAACTCCCGCCAGCAGGGGCGCCAATGGGGAGCGCTCACTCGTGCCGGCATTGGACAGCCGTTCCAGATGAAGCAACCCGGCCTCAACGTAGCTGCCTTCCACGGCCGATAGCCGCACATGCGCGGAGAACCACAAACACTGCACGAGAAACATAAGCAGCAGGAACAGCGCCACGATCTGCGGCCTACCAACTCGCTGGCGGATATCCGAAATGGACATGAGCTTTTGTTGTAACACGCCGGTGCTGCTGGTGGCGAAGAGTGGTTGGCGAAAATAAGAGAGGCCGCCGATGAGGATGAATTTGGCCCGACTTCAGAGGCTAGAGCAATTTCACCCTGGTTGTATCTGGGGTAGTGCGGGCCTTCAGGCCCGCGTCATAACCGCTCGCACAATTCCTAAGCTTCAGCCGCTGAGGTCGTTGACCTCAGCGGCTGAAGCAATTTTTCTTCCTGTCCTTGGACGCGGGCCTGAAGGCCCGCACTACCCGTACTTACAATGCGCCGCGCGCTCCGAATAACGGCGCGTGCGTTGCAGACGTCGTGACGACTTGCGCCGCCACCGCGATGCAGCAGGCGGCTGACGACTGCGCTTATCGCGGCAGTATGTCGGTCAGGGCGCCTTCAATGCGATCCACTTCTTCGCGAATCACCCTGATCGCCTGGTGATTGGCGGGATGCGGTACGGGCGTGATGGCTTCGACCGCGTGCCGAATCTTGTGGTTCCGGTCCCAGATCAAATTGATCCTCGCAGAAGTTTCCATTCGGTGCTGATAGATCTTTCTGACCACCTTGGTGGTCATCCAGGCGAACGCCAGCCCAAACAACATTTCGATGGGAAGGCGGTCAGTCGCTCCGTCGAAATCGAAGAAGGCGAGCCGATAAACGGCTTCGCCGGCGCCCAGAGAAGCGAATATCACTCCCATCCCAATCAAGCCCAGGGTCAGGCGGTCAAGAGGTCGAAGCTCCAAAGACGGTTGATTACTGCCACGGGTTTGCGCGAATGCCATGGTGCCCCCAAAGAACAAATGGTGGTGCGAAGCTCTATTGTGCTACAAACGCCGGGGTTTGTGGACTATGTATTTGGGACAAATTGTGAATTAGCCCGAAATGGACGTGGTGGACCGGCTTTTCGCGGAACTGAACGTAACGGATTTTGCAGCCCGGAAGGCAGAAGTCCCGTCATTTTCAGGAGTCTGAAACTAGAAGCCATCAGCGATCTCATAAGTCGTTTCGGAAGCACATACTCCCGAATCGTTTTGTATCAGAACATTCGGTGAGATGCGTTGGGTCCTAGATGTCCAGGTTCTTCACTTCCAGCGCGTTGTCTTCGATGAACTTGCGGCGTGCCTCGACGTTCTCGCCCATCAGCGTGGTGAAGATGGTTTCGGTCTCGGTCAGGTCTTCGAGCTTCACCGAGAGCAGGGTCCGACGCTCGGGATCCATGGTGGTCTCCCAAAGCTGCTGCGAACTCATCTCGCCCAGGCCCTTGTAGCGCTGCACGGTGTAGTCTTTGCGGCCCTCGTTGAGCACGTAATCGAACAGTTCGCGCGCCGAGGCCTTCTCCACCGTTTCCGCCTCGGTCTTGCGCTTGGAAGTCTTGGGGCTCTTCTGCTCAGCCTTCTCCTGGTCGGCACGCTCGGCGTCGCTGAGTTCTTCCGTGCCATTCGCGGCGGAGCCAGCCTCTTTCTTCACCGTCTCGATGTAGTAGGGCGGCAGCATGTACAGCTCGATCTGCTTGTACTTCGACATCATCTGCCGATACTCAGGCGCGGACGCCAATTCCCAGTTGACAACGTGCTCAGCACCCTGCGAGTTGACGAACCTCACCTCCCACAGGCTGTGCTCCTCCTCAAAATGCGACCTCACCTCTTTGATACCGCGCTCCTTGGCAATCGCCTTTAGTGCCTTCTCCAACGCAACAATCTTCTTGGGAGGATTCTTGCTGTCACCCTCGAAGTCAACGCGCTTCAACAGGTCAGCCTTCGGCAACACCTCGGTAATCTTCTCATCGCGAATGCGCTTGTCCACCTTGTCGAAGAAGCCGAGGAAGTCGTTCAGCGTGGTCATGAACTTGGTCAGCGGACCGCCTTCCAGCACCGCTGCGCCTTCGCCGTAGCGCACCACGATGCCATCGGCGGCGCGTTTCACCATGACCCGCACGAATTCCGCGTCGTTCTTGATGTATTGCTCGAACTTGCCCTTCTTGATGCGATACAGCGGCGGCTGCGCGATGTAAATGTTTCCCCGCTTGATGAGCTCCTGCATGTGGCGGAAGAAGAAGGTGAGCAGCAGGGTGCGAATGTGCGAGCCATCCACGTCGGCGTCGGTCATCAGGATGATCTTGCTGTAGCGCAACTTCGAAACATCGAAATCATCTTTGCCAATGCTCGTGCCTAACGCCGTGATCATGGCGCGAATTTCCTCGTGGCCCAGCATTTTGTCGTAGCGCGCTTTTTCCACATTCAGGATCTTGCCCTTCAGGGGAAGAATCGCCTGGAAGCGGCGGTCGCGGCCCTGCTTGGCGGTGCCGCCGGCGCTCTCGCCCTCGACCAGATAGACCTCGCAGCGTTCGGGATCGCGCTCGGAGCAGTCGGCCAGCTTGCCCGGCAGGCCTCCGCCATCGAGAGCTCCTTTGCGGCGCGTGAGATCGCGGGCCTTACGAGCGGCTTCGCGAGCACGTGCCGCCTCCACGGCCTTGTTGATGATCTTCTTGGCCACCGAAGGGTTCTGCTCGAAGAAGGCCCCCAGGCGCTCATTCACGAATGCCTGCACCGTGCCTGCGATATCGGAATTGAGCTTTCCCTTGGTCTGACCTTCAAACTGAGGCTGCGGCAGCTTCACGCTCACCACTGCCACCAGGCCTTCGCGAACGTCGTCGCCAGTAAGGTTCTCTTTCACATCCTTGAACAAACCGAGTTGCTGGCCGGCATAGTTAACGGTGCGCGTCAGCGAGGTGCGAAAACCCGAAAGGTGGGAACCGCCGTCGATGGTATTGATGTTGTTGGCGAAGCTGAAGACCGTTTCGGAATAGCCGTCGTTATACTGCAGCCCGATCTCCATGGCCACATTGTCGCGCTCGGCTTCCATGTAGATTGGCTTGTCGTGCAGCACACTCTTGCCACGGTTCAAGTGCTTGATGAATTCGGCAATGCCACCGTTGTACTTGAACTCCGCCCGCTTGGGCTCGCCGGTCTTCTGGTCAGTGGTGCGTTCGTCGGTCAGGGTGATGAGCAGCCCCTTGTTCAGGAACGCCATTTCGCGCAAGCGCTGGGCCAGCGTGTCGTAGTTGTATTCCGTGGTAGTGAAGATTTCCTTGTCGGGCAAGAAGTGGACCTTGGTGCCGCGCTTTTTGGTGGTACCCGTTTTCTTCAGCTTCGAAGTTGGCTCGCCCTTGGAGTAAGTCTGCTCCCACACCGAGCCTTCACGCCAGATCTCAAGTTCCAGCAGATGACTGAGCGCGTTGACGACGGAAACACCGACCCCGTGCAGGCCGCCAGAAACTTTATAGGTTGAGGTATCGAACTTTCCGCCAGCGTGCAGCACCGTCATCACTACTTGCGCTGCCGGCAGACGTTCGCCGTCCACGTCCATTTCTTCCGTCGGAATGCCGCGGCCGTTGTCCACAACCGTGATGGAATTGTCGATGTGAATGGTGACATCGATGTGGTCGGCAAATCCCGCGAGGGCTTCGTCCACGGAGTTGTCCACCACTTCGTAAACCAGATGGTGCAGTCCCAACTCACCCGTCGAACCGATGTACATGGCCGGACGTTTGCGCACAGCCTCCATGCCGCCCAGTACCTTGATGGAATCGGCGGTGTACTCTCCCTCCGATTTACCATCGCCATTCTTCGCGTTCTTCTGGGCAACTTTTTCGTTCGGAACTTCGATAGGTTTGTTGTTCGCGGGCGCCGCAGCCGCGGCGGACTCGGGATCTTTCGGGGCCATCCTGCTCCATTCCAACGGCCACACATCAAGGTGCGTTCCGTTGCTCACACCCGGACTCCCGCCAAAGGGTCCGTTTATGTTCTCTGGTCACCCTTATCTACTATAAAAGTCAACAACTTAAGGGTTTGAGGGTACGCATGAATTATAGCACAGAACTCCCTCCAGTCGTGATCACTTTAAGTGGCTGTAACATGTTATTTTTCAATAACTTGCATAAGCGCAATAAGAAGGTTCGAAAGCGATACCACGCAACTCAGATTTGCGGGATTCGATCACCCGATTTTGGGCCCAGACCGGATTTAGTTGGACATCTTTCCAGTTGGAATCAATCAGAACAACACGAGAGTTTTCCGCTGGCAAAAAATATGGGGCGGATCGTTCCGCCCCAAGCTTCCAAATCTACATCTCCGACTACTCGCCCACTTTCACGGCTGCCTTCTCATCCCGCGTGGTTTGAATCTTGCGATGTTCCACTCCGGTGTAAATCTGCCGCGGCCGCGCGATCTTCTGCTCCGGGTCCTGAATTAGTTCGTTCCACTGTGCCAGCCAGCCGGCCGCCCGCGGAATCGCGAACAGCACGGTAAACATCTCCGGCTGGAAGCCCATGGCTTGGTAAATGATTCCCGAGTAGAAGTCGACGTTAGGATAAAGCTTGCGGGTAACGAAGTAGTCGTCTGCCAGCGCAATGCGTTCGAGCTCCAGTGCAATGTCGAGCCTGGTGTTGCGCCCGGTCACTTCGAACACTTCGTCAGCGACGGCCTTGATGATGCGCGCGCGGGGATCGTAGTTTTTGTAAACCCGATGCCCGAAGCCCATCAGTTTCAGCTCGCCTGCCTTAACGCGTTTGATGTAGGCAGGAATGTTTTTCACCGAGGCGATTTCGTCCAGCATGCGCAGCACCTCTTCGTTAGCACCGCCATGCAGAGGGCCGGACAGCGCCGATGCCGCGCCTGCCATCGAGAGATAGGGGTCGGCCTGCGAGCTGCCCACCACACGCATGGTAGTGGAGCTGCAGTTCTGCTCGTGGTCGGCGTGCAGGATGAACAGCACATCCAGCGCGCGCGCGATGACCGGGCTTGCTAAGTACTTGGGCTCGGTCATTTTCCACAGCATGTTCATGAAATTCTCGGGGTAGCTGAGATCGTTGTCGGGATAGACGTACGGTTGGCCCTGCCGGTGACGATAGGAATACGCCGCCAGCGTCGCCATCTTGGCGATCAGCCGCACAATCTGCTTCTGCCGGTTCTCCGGGTCATGGATATTCTTGGCCTCCGGATACACGGTTGATAATGCCGCCAGGGTGCTCACCAGGATCCCCATCGGATGGGCATCATAGCGGAAGCCATCGATGAAATGCTTGGTGCTCTCGTGCAGCATGGTGTGATGCGTGATCTCCCAGACCCAATCTTTGTCCTGCTGGGGCGTCGGCAACTCGCCGTAGAGCAGCAAGTAAGCCACTTGCAGATAGGTGCAATGCTCGGCCAGGGTCTCGATATCGTACCCGCGGTAACGCAGGATACCTTTGTCGCCGTCAATGAAAGTGATACTGCTCTTGCATGAAGCGGTGTTCATGAATGCGGGATCATAGGTCATGAGACCGAAGTCTTCGGGATCAGTCTTGATTTTCCGCAGGTCCATGGCGCGGATGGTTCCGTGCTCATCGATCGGTGCTTCATAAGTTTTATCGGTGCGTTGGTCCGTCAGGGTCAATACGTTCTTCGGCATGACCTATACCTCCTGTTAAATTAAGCGTGAGATTTAGAGAACAGTACTGCGAACGAGTGTTCGTCCGCTCCATTCTAACGCGGGGGTCGCCCGCGAAACTACGAGAAATACGCGCAATTGAGACGAAAATCACACAGGTGTGTGATGGATGACCGGACGGGAAGACACCGGACCAAAACCTACTTCCTGTCGGGGGCCTTGCCTTTCCCTGAGCTGGACGTTTCTTTGCTGGATTTGGACGTATCTTTGGCGGAGGCCGTCTCGCTGTGGGGAGTCTCCGCCTTGCCTTCCGAGGTGGAGGACGACGACGCCGAACCGTTGCGCTTCGAAGAGCCGGAGCCGGACGACTTCTTGGCATAGTCGTTCACGTACCATCCGGAACCTTTGAACTGTATAGCAGCCGCCGAGAGCAGTTTCTCCAGTGCGCCTCCGCAGTGCGGGCAGACGGTCAACGGCGAATCGGAAAACTTCTGGATCCGCTCCATCAGGCTATGGCACTTTTTGCACTGGTATTCGTAGAGAGGCAACGCGAAGTCCCCAACGATCTCTGTCTCAGCTATTGATTCTATTTTTCGCAGAAGGATGCGGTCAATTCGCCGACCTCGAGACGCTGCCAGTAACCCGCACTTGCATCCTGCGTCCCGTCCCTTGAAACTAGCTGGGTGAAAGCAATCGCAATCATCCCCGCTCGCCTGGCGTCCACTCGCTTGCCGCGGAAGGTGCTACGCGAGATCGGCGGCCGCCCGCTGCTCAGCTATGTCTATGAAGCTGCGCGAGCCTGCTCACAACTGCAAGACGTCATCGTGGCCACGGATTCAGAAGAGATTGCCACGGTTTGCCGCCAGCATGGCTGGACGTGTCGCCTGACATCGCCGCAACATCGCAGCGGCACCGACCGCGTCCACGAAGTGGCGCACGCCATTGCGGCTGACGTTTACGTGAACGTGCAAGGCGATGAGCCCCTAGCCCGGCGCGAGCACCTCGACGTCCTGCTCGGGCTGATGGAGAACAACGGCGTCGAAGTAGGCACCCTCAAAACTCCGTGCTCACCTGAGGATCTGGCTAATCCCAATGCCGTGAAGGTGGTCACCGCGTTGGATGGCAGGGCGCTTTACTTTTCGCGGGCCGCCATTCCTTTCGATCGCGACCGCAGCGGGAAGGTGCGCTGCTACAAGCATCTTGGCTTCTACGCTTATCGCAAGGCCGCCCTCGACGCCTTCTGCGCGTGGCCCGAGTCGGAACTGGAGCGCAGCGAGCGCCTGGAACAGCTACGCTTCCTCGATCATGGCATCGCAATCCACGTGGCGGAGACGCCGTTCGACACGGTAGGAGTGGACACCGAAGAGGATTTGCGGCGGGTGGAACGGATTCTGCGCGGCAGGAAGCTTTAGCTAATCGGCTGGACTTCAGTTTGCGGCCGTTTACTCGCCCACGACTCGGCTGCGGCCACTCGCTTGCCGATCGACGGATGCGAGTGGAAGATGCATTCGATAAACTTGGAGGGCTCGCGTTCCGCCAGGTTCTGATCAGCCAACTTCTGCATCGAGCTGATGAAGGGCGCAATGGCGGCAATATTCTCCCAAGCATAACGGTCCGCTTCCCGTTCATGGCGGCGCGAGATCGCATTCAAGGCCGGCATCAGCAGAAATCCCAGAAGCGTCGCGACCAGCACGATGAGAGGCAAGTTGGCGAAATCGTAGAGCCGGGGCCCGAGCGCCGCGAACCACTCCTTCGCGATAACGAAACGAAGTACCTGATTGATGAGCCAGAATCCGAAAAACGTGATTCCCACCTGCATCAAAATGCCCTTCAGAATGTGCCGGCGCACGTGGTGCCCGAGTTCGTGCGCGAGGACCGCTTCGATCTCGTCGTCGCTGTAATGCTGGAGCAGGGTGTCGGACAGAATGATGCGGCGGGTCGAACCCAATCCGGTGAGTGCGGCGTTCGCTTTCTTCGACTTCTCCGACAGCTTCCATTCGTACACGCCGCGCACCCGGGTGCCGGCGCGCTCGCCGAGTTTGGTCAGCCGCTCGCGGAGGGCATCGTTCTCCAGCGGCTGGAATTTATAGAAGATCGGCATCAGCACCACCGGCGCAAGCTGCGCCATCAGCAGGAACAGCCCGACAAAGACGGCCCAGGCTATGATCCACCAGCGCTGCGGCGCAATCCGGATAATCGCGTACACGATTTCCACCATGATGGCGCCCAGCACGAGTCCGACCAGCCATCCCTTGCATTCGTCCCAAAGCCAGCTACGCAGCTTTTGATTGGAAAGATGGTATTGGTGCTCAAGCCGGAACCCGATGAAGTCGAAGGGCGCACTGAGAACTTTGGCGATGACCGAGAACATCAGAACATACAGGAAGACCGCAAGAAAGTAGTACTGGTGCGCGCCCAGGTAAGACCAGTCGCGGAGTTTGCCGGTCCATCCCGTGACCAGCAACACCACCAGCAAGGCGAAACCGATGACCGCGTCCGTCAGGCTCAGCCAGCGCTGAATGCGGTTATAGCGGCGTACCTCCGGCGAGTCGGCCTGTCGCGGAATTGAAGTGGTTGCCATTCTGTCGGAGTTAGTTAAGAGAGCCGGATGCGCGCGATCATTGTCTCGATGCTTGCTTCCAGTATGCCAGAAGTGCCGCGGGAAGCGCACGTCAGATGAACTGGACTACTTCGCACCTGCCTCTGACAAAACTGGCGCAGGGGCAGGACGGGCCGCCCCAACGAACGCTTTCGTTTCCTTCAGGATCTGCGATACCAACTCCGGCGAGGCCGCTTCGCAATAGATGCGCAGCAGCGGCTCGGTCCCGGACGCGCGCACCAGCACCCAGGCTTCGGCGCCGTTGCCGTAAGTCGGAGCGTCGAGGAAAAACTTCACCCCGTCGAGTGTTTCCACTTTCTGCACATGGAAGCTTCCGATCATTGCCGGCGTGGCATTGGCACGGCGCATCGCCTCATCCTTCACGTCGGTGCTGAGGTGCAGGTCGAGACGCCCGTAGTGATGCTCGCCGTATTCCCGTTGCAGGTCGCGCACCAGTTGGCCCAGCGCCTTGCCCTCTTCTGCCATGATGTTGGCCAGTATTAGGGAATTCAGAATGCCATCGCGCTCCGGCAGGTGCCGGGTTATGCCGATTCCGCCCGATTCTTCCCCGCCGATGAGGATGTCGCGCTCCAGCATGAGATCGCAAATGTACTTGAAGCCGATACCGCATTCGTTCACCTTGCGGCCATACTTGGCGGCAATGCGGTCGATCATGCGCGTGGTGTTGAACGCACGAACGATCTCGCCGGGCCATTGCTTGCGCTTCAGCAGCCACTCCAGAATCAGGCAGAAACACTTGTGCGCATCCACGAAGCTGCCATCGTCGGCGACCGCACCCAGCCTATCGGCATCGCCATCGGTCGCCAGGCCGGCTTGGAAATGGTCGCGCACGACCGTTGCTTGCAACATGGCAATGTGCGGCGGGATGGGCTCGGGATTGATCCCCGGGAACAACGGATTGAGCTCCCCGCGAATCTCCAGGTGGTCGATCCCGCTCTCGGCAAAGATTCCCGCCAGCACTCCCCGTCCCGCGCCGTACATCACGTCAATCGCAAACTTAAAACCAGCCTTGTGAATCAGCTTCAAATCGACAAAATTCTTGATGGCGGAAATGTAGGGGGCCTTGAAGTCGGCGAGAGTCACGCTGCCGCCACTGCGCTCCAGACGGGGCAAATCCAATTCCTCTTCGATCGCCTTCATGATGGCGGGCGTGCCCGATCCCCCGTAGCTCGCCTTGTACTTCACGCCATTCCAGTTGAACGGATTGTGGCTGGAGGTGATCATCACGCCGCCCGTCGCCCCCAGATTCTTGACCGCGAACGACAGCGCCGGAGTGGGCGTGTAATCGTCCGAGAGACGCACCGCGATGCCAGAGCCGGCCAGGACTTCGGAAACGATCTCAGCCGCCCGCTGGGATGCAAAGCGCGTGTCATATCCGACCACCAGCCCCTTGCCGGCGTCCTCGTTCTTGTGGACGTATGTCGCGATCGCGTTGCCGACCCGGCGAACGTTCTCAAAAGTGAAATCGTCGGCAATGATGCCGCGCCATCCATCGGTGCCGAACTTGATCTGTGTTGCCATCAATATTTGCCTTTAACTGGGAGCAATTGCTAGCGATATATTTCGCGTCGGTGTCCGATGCGAACGACCAAGATCAGCAGCCGGTTGTCCTCGATCTTGGTGACGAGACGATAATCGCCTACTCGGTATTTCCAAAATTCGCCGAGCCGCTGACCGTGCAACGCTTGACCGATGCTGCGGGGGTCCTCCATCGGAGCGACGCGGTTCTGCAAGAACTTGCGGATGCGCTGGCCTACGCTCCGGTCCAGCTGCTGCATCTGCCGAAGCGCAGTTTCGGTAAACTCAATCGTCCAGGCCAAGACGCTTTGCGACCTCGTCCAAGGTGTAGGTTCGCTCTCTACCCGCCCGAACCCGTTCTAGAATCCGCTCGGCTTCGTAGGCATCTTCCAAGTCCTCAATATGCTTCAAGATGGCTTCTCGGGCGTAATAGGTCTTAGTGCGGCCACTACGGTGGGCCAGACGTTCAAGCCGTTTCTCAATCGATTGCGAAAGGCGGATTGCCAGCATGAAAACACCTCGCTATATCAATATAGCAAATGCATTCATCCACCGTGCAGGGTCGGCCGCCGTCCTGGCCCGCAGCTCTTAAACCAGCCGCTTGAGTTTTCGTTCGTCCAGATGCTTGACCACTTTGCCGACGTCCTGCGCGTGCTCGCGCGTGGTGATCAGCAACGCATCGTCGGTTTCGACGACAATCAGGTTCTTCACCCCCACAACGGCAACGAACTTCCGTTTGGAATGAATGAAGTTCCCTTCCGCATTCAAAGCAAAGCTCTGCTCGGAGACGATGACATTTGCAGCGTCGTTCCTGCCTACGTTGCGATGCTCATAGAGCGCCGTCCAGGAGCCCAGGTCGTTCCATCCGAAGCTTGCCGGAATGCAGTAGATGTGCGACTTGCCTTCGCCCTTGGCGGAGCGTGGTTCGAGCACGGCGTAATCCACGCTGACGTTTTCGCACTTGGGATAAAGTTTGGCGAAGGTCTTCTCGAAGCTGCGCGTGCCGTAGCTCGCCGCAATTTTCTCCAGCAGCGGCGCCGTGTTCGGCAGATGTTCACGCAGCGCGTTGGCGAGGGTGTGCGCGCTCCAAATGAACATCCCACTGTTCCAGAAGAAGTTTCCGGCCTTGACGAATTGCTCGGCGACCTCGGGCAAGGGCTTCTCGGTGAAGCGTCGTACCTGAAGTACGCCTTTCTCTAAGGGATCGCCCACTTCGATGTAGCCGTAACCGGTTTCCGCGCGCGTGGGAGAAATACCGATCACGACAATGTTTTCGCCGGCGGCAGCGATCCGGGCGGCCCGACTAATGTCGTCGCAAAAGCGCTTCTCGTCCGCGATCACGTGATCGGAGGGAAACATTCCGATGACTGCGGTGGGATCGCTCCTCTCCAACAGAAAGGCAGCCAGTCCAATTGCCGGGGCCGTGTTCCGCCCGACAGGTTCGGCAATGATCTGCTTCTTGGGAAGGCCCTTGAGTTGGCGCACGATAGCTGGGCGCAAATCCTGGTTGGTGATGATCCAGAATTGTTTTGCCTTGGCCGGCGGCGACAGCCGTTCGACCGTTTCCTGGATCATGCTTTTCTTGCTGTTCAGTGGCAGCAGCTGCTTGGCCATCCGCTTGCGGCTCAACGGCCAGAAGCGCGTGCCGCGTCCACCGGCGAGAATGACGGGATAAAACGAAAACTTGCCTGAAGTGGCCACCGAGTTCGATTCCTCGCGCCCCGAGGTGCGCGCTCTTGTAAGTGTATTACGCCGCACTGAGCGATGGCGCAAGCCCCGTCTCCGGCTCAGCGACCGCGTCCGTGGGCAGAGACATACGCATCACTTCGAGCTCCCACTGCGGCCGCAGTGTGTACTCCCGCACGCAGGCGGGAACGACCACCGCTTCTCCGGTAGCGAAAGTGATGGGCTCCATGCCTTGCGACTCTACGATTCCTGCCCCGCCTACCGCGACCAGGATGTGAGGAGAAGCGAGTGTGGTCTCCGCGTGGATCGTTTCGCGTAGCTTGATCTTCTCGACTTCAAAGAACGGCGAGCGCACCAGAACATTAGGGCCGTCGCTTGCGCGAGGAACCACTTTGCCAGCATTCGTGTGCAGTTTTGTCGCCGCCAGTCCTTCCGCGATGTGAAGTTCACGGCCGCGCCCGTAATCGTACAGGCGATAGGTAGTATCGGATGTCTGCTGCGTTTCGACCAGCACCATTCCGCCTCCGATGGTATGAACGGTCCCCGCAGCAACGTAGAGCATGTCCCCCTGATGAACATCCACCCAGTTCAGCAACTCTTCCGCGCGGGTCTCCTGAATTGCCTGTTTGAATTGCTCCAGAGTCACACCCGGCCTCAATCCCAGCGCGACTTGAGCGCCGGGCTGGGCGCGCAACGCGTACCAGCATTCGGTCTTTCCGCAGGGCTGGCCGATCTTGCGCGCCTGCTCATCATCGGGATGGACCTGCACCGACAGCTTGTCGCCGGGAAAAAGAAATTTCACCAGCAACGGAAAGCGATCGTCGAAACGCGCAGCCTTGCCGACCAGATCGCGGCCATATTGCTTCGAGAGCTCGCCCAGCGGGCGACCTGCCAAGGGCCCATTGGCGACGCGGTTGTCTTCCCAAGTCAGCCAGCTCTCGCCGATGGGTTCCCTCACAACTCGGGTGTAAATCGGGCGAAGATCGCGAACCCCCCAAGGCCGCTCGTCGAAGATAGGCATCAACAGGAGTGGGTAAAGTTCAGACATCAGCCTACACGTTGGCGAAAAATTTGCGCATGCGCTCCAGCCCGCGCTCCAGGTTCTGGGCTGAAACCGCATACGAGATCCGGATGTGGTCCTGCGTGCCGAACCCTTCCCCCGGGACCACAACCACGTGCGCTTCATGCAGGAGCTTTCGCGCCACGTCAGACGCCGAATTCAATCCGCCGCGCTCGAAGTAATGACTAACGTTGGGATACGCGTAGAACGCGCCATTGGGCGAGGCGCAAGTGAGTCCGGGAATCGCGCGCAGGCCGGCGACTACTTGATCGCGCAGGGAAATGTAGCCAGTAAGCATCTCGCGTACGCACTCCTGCGAACCGGTCAAGGCCGCAACCGCAGCCTTCTGCACGATCGAAGTCGGATTTGAGGTGCTCTGGCTTTGCAGCTTCAGCATCGCGCTGATGATCGGCGCAGGTCCCAGTGCGTAACCCAATCTCCAGCCGGTCATGGCGTAAGTCTTCGACAGAGAACCGATGATGATGAGCCGCTCCTTCACTTCGTGAACGCAGCCCGCGGAGAACAGTTGTCCGGTGAAGTTCAAGTACACATAGCACTCGTCGGAGACAACATAGATGCCGCGGTCATGTGCCAGCCGCAGCACTGCTGCCATGTGTTCGGGCTTCATCACTGCACCCGACGGATTTCCGGGAGAGTTCAGAACGATGACCTTGGTACGCGGCGTGATCGCGCGCTCGACCATGTCGGCGGTGAGGTCGAAGTCGTGCTTCTCGTCGGTGGGAATGTACACCGGTTCTCCGCCCGCATAGCGGACGATGTCTTTGAACGAAACCCAGTACGGCACCGGCAGAATGACTTCGTCCCCGTGGTCCACCAGCACCTGGATAGCATTGAAGAGCGCGTGCTTGCCGCCCACCGAGGCGATGCAATCTTCGCGCTTGTAGTCGGAGCCGAAATCCTCGGCGTGGCGCCGCACGATAGCGTCGCGCAGCTCGGCCGTGCCGCCGACCGCGGTGTACTTGGTGAAGTTGTTATGAATCGCCTCGATGGCCGCCTGCTTGATGTGCGCAGGGGTCGCGAAGTGCGGTTCGCCGGCGCCGAAGTCCACCAGGTCCACGCCCTGGACGCGCAGCTTCTCGGCCTCGCCGACCACGGCCATGGTCGCAGAAACTTCGATGCGCTGAATCCGGTTGGTCAGAAACGACGAGAGCTGGGTTCCGGCAGCAGTCATGGGTTGGCCCTTCATAAGAGATGAGTTTTCGTGGCGAACGAATGCTTCTCTGCAACCTTTTGGCGGACCCGTTGCTCGACCAACTCCGGCACGAGTCCGATCAAGGGACCGCCAAACTTGGCGATCTCCCGCACGATGCGCGAGCTGAGGTAAGAGTACTTTTCGGCGGGCATCATGAATACGGTCTCGACCCGCGGTTCCATCTTGCGGTTCATCAGCGCCATCTGCAACTCGAACTCGTAGTCGCTTACCGCGCGAATCCCTCGCAGCACGGCATTGGCGTTTTTCTGGATACAGTAGGCAACCAGCAGGCCCTCAAAAATATCGACCGTGACGTTGTCGAGTTCGGAGGTCATCGCCTCCAGCATCTCTTTGCGCTCTTCCATGTTGAACAGCGCCTCGTCCTTGTCGAGATTGCGGGCAATCGCCACGATCAGCCGGTCGAAGAGTTTGCTGCCGCGGTGGATCAGGTCCAGGTGTCCGTTCGTAACCGGGTCGAACGATCCGGGATAAATAGCGACGATATCCTTCAAGCGACCTCGGAGGGCGGAGTCTATGCCGGATGATTTTATTCTGGCTTGCGTCTGGAGGCAATCAGGGAAATAGAACGCCGGGGCCCTCGGGAAGAGGGCCCGTTCCAGTGCACGATGCCTATTTCCGCCCGGCGGGAGGTTTGGGAGTCGCGTGCGGTGCTGCTTCTGCATTGGCCGCTGCCGCTTGCGCCTTGTCCTCCACCGAGATCAGGCCGAGCGACTTGCGCACGTCGGTCTCGATCTTCACGGCGATGTCCTTGTTTTCCTTCAGGAACTGCTTGGCGTTCTCGCGGCCCTGGCCGATGCGTTCGCCCTTATAGCTGAACCACGAACCCGACTTCTCCACCAGGTTTCCATTGACCGCCAGATCGAGCAAGTCGCCTTCGCGCGAGATGCCTTCGCCGTACATCATGTCGAACTCGGCTTCCCGGAACGGCGCGGCGGTCTTGTTCTTCACGATCTTCACGCGGGTGCGCGAACCGATCACCTGGTCGCCATCCTTGATGGCGGCAATGCGCCGGATATCGATCCGGATCGAAGAGTAAAACTTCAGCGCGCGGCCACCGGTTGTGGTTTCCGGGTTGCCGAACATCACGCCAATCTTTTCGCGGATCTGATTGATGAATACCAGGCAGGTGTGCGACTTGGCGACGATGGCGGTAAGTTTGCGCAAGGCCTGCGACATCAGGCGGGCCTGCAGGCCAACGTGACTGTCGCCCATTTCACCGTCGAGTTCGGCCTTGGGCACCAGTGCGGCGACTGAGTCCACCACCAGCACGTCGATGGCGCCCGAACGCACCAGGGCCTCGGCGATCTCCAGCGCCTGCTCGCCGTAATCGGGCTGCGAAACCAGCAGGTTGTCAACGTCGACGCCCAACTTGGCCGCGTAGATGGGGTCGAGGGCGTGCTCGGCATCCACGAAGGCGGCCATGCCACCTTGCTTCTGCGCTTCACCAATCACCTGCAGCGCGATGGTGGTTTTGCCCGACGACTCCGGCCCGAAGATCTCGACCACGCGTCCGCGCGGAAAACCGCCGATGCCCAGCGCCGCGTCAAACGAAATCGCGCCCGTGGAGATCACGGCAATGGGAACGACCGCACCCTTGCTCCCCAACTTCATGATGGAGCCCTTGCCGAATTGCTTTTCGATCTGAGACATCGCCAGGTCGATGGCCTTGCCTTTTTCAGTTCTTTCGTCTGCCATGAATGCCGCTCCTTGGCGGCTCCGCTCCGGCGCAATAAAAATCCGGGTGGGCCGCGTGAAATAAAGTGCGATGGGTCAGTGAGGCAGGCGCCGTGAAGTAATAAGAGTTTCGCGATGATAGGCGCATGGGTACCGACGCTGAATTATACATCCGGTTTGCGAATAAAAGCGAATAAAAAGCGAATTGCCAGAGAGCCCTGATCGCTGTGGCCAAGTTCAGGGTTGCCACCTGCTGTTTACCAACAAATAATCTATCCCTGGATCTTCGGCTCTTACCATTACGGGACAAACGATGCAGATCGCTGGTACCACCCCCCTCCCCCCATACCTTGCAAAATATTGATAATAAAGAGACGGCAAGAATATTTCCTCGCAAAATATTCCATTCAAAGGAGTTAGATGTCAAAATATTCATTCGTAAGGAGTTACGTCGCAAGATGCGTCCCTCTTGAGCTCCCAGTGGGAAGGAGGTAGTTATCGGATAGTAGCGCTTGGCATACCTCCGGACGAGCCAAGAAGCAAAAGCGCTTTGATCCGCGTCTCCAACTCTCAACATCATGGAATCGCCGTAATTTCGCAAACTGGCAACTCACTACTGGCAACCGACTACTGATTTCCCGACTTGTCAAAGAACGCTCCACCGTGTCGTCAGACGGGCGGCGGGCGCAATACGCCCGACTCAAGGGTAGACCCGTGGCGCGGGTTGTCAAGATTACGAAGGTACAGGATAGGTAACGGTACTTTTGTAACAATTCGGGGGTAGGGTAGCCCGCTGGAGACAGCCGATCAACTTGAGGCAATGCAGAACGGAAAGTCCCCGAGAATTCCATCTGTGGCTTCGGCATGCGGCACCCCTGCCCATCCGCTCGGAAGAACCGGATTTCAACATTATGTCCGCGTTGCCGACCATTCGGGAGTTGATGACCATAAGCGCGTTTCTCGGGGGCAATCTGGAGGCATTACTTCCGGTTTGCCGGTCATCCGTCCAGAATCGACGCCGAGCGCGGAGATAACTTCCTGCAAGCCGACAACCCCGCCTATGTACGCACCGTCAAATCGCCCAGACGCGAACCGCATGATGAATCATCTTTTGGGTGCTGAGTCAAAGCGGCCAAGCTTCGCTCTGTGCACGATGCTGTCCCAGCGAAACATCCCGTCAACATAAAAGAAATAGCCAATCCACTCATCCGGAGCGCCTTTTGCCGATTTCCAGGAGGCGTGATATATGTCCAGAGGCGTTCGGGAGTTGTGAAGCATTCCCCACTCCATGTCCCTGCGACCTCCAGGCTTGTCGACCAGCTTGCGGACTAGAATCTCTCCGTCGTCTTTTGCCAAGTTCTGCCAGAACTCTTCAAATGCCTGTTCGTTCTGGTCCAGGTCCTTTCCATAAGGATTGGCCCAACTTAGCGCGCTGCCAGGGACGAACAGACTGCAATACCAGTTCCGATAGTCCGGAATTTCGGTCTGTACAATCATTGCGTTGACCTGCTCACGGTGACCGCCCTTTGCCGCAGCCAGCAACTCACTCAAGAAGCTGCGTAATCCATCCGGCGTATTTGGATACTTTACTGAAGCAGTTGTTTCTGCTGAGGAGCCTGCTCCAGAGAAAGCGGGGCGGCTTTCCTGTAGAGGTCTAGCGGGATCGGACGGGTAGGTATCTGGCTTTGCGAAATCAGCAAGGTTTTCCCAGCGAAACATCCCATCGACATACACGAAGTATCCCCTGCGTTCAATTGGTTCGTCGTGGGATGGACTCGACAATGTAGCACAGTAGATGTCCACGGGTGTCCGTGCATATTGAAGCACTCCACGCTCCAATCCATTATTGGGTTCCGGATTGTCGTTCACCTTGCGAACGATAATTGTGCTGCTATTGTCTCTTGCCAATGTTGCCAGGAGTTCGCGGAATAGCCCCTCATTTCTGCCTACATTATTCGTATAAGCAACGGCCCAATCCTCGGCAGTTTCGGGATCGGGACGGTATGTATGCAAGAACCATTGACCGTAGTCAGGAAACTCGGTCTGCTTTATCAGCACGTCAACCGTTTTGCTGTCACCGCTCTTGGTCGCTGTCAATATGTTATTTAGAAGAGTCTGTAAGCCGTCCGCTGTGTTTGGATACGTTACCGAAACCGTGGTCTGCTGTACGCCTGAACCTCGAGGAGCCTTAACTGCACAAGAGAGAAGGAACAAAACTGCGACTGTAAGCAGAAGAAGAGCCGCATATCGATACCATGGCATTGGGAACCGCCCCTTTCAAAATATCTATATTCAGGCGTCTGCCAAGATATGTGTAGTGTCTACCTGTGTCAAGAAAGGTCCGAGTGCCATGCCAGCGAGGGGTGGCGCGCTTTCAGGATCGGCACCGACAAACGCCCTTGTGTACACGAATTTGGCAGTTCCCGTGTAGTCGGCTACCGGAAGTAATCCGGATTGGGACATGCGGATCCGGTACCGATAAGTCGGCATATAGGAAGTGATCTGCGCGGATGCTCACACAACCGGTGGATTACTGCGGATCACGGGCTACACGGAAGTAATCTAGTTGAGCGCCTCTTCGCGCTGCGGGCCGAGCTTTGTTGCGGGAATATCGCCAACGACGGCATTGCAATGTCAACGTTTCAGTAGATCCACCGGCTGGCGGACGTCAGTAACGCGGAAGTATTTTGCCAGCGCGGGATAACGTTGCGCCACGGCTTCGTACATCGCATACGCCACGTTGCGATAGGAGAAGTGACCGGCTGCGCCAGTGCGTAGCTCGCTGATGTAGATCGCCTCTGACAAGTCCATCTTGAACAACGTGCGCTTGCGATAAGCCAGCGGGATGACATATTGCGACTGCTCTTCCGCGTCGGCAGCATCGCGCGTAGCCAACCTAGCCGCAGCATCACGCGCGCGCTCCATTACGGAATCGTAGCGGGCAGTCAGTCCCGCCGAGCCGATCTCTGGTGGCGCGTCATAGCCGTGGGCAGTGGTGTAGCCCTGCACGATCTGCACACAGCGGCGGTGGCGGTGCATGTCTCGAAAGCCGCCGATGTCCATCAGGATGTCGAAGCGGAATTGCTGACCGGCACAGTAAGCCCGCGAAATCTCATCGTGACGGCCACGATGGCGCAGACCGAGATCGATCAGCTCGCGGCGCTGCGATTCCGGAAGAGCTTCTACAACTTCGCGGATCTGCCGATACGAATGATGCGAGTGTTGGTAGAGCAGCGTCGTCGCAAGCTCGACCTCCAGCGGATCGGCGTCCAGCAGATCAACCAGAGGAGCGGGCTGGATGGCGATCGAGGCGAGCAACTCCGCCGCCGCCGCGGTCAAGTCGCGGCGAGTTTCGATCTCGTAGGGGCTGGGCTCGGCATACTTCATCAAGGTCGGCGCCACCCGGACGTCGCGCAGAAGAAATTCACCGGCGCGCTCGGCAACTGCCGGACACTCGCGCTGAATCTCCTGCATCAATTCCCGCGCGCCGGCGTGGCTGACGTTGTAAGAGGCATCGCGCGCAGCTTGTTTCAGCAACTCTCCCAGCCGCCGGACCTCAGCGTGCGTGTCCGACAACAATCGCGACACCTGCGTCTCCAGAGTGCGCGCGCTAACGATCTGGCCCAGCGAAGTGTTGGTCGCCAGCGGCAGCAGGTAACGCGAAAGGTCGAAAGCGCGGGCGCGCAGTGTGCGTTCGTAAGCCTCCAACTTCATTTCGTCAGGCTTGGGCGTGCGCTCCCGCAGATAGCGGAACATCTCTTCGGAGAAATGCCGATACTCAGTGAAGAGCAGGTCCACGGTCTCGCGGTAGAGGGTGCGCGCCCCGGCATCCTCCGCAAAGTCAGGAACAAAGTATCCGCTCTTCTGGAAATCCTGATAGCGAGTGGAGCGTTCCTGTCCGTCCCAACGAGGCTCGTCGACCGCTATGGTCGCGGCAAGAATCGACAATCGCTCGACGGCAAAAGCCAAGTGCGCCAAATCCGCGATGCTGCGATGTCCGTACTGAAAATAGAAGGTGTTGAGAAACTTCTCGGCTTTTTGCTCATTCAACTCGGCCAGCGATTCACGCATGGAAAGCGCCGAGCGCGAATATTTTGCCATGCCATAAGCGAGCACTTCCGGGTCGGCCCCGTGCACGGCATAGACGTCAGTGCTGGGCCCGTGGCGCGCCGGAGCCTCCGTGCTATCGTTAGGTTTGGAGCTTGATGACATTGCCGTGAATGATATGCGGTATGGAATTCATGGGCAACCGGGTACTTGTGGGAATCGCAGAAAAATCCGGATCGCCCGATGATTGACGGCGAGGCCATGCCGACAAACACTCCTTCGTCGACCCCCAATCGCCGCTCCGGACAGGAAGAGAGCCGGACGCAGTGGGTGGGCGCCGATTCCATTCTCTTTGCCACCGCGCATCGCCCCTGGCCCGCGCCGATGGCGCCGTGGATCATGACCCAGCGCTGGAACGACTTGCTTTTTCTGCATTACCCGGTGGCGCCGGAGGGGCTCCGTCGGCTGGTTCCCGATGTGCTGACCCTCGACACCTACAAGCAACGCGCGTGGGTCACCGTCACGCCGTTCTGGATCAACCATCTGCGCCCGCCGGGAGTTCCGTCCCTGCCGTGGCTCTCACATTTTTCCGAAATCAACGTGCGGACCTATGTCACCTACGACGGCAAGCCGGGCATTTATTTTTTCAGCCTGGACGCCAGCAATTTGTCGGCGGTCTGGGGGGCACGCATGTTCTACCGTCTGCCATATTGGCAGGCTTCCATGAAGGGTGAAGGGACGAGGCGGGCCGAAGCTCGAATACGTGTCGAAGCGGCAGCACGGACCCAAGCCCGCAGAACTCCGCTGCTCCTACGGACCCGCGTCGGACAGCTTCCATGCACGACCGGGCTCAATCGAGCACTTCCTCGCCGAGCGTTATTGCCTTTATGCGTTCAGCCGCAAACGGCTCTACCGAGGTGAAATTCACCATCTGCCGTGGGACTTGCAGCAAGCTAACTTTGAAGTGGAGCAGAACACCATGGCCCAACCAGCGGGCATCCAGCTTCCCGCGCAGCCGGAGCTGGTCCATTTTTCGCGCGAGCTGAAGGTCCTATTTTGGGCGCCGGAACGGCTGCGGTGACAGCTTAGACACGGATTCCCACGGATGAACACGGATTGTCTTGGAATTCGCTTTGGACAGGTGAGTCTTGCGATCACCTACCCTGCTGAAGATACTGTTCTGCCTTCTTGTAAGCCTTCTCAATTGCCTTGCGAACCTCATCGTTAAGGTCTACGGGAGTCCTTACTTTGTACTTGCCTACATCTTTCAGGTCTAGCCAGAGCCAATTCTTAGTCCACCTGGCTCTAGCGAAAACTCTGAAGTTATTTTCTCCAACAGACTTTGCCCTGTAGTCAGGGGAACGAGTCGAATACCATTCGGCCTTTGGGAATGACGGACCAGTACACGCTTTGTGAATCTCCTCGAGGAGTGGCTTCAAGTTTGCGGGTGGTTCCGGCGGTGCGGGCGCCTCGCCCTCTATGCCCTGTGACACGTTCCGTTTCTCCGGTGACGGTGGCTGCTGAAAAAAACTCCATCCGAGTGCACTTACAATGATGAGTGCCCTTTGCAGAAAATCCTCCGTACTTCTCTCCTCATTTCGAGACATCGAAGAAGGAAGTTGCGGAGCGACCTTGTTGGCTAGATCACACGCGGTTGCCTTGACTGCAAGGGAACAGAGCATCGATTCCAAGAACTTGCACTGGGTCAAGTTCAAAGGATTTTTTTCTGCGCGCCTGATGATTACAGCTGTTTGCCACCATCGCTTGTATTCGCTCTTCAAGTGACTATCCAATCTGTCGGCTACGCTGTCGGCCTGGCCGATGTAAAGGTGGCTATTTGCCTGTGAAATGTCGTCAGCAACCGGCACCGGCGGACCAATCAACAAGTAGACGCCTGGCACATCTAGGAATTTAAAGCTGTCCTCGTTGGCGAGACTTCTAGGCAAACCGGTACGCGACGAAATCAAGCACTCGACCGGCGAGTTTGTCTGTGTGACTAAGCGCAAGCCGTCTGCTAAGTCTTCAAGAAACTCGACGGTTAGATTAAGCAGATGCGCGGTCATAGCGGCTCCTTTGACGATCCGACCCTCTGAAACTTGTCAGCGCTATCAGTATACGTATCCCTGCGCATTTGCCCGGGTTACCCAAATCTCCAACCCGCAGTATTTATAATCCTGCTTTGCTCTAACAGGGAGGTTTCATGGCAGGAGTGGAAGGCCGGGTCGCGCTGGTCACTGGTGCATCGCAGGGGATCGGACGCGCCTGCGCGCTGGTTCTGGCAGAGGCGGGGGCCAAGGTCGCGGTGTGCGCGCGCAATCAGGAAAAGCTGGAGCAACTGGCCAAAGAGATCGGTGACAAGGGTGGCGAGGCCGCGGTCTTTAAGATGGACGTCACCAACGAAGAGGAGATCAAGGCCGGAGTGAAGGCGGCCATCGCGCGCTTCGGCAAGATCGACATCCTGGTAAACAATGCCGGGGTCACGCGCGACCAGTTGATCATGCGCATGAAGCGCGCCGACTGGGACGACGTGATCAACACCAACCTGACCGCACCGTTCCTGCTGATCCAGGCGGTGATCGGCTCCATGCTGAAGCAGCGCTGGGGCCGCATCATCAACGTGACCAGCATCTTCGGCCAAATTGGCCAGGTGGGGCAGGCCAACTACTCCTCCTCGAAGGCGGGGTTGATTGGCTTGACCATGGCGGTGGCGCGCGAGGTGGGTTCGCGCAACATCACCGTCAATGCCGTTGCGCCGGGGTTCATCGAGACTGCTATGACTGCCGCACTTTCCCCCGAATTGAAAGAGAACATCCGGAAGAACATTCCGCTGGGACACGGCGGCACTGATCTCGATGTGGCGCACGCGGTGAAGTTCCTGGCCTCGGAAGAAGCCGGCTACATCACCGGCGAGGTGCTGAAGGTCAACGGCGGCATCCTGATGGGATGAACTGCGGCTGAAACAATTTCCCTGGGCCTACCGTGAGCGAGATTGTAGAAGCGATCACCGCGGAGCAAATCGAGCAAGTCCGCAGCCTGTTTCGGCAGTACCAGGCCGAGTTGCCGTTGCAGTTGTGCTTCCGCTCGTTTGAGGTGGAGAGACTGCCGGGGGAGTACGGACCTCCGAAAGGCAAGTTGCTCCTGGCGATGGTATCGGGGCAGCCGGCCGGCTGCGCTGGGTTGCGTCCCTTCGCGCAGGAAGCCACCTGTGAAATGAAGCGGCTCTACGTGAGGCCTGGCTTCCGCGGCGGGAAATTAGGAAAAGAGCTGGCGGAGCGCGTCCTGTGCGAGGCGCGAGCCCTCGGTTATCGGCGGCTTCGGCTCGACACTCATCCTCCCACCATGCAAGCCGCCGTCAAGATGTACCGTAAGCTCGGCTTTCAGGAAGTCTCTCCCGCGGATCCAGTTGAAGGACTGCTATATATGGAACTGCAGTTATAGCCTCCGCCAGCCGGTCCATCCATCCACGAAAACCTCATGCGCCTTAGGAAATCCATGCTTGACCCGGGACCTGGCCAGGCCAGTTTTCAAACCACTGATGCCAATGGAGACCGGTGAAATTGTTAGCTTAGTAACTGGAAGGTAACTTTTACGGTCACGTTACTGACCCGTTTTAGGAAGTTTCGTTCAACAACTCTGTCAACCTGCAAAATTCACTTGCCAGCGGCTTGCTGCCTAATTACTATGCAGTTAATACCATGGCCGCTTCCTTCCAGGACGTGAACCCCTCATGAATATTGGCGAAACCATCCGCAATTTCCGGCTGCAGAAGAGTATGTCTCAGGGCGACATCGAAAAGCGCACCGGTTTGTTGCGCTGCTACCTGTCACGGGTCGAGAACGGCCACACCATTCCTTCGCTGGATACGCTGGCCAAAATTGCGACGGCGATGGAAATCCCGCTGGCGCAATTCTTCAGCGGCGGCTCGGGTGAGAACGGCCACAAAAACGCTCCCCAGTTGGCGGAGGATGAGGTAAGGTTCCTGACGCAAATTCGCCGCTACTCACCCAACTTGAACGACAGCGATCGCAAGCTGGTGATCGCGATGGTCAAGAAGATGGCCGCGGGAGCCGGCAAGTAGCCATGCCTGGATGAGTGGACCAATCCGCCACAGAAATCAGAGCGGTCGCGGGTGCCCCGTTTCGCTTTCTGTTGGAGTTCGAAACCTTCCTCTGGAATTGGCGGCGGATGGTGGCCACAACCTCGTAAGGCATCAATTTCATTCCTAAATCGCGTTGTCGCCGCGGCGATTTTCGGCGGACCACACCAAGAGGCATTCATGGCGAAAATTCAGCGAGCAATTCTGAGCGTGACCGACAAGACCGGACTGGTCGAGTTTGCGCGCAAACTTTCAGCGTTCCATGTGGAACTGATTTCGACCGGGGGCACGGCCAAGCTGCTGCGCGATTCCGGTATCGCGGTCAAGGACATCTCGGAGCTTACCGGCTTTCCGGAAATGCTCGATGGCCGGGTCAAGACGCTTCATCCCAAGGTGCACGGCGGCATCCTCCACGTTCGTAAGAATGAAAAACATGTCGCCGCGGTGAAGCAGCATGGCATTCAACCCATCGACATGGTGGTGGTAAATCTCTACGCGTTCGAGAAAACCGCCGCCAAGCCGGGCGTCGAGTTCGAGGACATTATCGAGAACATCGACATCGGGGGCCCGTCGATGGTGCGGTCGGCAGCCAAGAATTTTCAGGACGTCGCCATCGTGACCTCGCCGGCTGATTATGAAGCGATTGCGCAAGAAATGGAGAGCGCCGGCGGATCGCTCTCGCTGCAAACCAAGTGGCGATTGGCTCAAAAAGCATTTGCCACTACTGCGGCCTACGATTCTGCGATCGCCTCAACGCTTGAGAGCATTGGCGCACCCGAGAGTGGCGGCGAAAAGTTTGAACTCGCCGGCAGCAGCGGCTTTCCCGAGACTCTGCGACTTACGTTCCACAAAGCCTTTGATCTGCGCTATGGCGAAAATCCGCATCAGAAGGCAGCGCTGTACTCCGACGGCTCAGGCAAGGGCATTGCCAATGGCAAGCCGTTACAGGGCAAGGAACTCAGCTACAACAACATTGTTGACTTGCAGGCAGCGTGGGACCTGGCACAGGAATTCAATGAGCCGGTGTGCGCCATCATCAAGCACACCAATCCCTGCGGAACCGCCGTGGGCGCCACGCTGGCAGAGGCTTACAAACGCGCACTGGAATGCGATCCGGTGTCTGCGTTCGGCGGCGTGATTGGCGTGAACCGGCCGGTCGATCGCGAGACAGCAACTGAAATGGCCAAGCTGTTTGTGGAGGCAATTGCTGCGGAAAAGTTCGATCCTGCGGCGCGTGAGATCTTCGCTGCGAAGAAGAACTTGCGCCTGGTTGCGGTGGTTCCCATGGAGCAGAGATGGGTGCTCAAGAACGTCTCCGGCGGCGTCCTCCTACAGGACAACGACGTGCGCCCGTTGACCGAAGCGGACCTCAAAGTGGCCAGCGAACGCAAACCCACCGAACACGAGATGCGCGACCTGCTGTTCGCGTGGAAGATCTGCAAGCACGTGAAGTCCAACGCGATCCTCTATGCCCGCAACGGCCAGACCACCGGTGTCGGCGCGGGGCAGATGAGCCGCGTGGACTCGGCGAAGATCGGCGCCATGAAGTCGGCGCTCGGTACCAAAGGATCGGTTGCCGCCTCCGACGCGTTCTTCCCGTTCCCCGACGGCGTCGAGGAGATTGCCAAGGCGGGCGCGACCGCCATCATTCAGCCTGGCGGCTCAGTGCGCGATCAGGAAGTGATTGACGCGGCCAACCGGCTGGGGCTGGCAATGGTGTTGACGGGAATACGACACTTTCGGCACTAGACGGGCATCCAAACGTAGTAGCGCAAAACGAGGCGGTGACTTGTGAATGGTCCTGTAGAAATCCTGCGTACGCTGGGTGACCGGTTCCAAACCAGTGCAAGCGTGAAAAGTGTCTTTGGCGATCCCATTACGGTGGGCGACAAGACGGTGATCCCAGTTGCCCGCATCCGCTATGGATTGGGAGCGGGCGGTGGTGGAATCTCTCGCGACACCTCGTCCGGGTCTGAGACGGCGAGCGGGAAGAGCGGCGGAGGTGGCGGAGGCGGCATCATCGCCACTCCCAAAGGTGTGCTGGAGATTAGTCCCGCTGGAACTCACTTCATCGCCTTTGCGGACCGCAAGCGGCTGTCTATCGCGGTGGCGGCGGGATTTTTGTTTGGGATGGCCTTTGGTTGGCGAAGGAGCAGGCGGAATCGCTGAGGGGCGTCAGATTTCCGCGCCTTTTTTCCTCGCGACCACTACCCGCGGAATCCCTTGCAGGTCTGGCACGACGCGAACGCGCTCCCACATTGTGGGACTCAGCAAATTAACGACCTCATCGCGCATGGAGTAGCCCATCTCCAGCGCCAACCAGCCGCCAGGTTTCAGCGTGCGGTGTGCCTGCTCAATCAGCGGGACGATCACGTCGGTCCCATGCAAGCCGGCGAAGACCGCCATCGTCGGTTCGAACTGCTGCACCGACTTCTGCACCTTGTCGGCTTCGCTGAAAGCGACGTATGGCGGATTGCTAACCACAAAATCAAGATCGTGAAATTCGGAAAAGCAGGTCCCTCGACTCGGACTAAAGTCCTCGCTCGGGATGACAGCTTGGCGATCCGGGATGACAGCGGAGGGTCCGGCCAACACCGGCTCGAGAACATTGCACTGCAGGAACCGCACTCGCTTATCGAGCTGCAGCCGGGCGCCATTGGCGCGCGCGATTTCCAGTGCTTCGGGCGAGAGATCGACGGCATAGACTTCGGCGTCAGGCAACTCGTGCGCGAGTGCCAGCGCGATGCATCCCGAACCGGTGCCCACATCCACCAACTTGGGACGCTGGACTCCGCGCGCCAACTCCAGCACCGCCTCGACCAGATGCTCGGTCTCGGGACGCGGAATCAGCACCGCGGGCGAGACAACAAAATCCAAGCCCCAGAATTCCTGGTGCCCGGTGATGTACTGCGATGGCATTCCGGTAGCGCGCTGGGCGAGCACTTCTTCATAGCGCGCGGCTTCTTGCGGAGTGAGTTCGCACTCGGGATGCGCGTACAGGTAGGCACGATCGGCGCCAAGGACGAACATCAGCAGCACCTCGGCGTTCATGCGGGGAGAACCAACGTCGGCGGCGTCGAGACGTTCGACCGCGGACGCGAGCGCTTGCTTTAGTTGCACGGGGTCAGGCCGTGACCTCCATCTCCTGCTTCATTTTCTCGGCCTGGAAGTGGGTGATCAGCGCGTCAATCATGGGCTGGATGCGGCCGTCCATGAACTCCTTCAACTGGTGCGCGGTGAAACCGATGCGATGGTCGGTAACACGGTCCTGGGCGAAGTTGTAGGTGCGAATCTTCTCGCTACGGTCGCCGCTGCCCACCATCGCCTTGCGCTCTTTGGCCAGCGCGTCCTGCTGCTTCTGCTGCTCCATTTCGTACAAGCGGGCGCGGAGAACGCGCATGCCTTTCTCGCGATTCTTGATCTGCGACTTCTCGTCCTGGCAACTCACCACCGTGTTGGTCGGCAGGTGCGTAATGCGGACGGCCGAATACGTGGTGTTCACCGACTGACCGCCCGGCCCGGAGGAGCAGAAGGTGTCAATGCGAATGTCTTTGGCTTCAATCTTGATGTCCACGTCTTCGGCTTCGGGCAGGACTGCGACGGTCACGGCGGAAGTGTGCACGCGGCCCTGAGTCTCGGTCTGCGGCACCCGCTGTACGCGATGCACGCCGCTCTCGTATTTCATGCGCGAGTACACGCCCTGGCCTTCGATGATGGCAATCACTTCCTTCAGGCCGCCGACAGTTGATTCTGAGGTCGAGAGCACTTCCACCTTCCAACGCTGGCTTTCGGCGTAGCGCGTGTACATGCGGAAAATCTCGGCCGCGAACAGTGTGGCCTCGTCGCCGCCGGTTCCGGCGCGGATTTCGAGCACCACGTTCTTTTCGTCGTTCGGGTCCTTGGGCAACAGCAGCAGCTTCAGGTCTGCTTCCACCTGAAGAAGGCGTTCCTCGAGTTGGGTCAGCTCGTCCTGCGCGTAGGCGCGCATCTCGGGATCGCTCTCGTCGGCCAGCATGGTCTTGCTCTCCTGGATGCCGCGGGTCAGGTCCTTGTACTCGCGATACTTTTCCACGATGGGCGCCAGCTCGCTGTGGGCCTTGGCGGTCTTCTGGAAACGCGCCGAGTCGGAGACGATGTCCGGCGAAGACAGAGCTTTATTGAGCTCTTCGTACTTCAGTTCGGTTTGGTCAAGACGTTCAAACATGAAGCAATTTTATTCCACGTAACTTCAGACGGCAGCTTTGTGTCAGGGCACGGCTTTAGCCGGGCCGTCCGGCGTCCAATTGAAGTTACGGGCTTTAGCCCCTGCTGCTTTCTGCCTTGCCAGATATGTGAAGCAATACGGGAACTTCTCGGGCAAATCCACCAGTCCTCTATTGACCGGGTTTTGCGCGATGTATTCACGATGCCGCAGAAAGCTTTCACGGTCCTCGACCCGCACATCCGAAAATCCCCGCTGCCACACTTCGCCTGAATGTCCGAACTCTTTCTTTAGCCGATAAGAGAAACCGCCTTTGACAAACTGCACCGCTTTCTCAATCGACATGTTCTCTTCGACCGTCATGAGCAGATGCACGTGGTTAGGCATGACGACAAAATCGTGAACCTTAAATTTGCCCGCCGCAACATAAGAACGCAACACATCGATAAACAACGTTGCATTGCGTTCGGACTGCAACAACGCTCTCCCCATGCTCGTCTTCGTGGTCACAAAAAATGTGCGTGAACGAAGAATATCGCTAGGAATCGCATTGCGGATCGGTTTCGACATGTGCAGGGGCTAAAGCCCGAAGGTTTTTCGTCCTTTTCGGCACGAGTAAACTCGTGCCCTGACACAAAACCCGAATGCAGGAGGCTACTGCATTCCACCGCCCGCGCTATCAAATGACTTGGGAATCGCTCTTTTCGCGGTGGTCGCCGCTAGGCAATCACCAGTTCGCCGCCGCGCTGTTTTTCCAACTCCATGGCCTCGTTCAAGGCGGCGATGGCGGTCTCGACCTGGTCATCCGCGGGAGGCTGGGTGGTGATGCGCTGCAACCACAGTCCGGGTTTGGTCAGCACCGCGAACAGCGACGAGCCATGTTTGGCGGCAAAGCGGATCAACTCGTACGACAGCCCCGCGATAACCGGCAACAGCGCGATGCGGAAGGCAAAGCGCGCCCAAAAGGTTGTGGCCGGAACCAACATGTAAATGACCATGGCGATCAGCATCACGGTCATCAGGAAGCTGGTGCCGCAACGGGGATGGAACGTTGAATAGGACTGCGCGTTCTGGACGGTCAGCGGGTCGTGCGCCTCGAAGGCGAAGACCGTTTTATGCTCAGCGCCGTGATACTGGAAAACCCGCCGAATGTCGGGCCAGCGCGAGATGCCCCAGATGAAGAGCAGAAAAAGTGCGATGCGGATCACGCCATCAACGACGTTGAACGCGATTCGATTGCCGAAAGCCGGATATACATTCTTCAGCTTGGTCGCGGCGAGCAGCGGCACAAACTTGTACATGAAGATGAAGAACCCAAGCGACAGCACGACGTTGAGGGCCAGGGCCCAGCCCGGCACCTCGGTCTTCTTCTCGTCTTCGGCGCTCAGCTCGCCCATGGCGACGTTGGCCGAATAGCGCAGCGCGCGGAAGCCCAGCGCCATCGCCTGGCCCAGCGTCATGACGCCGCGGACCACCGGCCAGCCCATCCATTTGTGCTGCTCCGAGAGGCGTTCCAGCGGCTCCGAGTGCGTCGCCAGTGTGCCATCGGGCCTGCGGATGCAGATGCCCCAGGCATGCGGCGAGCGCATCATGACGCCCTCCAGCACGGCTTGGCCGCCGACCAGGGTTTCTTCACCGCTCTCCAAAGCCGGCAACAGTTGGACGGCTGCTAAAAAACGTAAACGCTGACGCAAAGACTGCATGGTAATTGGATGTTCCTCGAAGGGGTACGTCGCACAATTGCGCTAGTTTAGAGTAAGCAGCGGGGCGGGAGATGTCAATGCGCGACCCTGTGCTGTCAGTAGCACATGATATGTCCGGTTGCGATAGCACGTGATCTGTCCGCTTTTCCGGCGGCGAGAGTAGGAGACCATGCGAAGCATGGATTTCTACTCGAAGGCCGCGATGGAGCGGGCAATG
>JBEKPR010000006.1:0-160861 GCA_049520555.1 Candidatus Korobacteraceae bacterium
TCATTGCCCGCTCCATCGCGGCCTTCGAGTAGAAATCCATGCTTCGCATGGTCTCCTACTCTCGCCGCCGGAAAAGCGGACAGATCACGTGCTATCGCAACCGGACATATCATGTGCTACTGACACGAAAGAGGACGACAGTTGACGTGGGTCCCTCCCACGCATATCATTCCGGTTTCACGCATCCGTTTTTCGCCCTACGGGGTTGTCGGCGCGAGGGATCGGCAGGCTACGGACCTATGGACAAGAAGAAGCTGGAAGTTTTCAAAAAGCGGCTGGAGGAACGCCAGCGTGAGTTGCGCCAGACCATGACTCGCACCGCTCAGGACGGGCGTGAAGCCGATGTTGAGTCGGCACAGGACATCGCCGACCGGGCGGCAAACTCGTACAACAAGGAATTCCTGTTCCATCAGAGCAACAACGAACGGCAGCTCCTGCAAATGGTGGACAGCGCCCTCGACCGGATTCGGGAGGGTAGCTTCGGCCAGTGCATCTCTTGCGGCGCAGAGATCAACCCCAAGCGGCTGGAAGCCGTCCCCTGGACGCGGTTCTGCATCGCGTGCCAAGAAAAGATGGAGAAGGGCATTCTGGAGCGCAGCAGCACCTAGAAATCCACGAACAACCACTGCGACCGAGCCGGAATGCCTCTCCGCATCCGCCAACGCTAATTACACCTAGAAGTGGAACCCAATCTGCGCTGTCAACGCGCGCGGGGTCACGTAGTGGGTGCCGCTGAACGTCGACAGAAAGTTGTACAACGCATACTTGTTGGTCAAGTTGATCGCCGTCAACTGCAGACTCCACTTGTACTTGTCGGTCTTGAAGAGGTTGTCATCGCCGATAGCCAAGTCGAAGAGGCTTTTTGGCGCAATGCGTTGCGGGTTGTGGTCATCATTCTCTGTGCCGGGTGCAGGTACCCGGATGAGGGTTGATCCAAACTGCGACGCCAGACATGTAAACGGCAGGGGAGTGGTCGGAGTTGCGCGTATGCCATTGCAAGTGAATCCCGCCTGAAATTCCTGATCGGCAGTCAACGGCGCGCCGGTGATGGTGTTAATCAGATTTATGGCAGGCTGGCCATTGATGGTTGTCGAGGCTCCTGCGCAAGTTGCCGTGAATGGGTTATAGCATGGCGTCGCGCCAGCCACGAGTCCGCTGTCATAGCGCCAGTTGAAACCGAACCAGGGTCCACGTTTCCACGGGGTCTGGTATTGCAAGTGCGTGGTCATGTTATAGAACTCATCGTGGTCAATTCGGAAAACGCCGGTCGAGGGAGGGATGATGGGCAACCCTGCGACTTGCGGCAGGAAGAAGCGGGCAGCAACGCTGGACATCACCGCCAGCGCGCTGAAGCCGTGATACACCGGTACGCTAGCACGCAGCGCCCATCCGGGAATCTTGGAGTTATGCCACTCAATCGGGAAGTAGATTGGGGTGGCGCCCACGATACCGAAGTCGTAGCCGTTGTGGGTGTACTTCCAGATGTACTCGCCGTCGACCACGAGGTACTTGCCGAATGCCTGCTGGAATCCGGCGTGGAACTCATTGCGCAAGCCCGGCGCAATCGCTCCCAGGTTGCAAGCGACTCCAGGCGGCGGAACGAGCGTGGCGAGAAAAGGAATACCACACCCCGTGCTTGCAATCACCAGATTCTCGTTGAACGGAGTTTCCAAGATGCGCGCGTAGGAGACGCGAAGAATGGTATTGGTTTTTTGGACGTTATAGGAGATCCCCAAGCGCGGCTCCGCCTGAGTCGCGGTGGATAAGCCGTTATAGAAATCTCCGCGAATTCCCAAGTTGAAGGACCAATTCCGTTTGGTGATCGTGTCCTGGATGTAAAGCGCGAGCTCTTTGACGTCGGTGTGGCCGTGAAACAGGAATGAAGTTCCTCCACGGGTAAGGTCGTGCGGCGCCAGAACCGCGCACGGAGTGCCGGGGATGGGATTGCCGCTCGCGTCCAGGCAAGAGGGTGCGATCGAAGGGATTAGGGTTGGATCGACGATGCCAATGGTGTCATTCTCGTTGAGAAATGTCTGTTCATAGGTGACTCCGGCCTTCACGTTGTGAATACCCTTCACGTAAGACACGTTTGACAAGACGCCGACGTTAGTCAGGGTGCGGCTCTGGCTAACGGCTTCGCTCTGTAAGTCTGGAGACCAATCGTTAAAGGGATCGCTGCTGGGATAGTAGTTGAATTGGTCTTTTCGTACGAACCCACCCAGGGTAAACACAGCCGCAGGACTGAGCACATGCGTCCAGGTCGGTGCAACGTTGAGAGTGAGGATCTTGGAGCGTTGATCCGACGGGCCCAGAGGAACGCCGGTCAAAGGGTTGGTGAGAACAACGCCGTTGACATCATGAAACTGCTGGTCAAACGAATTGGGGTTTTGAAACCAGGAGCGCGTGAAGCCGAAATTGAAGTGCAGGGTATCCGCCGGCGAAAACTGATAGTCGAAGCGATCGAATAGGTTCTCCTCATTACCCTTGTCATGCATGACCAGGAACTCCGGCGGGTCAAGGAACCGGCCCGAGTTAAGCCCGTTCGCCGCGATGAAATTTCCCCAATTCTTGCCGCCGTAGGAGAAGTTCAAATCCACGTTTGAGCTGCCAAAGGTACCGTAGCTGGCGGTGATATCGCCGTGCGGCGTCGTTGAGCCAAGTCCGGAACGCGTGGTCACGTCGATGACCAGACTCGTTTTGTCGCCGAACTCAGCGGGGGGAGCACCCGAGATGACCGTCATCGACTGCACGGCGTCGAGCGGAATCTGGTTGGAAAATACCTTGCTTTGCTGATCGGTGATGGGCTGGCCATCCAGAGAAAATGAGTTTTCTGCATGATCGCCCATGCCGTGAAAGAGTCCGTTGGAATCCGCCGCGACCCCCGGCGAGGCCAGCGTGACCAGTGAACTCAGCGCCGAGGAAGAACTCTCCAGCGGCAGCTTGTCGAACAGACTGCGGTCCACGTCGGTGTGAAACGTGGGATCGTTTTCCAAAAGGTCGCTCGCCTCGCCTTGGACGGTGACGCTTTCGGCAGAGCCAGCTATCTGCAGAGTGATTTTGAGGGCAAGCGGCACCGCAGAACGCACATCAACGTCTTGCGAGTAAGCCGCGAACCCGGCCACTTTGACACTGAGGTGGTAAGGATTGAAGGGGACGTTGGGGAAGCTGAATCGTCCCGCGCTGTCGGTGGTGGTTGAGCGGTCGAATTGGCTAACCGGGTTACGAATCTCTATGGTCGCTCCCGGCACTACCGCGCCGGAGGGATCGGCAACAACACCGCTCAGCGATGAGTTTCCTGTGGTCTGCGCACTTGCGCTAATGACGCCAAGCGCTAAACAGAACATCGCTACTGCAATCGCAGTGATTAACTTGTACTGCAAAGGCGTCTTGCTTGTTTCCTGTGTCGAAATCATCTCTTCTCCAATCTCGCTGGCTCCGCGGTCGTGCCTGGCCCGCGCAACACACCGCGGGCAGCACGCCGAGAGCAATGGAAAATGCATGCGCATGTACGCGCCCGGGGACGCGCCATCACGAGTTTTCAGAATTGTGAGTTTGGATTAGAGGCTGGGAGGCGCCCGAGCGGGGAGTCTGTATTCGGCTTGAAGCGATGCGTAATTTACGGCCTGAAGCTCGACTCGAATCCATCGCGGATTCAATAGATCGGCTTGTGGCAGTTGAGGGGTGATAATTGTGTTATGTCCAACGCGGCAAAGCTCGCATTGATCGCCTGTAGCTAGACTGCTGTCTGGTTGCGTCGAGCTGGCGGTTACACGCGCGAGGTCATTTGCCGCTCCTGATGTGCCGATCAGATGCACCAGCGGGTGCAGCAGAACGTGCACAAACAACAACGTCAGTAGCCATCCTCGAAACTTCACGGAATTCCTCGCTACGCCCGATTTGCTGGTCATTATTCTGACGTAGAGCCTCGCCAAAGTAAAGCAGAGCACCGGAGTCGGCTTCAGCCGACGGCAGGCTAGCAGTGAGCCTCATCTTCCCGCGGGATATCGCAGATCGGAACCACCGGTTCTCCCGTCACTGCGGCGCCATAGTACCGCCGCTGGAAGTACAGCGCCACGTTGACCAGGCCGATCATCGCCGGCACTTCAACTAGGGGACCGATTACCGCGGCGAACGCCTCTCCCGAGTTAATGCCGAACACCGAAACGGCTACGGCAATCGCCAACTCAAAGTTATTGCTCGCCGCAGTAAAGGACAGCGTCGCCGACTTGGCGTAATCAGCCTTTAGCTTGTAGCCCAGGAAGAACGAAACCAGGAACATCAGCACAAAGTAGATCAGCAGGGGGACCGCGATGCGCACCACGTCCAGCGGGAGACGCAGGATATAGTCCCCCTTCAGCGAGAACATCACCACGATCGTGAACAGCAGCGCTACCAGCGTGATCGGGCTGATGCGTGGGATGAAGGTCTTCTCATACCACGTCCGCCCTTTGGCTCTAACCAGCGTGAAGCGAGTCGCGATCCCCGCGAGGAACGGGATGCCCAGGTAGATGAACACGCTGCCCGCGATGTCGCGAATCGAGACGTTGACCACGGAACCGCGCAGACCGAACCACTCCGGCAACTTGGTCACAAAGACCCAGGCGTAGACGGAATAGAACAAGACCTGGAAGACCGAATTGAAAGCCACCAGTCCGGCCGCATATTGTGTATCGCCCTTGGCCAGTTCGTTCCACACAATCACCATCGCGATGCAGCGCGCCAGTCCGATCAGAATTAGTCCCGCCATGTATTCCGGATAGCCGCGCAGAAAGACAATGGCCAGCACGAACATCAGCACCGGGCCGATCGCCCAGTTCTGCAACAGCGACAGTCCGAGAATTCTCTTATTGCGGAAGACTTCGCCCAGCTCCTCGTAGCGCACCTTCGCCAGCGGGGGGTACATCATCAGGATCAGCCCCACCGCAATCGGAACGGAGGTTGTGCCAACGTTGAAGCGGTTCAGGAAAGGAACGATGCCAGGGAGCGCCCATCCCGAAAGCACACCGACCGCCATCGCGGCGAAGATCCACAGCGTCAGATAGCGATCGAGAAAGCCGAGACGGGCTGTCACTTTATTGTGCATCGTATATCCCACAATGTCAGATAAGCCTGCGGTGACTGAGCTTCGCCGCGGTGCCGAGACGGTTTGTCATTGCTGGCCGATCCTGTCGATCTCCCGCTTGATTGCGAGGTGATCGAGGCTGGCAAGCGGCAAGCACAGAAACAGGCCGATGCGGCGGTCCAAAGCCATGAAAGCATCGCGAAAGGCGCGCTCGATTTCGTCGGGCGAACCGGTGACTGCTGCAGGATCGGGAATCCCCCAGTGCGCAGTCATGGGCTGGCCAGGCCACACCGGACACACTTCTTTCGCGGCGTTGTCGCACACCGTGAAGACGAAGTTCATCTCGGGCGCCCCGGGCTGGGCAAATTCCTCCCAACTCTTGCTGCGCAGTCCATTCGTGGGCAGGTGAGCGCGTTCGATCTCGCGCACCGCTTCCGGACGAACTCGTCCCGCTGGTTGGCTGCCCGCACTGTAGGCAGTAAAGTTCGGCCGGCCTTTGTAGCTCAGGATCGCCTCGGCCATGATGGAGCGCGCCGAGTTACCGGTGCACAGAAAAAGTACGTTGTAACGTCCCTGCATCGTCGTCATCCCTTATGGCTTCGCGGTTTCAGTTTGCGGCTTCTTCGCCCGGATAAATGCGCTTATGAACTTGCCATCCACCTGGGGAGCGATGGCGTCCACGTCAACCCCCTGGTCGCGCAAGAAAACGCGTGCATCCTCGACCTTGTGGACCCGCGTCGGTTCGATCTCGATGGCTTCGAATCCCGCGTCCCCGAGCTTCGAAATGTACTCCGTATCCTGCAGCGCGCCGGCAATGCAACCGACCCATAAGAGGACGTTTTGGCGCACCTCGGCAGGCACGTCGCCATGTACCACAACGTCAGACACGGCGAAGCGGCCGCCCGGCTTGAGCACCCGGAAGGCCTCCCTCAGCACGCGATCTTTGTCGGCAGAAAGGTTGATGACGCAATTGGAGATGATCACATCCACGGAATTGTCCGGCAGCGGAATGTTCTCGATCTCGCCGCGGAGAAATTCCACGTTCTCCGCGCCCGCCTGGCGCTGGTTTTCCCGCGCCAGCGCCAGCATCTCGTCGGTCATGTCGAGTCCATAGGCCTTGCCGGTCGGCCCGACGCGCTTGGCGGAGAGCAGCACATCAATGCCGCCGCCCGAGCCCAGATCGAGCACCGTCTCGCCGGGATTGAGCTGCGCCAGCAGCGTCGGATTGCCGCATCCCAGCGAGGCTTTCAGCGCGCCTTCAGGGACCTGGCTCGCCTGCGTATCGTCGTACAGGTCCATCGTGATCGGATCGCAGCACGCATCCGTCGCCGCCGATGCGCCGCAGCAGGAACTGCCTCCGGTATGGACGCGGAGCGCCGCCTGGCCGTACTTCTGTTTCACCACTTCCTTGATATCAGTGCTCATGATGTTCTCCTATTTGCATATCGTGATGATGTTTTCGGGTTTGACCGCTTTGTTGCGGGTGCAGCATTCGGCGTAGAGAAAGCCCAGCAGCTCTTGCAGAGCTTCCGCATTCGCCGTGTACCACAGGAAGGTCCCCTCGCGGCGCACCTTCACCAGGTCTTCGTTCTTCAGCTTGTCGAGATGGTGCGACAGCGTCGAACTCGGGATGTCCAGCTCGTCCCCGATTTCGCCGACTACCAGTCCCTCGGGATGCGCCGACAACAACAATTGCATAATGCGCAGGCGGGGCTCGGTCCCCATCGCCGAAAGCATGTCGGCGTAACGGATAAGTTTCTCGGGATCCTGCTTCTTGGGCACTGGACCTGCTCCCTCTATATTTCTACTATTATCGAAATATCCTCGCGTTGTCAAGCCCCAAGATTAGGTAGGGTTGCTCTTGCAATCCTGTCGAGTTCCGGCAGCAACGCAAGAAACGTCACTGCCTGCCGGTTTGGCTGAGGGCTAGCGGCTGAATGCTGAAGGCTGTTAGTTCACTCCCGAGTTGGGTTGTGCGGAAGGTATGGCGTTAGTCACTGGCGGCTTCATCAAGCCGAAGTTCTGCAGGTAGGCGACGGTGCGTTGCGCAGCGCCATCGAAGGTAAGCTGGCAGTTTACGAATTGAGTGTTTTCCCAAGTTACGTCTCCACCGCCATAAATCAGTTTGCAATCGGTCAGTACACATTTGACGAAGCGTTTGTCATCCATGTAAACGGTAACGCCCTGGGGGTGCCAGTTTTCTAAGACTTGCATGATGAGTTCCTCTCTCTGCTGAAACTGATTAAGAGACTACAGAATAACCGAAATGAGGGCCGTGATGAGTTGGCCCTGTGCCCAAGCACGGTTCATGCCGCACAAGAAAGAAAGGCAGACGATATGAGCGTCGCTCCGTCCTTCGCCCCGCACTACAGCGTCCGCTTGAACAGCGCGGTGGCAAACGTGATCATGATGGCAGCCGCAACCGTCAGATAGAGCAGGTCGGTGCGGATCGCCGCGAAGCCCGCATCCTTCAGCAGAATGGCCTTGAAGCCGTGCACCGCGTAGGTGAAGGGATCGACATAAGCGATTCCGCGAAGCCACGCCGGAAACGCCTTAACGGGATAAATCGCGCCGCTGGGGAAAAACAGTAAGGTGTTCAGAATTCCGAACATGGCGCGCGGCACCAGCGGGTCCTCGACCCGCACCATCAGCAGGAACATCATGGTGTTAAACGCCAGCGAGGTGGCCACCACCATCAGGAAAACGTAAAGCATGTTCTGCGCCGTGAAGACAGTCCCCAGCCCCGCCAGCAGCGATCCCAGTACGGTGATCACAATGCCCGCCATGATCGCTTTCAGCGCGCCCGCAACATTCAGTCCGGCCACCAGTTCAAACTTGGTAATCGGCGTCACCAGATAACCTTCGTGCACCCCGCGCGCCTTATCGTCGATGTACAACATGCCGCCGCCGATCATGACCGAGACGAACATGGCCAGCGCGATCGATCCGGGCAGCAGATATTTCATGTACTCGATATAGGGATACAGCTCAACCGTGTCGAGCGTAATCTGCTGCACGATGCGCGAGGGCTCGACGTCGGGATTATTCAGCGCCGTGGTCAGTTCGCTGAATTCCTGCTCCAGGGTCGAACTCATGAAGTTGTCGGTGTTGTCCACCACCAGCGCAATCCGCGGATGGTTTTGCTCATAAACGCGGCGCGAGTATTCCGGCGGAATAATGATGGCGCCGTCCAGTTTTCCGGTGCGCACGTCTTCCATGGCCTGCTTGTCGCTGTCGTAAGGCACGGGATAAAACGTCCGCGCGTTGGACTGCACTGCCGCCAAAGCCTCGCGCACCTTTACGGCCTGGGTACCGTGGTCCTGATCGACAACCCCGAGCCGCGCCTCTTTGATCTTGCCGCCGAATGCGTTGCCCAGCACGATGAGCTGCACCAGGGGAAAGACCATGGCCACCAGCATCAGCGCTGGAGAGCGGAAGAACTTGCGCAGCTCGCGCTCGACAATTGCCCACATCCTGTTCATGGCCGCATCCCCGGGCGATCAGGCATCACGAAGCTGTAGGCCTTCACCTGCTCATCGCGCAGTTGCCGACCGGTGTAGTGAACGAACACATCGTCCAATGTCGTGTTCTGGACCGAGAGAGACTTGACCTCCACTTTGGAGCGAACCGCAAGCTCCACCAGCTCCGTGGTTGTCTTCGAACCATTGCTGCTGAGAATGCGGTACATGTCAGCACCCACCGACTGTACCGAGGTGACGTCTTCCAGCTTGCCTAATTCCTCGTGCCAGTCCGCCGGCGCATTCAGGAACTGAGCTTCAATGACGTTGGTTCCCGGCACGCTCGCTTTCAGCGCCATTGGAGAATCCAGCGCCACCAGCTTGCCGTGGTCCACGATGGCCACGCGATCGCAAAGCCGGTCAGCTTCGTCCATATAATGCGTCGTGATCAGAATGGTCAGCGCGCGCCGGTTCTTGATCTCGGTCAGCATCTCCCATACCGCCACGCGCGACACCGGATCGAGTCCCGTTGTCGGCTCATCCAGAAAGAATATTTTCGGGCTGTGTACCAGTCCGCGGGCAATCTCCAGCCGCCGCCGCATGCCGCCAGAGAGTGTCTTGGTCTGCGCGTTGCGCCACTTCGTCAGGTCCACCGTTTGCAACAGATCATCAATGTTGCGCTTACGATCGGCGGCGGAAACACCGTACAGCTTGGCATAGATACTGAGGTTTTCTTCCACGGTAAGGTCGATGTCGCTGGTCAGCGCCTGCGGGATGACGCCCATGCAGTGCCGCGCTGAGTCCGCATCCTTGGCCACGTCGAACCCATTGATCAGCGCCCGCCCGCTGGTCAGCGGCAGCAGCGTAGTCATCATGCGAATGAGAGTGGATTTGCCAGCGCCATTCGGTCCCAGCAATCCAAAAATTTCGCCCTGGTGCACGCTGAAGGAAACGTCGTCCACCGCGGTAAAGTCGCCATACTTCTTCGTGACGTGGTCCACCACGATGGCATCGCCGTTGGGCGCCGCGTCGCAGGCCCCTGTGGGCTTCGATCTTGGACTGAACCAGCTCATCGCGCGCCTTTCGTCAGTTGTTGTGGAAGCAAAACTTCGGCGGTCATTCCGGGGACGAGCGCGCCGTCGGGATTATCGACCTTCAGCTTGAGGCCAATGGTCTTGATGTCGCGCTTGCGACGGCTAACGTCGCGCTGGGTGGCGTAATCGCTCTCCACCGCCTTGAAGATCACCGTGCCCTCGATTGGCTTCCCCGCCGGCAGGCGCACCGCGAGTTTGTCACCCGCCGAAACGAAGCTTGCCTCCGTCTCCGGGGCCTCGGCGCGCACCCAGGTGTCGCCGAAATCGATGATGGTGACGATCGGCGTCCCCGGATTCACAACCTCGCCCTGCCGCGTGGCCCGCACGGAAACCGTTCCCGTCACCGGGGCGTAGATTCTCGTGTAGCCGAGGCGGGTTTCGGCCTCGGCGAGTTGCGCTCGCGCGTTGGCCACCTGGGCCTGGTTGGCGGCCACGTTACTGGCCGCAGCGCCCTGCTGGTGGATCCTGGCGATGGCGGTGTTCAGATCAGCCTGTGCCGCATCGACATTCTTCTGCGCACTCACCACCACGGCCTGTTGCGCTTTCAGTTGCTGGTCGGCGCGTACCCGGTCCTGTTCGGATTCGACACCCATCTGGGCCAGCGCAATCATGCGTTGGGAGTCGCTCTTAATCCGAGCCAGGTCAGCTTCCGCCTGCACCAGCGTGGCTTTCGCCGCCGCCAGCCGCGCTCGTGCATTCACCACGCCGCTATTGGTTTCACCCAGCGTATCCGCCTCAGTGGCGCGCAGAGAAGAAACTTGCGAATCGTAGGAACGGATCATGGCTTCTGCCGCGTTCTTCTGTGCCTCAAGTTCGGCGGAATCGATCTCTGCGATCAGGTCTCCGGCCTTGACCTTCGAGCCTTCGTCCACATTCAGCTTTTCAATCCGCCCCATGACTTTGGAGCTCACGATCACTTGATTGGCATCCACGATTCCGATGAGCACGGTCTCGGTGGTGCGATCGGTGGAATAGAAGTAGTATCCGGTCGCGATCGCCAGCAGAACGAATAGAAAGATGAAGAATTTACTGGGCTTCATTTGCGTTTTCCTTGCACCCTGAAGCGGCGCGTGGATGTCTTAGCCACATTCGACGCAACCCTTGGCTGCGCTTCGGCGCGGCTTGCCACTTTCGCCGCCAGCTTCACTCCAGCGGATTGGTCTGCGAACAAGGCCGCCGCGATGAAATCGAGAACGGCCGCGCGCCGTTGCTGGAGGGCTTGCTGCGAGAAGGGATCTATCGCGAACAGCGTCCGCGCCACAGGTGCTACAACAAAGTAGTGGACAATCATCCCGGCAATCGAGGGCGCGAATTGCATGGCATCCACTTGGCGAAATTCTCCGCTGGCAATGCCCTCCTGCAGCACCGCAATCAGTCGCACGGAGATAGGCCGAATGTATCGCTCTACCACTCGCGTCAGGTGTGTCGACTTTCCCCTGCCGGCGCTCATCAACTCTCCCTGGAAGAGCCGCGCGTAGTGCAAAGATTCGGAGATGCAATCGAAATGCGCGCGCGCATAGTTGAGCAGACGCTCGCCGGCCGGACCCGCCCCATCGAAAGCCTGCGTGACGCGAGCCAGCAGGCGGACAAAAAAATCATCGAGCACCGCACCGTACAGCGCTTCCTTGTCCCGAAAGTAGTAGTAGAGCAGCGCCTTGTTGACGCCGGCAGCCGCTGCGATGGCGTCCATGCGCGCCCCGGCAATGCCTTCCTGGGCAAATTCGACGAGCGCCGCCTGTAGGATTGCTCGGCGGCTTGCCTCGGGTTGGCGACGAGTTCCTCGCCGGGTCGCAGATGAGACTTGGAGCGGCATTCTTGTTAATTAACCAGTTAGTTAGATTAGCAGAAAGACAGCTCCGATTCAACTTCTCGAAAAACTAGGTGGTGGGTCGGTTTGAAATTTCGGACACTCGCGCCTGAGTGCTAATCGTGGCATCATCTTTACATGCCTAGACGCTCGAAGCGCAGTCCTTACAAGAGGCGGAGCGCAAACTGACCTATGCCAGAAGCCGACGACGATTTCCCGCGATGCAGCTTGTGCAACATAAGTGCCGAAGACCTTCCCGACCAGGGGAGTATGATTCAAAGCCCAAAGACTAATGCACGCATCTGCGATTCGTGCCTCAGAACGGCATACGAACTTTTGCAGGGCGGCGGAGAAGATCTCGAAATTTCAAACTGACCCACTACCAAAAGCTACCTGGCGGGCGGCCTTTCGGAGGCGGGGATTGATCCCCGGGCAGCGAGATCGGAAAAAGAGTACTGGGGAAAAAACGGGTGGGCCAATCGCGATGCCTACCTAACCTTGGGGCCTTGAGAGGAGTGAGAGCTGTGCCGTCGGTCGCATTGCAGCTTGCTACTGACGTTGGCATCCGACTATAATCTTCTTATTCGATAAGAATACTTGTTATTAGATAAGAGGATTGACTATAATCTTCCAGCGAGGGCGAATGTGACAACCGTTACCATTTCTATGCCGGAATCGTTGAAACAGTTCCTTGACCGCGAAGTCGCGACGAAGGGGTACGGTAATGTAAGCGAGTATGTGCGCGGACTGTTGCGCCAAGCACAGGTCAAGGATGCCGATGCCCGGTTGCAAGGCCTTTTGCTGGAGGGCTTGGCCTCAGGCGAAGACATTCCGCTGACGCCGTCTTTCTGGCAAGAACTGAAAACGGATGCTGGGCAAATTCTCGCCAAGCACAGGAGCACTCGGAGGACGCGGGCTGCGAAGTGAAGTTCATCATTCGGCCTACAGCACGGGAAGACATCCTGCGTCAGTGTCGGTATTATCTGGTTGAGCAGGATGCCGAGGATGCCGCAGAAAGATTCCTCGAAGCGATTCAGGCTGCGATCAAACAACTGTGCAAGCATCCAGGAATCGGAACTCCTAAAGCCCTCCAAAATCCCGCATTAGCCGGACTGCGCTCTTGGCCAGTCAAGGGCTTTTCCGCAATCCGCGTGTATTACCTCACCTCCGAAAAGATGCTTCGCATTGTGCGGGTGCTTCATGGCAAGAGAGACATCAATCCCATGCTGGAAGACGAATCCATGGATTATGAATAGAAGAAATGTCGCCGTTCGCCCACCTAAAGGATAATTTTTCCCACTTACCCAGGGCTTAGCCACTCCTACACGCGCAAAAGCGGCGCGCGCTCGCTGCCGCATTGCGTCGCCGCGCCAGCGAACCCCAACACCAATTCGCCGGGAACGGCGCCCGAACCGGCAGCGCAGCAGAGAGCGCAGTCTCAATAATCGGCAGGACCGCTATTGCAGAGACGCCAAGGTTTTCTGTGCGTCCTGCGCGTCTGTGCCCTTGAGGTTCAATTGCAGTGCCTTCTGCAACTCGGTCTTGGCACGGCTTCTTTCTCCAGCTCCGTTGAGGGCCATTCCCAAGTGATAGCGGTAGTCAGCCTTCTCCGGCTCCTTTTTGACCGCATCTTCGGCCAGCGAGATGGAGACGCGATAATTGCCTTTCTTGTACTGGATCCAGGCGAGGGTGTCACTGACCGCGGTCATATCGGGGGCGGTTTGTTTCGCCTGTGTCGCCAGGCTGAGCGCCATGTCAAGGTTTTCGCCCTGAACGGCATAAACCCATGCCAGATTGTTAGCGGCGACCGGGTCACGAGAATTCTGCGCTAAAGCCGTCTGAAAGTATTTGCCTGCCGACTTCAAGTCGCCTTTGCTCAGATAAACATCGCCAATCGCGGTATTCACCGTAGGCGAGGTGGGCTCCAGTGCGAGTGCCTTCTGGTAGTAATCCAGAGCTGCGTCGGGTTGTCCCTTCAACAGATCAAGTTGGGCCAGGCGGACGTAAGCCATCGTCGACTTAGGCTCAATTTGAAGCACCTTCTGGAATTCTGCCATGGCAGGGTCGTACTTTCTGGTCGTCGCCAGGGCGGAACCGTTCAGGAAGTGCGCGGAAGCCCGGTTAGGATTGGCGGTGACGTACTGGTTGGCCAATGCCAGCGCCTTGGCTGGCTGGTTGGTGGCAAACATCAAAGCGACGTAGTCGGCCCAGGCCGTGTCAAATGTCGGGTACGCCTTCACGGCAGCCTGGAACTCGCTTTCCGCCTCAGCAAGTTTCTTCTGCCCCGCGTAGGCGAAGGCCAAGTTGAGGTGGACCATCGGATCGTTGGGCGCGGCCTTCTGCACTTCCTTCAATTCCTCGAGAGCGGCAGGATACTCCTTGGCGCCAATATCGATGGTTGCGTTTAGGAAATGGGCTTCAGGATTGTTTTCATTCAGCTTTAGCAAACGCGCTGCGTATTCTCTGGCCGTATCGTAATCGTGCGAGTCACGATAGGTTTCCGCCAGCGCCCTGAGGACCATCGGGTTGTCCGGCTGATGCTTAAAGGACATCTGCTTGGCGCATTCTTGCAACTCGCTTTTGGCCGCCGGCAGATCGCCGGTTTGGCGCAGCACCTGTCCCAGAATGAAGTGCGCCTGGGCATTTTCGGGAGCGTCGTGGATGACGTCACGCAGCGAAGTGATGGCCTCGGCGCTGTTTCCCTTAATGGCCAGCATACGCGCGTGGGTAATGCGCGCTATGATGTCGCCCGGCCTGTCTTTCAGCATGCTGTCCGCCATTTTGTTGGCATCGTCAATCTTGCCGGTACTGAGCAAGGTCTCCAGCACGCGCAGTTGCAACTCCTGGTTCTTGGGGTCATAGTTCAGACCGCGCTGGTACTCCTTGAGAGCGGCGTCAGGATTTCTCAAAGCCGCATAGTAGTCACCCACCGAGGTGGCGACTTCCGCCGAGGTCGGCTGCTTATCGCGCAACTGCTGAATGATCTGCTCGCTCTCCGCTTTGCGATCTTCATGCAACAGCAGGCCTGAAAGGCGCAGGTAGGGAGCTGGCGCGTCCGGATTATTCTGGATCGCGAGCCGGTACACTTCTTCCGCCTTCTTGGGGTCCTTCTTGTAAAAGTAGAAGCCGGCGAGGTTTGCGTAGGCCGACAGCTTTTGCGGATCCAGGCTGATGGCTTTGCGCATGTCCTGTTCGGCGGAAGCGTCCTGCTTCATAAAGCCGTACAACATCCCTCGATGGAGGTATGCCTCAGCGTCATCTGGCTTCACGGAGATCGCCTTCGTGTAGGCATCCACGGCATCCTGTGGCTGCTTCTCGGCCGTCAGGGCATTGCCCAGAAGGACCAATGCGTCCGCATTGTTGGCGTCAAGCTCAATTATATGGCGGGCCTGCTCCTCCGCCTTATCGGCAGAATGGGCGGCCAGGTACAGGTTTCCCAGCTCCAAACGCGCCTTGATGTGCTTGGGGTCAAGGTCAACGGCCTCGCTCAGCTCTCTGTAACCGTCCTGATAGTGCTGCAAGTCCAGTTGAGCAGTTCCCAACTGGTAATGGGCTTCGGCATATCGTGGATCAACTTGCAAGGCTTTCTTGAATTGAATCACGGCAGAATCGTACTTCTTCTGCTCCATATACTTCATGCCACTCTCTACGTACTTGCGCTTGGCGGTTTCCGGGTTACGAGTGCAACCCACGAAAACGATTGACAGTACAGCCATTACCACAAAACCGATGTAGCGGTTACGCATGCCTTCTCCTGGGTCACCGAGGAATGATCTGATCGACGTCAGTTGTAATCTGTTTTGCGAATGCCAGCGCCCGCGTGCGCGCCTGCTCCTCATCACCCTGGTAGATCGGAGTGGTGATACGGACCAGAGCGGCGTCAGTGCGGTTCAGGCGCATCGCGTCGTATACCAAATAAAACTTACCCCAGTATTCGCTGGCCACTACGCGGCCGTGCGCCTGGTACCAATACAACACGAGTTGTTCGTCCAAATCCTTGCGGACGATGTAAAGATTAACGGGCACCTTACGCCCGTCGTCAAGCGGAAGTTGATAGATGGTCGCCGTCATCGGCGTCCATCCCGATCCCGGCAGGCAGTTCTTGGGAGAGTGGATGGAGGCGCCGGTGCGCTGACTGCGGAAATACCCAATGTACAAGGTGATGAAGCCTTCCGACTTGGAGGCATAACCACGGTTGAGATAGTCGGTCACGCCCAGCAAATCCAAAGTTGCCTGGTCAAGTGGCCAATCGGCGGCCTTGGTGTATCCCGCGACCTGGGCGGGAAATTCGGCAAGCGGCTTGGCGGGGGGAGTGGATTCTCTTTTTGACAGATAAGCCATCGCGGTTGTCGCTCCCACTAACACGGCAATTATGAGCCAATAGCGGATACCGGATTTCATTGACTGACCTTAGCCTTTGCAAGGGGGCCTCCATCTTTTGGCAGCCATCCCAGTTTCTTGCGCACCACAATCGTCAAGCTGTGCAACCCTAAAAATAACACCGTGGCCACTACGAAAATCACCCAACCCGAAAACTCATGCATGAATCCTTCGGCCGCGCGGGGCCCCATGTAGTTTGCCATCAAAGCCGTTATCATGACTCGGGTCCCGTTGCTGATAATGGCCAGGGGAACCATGGCCAGGAACAACAGCCAGCGCACCGCGGTGCTGCGCTCGGCTAGATACCCGTAGCCGGCAGCCAGGGCCAGCAGCGACATCAACGACCGAATACCGCTGCAGGCCTCCACCACCTCCAGCGTCATATTGGGCAAAATCAGAACGTTGCCTTCACGCATGACGGGAAACAGGTTGAGCATCTCCAACGTCGAAGTGGCGAATTTGGAGGCCACAAATTGCAGCGGAAAAACAATTTCGTTGTAGATCAGAGCCGGCATGGGAATCGCAAACAGCAAAAACGCTAACGGGAAAGCCATAGCGCGCAGCAGCGGGGCGCCGCAAAAATAGACGATCAGCCCGCAGATGGTGCCCAGTATCGAGACCCGTGCCAGGAAAAGTTCCGCGCCCAAGCTTCCGAGAAATAGCAGTCCGAGGGACAACAAAACGACTAACATTCCCCACGGCGACGGGCGGCGCACAATCCGACCCAACTTCTCCCGCCTCTGCCAGATCAAGTAAAGCGTCAGTAAGGGAACTAGAAATCCGTGAGAATAGTCGGCATCGTTGTACCACTGACCAACCAGATGCTTCAGAACCGATGCGTACAGAGCAATCAACACCGCGACCAGCAGCAACCCTTGCCAGCCGAACGGCTTGAGCGTTTGCCACAAGGTGGAAGATTTCGCAGCGCCGCTGTCGTCCAACAAGACTTGTTTGTCGACTGGGGTTGTCAAAGCAGTACTCGTCGTTTTGGTGCCGGCCAGCGCCAACGGTTCTCACTCCCTGTTTGATTTCTCTGGCAATCCCTTTGGGGTGTGTGCAATTATTTGGCCGAGAGTGCAGGATAGCATATTCGATAAATAGCTGATAATCAAGCAGTTCTTATCATGGATTTCCGGATTCGCAAAACTTTGAATGCAAGCAGTGCAAATGTTTGCATATTCGTTCCAGCCCAGTTCACTCCCCCAGCGATTCCACCTAAGTAAGAATCCTGAGAATCATGCACCGCAACTGCTCCCGAACGCCGTGCACTTGTCATCGTACGCAACAGTTTGAACTAACGCAACTAAAAGTCTTACCGAGGGCGCTCGTTGAAGAGCAGCCAACCCATAGCTAAACTTCAAGACCGGAAATTAGCAGGCACGTTGGCGATTGACTGTTCGCTGACGGCAGCAAAGCCCCAGCGCGACGCCCACTTACAGATGCGGTAGAATTGCGCTTCAACGCCCCGCTAACAACGGACTAAGGATATCGCTTTGTCAACTCAACAGAACCTCGTCATTGTGGGCGGCTGCGGACACGTCGGCTTGCCGCTGGGAATCGTACTGGCCAGCCGTGGATTGTCGGTCTCTCTTCTCGATATTGACGCGGCCAAGGTCGAAAAAATCAACTCCGGCCAGATGCCTTTCCGCGAAGCCGGAGCTGAGCCCGTTCTGCGCCAGGTCCTGGGCAAGACTCTGACGGCCACCACGGACTCGCAATGCCTGCGATTAGCCGACACGGTCATAACCGTTGTTGGCACGCCCGTTGACCGGCACTTGAATCCCACGGTCAACGAGTTGTACCAGAGTGTGGACGGCATGCTCCAGTACATCAATGACGGCACCTTGTTGATTCTGCGCAGTACCGTCAGCCCGGGTGTCACCAAGCTGGTTTATCAGAGAATAAAGTCGCTGGGACGCGATATTGATTTGGCATTCTGTCCTGAGCGCATTGCCGAAGGCAACGCTATGGAGGAACTGGTTAAGCTGCCGCAGATCGTGTCAGCGTTCGAACCGGTGGCGCTACAGAGGGCAAAAGAACTATTTCTCACCATAGCATCCACGGTTATCGAGTTGTCGCCGCTGGAAGCGGAGTTGGCCAAGTTGTTCACCAACAGTTGGCGATACTTGAACTTCGCCATCTCGAACCAGTTCTATATGCTGGCCGAAACCTACGGCCTCGACTTCTACCGCATTCATGATGCGGTCACTCGCGAATATCCCCGGATGCGAAGCTTCGCGCGGGCCGGCTTTGCCGCCGGACCTTGTTTGCTCAAGGACACCTTGCAGCTTTCGGCGTTCTCCAGCAATCATTTCTTCCTCGGACACGCTGCCATGCTGGTCAACGAGGGACTTCCCGACTTCGTTGTGACGCAGATGCGTCCGCTCGATCTCGCCGATAAGACGGTTGCGATCCTGGGAATGGCTTTCAAGGGAGAATCCGACGACAATCGCGACAGCCTGTCTTACAAGCTGAAGAAGCTGCTGGAAGTCGAGGCCAAAGAGGTCCTCTGCACCGATCCGTACGTGCCCGACCCGCGACTGGTTCCGCTCAGTGAAGCCCTCAGCCGGGCTCAAATCTTTGTGCTGGGAGCGCCCCACGCGGCCTATCGCGATCTTCATATCCAAGCCGACAAGGTTGTGATTGATATCTGGAACTATTGGCCGGAGCGGCACGCCGAGTCGTCCCAACCGCCGATACCGGTTGCGGCAGGAGGAGCGCGGTCATGAAAGTACTGGTCACTGGCTCGGCCGGATTCATTTGTGGCTACCTGGTTGAGGAATTGCTTCAAGCCGGCTATGAAGTTGTTGGGGTCGATAACTTCAGCAAGTACGGCCGCGTGGAGAAGTCGTACGACCAACACCCGCGCTATCAGTTCGTCGAGGCAAATTGCAAGGATGTTTCCTTGCTGAAGGAATTGCTGTCCGACTGCGATCACTTTGTAGCCTCCGCGGCAATGATCGGCGGCATCAGCTACTTTCACGAGTTCGCCTACGACCTGCTGGCGGAGAATGAACGCATCACCGCCGCCTCTTTCGACGCCGCCATCTATGCTCATCAGCACCAGAAGCTGCAAAAGATTACCGTGATGTCGTCCAGCATGGTGTTCGAGAGCACCTCGGAGTATCCCACCCCCGAAGGCGCCGAGCACCGCTGCCCCCCGCCGCGTTCGACGTACGGATTTCAGAAGCTGGCGACTGAGTATTTTGTTCAAGGGGCGTGGGAGCAGTACAAGCTGCCTTACACCATTGTGCGTCCGTTTAATTGCGTGGGCGTGGGAGAAAAGCGGGCGTTGCATGACCATGACATTTATAGCGGAAATGTGAAGCTGGCGATGTCGCATGTGGTGCCCGATCTGGCGCAGAAGGTGCTTAAGGGCCAGGATCCCCTCCACATTCTAGGTTCTGGAAATCAAGTCCGGCACTACACGTATGGTGGCGATTTGGCCAAGGGAATAAAAATTTGCCTGGAGCATCCCGCGGCGGTCAATCAGGACTTCAACCTTTCCACTCCAACCCGCACTACCGTCCTCGAGTTGGCCGAAACCATCTGGCGCAAAGTCCATGGCGACAACAAACCGTTCCGCTATGTTTCCGATCCGCCGTTCGAATATGACGTGCAGGAACGCTCGCCTGACACGCGCAAGGCCAAACAACTGCTCGGATTTGAAGCCACCACCAGCTTGAGCGCGATATTGGACGAAGTCATTCCCTGGGTCGCTGAGCAAATCGAAGTGGGTCAGATCTAGTGGATGTCGTACCCGAGCCGACCTCGACCGAACTGAGCCTGGTCATTCCTGTTTACAACGAAGGCGCTAACTTTCCCGCCCTGTGGAGTGCGGTCACCGCGCAAATCCGCTCACGGTTTCAGGCGTTCGTGGTGTATGACTTCGACGAAGACAACACCGTTCCCGTTCTGCAGCAGATCATCTCGGCAGGAGAAACGCGGTTGGTTCCGGTTAAGAACAACGTAGGAAGGGGTGTAATTGGGGCCATCCGCACCGGCTTCGCTCAAGTCGAAAGCGGTCCGGTGCTGGTGATCATGGCCGATCTTTCCGATGACCTCGCACAAGTGGACCAGATGGTTGACTGCTATCGCCAGGGATACCAGGTAGTCGTTGGCAGTCGCTACATGTCAGGCGGCCGGTTGCTGGATGCGCCCCCGCTGAAGGGCGCCATGTCGCGAGTTGCCGGCCTCACGCTGCACTGGTTTCGCGGGATTCCCACCCACGACGCCACCAATGCGTTCAAGCTGTACGACAGCAAAATTTTGAAGAACATGACGATCGAGAGCAAGGCAGGCTTCGAACTCAGCCTCGAAATTACCGTGAAGGCTTTCCTCGCCGGTTATCGCATTGTGGAGTTGCCGACAACCTGGCGCGGCCGAACCCAAGGCGAGTCGCGGTTCAAAATATGGGCGTGGTTGCCGCAATATTTGAAGTGGTATTTCTATGCCTTCCAACCGAAGCGCGGCTCCACGCAGTAACAGCAACGAAACTCTTGCGGATCGAGTAGTGCGGACCTTCAGTTGCTCCATTCACTGTCGTAATATCCTTTGACGCTGTCATCCTGAGCGGAGCGCCCGTCTGACCCGCTTCTTTTGCGGGTCGGTAGGGCGCGGAGTCGAAGGACCCCTGTACCTGCAAGAAATCACGGTGTTGCCGCCCGGCACAACAACAACGCCGGCATTACTGGTGAGACCCCTAATGCAAGTGCACCAGGTGATCGAGCACGAATAGGGCGGCGACTCCGATGAATACGACCAGCGCCATCTTCACGCCAGGTTCGCGGTTCACCTCGGGGATGAGATCGGACGCCGCAACATAGATGGTTACTCCGGCGGCGACGGGCAATCCGTAGCTAACGGCATGCTTGCCGATCGCCATGATGAGCACGCCGGCCATCGTGGCCAGCGCCAACATCACGGAAGCGAACCACGACCGCGTCTTGCTCAATCCGCTGGCCAGCATCACCGAAGTCACGGTGAAGCCCTCGGGTATTTTGTGGAGGAAAATTGCTAGAAAGATGATCCAGCCCAGCCAAGGCGAAATGAGGAAGCCGGCCGTGATGGCAATGCCGTCGAAGAAGGCGTGGATCATCAAGCCAAACAGCACCGACACGCGCCGGTGGGAATGCAGATACTCGTCGGCGTGGGTCTCTTCCCCATAGTGAAAGTGCGGGGTGATGGTGTGCTCGAAAAAGTGCACCAGCAGATAGCCGCCCAGAAGCAGCAACGCTCCGTTGCGCCCGGCGAGCGCCAGGCTCTCCGGGACCATTTCAACCAGCGCCGTTGCCAGCATGAACCCCGCGCCCAGCGCCACAAAATAGCGCAGATAGCTGCGGTCCCAGTTCTTCTGCACGATGACCGCACCGCCGAAAACGTTCGCGGCGGCAGCGGTCAGGCCGAGCAGGATGCTGAGGAGGATGGGAGACATGAACAGCGAGAAGGATAACAGAGGGGCTAGGGGCTAGGGGCTAGGGGTCGGGGCTAGGAGCTAGGGAGTAGCCAAGCGGCAGGTAATCTCGTCCTTGACCGACCGTTCAACAAGGCGGTGTAATCCGGTTATGGACATTAAACATTTTGGCGATTCGTACGACATCGTAAAGCAATCTCTGCTGAGGTGGTTACGAGATTTTGGGGAATGGTCAGTGCATCCGATGTTTACAGGAAGCATTGCGCCAAACGACCCTGGGAAATTCGCAAACTTCTTGAATGCAAAAATCATTTCGGCGGATGTACTGGACGGTGATACTGAACGTTCTGACTATTTCGCTTGCGCGCTCTCCAGCGGCAACTTATTTCTCGATCCCACCACTGGGTTGTGCCTCAAGTCCCGTCCGAAGCGCAAGAGAGCTGCCTACCTCTATGCGAGTGAACTGATTCAATTGACAAACCAACGAACTGGGTCACTGACAATGGTCTTCGATCAAAGCCTCGCTCGCGGAAAAGAGAGAGCACAGTTAATGAATAAGCTTCAACATCTCTTGCATCACAATGTTCGGGCATTTGCTTATTGCTCACATGCTTGCTTTATCGTCGCGAGCCGAAATCGCGCGCTTGTCGATCAAGCTTACGAGCACATCATCCGGGAGTCGAGATTGCCCGAAAGCAGGTTCGTCCGGACTCCGCCAGTGTCGCGCCATGTTGGCGCTTAGCGTGCGACTAGCCTCTAACCCCTAGCCCCTGGCCCCTATCCACTGTGCCTAACGTGCATCACATCGCCGTCCTTGACGATGTACTCCTTGCCCTCCAGGCGCAGCGTGCCGCGGGCGCGTCCTTCGGCTTCCGAACCCGCGTCCAACAGCTGGTCCCAGTGGATGGTCTCGGCGCGGATGAAATGGTGTTCCAGATCGGTGTGGATAACGCCAGCGGCGTGTACCGCTTTCGATCCGCGCTCCACAGTCCAGGCGCGGCACTCGTCTTCGCCCACGGTGAAGAAGGAAATCAGCCCCAGCAACTCATAGGTTTTGCGGATGAGCCGAACCAGCCCACTCTCTTTCAGCTCATAACTGGCGAGGAATTCGGCGGCATCCTCATCGCTCATTTCTGCGAGTTCGGCTTCGACTTTGGCGCACACCGCGAGCGCGCCCGTGTTGGGACGCGTCGCTACTTCCGTCACTCCGCATTTGGCGACCGCTTCTTCCAGGTCCTTTCCCAGCGTCGGACTTTCGCCAATATTGAGCACGTAGAGGATCGGCTTCTCGCTTAGGAACGTGAAGCCGCGCACCCGCTTTTTGTCCTCGGGCGTCATTTCCATCTCGCGCAGCGGCCGCTCGGTTTCCAGATGCGCCTTAGCCCGTTTCAGCAAGTCATGCTCGCGCTCCAGCTCCGCCGTCTTCATCTTCTTCAAGTCTTTCTCGACGCGCTCCAGCCGCTTTTCCACTTGTCCCAGATCGTTGACGATCAGGTCGAAGTCAATGTTCTTGATATCGCGCAGCGGATCGATTGGGCCGACATGCGGGATGGAGTCATCCTCGAAGGCGCGCACCACGTGGGCGAGCGCGTCCACGTTGCGCAGATTCGCGGCGAAGGCGGTTTCGTTCAGCGCCTCCTGACTCAGCGCCGCCACGTCGGTAAACTCAACGCTGGCATGTATCAGTTTCTTAGGGTTATACAGAGCGGCCAAGCGGTCGAGGCGGTCGTCGGGGACCTTGGTCACCCCCAGATGCGCCTCGCGAGGATTTCCCGTGCGCTGTCCTACCTGCTGCTTGGTCAACATCACGAACAACGACGTCTTGCCCACTTGTGGCAGGCCTATGATTCCGGTTTTCATGATCTTAGCTTTCAGCCGTCAGCCATCAGCTCTCAGCCCGAGCTGTTGGTGAAGGCTGCTCCTTTCTTAGCCATCAGCCGTCAGCCTTCAGCTTTCAGCCAGAGTTGCAGGCATACGTTCTTTGGCACAGAGCAAGAAACTTCGGTGCGAAGGTAAGACGATCATAGGCTGCTTACCACAATATCTGACGGCTGAAAGCTGATGGCTGATGGCTGACAGCTTATGTCATTCTCCGCGCGGTCAGATACAGCAATGCCAGCCCGAGCACCAGTACCGATCCCTCGATGCGCGTGGACCACACGTGCAGGCGATTGAACTCCACCCGGCGGGCGTCGTCCTGCGGCACGTCGTCGATGACGCCCATCTGCTGACGCAGAACCAGCATCCGCGATGCGATGCCAAACATGCCAACCAACGTCAGGATGATCATCGCGTAGATCAAAAGGTTGCGGGCCGCAAAAGGATCGGCGGCGCCATTCACGATCCGCGAATCGATCATGGACGTCACGGCAAATATCACGCCACACGCGATCGCCATCCAGTGCATAACGCCCAAGCTGCGATTGACCACATTGCCCGCCAGTTGCCGAGTGGGCAAGACCGCAAAGACCGTCGGCGCCAGCACGAACGCAAAGAAGATGAGCCCGCCAATCCAGATCACCAGCGACAACAGCATCAGGTATCGAAGGAACGACATGGGCACCTCAGAGTAAAGGCCATTGTAAATGGGAGCTGCTGAAATCAGTGTGGGACCGTTGCGGTGTGCAGCTTTGCCTTCGCCCGTTCCTGGCGGGCGCGCAGCCATTCCATCCAGCGATCGAGGCCTTCGCCGGTGGTGCTGGACACGTCAATGATTTCCAACTGGGGGTGGACGCGCCTGGCGTTTTCGCGCGCCACGTCCGCGTTGAAGGGAACGTAGGGCAGCAAATCGATCTTGGTCAGCAGCATCAGCTCCGCCTTGAAAAAGATGGAGGGATATTTCAGCGGCTTGTCTTCGCCTTCCGATGTGCTCAGCAGCACGATCTTCGCGTCTTCTCCAAGATCGTAGCTGGAGGGGCAAACCAGGTTGCCCACGTTCTCCACGATCAGCAGATCGAGGTCTTCCAGCTTCCAGTCCTCGAGATGCTTTCCGATCATCTTGGCATCGAGATGGCAGGTTCCGCCGGTGGTGATCTGCTTGACCGGAAAGCCGAACTTGGCCAGCCGCTTCGCGTCATTCTCAGTTTGCAAATCGCCGGTGAGCACCGCAACGCGCGAGCCTTTGTCCATGCGCTGCAAGGTCCGCTCCAGCAGAGCGGTTTTGCCCGAGCCGGGCGCGCTGATCAGGTTGATGCACAGGACCCCGAGTTGCCGGTAGCGTTCGCGCAACTGTTCGGCCAGAATCTGGTTTTCGTTCAGAACTTTCTTTTCGACTTCGATGCGGTTCATTCATCCACTTCCATGTAGGCGATGTCGAGTTCTTCTCCGCCAATGCAATCGGTAGTGAATTCGCCGCATTGCGGGCACTGCGGATCGAATTCGGTCATGCGAAACTCGTGCGCGCACTTAGAGCAGCGTTGCACGCGCGGAATATATTCCAGGTCCAGCACTACCGGCTCCCATTCCGTGTCTTTCACCAGCACTTCGAAGCCGAACTGCAGCGCATCGCGGTCAACCCCACACAGCTCCCCGATTTTAACGCCTACCTTCGTGATGCGACCGCCGGGATGCCGTAGGGCCTCGCTCTGAACGGATTCGAGAATGGAGGCGGCGATGCCTAATTCATGCATGATTGAGTTAGTATCGGCAACGGTATTGTCGCATTTTGCCGCACGCGTTACTTCAGTTTGCGAAGCAACTGGTTGTAGGCCTCGTGCGAGCCAATCCAGAACCAATGGAAATCATTCTCTTCGCGGAGGGCGATCGCGCGATAGGAGCGGCCTATGTCAACCGTCCATACCTCACCCTTTTGCTTCAGGCCGAGTGAAGGATTGAACGGGTCGCGCGTGAAGAGTTCGAACTTTTTGTCGGCAAGCTCACGCACGTGGCCGGGAAGCTTTTTGTAGCATTTCCAGAATTCGGAGACGGCAAACGAGCGGAAACTCACAGGTGGCGCGGACCCTGCGACAAGGGCTTGGACTTCCCTTCCCGCACCTGCTGGCGGACGCTATCGAGCAGGGCCGCACCAGCGCCGTCGGCCGTGAAGTCGCGTTCGATCTCCGCGTCCCAAGCTGCCAAGTCGCGGTCGGCAACCCAAGTGGCAAGCTGCGCTTGCTCCTCCTGGGGAAGGGCTTCGATGGCGCGCTGTATGTCAGGAAGACTCATATTCAGTATTCTAGCGCCCCCTGCAAGGCTTGTGCTCCAGATCCGCATTGTGTCCGCAATTGGACACCCTTCACGACGGAACCAACTCATCATAACCCGTCAATTGTCGGGCCGGGGCGCCCGTAATTTTCCAGAAACATCCGCCGCTGGATTTCGTCTATCACTCCGTAGGTGCAGCTCGTCTCGAATTGTCTTGGGTTCATGCAGAGTAGGTAGCTCACCATGCTGAAACAGTGGGGCCGCATTTGGGCCATCGGCTTCGTGCTGTGGACGGTGCTGGCTTTCCTGAGTGCCGCCGGGGCGCATGTTTATACCGCGTCCATGGGCAGCCCGGAGAGCTGGGCGCAGTTGCTTGCCTGGAACGTCACCATCTCGTTTGTCTGGTCGTTGCTGACACCACCGGTGTACGCCTTGGCCCGGCGCTTTACCTTCGACCGCAGCAGTTGGAAGCTGGCCCTCCCCCTCCATCTTGCCGCCAGCGCAGTTCTTACGCTGGCTGGGGCGGCGCTGATTGTGTCCTTGTTCCCGCTGGTGACTTGGACTAAGGAAACTCACGCGCCCTTTCTCGCGCACACTTTTTCCCGCGCCCTCATGGATTTCCAGCGCTACTGGTATGTCCTGCTGATCACCCAGGCGATCGGGTATTACGGCAAGTACCGGGAGCGCGAATTGCAATCGTCGCAGCTGGAAGCCCAACTGGCGTACGCGCAACTCGAGGTGCTGAAGATCCAGCTCGAGCCGCACTTCCTGTTCAATACACTGAATTCCATCGCTGCCTTGGCCAGAAACGATGGCCCGGCCGCCGAACACATGACCCTGCAACTGGCGGACCTGCTGCGCCTGTCGCTGGACGCAGTCGGCGTCCACGAAGTGCCGCTCAGTCGCGAGCTGACCTTCCTGCAGAAGTACGTTGACATCCAGCAAACGCGCTTCCAGGATCGCCTGCGGGTGGAAATGGATATTCAGCCGCACACCCGGTCTGCGTTAGTCCCAAACCTGATTCTTCAGCCGCTGGTGGAAAATGCCATTCGCCATGGCATAGGCCCGCGCCTCGCCCCCGGATGGATTCGCATTTCGACGCGCCAGGTTTTCGATGAGCTGTGGATGGAGATCAGTGACAATGGCCAGGGACTGACCCGCCATCGGGGCGGCGTGCCACCGGAAGGCGTGGGACTGCGCAACACGCGCGCTCGCCTGCAGCAACTGTACAACCACGATCACAGGATGACCCTGGAGGACCAGCCCGGCGGAGGCTGCGTCGTCAAGATCCACATACCGTTCCGCGAAAGCTCCGAGGAGGTCGTGACCACCAATGCCTATTCGAGTGTTGCTTAGTGACGATGAAGCACTGGCGCGCGAGCGCTTGCGCAGAATGTTGGAAGATGAATCCGACCTGCAGATCGTGGCCGAGTGTGGCGACGGCAAATCGGCCATCGCGTTGATCAAACAGGAGAAACCCGACCTTGTCTTCCTCGATGTTCAGATGCCGGAGGTGGATGGCTTCGGAGTGATTGCGGCGCTGCACGGAGAGCAGGTGCCGCTCACCATCTTTGTCACCGCTTACGACAAGTATGCGATGAAGGCGTTCGAGGTACACGCGCTCGATTATCTGCTGAAGCCCGTGGGAAAGGACCGCCTGTCTGAGGCCTTGGGCCATGCCCGCAAGCAATTGTCCCATCCCTCGGAGGCGACTTTTCAGCGCAAGCTGCTCGATCTTTTGGCCGATCTGGAGTCGCGACAACAAACTCCGCAGCGCATTGTGATCAAGGCGGACGGAGAGATCGTCTGCCTGAAACCCAACGAAATTGATTGGGCCGAATCGGCAGGCAATTATGTCTGCCTGCACGTGGCAGGCAACACCCACATTCTGCGGGAAACGATCACCTCGCTGGAATCGCGATTGGGACACCGGCAATTCCTGCGCGTGCACCGTTCCACGCTGGTGAATGTGGACCGCATCAAGACCTTGCGGCCCTCGCTGTATGGCGATTATTCCATCCTGCTGCGCGACGGTACCAAGCTGACGCTGAGCCGCGGCTTCCGGGAGAATGTGCTGAAGCGGCTGGGGACGGCGTAGGAAGGCGGGGTGCCCCATCCTTTCGCGGGGTGCCCCATCCTTTCGCCTCTTTTGCGAAAGGGTGGGAAAAAACGCCAGGTTCGTTGGTTTACCTTCCGCTCTGCGGTTTCTGAGCCTCGTGCTCTTTCACATTGGTTCGCTTGGCCTGCTGCGTCGCTGGCCGCTGGCCTTCCGCCTCTTCCAACTCCTGCGCGATGGAATCCACCAGGCTGGCCTCACTCATCAGCACCTGACCCACGATGACGGCGCCGTCATCGGCGTCTTTCCATTTGTGTTCCTCCATGGCCTCGCGCACTGCGGGAATCGTCTTGGCGCCATATCCGGTGTACGCGCCAGGAGCATAGATCTGATGCTTGAACCAGGGACGCTCCTTAAGACCCTGGCTGACGGTGAAGGTCCTCTCGGTCAACAGCAGTTTGGCGTTGATGGCCGGCAGCGCGGGAGACTGCCACGCTGCGCCGTCGTTGTCACTTAATTTCGCGACCGCCTGGCGATAGCGCTGCGCCGCGCGCGCATACGCTTCCACCCCATTGTCCAGCGGGGCGAAGTTCAAGTAGGGCGGTACCGGCTCCTTCGGAGGAGGAACATATTGTTTCTCCGGATCGGCGGTTGCGGTGAAGACTCCTTCCTCAATCTCCTTGTTGCGCTCGCGCGCTTGGTCCTGTTGTTGCTTCAACTCCTTTTTCAGCTCCGCAACATAACGCTTGATGGTATCGGCCGATCCCGTGGGATCGAACGGCAGCAGGTCAGCGTCGGCAAAGCGCATGACCGTGCTCCCGGCCACCTGCGCCAACGCACGCTCATAAACGAACTTCGGGTCGCCAAAATGCGTGTACCAGTAGAAGTCGTCGTAAATGGAGTGATAAACGCCGCCACCGCTTTCGCCGCCGAACCCCATGTTCAGCGCGGCCACGCCCGTATAGTCGAGGAACGCCGTGTAGTCGGAACCATCACCCAGCGCTCCCAGCCGTAGGTCGGCGCGATCGCGCAACTCCTCTCGGTCCTCCGGGCTGGCGGCGCGCCCCACCCGCCGAAGATAGGCGCGTTTCCACACGGAAATGTGCTTCTCCGGATCTTGAATCTCACGCTCAACCTGGTTGACCGCGCGCTCCAGCGTGTGTGACCCCGACACGCTCAAATAACCACGCGCGCTGGAATCGGTGTTCAGATACAACACAGCGTGCTGGCGCAATTCATCCTGGTGCTGCTCGACCCACTCGGTGGAACCCAGCAGGCCAGGCTCTTCGCCGTCCCACGCGCAATAGATAATGGTCCGCTTCGGACGCCAGCCCTGCTTCACCAACTCGCCCAGCGCTCTTGCCTCATCCAATACGACCACCATGCCAGAAATTGGATCGTCGGCTCCATTGACCCAGGCATCGTGATGATTGCCACGGATCACCCACTGCTCGGGAGTTTCGCTGCCCGGTATCTTGGCGATCACGTCGTAGATGGTCTTCAGGTCCCAGTTTGACTTCACCACCAGGTGGACTTTGGCCGGACCGGGGCCGATCCTGTAGGTAATGGGAAGCGCTCCGCGCCAAGCGTCAGGCGCAGTCGGCCCAGAGATGGCCGCCAGCAAGGGCTGCGCGTCTCCGTACGAAATCGGCAACACCGGAATCGAAGTAATGGTCTTGGCTTCCTTCAGACTCAGGCGCTTCGCGTCCTTGGTAGCTCCCACGCCCGGAGTCAAAGGATCGCCGGGATACTCGGTGTCCATTACACTGCCGCGCTGCACACCTTCCTCGGGACGGTACGGCCCGGCCGGATAATTCTGCCCCTCAAAGTAGCCGTCGTCGCGCGGATCGGAGTAGATGATGCAGCCGACGGCGCCGTGCTCGGCAGCGACTTTGGGTTTGATCCCGCGCCAGCCGCCGCCGTAGCGAGCGATCACGATCGCGCCCTTCACGGAAACTCCCAGCCGCTCCAGCTGCTCGTAGTCGTCCCGCATGCCATAGTTCACGTACACCAGCGGGGCTGTGACGTCTCCATCGGCGGAGTAGGCATTGTAGGTGGGCAGTTGCTCGGAGGTTTGTTGCGAGGTCGGATCGATGCTGAGCGGCGGCTCTTGTAGTTTGGCCACAAAGTGCGTGGGAGACAGCAGCTCGACGTGACGTTCCTTCGGCGTGGGAAACAGCACATCGAAGGTCTCGATGTGGGCGTCGAAGCCATACTGCTGAAACTTCGCCAGGATCCACTCTGCGTTTTCCTTGTCGTACGGAGAACCGACGTTGTGAGGCCGGGCGCTCAGGTGCTGCATCGATTCCCGCATCGCGTCAGGGTTGGGGAGGTTGCGGAATTTCGATTCCCAATCGCTCTCCACAACTGCATGCGCGGGCGAGTAGCCATCCATGGGCTCCGGATTGTTGGCTGCACTCCCCAACTGAAGCAACGAAAACAACAGAACGGCCACGCCGGTACGGCTCATCACTTACTTACCTCCGCCCGCCTCTGCGGGTGATGCCAAACAGTCTTTACGGGATTGTAGTTTATCTCGCCGGAGTTCATGGAGTGTTTTGATCCGGGCACTGGGACCGCCCGGCCGTTCCGATGCTTGCGGGCATGGGCCGCCTTCAATCTGATCTACAACATTCCGCCGGTTCTCGTGGTCAGAACACTGAGCGCCATCTCCAGCTTGGCGATGGCTTTATCCAAGTCGGGATGTTTGTCGAGTTGCTGCCTCAGTCCACTCAGAATGCGATGCGCCTCGGCAACGTGCTCGACCGCTTCGTGGTCTCGGGTGGGGGTAGTTTTTTCTTCCGAAGACTCAGGACTCATGGAATCACCTGACGAACATCTTACCCGCTAGCCACGCCGTTGAAAACCGCAGAGGTTGGCGGCTTCTCGAATTCATTCGTTGTGGCTGTGTGTTTCGGCTTGCGCTCAAAGCCGGTTCCGGTGCAAACTCTGCCAACGCATATAAATGGACGCCTCGTGGAATCCAAGGAAAAATCCAATCCGGCCGCAATCGTGATTCTCTACTGCATTGCCACCGTCACCATCGCCGCCTACGGCTACGGGATCGGGGGCATGGACTCGCTTCGGGCAGGCGCACTCTACGCCGTCGCCGGCTTGATTCTCGCATTCGCCTGCGTAGGCTTCGCGCCCCGATTCATCGTGGTGGTTGCGCTCGCGACCGGCATGCTCGGCAGCATGATGCGGGCCTCCATAGCTCCCGAGATGACGTCGCTCATTCCCCGGCAGAGCACAATCGACTACTTGCAGAAAATGATGTCGGTGTGCGGCGCCATCGGTTTTGCAGGCGGGCTGTACGGTGGATTTCGCTTTACCGGCAAGGGCATTTTCAACTGGGTCAGCAAGGCCCTGCTTAGCCGCCTGCCAGCTTCCAAACCCGCATCAGTTCCATTGCAACATCATGCGATGCGGCGATTGGCCCATCACTTCTACGCCTCCGAGCGAATGTACTTCTCGATACTGGCTGCCTTTGGCAGCGCACTGATCGCGGAGATCGAGGTCCACCCGATTCCGCGTTCGCTGCTCATCATCTTTCTGGCGATCTCGATCTCTACCAATCTCGCGTGGCTTCTGGGCGAGTGGCTGAAACCACGACTGCGCGTGCTGGTGGGCGTCTTCCGCATATTGCAGCAGATGTGGGAAGCGCTTATCGCCTTCTTGCTAGGCTATGCCGCCATCATCTTTATTTTCGCGTGTTTTTACGCCGCAGCCTGGCAACACAACCGCGCCTCCGCTTTCCAAGGCATGCGTCTGATGTCGCCTTTGCCTCCCAGTTTCGGTCAGTTCGTGTACTTCTCCGTGGTCACCATGGCCACGCTGGGTTACGGAGACGTGATCCCGTCCGATGCCCTGACCCGCACACTTGCTTGTATCGAGGTGGTGATCGGTGTGGGGTGGGTGACCGTCGTCTTGAGTGCTGCCTCAGCGCTGGCTCGTCCGAGAGTGAATCAGATGCTGAAGGAAGTTTGGCTGGAAGAAGGCGAAACCGATCCCGAAGAGCCTCCCCTGCAACAAGGGTGAGACAGTCAGTTCGCCAAGCGACTAGCTGGACGATTCGGGCGCGTTTGTCCCGCAGCATAAGGCGCGATTCTTTGTCGTAGAGTTTGGCCCGGCGTCGCTGCCACCCCGTAGCCTAGCCTACCGCCTCGTCCAGTGGGACATTGGCCGTCACCAGATGCCGTTTGGCCTTTTCTTGTAGCTCCTCGGTCATGGGCACGCTCTTGCCGGACTCCAGGCTGGCCTGCACGGCGACGCTATCGCAGGTCGCCACCATCTTGCCGGTTTCGTCGTTGTACATCTGATGGAGGAAGCGAAAATATTTTTCGCCGATGGCCAGGAAGCCGCTCTTGATTTCCACCAATTCCCCGCCCCGCAACTCTTCCAGGAATTGATAATTCTGGCGAACGATCGCCACCCGCAAGTTCTTCTGCTTCATCGAAGCCGGCGTCATCCCGATCGCGTGCAGCAAAAACCAGGTAGCCTGGTCGAAGCGCGAGACATACATGTGCGAGTTCATGTGGCTCGTGAAATCGTACTCCGACGCCAGTACAGCGCCCTTGAAGGTATGCACCCATTCAGCCATGTTTTCGCCTTTTCTGGAAGAACGCTTTTCGCTCTTCGCGATTCGCTTTTCGCTAGCGGCTCCGAAGTTCTGTCATCCTGAGCGACCCCGAACATCCGTGAGGGGGAGTCGAAGGACCCCTATTCTGGCAATGCTGCTTCCTCTACCGCCCCCTCGATCGCACCTGACGCTTCCTCGACACCCTCCACCGCTGCTACAAACTCCGCCATTCTCTCCAGCGTCGCATCCGCCTGATCGCGATGCGGTGAGTGCCTGCAATTCGGCAACATCAGAATTTCTGTCGCGGGCACGCGCGCCCCGATCGCTCTTACCTGGGCGATGGTTCCGTATTCGTCCTCTTCGCCCTGAATGCACAGGATCGGGCAGCGTATTGCCGGCAAATACTCTTCGATGTTCCACGAGCGAAATTGCGGATCGAGCCAGATGTCGTTCCAGCCCCAAAAAGTTGCATCCACGTGCTGGTGATAGCGCCCAAGTTTCCGCGGCAGGTCGGTCGTCAAATAGGCCACTTTCGCCTCGGTGATGCTCGCGACACTCAGGTCTTCCACAAACACGTGCGGCGCTTCCAGAATCAACGCGCGCGGCCGCTCGGGATATTTACCCGCAAAGATCAGCGCGATTGATCCGCCATCGCTGTGGCCGAGCAAAATGGGCTTCGCGATGCTCAGCTTGTCGAGCAACTCCGGCAGCACCACTTCGCCTTCGTGGTGCATGAATTCCACCGGACGCTTCTCCAGCAGCTGGTCGGAATTCCCATGTCCATAGCGCGAATAGACAAGTATGCCGCAGCCGGTGCGCGACGCGAGCCGTTGCGGAAAGTCCTTCCACAGCGCAACCGAGCCCAGGCCCTCATGCAGCATGACGATCGTCGGGCGGTGCTTGTCTGCCGGCTCGATCCACACAGTCTCCAGCCGCTTGCCGTCAACCAGAACTTCGCTGCGTTGGTGAGGTGCTGCAGCAGCCATATCTACGCAATCTCCGATGAGGACGCGAGGTGCTGCTCAGCCCAGGGCACCACCCATTGCGCCGCTACCTCTTCGGGCAACGTCCCCGAGCTTGCGTCGTGCGTCAGGATTTCGCCAGCCCGTTTGGCGCCGAGTTCGGCTAGCAGCTTGTCGAAGCGAATTCCGCCGTGACAGTAGGTGTCTTTGTAGGTGCGGTCGCCGAGCGCGATCACCCCGTAGGTCACGCCGGCGAGGTCCGGCTTCTCACTTTCAAGACTGCTGAACAACGCTTGTGCGTTGTCGGGGACATCGCCTTGCCCGTAGGTGGACGTGCAAATCAGGAAGGCGCCCCCGCCCTGAAAGGCGGTGGCGTCGAGACCGTCCATCACCCGAATCGTCGCCTGGTGGCCGGCCGCCTCCAGCGCTTGCTGCACCTCCTGCGCCACCATCTCGGCCGTGCCGGTCATGGTACCCACTAGGATCGTGATGTCGCGGCCCATGCTTGTGTTCCCACCCAGGCACTATTATACGTGCGGCTGACGGAAGTATAATGCATCCACGGTGAGCCGAAAGCGCGACATAGTGCATGTAGAGGAGAACGAGACAGCAGAGAACCCCGCCGCAGCGATTTCCGCTGACGCCGGTCTCGGCTCCCAATCCGATTACCTCCGGTTGCTCGGCGAGCGAGTACGCCAGATGCGTGCTCGACGAGGTATGACTCGCAAGATCCTCGCTCGCGATTCGGGAGTCTCCGAGCGTTATCTGGCGCAACTCGAAAGCGGACGGGGCAACATTTCTATCCTGCTGCTGCGGCAAATCGCACAGGCGCTGGACACTCCTCTGCAGGCCCTCGTGCTCGACGGCCCCGAGCCTCCTGTGGACTTGGTGCACACCACCGAATTTCTGCGGCGGCTGCCGGCGGCGGAATTGGTGGAGGCCCGCCGCCTGCTGGTGGAACATTTCGGCGGAGTTGACCTGGACGCGCGGCGCGGCCGCATCGCCTTGGTAGGCCTGCGCGGCGCCGGCAAGTCCACGTTGGGAGCCATGCTGGCTGATCGATTGGAGGCGCCGTTTCTCGAACTGGATCGCCTGATCGAGCAGGAGAGCGGAGTCAGCCTCAGCGTCCTCTTCGATCTTTATGGGCAGAGCGGCTTTCGGCGGTTGGAGCGCCGCGTTTTGGACCAGGTCATCGAACGCTATCCGCGATTCGTGCTGGCTACTGGCGGCAGCCTGGTCTCCGAGCCCGCAACCTTCGAGCGGCTGCTGACCATGTGCTTCACGGTCTGGCTGCGGGCCACGCCGGAAGAGCACATGCAGCGTGTCATCGCGCAGGGCGACATGCGGCCCATGGCTGACAATCGCGAATCGATGTCGGACTTGCGGCGCATTCTCGACGTGCGCGAGCCGCTGTATCGCAAGGCCGACGCGACCATCGACACGAGCAATAATGGTATTCAGAATAGCGTCGACGCAATTGTCGACGCGTTAAGGCAGGACTAGACTTACATTCGACGGTAGCCAGATCCAAGGGATCACGATGAAGCCAACCCGCAGAGAACATATCGTCCCAGCTAAGCTGTTGTCGAACTTTACCGATCACCGCGGGGTCCTTTGGGTTTATGCGAAGGGCAAGCCTGCTCGAGAAAGCAAGCCGGAGAGCGAATGCTGGGAACGGGACTTTTTCGAATATGACCTGCGTGGGCGGAAAACAAACAATAGCTATGAGAAATGGCTGACCGAGATAGAAGGTCAGGTCTGGCCGATTTTGCAGCTATTGATCGAGCGCGCGCGGCTTAGTTTGCGTCAGGCTCAATCATGGGCCGCGTTTGTCGCCGCACTGTTTGGAAGAACACGCAAGGTCCGTGCTCAGATTTCGGAAGCGATGGTGAACAAGCTCCGCGAGAAGACGGACGATCCGGATACGATCAGGGAATTACAGTACCGTCTGCTTCAACGTGGTGAACTTCACTACGCCGACGACCTCAGGAAGAAGCTTGCGGAGTTTCGGAGTGATCGTGAGATCAGCCCGTCTTTTTATCATGTCTGGGGATTGCCAAACCGCGTGGAAGTGTTACTCGGACCCTTGCTGGACAGGACTTGGAACACCCTCGAAGCCCCGGCGGGCAAGAGCTTCTTAATTTCGGACTGCCCGGTTATCACCGTCGAGCGTCAGGGTGGTCAATTTTTGCCTGGGGCTGGATTTGCGAAAAAGGACACGGTGGTATTGCTCCCGCTTGACTCGACACACCTGTTTGTCGCGTCCCCGCCGGATTTTGGCTGGAAGCTGGGGAAAGCGTACCCGGCCGCCGTCGATATGATCAACAGACTAATCGTCCAATTCGCACATCGAAATGTTTACGCGAATGTCGAAGCTAACGGCATACGGGCGCTAGTCGACAGTGAAATAGACACTGTTGTGTTCGGGAAGAATGCCTTCCTGCCGGCTAGCAGCTCCGCACCTCACACGGCTCAGTTAGGTGCGGAATGAACGCGACGCTAGCGCCTAAGGTCGTCCGAACCGATGCCGAGAACGAACATTACCTCAATGCGCTTTATGCACTGGAGCAAAAGCGATCGCTGACGAAAGAAGAGAAGGAACTAGCTGACCTGCTTACGCTGTTGATCGAAGATTTTGAGGCAAAGCGGTACCAGTTGCCACGCGCCACACCGCGGCAAGCATTGTCCTTCTTAATGGAGCAGCACGGCCTCAAACAGAAAGACCTGCTGGACATCTTCGGAGCACGCAGCATCGTTTCCGAAGTGATTAGCAGCAAGCGAGAGTTGACGAAAGAACAGATCAGGCGCCTGAGCCAGCGTTTTCATGTCTCGCCGGAGCTGTTCTTCTAGGCTGCTGGCTCTCGCTGCCAATCTGCATCATATTTCCTCTCCTGACATCACAGAAATGCACTATAATGCATCTAGTCGAGTGGGGACGTACGTGCGCCAACCCGGCGCTGCCTTGAGGAGAGTTCGACCTGTATGCCAACCGTAAATGAGAAGGAACTGATCACGTTTGACGTGGCCGGAGAGCATCGCCATTGGCGGCTCACAATTGACGGCCGCGTGGCCACTCTGGCCATGGACGTCAACGAAGATTGCGGCCTGAGGCCCGGCTACAAGCTAAAGCTCAACTCCTACGACCTCGGCGTTGACATTGAACTGCACGACATCCTGCAGCGCATTCGCTTCGAGCATCCGGAGGTAGCATGCGTCGTGCTCACCAGCGCGCGCGAGCGCATGTTCTGCGCCGGAGCCAACATCTACATGCTGGGTACTTCTTCGCACGCCTGGAAGGTGAACTTCTGCAAGTTCACCAACGAGACGCGCAACGGCATGGAGGACTCCAGCCGCCACGACGGCCTGAAGTTTCTGGCCGCACTGAACGGCACCACCGCCGGCGGCGGCTACGAACTGGCGCTGGCCTGCGACGAGATTCTGCTGGTCGATGACCGTTCCAGCGCCGTGAGCTTGCCCGAAGTTTCGCTGCTCGGCGTCCTGCCCGGCACTGGTGGTCTCACCCGTGTGGTGGACAAGCGCAAAGTGCGTCGTGACCTGGCTGACATGTTCTGCACCAATCCCGACGGCGTCAAGGGCGAGCGCGCCAAAGAGTGGGGCCTGGTGGATGACATTGCAGTCCCGGAAAAATTCCAGGAAGCGGTGCGCACTCGCGCGCAAGCACTGGTAAACGACTCGACGCGTCCTGCCGCTGCCAAGGGCATCAAGCTGACTGCGCTGCAGCGCAAGCTCGACGACAACGGGTACCACTACAGGTATGTTGACGTTGCATTCGATCGCACGGCGCGAACCGCGACGCTGACGGTGCGCGCGCCTGAAGGAGCACAGCCTCTCGATCCCGATGCGATTCATGCCGCAGGCGACCAGTGGTGGCCGCTGGCGATGGCGCGCGAACTTGACGACGCCATCCTCATGCTCCGCGTCAACGAACCGGAGCTGGGGCTTCTGCTGCTCAAGACGACCGGCAGCCTCGACGCGGTGCTGGCGTCGGATAGCGTCATGCTCCAGCATCGCAACGATTGGCTGGTGCGTGAAACCATCGGCATGTTGCGCCGCACGTTGGCGCGGCTGGAGGTTTCTTCGCGCAGCATGTACGCCGTCATCGAGCCGGGTTCATGTTTCGCCGGCGTGCTAGTCGAGCTGGCGCTGGCCGCGGATCGCAGCTACATGCTGGGGCTTCCGGAAGAAGAGGGCGACGCGCCCATTCCGAAGATCGTCGTGGACGAAATGAATTTCGGTTTGCTGCCCGCGGTGAATGGTCGCGGCCGGCTCGAAATTCGATTCAGTGGCAATGCACGATGCATGGCTGGCGCGGTGGAAGCCAAGGGAAAACTGCTTGGCCCCAAGGAAGCTCTTGAGCTCGGCCTTATCACCTTGGCGCCCGACGATCTCGACTGGGAAGACGAAGTCCGTATGGCCATCGAAGAGCGGGCTGCGCTCTCGCCTGACGCGCTCACCGGCATGGAAGCCAGCCTGCGCTTCCCCGGAGCGGAAACCACGGAGACCAAGGTATTTGGCCGGCTTTCCGCGTGGCAGAACTGGGTATTCATCCGGCCGAACTCAACCGGCGAGCAGGGCGCGCTCAAGCTGTTCGGCACGGGATCGAAGGCGCGCTTCAATTGGGAGAGAGTATGACCACCCCGGGTGAAGTCGAGCCCTGGACAAACACCAAGATTTGGGAGTCTTCATGTCGATCAACTACCAGGACCGGATTCCAAACAACGTAGACCTCGGCTCCAACCGCACCTTGCAGCGCGCTTTGGAACATTGGCAGCCGGAATTTCTGAAGTGGTGGCAGGACCTGGGTCCGCGCGATTTTCAGGTGGCGGATGTTTATCTTCGCACCGCGACCTCGGTGGACGCGAAGGGTTGGGCCACTTATGGATTCGTCCACATGCCGGAGTACCGCTGGGGGATCTTTCTCGCCGACCGCGACCCCAACCGCAAGATCGGCTTTGGCGATAGCTATGGACAGGAAGTGTGGCAGCAGATTCCCGGTGAGTTCCGCGCCATATTGCGGCGTCTTATCGTCACCCAAGGCGATACCGAGCCTGCATCGGTCGAGCAGCAGCGCATGCTCGGCCACACTGCTCCGTCACTTTATGATTTGCGCAATCTGTTCCAGGTGAACGTCGAGGAAGGCCGCCATTTGTGGGCGATGGTTTATCTGCTGCACGCCTACTTTGGGCGCGACGGCCGCGAAGAAGCCGAAGAGTTGCTGGAACGCCACTCCGGAGACGCCAACAAGCCGCGCATCCTCGGTACCTTCAATGAACCCATCAATGACTGGCTGAGCTTCTTCATGTTCACCTATTTCACCGATCGCGATGGCAAATTCCAGTTGAAGTCACTGGCGGAATCGAGCTTCGATCCGCTGGCGCGAACTTGCTCGTTCATGCTGACCGAAGAAGCGCACCACATGTTTGTTGGCGACACCGGCATCAATCGCGTGGTAAGACGGACACTGGAAGTGATGAAGGAGTTAGGCACCGAAGATCCGCTGGCTGTCCGCAACGCCGGCGCCATCGATCTGCCCACCGTGCAGAAGTATCTCAATTTCTGGTTCAGTTCGTCGCTCGACCTGTTCGGATCGGAGACTTCCTCGAATGCGGCTTCCTATTTCGCCAACGGATTGAAGGGCCGGCCGGACGAGGCGCAATACGAAGATCACCTAGCTATCGAACAAAGCTTCGCACTCGAATTGCCCGACGGGAACGGTAGCACGAAGACCGAGCAAATTCCCATGCGCAACGCGATGAATGAAGTCACGCGAGGCTCCTACGTCCGCGACTGCGAGCTGGGCGTGAAACGCTGGAACCGGTTGATCGAGAAGGCCGGCTATTCATTTCGGTTGTCGCTGCCCAGCACGCGCTTCCGGCGCAATATCGGAGCGTGGGCCGGCGTTCCCACCGATCTGACCGGACGGCCAATCGGCCAGGAACAATTCAACGCTCAGATTAGCGACTGGCTGCCGAGCGAGAGCGACCGGGCGTACATCCTCAGCCTCATGCATGGCGTACACGAGCAGGGCAAGATGGCTGCCTGGATTGCGCCTCCCGATCGCGGCATCAACAACAACCCTGTGGACTACGAGTATGTGAAGCTGCATTAAGGCAGGGGCTAGTGGTTAGTGGTTAGTGGTTAGTGGTTAGTGGTTGGTGGTTAGTGGCTAGTGGTTAGCGAGGAACGAGAAGGTAAGAGCCGAAAACTGACGGCTGAGAGCTGAGGGCTAAAGGCAAGAGGCTAGAAGCTAAGAGCTAACGGCTCATACGCCAGCGGCATTCATGCGACACATCGCAATTATCGGCAGCGGCCCGGCGGGTTGTTACCTGGCGGACAGCCTGCTTCGCCTGATTCCCGATGCTTCCATCAACATCTTCGAGCGGCTGCCCGTGCCATTCGGACTTGTCCGGTATGGGGTAGCTCCGGACCATCAGGGCACGAAGGCGGTTGCGCGCGTGCTGGACCGTGTGCTTTCCCGTGACCGCGTCAGCTTTTTCGGCAATGTCGAAGTTGGCCGTGACGTTAGTCTCGAGGAGTTGATGTCGCTCTACGATGTTGTTGCGCTGGCAACCGGCGCCTCGCGCGATCGACGTCTCAACATTCCAGGCGAGGAACTTCCGGGCGTACTCGGGTCGGGCGCATTTACCGGCTGGTACAACGGACATCCGGACAGCCAACCGCCGCCAATCGACGGTGTGCAGTCGGCAGTCATCATCGGCAACGGCAATGTGGCGATTGATGTGGCCCGCGTCCTGGCCAAGAGTGCCACCGAGTTGGCCGGCTCCGATCTTTCACCCGAAGTGACGTCGTGGCTGGAAACGCAGGCTATCGAGTCCATCCACGTCGTCGGCCGGTGCAGTACTGCGGATGCGAAGTTCACCCAGCACGAACTCGCCGAGCTGGGCACTTTGCAGCGTGCGTATCCCATCGCGCAGGATTCGACCGCCCTCGCTGGAAATAACGCAATTGTTGAAACCTTGCGCGGTTTCGCGCGGAATGAATCGCGGAGTGCTCCGGTCAGAATTCACTTTCACTTCGACTTGACGCCCATCGGCTTCCTCGGTAGTGGCCGACTCAGCGCCGTGCAGTTTCGTTCTGCCGACGGAGCGCTCCACGAAGTTCCCGCGCAACTCGCCATCACCTGCATCGGATATGAGACGCGCCCGTGCTGCACTGCCACCCCCGCTAACGGTGTATTCGCCAACGAAGAAGGAAAAGTCAAAGACAGGCTGTACGTGGTGGGATGGGCAAAGCGAGGGCCTTCGGGAACAATTCCGACCAATCGCACCGAGGCTCAGCAAGTAACCCAGAATATTGCGCAAGAAGTGCCCGACAGTACGCGGCCGGGGAGAGCGGGGGTCCTCCAACTGCTGGCGCAAAGGCATGTCTGCTGGGTGGACTATTCTGCATGGCGGCGAATCGATGCAGCCGAACTCGCCCGCGCCAGTGACGGGCGTTGCCGGAAAAAATTCACCACCGTGACCGAGATGCTCGAAGCCGCACAGGCTGGCCAGGGCCTTGGTTGCCCGAGCGCAACGGCCTGACCCAACACCGCAGAATCTAGAATCGGCTGCAACCCGACCCAACACGCTGGGCTTATATCTCAAAATGAGGCAGAATTCTGGAGCACGCAACGTCTGGTAAGCTACGCTGAGTACTACCGTCAGCGAAGCCCCTCAGGGTATGAATAGCATCGCCAGTCGAACCCACATCCGGCGTACCACGGGTGAGCACACCCACAAGGGCGGGCTGCGCATGGTCGCGGTGTTCGAGGCGCTGAAAGGAGCTTTGGCCCTGGCTAGCGCTTACTTCTTGATCGTCATGATTCGGCGTGATGTGGATTTCGAGGAGGCAGCAGAGCATATTCTTTTCTCGCTGCATATCAATCCCAGTCGCCATTGGTCGCAGGAATTTCTCCACGCAGCGAACAGTATTTCCAGCACGAGCATTGCGATGATCGGTGGGCTCGCGATTACTTACGCTATTCTGCGCTTCGCGGAAGGCTACGGCTTGTGGAGGCAACGCGCGTGGGGGGAGTGGCTGGCCATTGTGTCCGGATGCGTGTACATCCCGTTCGAAATCTACAAAGTAATTCGCCGCTCCAACCAACTCCACTGGGCGATCCTGGGGATAAACATCCTGGTCGTTCTTTACATCGCCTGGGTGCGCTGGGACGAAATCAAAGCCGCCCGCCTGCGCGCATCGGAAGTTCCCAGCGAAGGCGTCTAGATCACATTCGCGGAGCGCACGGCCTCGTCGCTTAATAGTTCCAAAACACCCCGGCGCGCATTGTCGTCTTCCATTCCGAAGGCCGGCGGTTCAATCTCCTCAAAGTATCGCCAGGCGCTATGCCCCGGCAACGGGTTGCCGCTCGTCTGGGCGTCGCTGGCCGCTTCGCACAACACGGCAAACGCCAGACTCTGGCTCAAGCGATGCAATAACTTCCTCGCATAGCGTTGTGCGCTCTGCTCATCGCGCATCGCGATCGCCACGGCCTCGCGGTCGCCCTCGAGCCTGGCTTGCATGGCCTTGCGCAGTTTACCGTTCGCATCCGGAAGCTTCTCTTGGATCGCTTGCATTCGCGACTGGTATTGCTCCCAGCCGCGATAGCGAGGGGCGAGCAAACGCAGCAACTCCAGCGCCTGAATATTGGCCGGGCCTTCCCACACGGTCAGCACTTGCGCATCCCGCAACAGGCGGGCGGCGGGATAGTCGCTGGTATAGCCGTTGCCGCCGATCAACTCCAGCGCTGCTCGGGCCGCTGTAATGGCATACTCCGCGGTCAAGTATTTCGCCAGCGCGGTAACCAATCGCAACCAGGTGCGGCGCTCCGGGTCGTGCTGCGCCTCGTCGAAAGCGATGGCAGCCTCGAAGGCGAGCAATGCGCCTGCCTCGAACTGCACGCGCATCCGCAACAGCTCATCCTGCACCATGGGGTAATCCACCAACACGTGGCCGAAGGCATGGCGCGATTTCGCCCAGGCAAGGGCCTCGCGCAGTGCCCTGCGTTGTACACCCGCCGACCCAACGGCGTTGTGAACGCGGCTGTACTCCAGCGCATCCATCATCAACCGGAAGCCATCAGGAGGCGCAGCAACTTCGACAGCTTCCGCGCCGAGTAATTCGATCTCTCCGGTCGGAAGCCCTTTGGTGCCGAGCTTGTCTTTCAAGCGACGGATGCGATAGTGATTGGGCCCACCATCCTCCAGATGACTGGGCACGAGGTAGAGACCAAGCCCGGCCGTCCCACTTGCGGCTGCCTCGGGCCGCGCCGTGGCCAACGCAAGACCGCTGTTGGCGTTGCTGGTAAACCATTTCAATCCATGCAACGCAAAGCGGTCGCCGCTAGAAACAGCCGTGGTGGTGGTCGCTCCTACGTCGCTGCCGCCATGTTGCTCGGTCGCCCATGTGCCGCCGGTCTTGGCGAGACCGTCCATGCGCGCAACGTCGTAAAGAAATTGCTGCCGCACCGCGTCCGGCACATGCGCACTGAGTACGTATGCCACCGCTCCGGTGAGAGTAACCGGACAATGCAAGCTGATGTCCGCTTGCGATAACACATAGCCCATGGCGAACGTCAGCAGATGAGGCGCCTGCTCCGCATAGGGCAATCCGATGATGCCGCGACGATACAGCTCCTGATGTTGCTGGTCGTACCACCGGTTCGCGACCACCCGGTTCACCACTTCGCCATTGCGGTCGTAGGTCTCCAACGCCGGAGGCGCGTAGCGATCGGTATAGTTCGCCTGCGCGTCCACGTCGGTGCACACCCAGTCGTAGAAGTCGGCGAGCTGCCGGCTGTACTCCGCCATGCGCGGCACGCGCGCCGTAAGCCAAGGTCCGAGATAGAGGTCAAAGCTGGTGGAACCGTTCATGGTCGCCTCCGCAATGTCGATGTCGCGAGGAGCCAACTAGGGTGAGCTTAAACCTTTTGCAGTATTTTGTGACAACAGGTTTTTGTTTGCTGCCAGCGCATGATGCGAGAGCTACGTAACAAGATAATGGTTCTGTTCTTCATCCGGCGCGGTAATGCCCTCGGGCAGGCGTCCACCGTTGTATTCCGCCAGACGGTTCTTCCACTTCAGGAACTCAGTAATGGTCTGCGGCTCGATGCGCACTTCCACCCGCCGCAGGCTCGCCAATAGCAGGTTCATCTCCTTCATCAGACCCACGGCGCTTCTCAGGTCCTGCTTCCCCGGCTTTACCGACATTTGCACCTGCCGGCCTTTGCATTCGAGCAGGCCCCAATACTTGGGCAATTCTTCGCGCGCGATCAAGCCCGCGGGAGCCATATAGAACCGCCGGCTGCCGAGCCCCTCTTCCGGCTTCAGGCGAAACGGCTTGTTGGCGTCGGCGAGAAAATCGCTGCGCGAGACCTTGCATTCCACAACCACCGACTGGCTGGAGCCTTTCCAGCCGATCACATCGGGGACTTCGCCGCTGGCGCAATACTGCTCCGAGAGGATGATGCCGCATCGGTAGGCATAGCGCAGCCACTCCACAGCCCGCTCAACCAACTGCGCATGTTTGGCCTCGGAAGACGCTCTCATCATGCTGCTGTTGTAACTCGAAATCCGCGGCTTGGGGAGTATCGGAAGAGTGGCGGGGAGCGCGGGTTCAGCGACTCTCGCTACAGCGATTCCAGGATTGGCGTATCCGCTCGTACTGGTAGTGCGGGCCTTCAGGCCCGCGGTAAGAACGCCCGTCCAATTCCTGACTTCAGCCGCTGAGGTCGTCGACCTCGGCGGCTGAAGCGATCTTATTCTCGCTCCTTGGACGCGGGCCTAAAGGCGCGCACTACCCGAGCTACAGCTACCCCGCGCCAGCCCTCGGTCGCGCAATCGTTTCGTGTAAGATCAAGGATTCGCATGGCGTGGATGATTCAAGCTGAGAATGTTCGCAAAACCTACCACATCGGCAAAGTGGATGTGCCCGCCTTGCGCGGCGTTTCCCTCGCGGTCGAGAAGGGTGAATTCGTCAGCATTGTCGGCCCGTCTGGTAGTGGCAAGTCCACTCTGTTCTACATCCTGGGCGGACTGACCCACGCCGACTCCGGGCGGGTGCTGATCGACGGCACAGATTTCACGGCCTTGTCGGACTCGGCGCGCACCCGAATGCGCAAATCCAAAATTGGCTTCGTCTTCCAGAAGTTCAACCTGCTGCCGACGCTGACCGCGCAAGGCAACATCGACATCGCCCGCGACATCGCCGGCAAGAGCAACGGGAGCGGCAATCACGAATACATCGATCGCATCACGCGACTGCTGGGCATTGACCAGCGTCTGGAGCATCGCCCTTCCGAGTTGAGCGGCGGCGAGCAACAACGAGTGGCGCTGGCGCGCGCGCTGGTGAATCAGCCCGCCATCGTGCTGGCAGACGAGCCCACCGGCAATCTCGATTCGCAGAATTCTGAAATTGTCCTGAAGATGCTGCGGCAATCGAACCAGGAGCTGGGACAGACGGTATTGATGATTACGCACAATCCCGAAGCCGCAACCTATGGCGATCGCATCATTCACATGCGCGACGGTTCCATCGTGCCGCCCGAGAAGGACCCGCAATGGAGCCTCGCCCATGAGTGACGGCTTTCCACGCAGTGGTGTGTCCTCGCTCTCATTTGCCCGGCAGTTCAGGCTTTCGCTATAATCACAGACGGCGAGCGGGAGTAACTCAGTGGTAGAGTGCGACCTTGCCAAGGTCGAAGTCGCGGGTTCAAATCCCGTCTCCCGCTCCAGGATATGTCGCCCTCGCCGTGCGCGAGGGTTTTTCGCACCACCTATCCTCGAGGCGCGGTACCCAAGTGGTAAGGGAGAGGTCTGCAAAACCTTTATGCGTGGGTTCGATTCCCACCCGCGCCTCCAAATTTCAGCTGTCAGCCTTCAGCTCCCGGCTGTCCCTAAGAAAAACCTATCCCCATGTGATTTCGGTCACAGCCACTTGTGCGCTCGTTTGGCACAATAAAACAGTGTTTATGGATCGTTTTGCCATCATCACCAACCGCAAACGGGCGATCATCGCGCTGGTGCATTCTGTCTTTTTTCTGGGGGTGGCTGGGCTGCAACTCGCCATTTCCCATGCCGAGGCATTTTCGATTCACCGCGAGAAGATCGCGGGCAGCATCGTTCTGCTGGCTATTTATGTGATTGTTACGACCATCCTTCTGGTCCTGCTGCGCTACTCCCATTGCGCCAAGGAGAAGCTTTATTTCGCTTTCTGCGCAGCCAGCGCTGCCTTCGGGTTGGTACGAATTCTGCTGGGCGATCCCGTACTCCACGCCAACGTGGCGCGCGTGCTGTTGCTGTCTTGCGCCGTGCTCATCGGAACAGTAATTCTCCGCAACCACTCCGCCGTCGCAAAAGACCAGGTCGAAGCACGATAGCCAGTCGTTGCCGCCCGTCTATTTCCGTGATGCCAGTAATTCGGCCACTTCCCTGCTGCCATTCTGCGCTGCCATATCGGCCGCAGTCTGCCCCTCATCGGTCGTAATGGTCAAATCGGCGCCCGCGTCCAACAGCGCCTGCGCCCTCTCCACACTGTTGTGCATGGCTGCCTCGTGCAACGCGGTGTAGCCACGTTGTTGTTGCGAGTTGGGATCCGCTCCGCCGCGCAGGACAAGCTTCAGGAGCGCCGCATTGCGTGACGCAGCCGCGCTGTGGATCACCGCAATCCGGCTGGGGGACACTGCATTGGCGTCCGCGCCGTGCTGCACCAGGATCTCCGCCGCTTCGAGCTGCCCGAAGAAGCACGCCAGATGCAGCGGGGTAAAGCCATCGGCGCTGCGCGCCTTGACCAGTTCGCCATCGTTCGCCAGCAGGCGGTTGAGCCGCGCGACATCACCTAAGGCCGAGGCTTCGAAGATGTCGAGGTCGCCCGCCGCCTGGCGCAACCGGTCAACGATCTCCATTCGGTTTTCGTAACGCGCCTGCATCAGCGCGGAAATACCGCCCGCATTGCGGGCCTGTGCTGCGCCTGGCTCAGCCGCAATCAACTGCGCAATGCGCCCTTTGTCGTTGGCGGTAATAGCAGTGAATATGTCGTCGTCCATCCCAGCCTCCTGCTCAGAACGCCGCGGCTCCGGCTTCGGCAACAGCGTGGTCCTGTTCGCCCGAGCCACCGCTCACGCCGACGGCGCCCACAACTTTTCCGTCGCGTTTCAGCGGAATGCCTCCGGCGAAGATCATGATTTTGCAATCGTTGGAGACATGAATGCCGAAAAACTGTCCGCCCGATTGCGAATGCGTGGCCAGGTCCTTTGTAGTGATATCGAAGGCGCGCGCGGTGTAGGCCTTCTTCATGGAGATATCGATGCTGCCGATCCACGCGCCATCCATGCGAACGTGCGCCACGATGTTGCCGCCCTCGTCAGCCACCGCGATGTTCATCGGCTGACCGATCTCCTGCGCCTTTTTCTCGGCGGCCGCGATCACGCGCCGCGCATCTGCAAGATTTACTCCCGCCATTGTTCCCCCACAGTGAGTTATGAGCCGCGTGCCGCATAGGCGGCGGTTCTCGACAATAGCGGGTTACAGCGCCTTTGGCAAGCGCACCTTTTCCGAAGCTCAACCGCTCGATTCGAACAGGCTGTACAGCAGAATTCCCAGGACAATCAAGGTGATGAAGACGTACAGGTAATCGCGCTCCAGGGCGAAGGCGATGGCTGAAAATAACACCCGCGCCACCGGGGTTGCGATCAGCAGCAGCAATCCGAGTTGGATAATCGCCCGGCCGCTCATGCCCAGCGCCCCGTGAACGATGGCGGTCGCGCTTGTCAGGTTGTCGGGTTCACGGTGGAACACGGCGTAGTTGGGGATTTCGCTACCATGTCGAGCCAGGTACACCACAGCGCCCAATAGAACAACCGTAGCGGCAAGAATCACTCCGGTACGCAGGAGCGCGCCGATAATGACTTCAATGCGTCGATCGTTCCAAGTTTGCGCGCTCATATTCGCCCGGCGATTCCTTTGTAGATCATCTCGAATCCCAACACGACGATGACCGCAGCGAACAAGTACCGCAATACCTTGACTCTGGCCCTCACCAGCACGCGCGCGCCGAGAAGCGATCCCGCCAGCACGCCCAGCATCACCGGCATTGCCAATCCGGGTGCAATGTAGCCGCGGTGAAGATACAGTCCCGCGCTCGCGGCCGCCGTCACGCCGATCATAAAGTTGCTGGTGGTGGTGGAAACCTTGAACGGAATCTTCATCGCCCGGTCCATAGCCAGAACTTTGACCGCGCCCGAGCCGATGCCCAGCAGTCCAGAAAGCGCGCCCGCCACGAACATCAGGCCGTATCCGGCGGGAACACCGGTGACGTTGTAAGACTCCTTTCCGTTTGGACCGGGATAGGCGCCATGCAGGCGCAACCGCTCGGCCAGCTTCGAGGAAGGCACATGAGCGCCATCCACATAGTGGCGGCTTGACAGATACGCGGAATAAAGGAGAACGACTCCAAACACAATTGCTATCGCGTTGCTGGAAACATAAAGAGCGATGCCGACTCCGGCGAGCGCGCCCGCCGTGGTTGCGGTTTCCAGAAACATGCCGATGCGAATGTTGGAGTAGCCTTCGCGCACATAGGCGGCAGCCGCGCCGGAGGAGGTCGCGATCACGGAAACCAGCGATGCGCCGATGGCGTAGCGGATGTCCACGTGAAACAGCAGCGCCAGCATCGGCACTACCACGACCCCACCGCCCAGGCCGGTCAGTGCGCCGAGAAATCCGGCGAGCAACGAACCAAGGCCGATCAGTGCGCTGAATTCAAGGACATTCATGCAATCTTAACAACGCTCACGATGTGCGACTTTCGAATTCCTTGACCACAGGAAAGTGTATGGATTGTAAATGCAAGGCGGGCGTTGTCCAGCAGTGGAGAGCAAAGTGGATTTTAGACTGTCGAACGCGTCACGGTAAAGTATCAGTGCGGCGCGATACCCAAGTGGTAAGGGAGAGATCTGCAAAGCCGTTGCGCGTGGAGGTCGATTCGCACCCGCGCCTCCAACATTCTGCCTTCAACATTCTGGTGACCCCGAATCGCTCGCCAGCAATCCGCGCGGTCCAGGATTGTGTGCATAATGGCGATGTTTCGCCAGTAATCGCGAACGCTAGCCGTCAGAGCCGCCAAGAACGAGCGGCAGTGCGGCCATCTCAGGGATGGTCGGCCGATTCTGACTTCTGCTGTGCGGAATCCTGTGGCGATTCATATTGAATCGTGATGTTAAGCCCCTCGATAAGACAGCTTACTGGCGGGAACTGAGGTTTTTGCGGAGGCAGGAGCGCGGCCGTGATTCGATTTCCCCCGATGAACAGCAGGCTGAGGGCCCCGCTATCGGTATAGGTCTGTGACGTCTCTTTGTTTAAGAATACGTTCGATATGGGTATTTGCTGTGTCGTGATTCCATTTGTGAGTTCTATGGTGTATTGAACCGGACAAGGCACGGGCTCACCATTCGACCGCATTCCGTTCATAGGTCCGCGATTGCTTAAGGCCTCTAGTCGGCGAATAACGATTGCGCCCGGTGGAGTGAACACGCCTAGCGGATAGACGGTGCGTCTGGCGACAACAATGTCGGGTGAGTGTATGCTCCATGTCGAAACCGCATGAGCATCCTCTGAATTGGTTTGCGCTCTCACCTGAACAATTGGGAACAGAAGGGCAACCACGAGACCAACCATCCACTTCCTCATACTGCCTCCTTGTAGACACCGCCTTGAGTATTCCATCCCGCTCGATGCTGGAAGACAAAATGTTCTGACGTAAGTAGATTCCCAGTGTGGAACCCCACTCAAGGGCAGAATGGGAGCGACACAACACAAATATAGACGCGTCGGTTGCCTCAGGGTTATCAGCCTTATCGCGCGAGTTCCGGTTGCATCCAGTAGAAAAGTCCTGAGCTGGGATCGTTGTTGTTGATGACAGGCGATTTCACGGGCGACCGGAATGGCGCCTGCGAGGGCTGGCGCTCGAATCTGGCCCTCGCATACTTCTTGTGCTCGGTAGTGCTCCCCAGCTAAGGCTGCGCCGCACTGCCGCTGTAGTAGCCATCTCTGGTCTGCACGACCAGGTCTTTCTGCGTGGTTGTCAGATGGATCTTGTGATAGCCGGGTGAGGCATCAGCCTTGTCGGGCGAGTAGCCCAGGCTGTACTGGTTGCGCAGCTCTTCTTCAATGCTGGCGTAAATTTGATCGATCGATTGCTTTTTGGAGACTTCAAAGAAGCGGCCGCCGGTCTCCCGTGCAATCTGCTCCATAACTTTCTTGCCATCGGGATGGGATTGCTGGGGATATCCGGGAGGACCGCCGCGGCCCATGCCGCCGGGGCGACCCATGCCGCCGCCCATTCCGCCCATGTGACCGCCGAAGCCCCCGTTTCCATAGGCCTCGCGGTCGGCGAAAAGGATGGAGTAAACCAGCGTGTTCGCACGCTGCGCCGCCTCGATCGCTCTGGTCAGCGTCACTTTGCTTCCGGTATCCACGCCGTCGGAGAGGATGATGACCGCTTTACGGCCCTGCTGCTTCTGCATCAGCTCGTCCGAGGCGAGGAAGACGGCGTCGTAGAGCGTGGTGCCTCCGCCCCGGTGATGGCCGCCTGAGCCGGGTGAACCGCCTCCGCCACCACCGCCGCCTCCACCGCTTTGCTCGAACTCCGGATTGTCCAGCTTCTCCAGAGCGGCGTTCAATTTCTTGCGCGAAGAGGTCAGGTCCTGCAGCAGTTCTATGTCCCAATCGAAATGAATGACGAATGCTTTGTCCTTGTCTTCGCGCATCAGGTGTTCCAGAAAGGCATAGCTGGCGACGCGCTCCTGCTCCAAGACACGCCGCTGACTCATGCTGGTATCCACCAGCAGACCGAGCGTGAGCGGAAGATCGGTTTCCTTGGCGAAGTAGCGGATGGTCTGCGGGCGGCCGTCTTCTTCCAGCTTGAAATCGTCCTTGGTCAGGTTGTTTACAATTTGGCCGCGTTTGTCTCGCACGGTGGCCAGCACATTGACAACATTAACGTCGGAAGAGAAGGTCGGCGTCTGCTGGCCCCGCAGTGGCAGGTATGACACCAGCAGAGATGTCAGCGTCGCCAATAGAATCCAGCGTCTTGGCGCGCTCGATCGCGATTGAGTTGGCAAGCTGACTCGCTTCCTGGGATTTGGATTCTTATGAAACCTGTTTAGCCGGAATGCTTATGAACCCGTCGGCGGCCCAGAAGTTCCTCGCCGCAATTTCTCCACCCGTTCGGCCATCGCCCACTTCAGGTCGTCAATCCCCACGCCGGTCACCGCCGAGATGGGAAACAGCTCCAGCTTCTTGCGCTTGCAGTAGCGTTTCAGCTTGGTTAGTTTTTCTTTGTCCGCCACATCCATTTTCGATGCGACCACAATGGCCGGTTTCGAGTCCAGTCCCGCGCCGAAGGTCGCCAGTTCGCGGGTGATCACCTCATAATCCTGCACCGGGTCAGGCCGGCCGCTGGCGTCGGAGACGTCCACCAGGTGCGCGAGCAAGCGGGTGCGCTCGATGTGCCGCAGAAACTGCGTGCCCAGCCCCGCGCCTTGGCTGGCGCCTTCGATCAGTCCAGGTATGTCGGCCACCACAAAACTCATTTCTTCGGGCGCTTCCCCGACCGCCACCACACCCAGGTTGGGCTGCAAAGTGGTAAAGGGATAATCGGCAATCTTGGGCCGCGCCGCCGAAATACGCGAGATCAGCGTGCTCTTGCCGGCGTTGGGATATCCGACCAGCCCGACATCGGCTAGCAGCTTCAGTTCTAGACGCAGCGCGCGCTCTTCTCCGGCGTGTCCCTCCTCGTGCTCGCGAGGGGCCTGATGGGTCGAGGTGGCGAAGCGGGCATTGCCGCGACCGCCACGGCCGCCGTGCGCCACCACGACGCGCTCGTCGGGATGGGAGAAGTCATGCACCACTTCGCCGGTCATCTCGTCGTAAACGATGGTTCCGACGGGCACCTTGAGGATGATGCTCTCGCCCTCACGGCCGGTTTTATTGGAGCCTTCGCCATGGCGTCCGCGCTCGGCCTTGTATTCGGGATTAAAGCGGAAGTGCACCAGGGTGTTGTGGCGTTCGCTCGATTCCATCACCACGTCGCCGCCATGACCGCCATCGCCGCCGGAGGGACCGCCGCGCGGCACGAACTTCTCGCGCCGGAAGGCCATGCAGCCGTTGCCGCCATCGCCCGCCTTCACCCGGATTCTTGCTTCGTCAACGAACATGGGAAAGCCAACAGGAAGTAACCATACTAAATCGTAGGCACGGCGGGATTCCGATGTACAAAAAAGAATCTGACATCTCCCGACAGCCGTACTAGAATTCGGCGACCGATTTTCAGTCCAGGGAGGGGCGGATGGCTTCCACGCAACAAGACGTGTTCCTCACGGGCGGGACGGGCTTCATGGGTGCCAGTTTGGCTAGGGAATTATTGCGCCGGGGACACCACGTGCGCGCGCTGGTCCGCCCAGGCTCTGAGTCGAAGCTGGCGGCTGGCTGCGCGGCGGTGCGCGGCGACGCGCTGCGCGCAGAAAGCTATGCGTCGCAAATAGCGCCAGCCGATACCTTCGTGCACCTGGTTGGGGTGGCACATCCCAGCCCACGGAAGGCCGCCGAATTTCGCGCCATCGATTTGAAGTCGTGTCAGGAGGCGGTGCATTCGGCTGTCGAAGCCGGCGTGCGCCATTTCGTCTATCTCAGCGTTGCGCGGCCTGCGCCGATCATGCAGGAATACCAGGCGGCCCGCGCCGAAGGTGAGCGACTGGTTCGCGAGAGTGGCATGAGAGCGACCTTTGTGCGTCCCTGGTATGTGCTGGGGCCAGGACGCAGTTGGCCGTACGCCCTTATTCCGTTGTATGCGTTGGCAAGGTTGTTTCCAGCGACGCGCGAAGGCGCACAACGGCTCGCCCTGGTGACTTTGCAACAGATGACGCAGGCTTTGGCGTGGGCGGTGGAGAATCCCCCGGAAGATATGCAAACCATCGAGCCGCCGCAGATGCGAGCGGGCTTGACCGCGCAGGCAATGACCCAAGCCAAAGCTTCAGCCTAGATGACTATTTCTTTGCCGTGGGTGAAGCACCGCGAACCTTGACCAGAGTCCCATCGGGGAGCGGGTTCCCTAGGAATTCGACTACGCCATTCCGCACCACGCCATTGATTTCGGGTACCACCGACGCAGCCCCACCGACATCCGTGGCGCTCACCGCAGGCGCTCTTTTCGCGATGCCGTGGTCCATGGCGAGGTTCGCCAGGCGGTCGGCGTCGCGGTTCTTTTCGCGCAGCACGTGCTTGATCTCGAAGTAGTCAAGCTGGTCGATCATCTTCATCGCGCGGGCGTGCAGCTCCTTCAGCGTGGCATTGCTGACTTTATACTCGCCGTTGAGCTGCTTCACCATCAGCTCGGAGTCGCTGACCACCTTTAGGGCCTTAAAACCGTGCCGGAGAGTGTAGTTGAGGACCGCCAGCAAGCCGGAATATTCGGCGTAATTGTTCGTCTGGCGGCCGAGAAATTCGCTGAGCTCGGCGACGGGACGGCCAATTTCGTCCTCGATGACAACGCCATATCCTGCGGGGCCGGGATTGCCGCGGGCGCCTCCATCAACGTAAGCGACGAGATAGCCTTCGTCCGAACTATCGATTGCGCCACCGTCGAATTCTTGTGAGCGATACCGGGATTTTCCGGGAAACGGGCGAGCGGGCATGACCTGTAGTTTATCCCAAAACTTTTTGATGCGGTGAGCCGCCCTGCCATCGCGGAGCCCATTCTGGCGGCGGAATTGCTCGACACTACCGTCCGGTCGCTAAGCGCAGTGCCAGCCGCTCCGGCAGCGCCGCCGCAAAAATCCTATCCTGCGCCTTCTTTACGTTGTAAGGAACGCGGTAGAAGGTAACCTGTGCGGGTGCGTCCCCGTTCTTCTCATAGAGAGCGAAGGCCGCCCGCCAGTCACCATCGCGCGGCTGGCCGACCGACCCAGGATTGATGAGGTAACGCTCACCCGGCGTAAGCGTGAGGGAAACCTCCGCAACGCCCTCCACGTCGTCGTAACCAGGCTCGAAGTAATGCGCCTTGCCCTCCTGGTATACGAAGCCGCCCTGCACATGGGTGTGCCCAAACATCATGACATCGGCATGGTCGGGCTCCCGGAAATTGGCGTTAGCGGTGGAAGTGTTTAACAGGTACTCATCTTCATCGCGCGGGGAGCCGTGCACGAACTCGAGTTCAGGTAATTCGTCGAGGCGGACCGGCCCCTGAGGCAAGCTCCGCAGCCAGTTCTGATGTCCGCGCACCAGCGCGGTTTGGGTCCACTGCGCCGACAGGGCCGCCACCAGGTTGAAGTCGGACAGGTCGGTCAGCCCGGTGCAGGCGCGATCATGATTGCCGCGCACCACCGAACCGCCCATGGCGCGCACCAGCTCGCATACTTCATTCGGCGACGCGTTGTAGCCGACCACGTCCCCCAAGTTCACGACGTGATCATACGGAGGAGCGGCGGCGAGACACGCTTCCATCGCTTCAAGGTTGGCATGAACGTCGCTGAGCACGAGAAGGCGCATAGGTCAGCGCACCTCCGCGGAGACAACCGGGCAGCGGGCCAGATGGCCGGGCGCAACTTCGACCAGCGGCGGCAATTCGGTCGAGCAACTGGCAACGCGCCAGGAGCAGCGTGGCTCGAAAGCACAGCCCGGTGGCAGGCCCGTAATGGCAGGCACGGTTCCCTCGATGGTCTGGAGTGGTTGGCTGCGCTCCGTGCGCAGCGTCGGCACAGAGTGTAACAGCCCGCGCGTGTAAGGATGCGCCGGATGACGGAAAACTTCCTGCGCAGTTCCCATTTCGACCAGGCTGCCGGCGTACATGACTCCGATGCGGTGCGACACTTGCGAGACTACGGCGAGATCGTGGGAGATGAACAGCATGGCCAGGGAGAATTTTTCGCGCAGCTCGCTAAGCAGGTCAAGCACCTGCGCCTGGATGGTGACATCGAGCGCGGTCGTCGGCTCGTCAGCAATCAGCAGCGACGGCCGGTTCACCACGGCCATGGCAATCATCACGCGCTGGCGCTGGCCGCCGGAGAGCTGATGGGGATAGTCGCGGGCGCGCCGGTCGGGGTCGGCAATGGCGACGGTGCGCAAGGCCTCGACGGCAAGCCGCCAGGCCTCGGCTTTGCTTATGTCTTTATGTGGAGAATGCAAAGAGCCTGCAACGCGACCGTTTTGAAGGGGCACGGCTTCAGCCGAGCCGTGAAGCTTTTTATCCTTGTCATCACGAGCGGGCTTTAGCCCGCGAGGGATCTGCTTTTCTGCGTGCGCCAGCACCGCTTCGGCGATCTGATCTCCCACGCGCATCACCGGATTGAGCGCGGTCATCGGCTCCTGGAAGATCATGCTGATCCCAGCGCCCCGGATGTGCCGCATCTGCGGTTCGGGTACGGCGAGCAGGTCTTCGCCGCGAAATTGAATGTTGCCATGAATGCGCGCCTGAGGCGGCAGCAGCCGCAGGAGGGCCAGCGCACTGACCGACTTCCCCGAGCCCGACTCCCCTACTAGTCCCAGCACCTCGCCCGGCGCAATCTGAAAGCTCACATCGCGGACAGCGGTCACGTTTCCCTGGGCAGTGGCAAATTCGACGGTAAGATTTCGGACCTCAAGCAGCGGCGACACACTGGTATGCTAGCAGTGGACGGCGCTAAGATGAAACGAGTTCTGCACGTTGGTCTTAGATTTTGAAATGGTGATCAGTAGCCGGTTGTTCCTAAGTCACGTAAATTCAGAAGACGAACTGGTTATGGTTGTTCGCTCTCACCAAGACCTCGACGAGCTTCTGGCGCAAGCGATTAGCGAAGCTTTGATCGAGATGCATTTTCTTGACGTCGAGCGAATACCATTCTCGCTTAAGGTGGAGCTTGGAGTCGCACTGGGAAAGATTGAAGGGGATATGCGTAGCCCCCTTTTGAAGCTCAATGCGATCCGCAACGAATTTGCGCATGACTCAAAGACCAAGCTGACCGAAAAACATGTCCGCGACTTCTACAATGTCTTTGTCTTTAGCGATCCCAAAATGCATGATTTCGTGCATCGACCAGAGGAGACCGACCCGATCACATTGATCAGGGACCTAATCTCGATATTGTTCGTGCGTCTGCGATCCAACGTGGAAAAAATACGAGATCAGAAGTTATGGAATCTCGCTCTCGATGAGGAAGCACGTGAACTCCTTGGCGACTCAGCAATCCGGTACAAAGATCATCCTTCCCGCCTCGAAAGTCACGAGAGCATCACGAAGCGCTTTGAGCGGCTAAAGAAGGAAAGGGATAAAAAAGAATAGTGCCGGGTGTCATTGTTTCTCGATGAAACGTGGCTTGTTCCGATTATCGACGCCCGCCCGGTTCCGTTCGGCGCGCGCACGCTCGCGTGCACGGCTGCCGATGCCGCTCATGCTCTCCGGATCGGAATTTAGGGACTTCCTTTGTGATATGCTGACTTTGTTAACTGATTTGGAGAGCATCTCTTGATTCCCGGTTTGCCCTTCAAGATAAGAGCGGCCAACTTATAATTGGCAAAGGTATCGCAAATGCCTTCCGTACCAATGAGAGATCCCGAGCGCGGCGAAAAGCCCCTGCAGAATCGCGTCGGCGGTAGCCGTGAGGACTCACTCGAGACAGGACAACCCCAGAAACGTGGCTCAGCGGAAGAAGTGGCGGAATTCGCCAAGGTCTTGGCACATGCTGTAGAAACCTTTGGGTCTAGGGAGAATGCTAACGCTTGGCTGAACCGGCCGAGTCGAGTTTTCGGTCACCGAAGTCCGCTTCAGATTCTGACCCAGGATCCTTCCTCGGTTGAGGAAGAGCTGGTTCGAATCGATCACGGCATGTTCGTTTGATTTGTGATCGCCTATCGCCTGACGCGCAGCAAGTACGCTAACGACCTCGCCGGCACGGGTGGAGTCCACGCTGGTGGGCGCTGCAATTACATTGGTACGCCTGTCATCTATGCGGCCGAGCACCCTTCGTTGGCTCTCGCCGAGGTGCTCACCCATCTTCCTTTCGATCAGGTTCCCCTCGACTACGTGCTCGTGACGATTGAGGTCCCTGATAGTGTCCCAACGCAACGTGCCACTCCGGAGGAAGCACTAGCCACTTCCCAAAATCCTGTTGTCCCCGTGTACCTTGTTCCTTCCGTGATCGTTCCGCAGGAGCTGAACGTTGTCATGTTCCCTCAAGCAGCGGGATTCGCGGCGACCGTTAAGCACGTTGAACCATTTCATATCGATGAACGACTCTTATACAGAATTAGTGCGGAAGAACTGCAATCCAGAAGCAAGAAAAATGACCTCACGCTCTCGCACAAGATCGCGTTTCAGCAGTTGGAGCGCAACACCAACACAAGTTATTTCGAAAGCAAGAAAAGTGACCTGATGCTCTCGCGAAAGCTCGTGCTTCAGCAATTGGAGCGGAGCGATAGCGAGCGTTATTCCGAGCTGCTGCGCCGGACGCTGGCTAGTCTCGACAGGCAGATCGAGGAGTTGGGCTGAGAAAGCCGCGCGCCCCCGGCCCCCACCTTCGGCGGCCAATATTACTACTTGATAACTAGAGAGGGCAGTTTCGAGAGCCTCTACCCGCTGTCCCGAATGCCGTTTGACCTACCCTGCCCAAACACGCTACACTTCTATGGTTTGCCTGTACTAGCAGGTTCCGTCAGGGACACCCCGCCTTTCCGTGAAGGTTTCCTTCCTGGCTCGGGGAAGTGCAAGCGCACAAAGAGGTTAACGCCGTTCGCGCCACAGCTATGCGCGGCCGGCGAAGCCAAGGACACTCGCTACATTGCGAGCCGTCGAGGTGAGGGCGAAGCAGCCAAGTGCCCTGACCGGAAAAGTTTATTGGAGGCATTGCCATGTACGCGGTGATCCGCGCCGGGGGAAAGCAATATCGCGTCGCACCCGGCGACGTAATCAAGATCGAGAAGGTGCCGCAGACCAGCGGCGAAAACATTCAGTTCGATGAAGTGCTGGCCGTCAGCGGCTCCGAGGGTGAACTCGGCAAGCCGTCGAAGGCGTTCGTCAGCGGCCAGGTGGTCGAGCAGGGCCGCGCCGACAAGATCCTGGTCTTCCACTTCAAACGCAAGAAGCAATACAAGAAGCTGAACGGACATCGCCAGCCGTACACTGCCGTGAAGATCACCGGCATCAACGTGGACGGGCAGGACCTGAAGGCTAACGGCTGATGCTGTTGCACCAGTTGATCCCGGCCCTGGTCACTTTGGCCAAGCGCTTCGATTCGGTGTTGCTGGGGCTTCCCGCCCGAATACGGCGGGTGGTCTCGCGGGCCCGCGACAGCGGCTCTGATTTGCAGGAAACTTAGACGGCAAACGCGGCTGTCCTACATTGTGGGAGTCGCGGCTTCAATTTTTGAGGATATTGCAATGGCGCATAAAAAAGGTTTAGGTAGTTCCCGGAACGGCCGCGACTCGAATGCACAGCGGCTGGGCGTGAAATCGTTCGGAGGCCAGATGGTTTCGGGCGGCTCCATCATCGTGCGGCAGCGCGGCACCCGCATCAAGCCGGGCCTCAACGTGGGCCGCGGCAAAGATGACACTTTGTTCGCCAAGGTGACGGGCGTGGTGGAGTTCAAGGACCGCGGCCAGATGGGCAAGTTCGTGTCGGTCACGCCGCAGGAGGAAAACGCGTAACAGCTTCGGCAACCGTTGGCGTCCGAATTCTTCTTGATCCAGGAGGCCCCGTGTACGCGGGGCCTCGTTATTTTGGTACAACTGTCAGGTGGGCATGGACCGTTTCGACCAAAAGACGATCGCTATCGTGGTTACGGTACTCAGCCTGGTGTTCACTACTGTTGGGACCGCTTATGCGTTGATTTCCCATCTTGACTGGCTCTTACAGACTTTATGCCTATCGCTCTTTCTAATTGCAATATCAACCTATCTCCTCTGCCGGAATCAGCTGACTGCGGCAACCGCCTCATTAAAGCAAGAGAACGAAAAGCGTCTGAACCTAGAACAGCGGCTTAACGAGGTCGGCGTTGACGTTGTGGACGTTCTTCGGGATGAGTTTTCAGTTTCCGCGCGAAGTCGAACGATGCAAGAACTCTCTGCCTATCTGAATGGGATCACCCGTGATTCCGAACTGCGGTCTGTTATTTCCCGCCTTTCGGTGAGACGCTTTGTTTTTGATGGGCAGGACCTGTTTGTGGTCGTTCGGGTTCCGGCGGTCGCTAGCAGGCAGTTGCACGAAAACGACGTTCTCCTTCTGGTTCGACAGGTATCGGGCGGTCCCGAAACGCAAATAGCCGAAGTCGAACTGCACCAGCCGCCAGACTTTGATCGAGAAACTGCATTCTTCCGTGTCGTGGATGCCAAGCATTCAGTTCTTTCGAGCCTAAAAGCCCTTGCTTCCTGCTCCGAAGTAACTGGATTACGGGACTACTGGCTGCGCCCCCGCTCGGTGCCACATGAATTCCAAGATAGCGATCTGAGGGCAGGTAGAGCCTTCTTCGACAAATTGCTGAACCTGATGGCCAAGGAAGGGGCAAACTCTTGATAGAAACTACAGTTGTTGAAATTATTTCTAACACGACCGTCGTGCTCGGAGCCGGTAGCGGCGCGGGGGTTCGCGAAGGCATGCTCTTTGTCCTCTACGAGCTAGGTCCCGAAATATTCGACCCTCAGAACTCAGCACCGCTTGGTAAGCTCGAGATTGTAAAGGGCAAAGTCAGCGTCATTCATGTTCAAGAGAAGCTGGCCATCGCCCAAACGCTCGAAAAGACTGTGAGTAAGACTCGAATTTTGAATGATCCCATTAGATCGATCTTAACGGGGAAAGAGGAAATTACTGAAACGTATACACAAGAAAAATTGAGCATCGAATCCAGTTCCTCTGACCGGATGAAAGATTTCTCCCAAAAAAGGGTGCTCAAGATCGGGGACCGCGCTAGGCAGGTCGGGTATTGACTGTTCGTTAACGAAGCGAGAAATTTCAAGGTCCCTCACTTCTCGCGCAACGTAGCGTGGATGGCGTCCCTCAGTTCCGAATGAACGAAACTATATCCGGCGGCCTTCAGCTTTGCGGGTTCGGCGCGAATTGAGGTCAACAGCAACTCCTCTCCCATCTCGCCGAGTACCGTACGAACAATCCAGGCTGGCAAAGGGAAAATTGTTGGACGGTGGAGTTCCTTTCCCAGCGCGCGCACGAACTCCTGATTGCGAACTGGCTCAGGTCCAACGGTGTTCACCGGTCCGCGCAAGCTGTCGTTGTGCAAGGCGAACAGCGCCACGCCGATCACATCGTCGAAGGCGATCCAGCTCCAGAACTGCTTTCCGCTGCCGATCCGTCCGCCAAGCCCGAGCCGAAATGGCAACAGCAAAGGCTTGAGTGCCCCGCCATCGCGCGCAAGCACTACTCCAATGCGAAGGTTTACGACCCGCAGCCCAGCGTCGCTCGCGGGAGCGGTCGCGGCTTCCCATTGGCGGCTAACCTCCGCCAGAAATCCCTTGCCCGTAGAGCTCTGCTCAGTCAGCAGTTCGTCGCCACGGCTTCCGTAATAATTAATCCCTGCGGCTGAAATGAAAATATGGGGCTGTCCGCTTCGGCGATACGACTCGGCGGCCGCGTTCGCCAGAGTTCGAGTTCCTTGGGCGCGGCTTTCCAGCACTTCCTGCTTAAACTTCTCCGTCCAGCGACCGGCGACGTTCTTGCCCGCCAGGTGGACGATGGCATCCGCGCCCGCAAGTTTCTCCGGATCGAGCGGCTCGCCCGGATTCCATTGCACCTCGTTTTGGCGTGGCGCGCGGCGCACCAGAGCAACCGGTTCGTGGCCAGCCGAAATCAAAGCGGGGGTAAGTGCCCGTCCTATCAATCCGGAAGCGCCGCTGATCAGTACTCGCACGTCCCACTCCTGCAAGCAACTTCGCAGTAAGCTGTAACACATCTCCGTCAAAATCGAAAACCCGCGCCGCATCGGGGCTGGTGCGAAGAAGTCGTATAATCGGACATGGCGACTTTGCGCCAGCACATCGCGACCAATGTTTTGACGGTTACACGCTTTCGCGACCTCCTGCGCAAGGTCCGCTCCTACCGCCCCGACGACGACCAGGCCCTGATCAAGAAGGCCTACGAGTTCTCCCTGGAACATCACAAAGGACAGGCCCGCGAGTCGGGAGAGCCTTACCTGGCGCATCCTCTGGAGGTGGCGACACTGCTGGCGGAGATGCGGCTGGACCCCACCGCCATTGTCGCCGGCCTGCTGCACGACGCCGTGGAAGACACCACGGTAACCATCGAAGAGATCAAGGCTGAGTTCGGCGAGCAGGTTGCCCACATCGTCGAAGGCGTCACCAAGATCAGCAAGATCGACTTCGCCTCGTCGGAGGAAGCGCAGGCCGAAAACGTGCGCAAGATGGTGCTGGCCATGATGGATGACATCCGCGTGGTGCTCATCAAACTGGCCGATCGTTTGCACAACATGCGCACCTTGAAGTTCCTCTCGCCGGAGCGGCAGTTCAAGATCGCCAAAGAGACGCTGGAGATTTACGCTCCCATCGCTCATCGTCTCGGCATGGGCAAGATCCGCGGCGAGTTGGAAGACCTGGCCTTCCAGTACGTCGATCCCATTTCCTACAACCAGGTCAAGGAAGCCATGGAGTCACGCCGCAAAGAGGGCGAGGCATTCCTGGCCGAGGTGCAGACCATCATCGGGCAGAAGCTAAAAGAGGCCAAGATCCAGGCCAAGGTGGAAGCCCGCATCAAGCGCCTTTACAGCATCTGGCAGAAGCTGCAGCGGCAACGCATTTCGGTGGACCAGATTTACGACATGCTGGCGCTGCGCATCATTACCCAATCGGAATCCGATTGCTATGCCGTGCTGGGCATCATCCACAATCAATGGCGGCCAGTGCCGGGACGCATCAAGGACTTCATCGCCATCCCGCGCAACAATTTCTACAAGTCGCTGCACACCACCGTGATCTCCGAGAAGGGCCACGCCTTCGAGGTGCAGATCCGCACCGAAGAAATGCACAAGATGGCGGAGGAAGGCATAGCGGCGCACTGGAAATACAAAGATGGTCCGGTGTCGGCGCGCGATGAGCAGCGGCTGGCCTGGCTGCGTCAGGTGGTGGAATGGCAGCGCGACATGAAGAGCTCGGACGAGTTCCTCTCCACGCTGAAAATCAATCTCTACCCGGAAGAGGTTTATACCTTCACCCCCAAGGGCAAGATCGTCATCCTGCCGCAGGATGCCACGCCGATTGACTTTGCCTATACCGTCCATACCGAAGTCGGCCACACCTGCGTCGGCGCCAAGGTAAACGGGCGCATGGCTCCCTTGCGTTACAAGTTGCGCTCCGGCGACATCGTGGAAATTCAAACCTCGCCCGGCCACCACCCCAGCCGGGATTGGCTGCAACTGGCGAAATCGCCGCGCGCCCGCCAGAAAATCAAGCACTGGCTGAATGTGCATCAGCGCGAACGCGCCATCGAAATCGGCCGCAAGCTGATCGAAAAAGAGGCGCGCAAATATCGCATTGCCCTGAAGAATCTGAGCGAAGCGGAACTGACGCGCGTGGCCAGCGAAAATGGGCTGGCCAAACCCGACGACCTGCTGGCCGCCATCGGTTACGGCAAGTACTCGGCGCGCAGCATATTGGCGCGTGTGCTTCCCGCCGATGCCTCGTCTGGGGTGTCAGGCGCAGGCGAGCCGGAAAAAGATCCGACGGGAGGATTCACCAGCGTCATCCGCCGCGTGTTTGGCTCGGAAACGTCGGCCATCATGGTAACTGGACACGACGACCTGCTGGTGTACCGTGCGCAGTGTTGTAATCCGATTCGCGGCGAAGACATTGTTGGGTATGTCACTCGTGGCAAGGGAGTGGCCGTGCACTCCAAGGCTTGTCCCAACGTCACCAACCTGATGTATGAACCCGACCGGCGCATCGCCGTCGAGTGGGGCAAGGATGCGGCGGCGAACTGGCAAGCTGGTTATCCCGTGAAGCTGGCGGTGCACTGCGATAACCGTCCCGGAATGTTGAAACAAATCGCAACCGTCATCAGCGACGCGAACACCAACATCCGCAACATCGAAGCCAAGACCGCCGAAGATCACGCCACCGTTGACTTGGTGGCCGACATCGCCGACCTTAAGCACCTGGAGCGCATCGTCACCGGCGTGCGCAAAATCCCCGGCGTGCGCGACGTGCAGCGCATGCAGAAGCTGTAGGGGCCGTTACTCGCTCTTCGCTAGTCGCCTTGCGCTATTCTCACCACAAGACCGAATTTGGGTGCCTCGTTCTTGTCATCCCGAGCGAGCGCAGCGAGTCGAGGGACCTGCGGTTCTCCGTGTTCTTTTGGCTAGGGCGGGGATTTTCCGTCCGAGCAGAGGGATCTGCGGCATTCAGCTTGTATTTGTCATCCCGACCGGAGCGCAGCGGAGCGGAGGGATCTGCGGTCCCAGCCACGGGAGACAGACCTTGAATTACTCACCGAGCTTCCACCGAGCTTCTGACTCACTAAGCCACCAGCAAGGTGCCCCTCCCCCCATGTTTGTAAGGTCTTTGTTTGCAATACTTTGCTCCTAAAGTATTCCAAACATTGGAGTTGCTTATACAGCTAAATCATTGTTTATGAATACTTTACAAGATTCCCGCCAAAGTATTCATTCCATTGCATTTAGGTATAGACCTAAGTCATTATGTATGAATACTTTGCGCAGCTCCTCCCAAAATATTAATTCGATTATACTTATAGGCAAAGTATTCCGGACAAAGGAGTTATGGGGAGGGCCAGTCCAAAGCCTCCGGTCTTGGCTTCTGACAGGTTTTCAAAGACCGACGCCGAGCCGCGCGAGGGGCGGCGTTCGCGGCACCGGAGTCTGGCTCCGGCCTAATCAGTCTAATTTTCGGAAGGGATTCGGGCGCAGAAGAAAACACGCCTTGCAAAACCAAGGTAACCCAATTCCCCGAATAGCACGCTTGGGTGCTCCGTTGTAGCCTGGGTTTGGCTAGGGCGGGGCCGGTCACGTCCGCGTAAAGCGCGGGCTTATGGAAAAGCCGGAAGATTGGCGATGGAGCGGTTTTCGCCACTACCTCACTGGCGCAGAGAGTGTGGCAAAGACTGAATCTCCAAACGGACGGGCCAAGCGGATTACAAAACTCTGAACTGCCTTGTCCGCTCGCGCTGTTTGCGAATGAGTGGCGTTTTCTTTCGACCGGTCGTCCCAAGGTGACGTATGCTTATAAGTCTCTCCGACTCATTCACGAATAGCACGAATGAGCTGGGCACTTTGATGTTTGCATAGAGAGATTTTGAGCTAGGATTTCGGTACTCAGTGAGCCGTTGATTATGGGCGAACCTATCAAGAAGCTGACGATCGAGGGATTCAAGTCCATTCGAAAACTCGAGGACTTTGAACTCCGTGCTCTGAACGTAATGATCGGGGCAAATGGCGTCGGCAAGAGCAACTTCGTCGGGTTCTTTCGTCTTTTGAGGGAACTGATTGAACAGAGGCTGCAGCTTGCTCTCGTAACGGAGGGCGGGGCGGATGCATGTTTATTTATGGGTCCCAAGGTCACCCAGCAAGTTACAGCCAAACTTTTTTTTGGAGACAATGGCTACCAGTTCGCGTTGAAGCCGACGGTCGACAACCGGCTCGTTTTTGCTGACGAGGCTACCTTCTTCAAAGGCTATTACGGACCGCTTCGTGGTTCTCTAGGTTCTGGCCATACAGAGGCTAAGCTGAAGGATCTCAAGGATGAACCCGGCAGCACAGCTAAGCATGGGGTGCCGTATTACGTTTTCGAAGCGGTTTCAAGCTGGGTCGTCTATCACTTTCATGACACCAGCGCAACGGCGGGCGTTCGTCGCCAGGGGCCGATCAACGACAACGAGTCTCTTCGACCCAGCGCTGAAAACTTGGCGGCATTTTTGTACCGTATCCGCGAAACGTACCCACATACGTATGAAAGAATCCGAGACGTGGTGCGTCTGGCGGCCCCTTTCTTTGACGATTTCAAGCTCCGCCCTGTGCCGACGAATCCAGAACTGATTCAATTGGAATGGTTGCAGAAAGATTCGGATTATCCTTTCCGTGCCAGCCAACTCTCTGACGGTACGCTACGGTTTATCTGCCTGGCTACCGCATTGCTTCAGCCCTCTCTGCCCTCAACTATCCTCTTCGACGAACCGGAACTCGGTTTGCATCCATATGCCTTGACGCTCTTGGCCAGTCTCTTTCAACAGGCGGCAAAGAGTTACGGAACCTCCATCTCGAAGCAGGTCATCGTCTCGACACAGTCGGCACCTCTGCTGAGCGAGTTTACCCCGGAGGACGTGATAATTGTTGAGCGCGCACAGGGTCAGTCAACCTTCCGGCGTCTAGAATCTGCCGATCTCTCGGAATGGCTGCAGGATTACACGCTGGGCGAACTTTGGCAGAAAAACGTGCTGGGCGGCAGGCCGCAGAACGAGAACGCGCCTGAACCTTCCAGCGTCGGGGGCGGATCAAACGGGGAGCGCGAAAATTCGTGACTCGCGTCTACGTGATAGTAGAGGGGCAGACTGAAGAATCCTTTGTGAGTAAGGTCCTCGCGCCCACCCTCTGGCCTCGCCAGGTATACGTGAATCCCATCATTCTTGGCTCTCCTGGCCATAAGGGCGGTAACCCAAAGTATGTCCGCGTGAAGAAAGACGTGGTGAAACAACTGAAGCAGGATCGGACAGCGTACTGTTCCACGATGCTCGATTTTTATGGATTGGGAGGCGACTTTCCCGGCATGCCTCTGCCGGGCAATCTACAAAACCTAGACAAGGTGCGTCGTATCGAACACGCGGTAAAAGAGGACATCGTCGGCGAGCTGCCTGATCTGCGGCCTGACATCCGATTCCTGCCTTACCTCCAGCTACACGAATACGAAGGGTTATTGTTCAGCGATCCGGCAGCCTTCGCCACCGGAATCGGACAAGCACATCTCACGCAGCAATTTCAGACAATCCGCGCCGGGTTTGATACGCCCGAGGACATTAACGATGATCCGAACACGGCTCCATCCAAACGGGTGCTTCGCGCGTATCCGGCTTACCGCAAACCGCTGGACGGAACATTGGCGGCGCAAGCCGTGGGCATTGAGAGAATGCGACAAGAGTGCCCGCATTTTCGCGGGTGGCTCGAACAGCTTCAAGCGCTGGAAAAATTAGCCTGATAGCCACGGGCCCTACCCTCTGCTGGCCAACGCGCCACTAAGCACTATCCCCCCTTCTTCGCCTCCGCCAGCACTTCTTCCGCGTGGCCGTCGGGCTTCACGTTCTCGAAGATGTGGGCGATCTTGCCGTCCGGCCCGATGAGGAAAGTGGTCCGCGCGATACCCATCACCTTCTTGCCGTACATGTTCTTCTCTTTCAGGACGCCGAACTTTTTGGCGACCTCTTTCTTCTCGTCGGCCAGCAAGGTATACGGCAGGTCGTATTTTTCTTTAAACTTCAACTGTGCCTTCGGCGTGTCGGGCGAGATGCCCAGCACCACCAGTCCGGCCTTTTGCAATTTGCTGTATGCGTCACGGAACCCGGACGCCTCTATGGTTCAGCCGGGCGTGTTGGCTTTGGGGTAGAAGAACAGGACCACGGTCTTGCCGCGGAACTGATCGAGCGAAACCGGGTTTCCGTTTTCGTCGGGCAGAGCAAAGTCGGGAGCTTTCGATTTGATTTCCATATTGCACTATCTATACCGCAAATCCGGGAAATGGGCCACCGCGGGGCCGGTCGCAATCCTGTTGCTGTCAACTTTCGTCGCTGCGCAGATTCGCGACCGCACCGAGCACAAGCCCACTGACCAGGACCAGCAGCAAGCGAAGAAGCCAGACAAGAAGACCAAACGCGGTCCGCGCGCCATTGCCGTGGTTGAGTTCCTGCCCGGCGGCGGCACGCGGCTGGTGCCCATTGCGCTATGGATCGATGGGCACTTTTACGATGCCAGCCTCTACGGTGCAAATCCCGAGCCCATGGCGCTGCAGCCCGAAACCTTGTACCAAGCCCTGGCTTTCGGCGAGCCGGCGGGATGGTTCACGGTGACCACGCCGCGAGACGTCAACGGCAATTGGGTTGCGGAGGGGCAATGGAAGCCTGAAACGCCGGTCGAAGCCCGGATCGCTCAGCAGGCCGCGAAGCAGCCCAAACCGAAGAGGCAGGACGTGCTCAGCGACGATCCGGGGCGGCCCGTGCTGCGCCGCCCTGGAGCAAGCGATGCGACCTCTCCGAGCGCTGGACAGAGCAGCGCGCCAGCTTCCAACTCGGGCGGGAATTCGACTCCGTCCGGCGGCGCGGGTTCCACAGCGAACAGCAATGCTCCGCCGAAATCGGACGACGATCCCGATCGGCCCACGCTAAAAGCCTCGCCGGCCAGTTCTTCGTCTGCGCCTTCGAATTCCAAGCCGACCCTCGGCGACAATACTCAGCAAGCGAAAGCGCAGACGTCAGCTTCAAATACGCCGCCAGCGGCGTCTCCCGATGAAGATGATCCCGACCGTCCGGTACTGCGGCGGGGCAAGCCAGCCGGGCAGCCGGCTTCCACGGATACAGCCAGCTTCGATGCAAGTGTGGGTAAGGCAGCCGGCCCAGTCGCAGCGGACGGTGCAACCGCTCCCGGAACTTCGGCCAAACCCACACAGGCGCCGCGAGCCTATGCGGCGATATCCGACGCGGGCAACTACGAAACTCGGTCCCTGCTGTATGGGATGGCGACCAGCGAAAGGCAAAGCCTGGGCGAGCCGATGTCGCGAATGGCGATGGACGAGGTCCGCAACTACGCCGGCAAACACAACGGTCCGCCCCCGGCCAAGACAGCCACCATCACCGACTACGATCTGCGCGGTTTCGATCTCGACTACAGTAACTCGCCCACTCTGGTGCTGAGCGCCAAACTGGCGGTTGCGCCTGCAAAGGGCACGCACGGAGGCGAGTTCGACTACTTCGTTACCGTGGTCGCCAAGGTTGATCTCAACGGCACGCCGCAGAAGATCTTCAGTGTGGCCAGCGACACCAATCACCTCGACGCCTACCCGCGCATGCAGATCATCGACGCCGTGGACGCCGACGCCAACGGCCGCGGCGACCTGCTCTTCCGCCAGTACTCGGATACCGGCATCAGCTATGCTCTCTATCGCGTATTCCCCTATCAGATGCAGAAGATCTTCGAGGGCGGAGCGGGGATGTAGGCAGTGGCCAGCCTCAGAGTTGGTTTAGGCTAGGTAGAGCCAGCCTTTAGGCTGGCGTCAAGATCGCCCCATACCATAACGCTTGGGCCGGTTCTGAGATTAGGCTATCTGGGCAGTTTCTCGTGTCCAGCCCTTCTGCAAATTTTTTTAACACTAAAAGCTGCGAATTCGTTATCGTTCTTGACGGAGGATGAACCGAATGGCCACATATGCCTTTTGGAACAACAAGGGAGGTGTTGGCAAAAGTTATCTTTGCTTCCAGGTCGCTAGCGAGTTCGCCCGTCAGCATCCCGAACAACGGGTCCTGGTTGTTGATCTATGCCCACAAGCGAATTGCTCGAGCATGTTGTTGGGAGGTATGACCAAAGGCAACAACTCGCTCGACACCCTCAGTCAGGCAACACCAAGGACGACCATTTCGGGTTACGTAGAGGATCGAATCACCAGCCCCTACGTAACTACCAACTCCGGCTCCAATTACTTAATCAGTCCACGGGATACTAACAATCCGATCCCCGGAAATCTGTACCTGATGCTGGAGACGAACAACTCGAAGTGCAAATGGCAAGAGTTTCTGGTCTAACTCAGTCAGGCCCTCAAAACTCGTGGCAAATCATACACAGTTGGATCAGCGACCTCATTTTCGATGTGCGAAATGCCTGGAACTCAGGAAACGCTACTGTCTTCATCGACTGCAACCCAAGCTTCACCTTGTACACGGAAATGGCGATGTCAGCGTCAGATCGATTGATAATACCGTTCTCTGCTGACGGCTCGTCTAAGCGTGCAGTCCGATCCGTTCTGGCTCTGCTGTATGGAATTACAAGAAACCCAGGGGCGCAAGTATCCCTGTTCTACACCAATTCAGACCGCTTCAGGATGTCCGTGCCGAAGATTTACTGCTACGTAGGAAATCGGCTGACTCAAGCGAACTTCTCGTCTGCAAGCGCATTTCGGATTGTCGTCAATGAGATCGGTCAGGAGATCTTTAGCGTCTGGAATAACAACGCCAACGTCTTCTACATCCACCCAACTGGTTCCCCTGCACCAACCAACAGGTCGTCTTTCCGACAGATGTTTCAATTTGAAGTGCCGGATGCTAACACGGCGTCCGTTGTGTCCGGTGCCCTGGGCATACCGATTGTCAACCTGACCGCCGGCTTATACGACCTTCCTGGGAAGAAAGTGATGGTGAATCAGACACAGTTGGATCGACAGATCCCCAACATCCGGGACCTCGTGTCCCGAATAGAGTAATGCGGTGGCTCCGTGTAAGCATTCACGGGCAGTACATCACAGAATGTACCGCGACAAGTCCTGGTCCTTCACGATGTCAGTGAGGGTCTTGCGCACGTAGTCGGCATCCACCGTCACGCTCTTCTCCTTCATGTCCGGGGCCTCGAAGCTGATCTCGTCCAGCACCCGTTCCATGATGGTGTGCAGGCGGCGTGCGCCGATGTTCTCCGTCCCTTCATTCACGCGGAAGGCGAAGTTGGCCACCTCCGCTAACGCCTCGGAAGTGAACTCCAGCTTCAGCCCTTCGGTGTCGAGCAGCGCGATGTACTGCTTGGTAAGTGACGACTTGGGCTCGGTGAGGATCTTGATGAAGTCCTCGACCGTCAGCGATTGCAGCTCCACGCGGATGGGGAAGCGCCCCTGCAATTCGGGGATCAGGTCGCTGGGCTTGGACACGTGGAATGCGCCGGCGGCGATAAACAGGATGTGGTCGGTGCGCACCATGCCGTAGCGCGTGTTCACCGTGGTGCCTTCGACGATGGGCAAAATGTCGCGTTGCACGCCTTCGCGCGAAACGTCAGGCCCATGACCGCCTTCGCGCCCGGCGATCTTGTCGATTTCGTCGAGGAAGATGATGCCCGAATTCTCCACGCGCTCCACGGCGATGCGCGTGACCTGGTCCATGTCAACCAGGCGCTGCTCTTCTTCCTGGATCAGGTACTCGAACGCCTCGCTGACCTTCATCTTCCGCTTTTTGGTGCGCTGGCCGAAGATGTTGGGCAACATGTCTTTCATGTTGACGTCCATCTCCTCGACGCCCTGATTGGTGATGATCTCAAACGCAGGCATCGATTTTTCGCGGACATCGAGTTCGACGATGCGTTCGTCGAGCTTGCCTTCGCGCAACTGCTGGCGGAATTTTTCGCGCGTGCGCGATCCGGGTTCGCCAGCCAGCAAGGGTTCGCCGCCAATTCCCACTCCAATGTTGAACCCGATCTGCTGCGGGTCTTGCGCGGCGGGACGCATCTGCACCGGAGCGGGCATCGCCGGCAGCAGCAGGTCGAGCAGGCGCTCTTCCGCGTTGAGCTCGGCCTTGTCGGCAACGTCTTCCAGCTTCTCTTCGCGCACCATGTCGATGGCGATCTCCACCAGGTCGCGGATCATGGACTCGACGTCGCGTCCCACATAGCCGACCTCGGTGAACTTCGAAGCCTCCACCTTCATGAAGGGAGAGTTGGCCAGCTTGGCCAGGCGGCGCGCGATCTCAGTCTTGCCCACGCCCGTGGGTCCAATCATGATGATGTTCTTGGGGATGACTTCTTCCGCGAGTTCGGCCGAGAGCTTCTGGCGGCGCATGCGATTGCGCAGGGCGATGGCCACGGCGCGCTTCGCCTGGTTCTGCCCGACAACATACTTGTCGAGTTCGCGCACGATCTCGCGCGGGGTCAATTCGTCGAGTGCGACGTGTTCTTCATCTGCGGTTGCGGGAAGATAAATAGCCAATCAATTTACCTCTTGCGGCCCGGAAGGCCGGGCTACACTGCGTGAGCCTTGTGCCGTCCCTGAAGGGACTCGGATTTTATTGCGAACGTGACCGCGGGCTTACGCCCCCGGCTGAAACAAATTTCGCCCTGCGGGCTGGTAGTCTCGGAGAATGGCGAAAAGCCAACGCCGCACCGCGGCCCTACTGCATGCCCGGCATCTTCATTCCTGCCAGCCGACGAGCGAAGCTGGGTTTGCCCATGCTCTTGAACATCTTGCGCATCTGCGCGTACTGGCGCAACAGGTGGTTTATTTCCTGGACGCTGGTCCCCGAACCGCGGGCGATGCGCTTGCGCCGGCTGCCATTGATGGACTCGTGGTGCTCGCGTTCGTACGGCGTCATGGAGTTGATAATCGCCTCTACGCGGGCCAGTTGCTTTTCGTCCACTTTGTCCGCCCCGGACTTCTGCATGTTGGCAAACGGTCCGATCTTGGGCATCATGCCCATGATGCTCTGCAGTGAGCCGAGTTTTTTCACCTGCCGCAACTGATCGCGAAAGTCCGCCAGCGAGAAGCCGTCGGCGCTCAGCGCCTTCTGGGCAAACTCTTCCGACTTCTTCTTGTCGAGGTGCGCTTCGGCCTTCTCGATCAGCGAGAGAATGTCGCCCATCCCAAGAATCCGTCCCACAATTCGGTCGGGATGAAACAATTCCAGGGCGTCGTACTTTTCGCCCATGCCGATGAACTTGATGGGCTGCCCGGTTACCTTGCGAATGGAAAGGGCCGCGCCGCCGCGGGCGTCGCCGTCCATCTTGGTGAGTATTACGCCGGTGAGCGTCAGCTTCTTGTGGAACTCATCGGCCGACTTCACCGCGTCCTGGCCGGTCATGGCGTCGGCAACGAAGAGGATCTCCTGCGGATTCAGGATCTTCTTCAGCGACTGCATCTCGTCCATCAATTGCTCGTCGATGTGCAGCCGGCCGGCGGTGTCAACGATGAGCACGTCGCAGGCGTTGTTGATGGCCTCGCGCCGGGCTTCCTTCACCAGCCGTTCGACAGTCGCGGTGTTCGATTCCTCGACCTTGCCTTCGTAGATATGGGCCTTGATGGCCTGCGCAACCACCTTGAGCTGCTCCCGCGCCGCCGGGCGGTAAACGTCAACCGAGACCAGCATGGGCCGGTGTCCGCCTTGCTTGAGCCAGTTCGCCAGCTTGCCCGAAGTGGTCGTCTTGCCGGAACCCTGCAGACCCGCCATCAGCACAACTGTGGGCGGCTGGGAGGAGAACTTCAGTTTGGCCGCGTCTTTGCCAAGGATGTTGATCAGTTCGTCGCGAACAATCTTGACCACCTGCTCGGCGGGCGAAAGCGCGGTCAGCACTTCCTGGCCCAGAGCCTTTTCGCGGATGTGCTCGATCAATTCTTTGACTACGTTGAAGTTAACGTCGGCTTCGAGCAGCGCCATGCGAATTTCTTTCAGCGCTTCGCCGATGTTTTCTTCTGTCAGCGTGCCTTGTCCGCGCAGATTCTTAAAGGCACGCTGCAGCTTATCTGTAAGGTTCTCAAACATTGTCAGGAGTCCACAGCTCAGGCTGGGTGGGCGGAAACCTGCGGTTTCCACGCTGAATTCAGGATATCACGCAGGTACGTAGTTGATTCGTCTAGCTCGTTCTCGCGTCGTAATCGCCGGCTTTCAGCGCTGTTCGTCGTTTAATGTTCCCTATCGTTCCGCTTAGACTAGCGCGACCTCGCGGTCGAAATTGGGCTTCTTCTCCGCATGGAGTTTGAGTGCGACGCCACAAACTGCAGCGATGCGCTCCAGCATCATGAGCGAGTGCCCGGTATATTCGGCATCTTCCAAGCGAGCAATCACGGACTGTGTCGTGCCCGCTTTCTTGGCAAGTTCAACCTGAGTCAGACCAGCCTCTTCCCGCATCTCGCGCACCAATAAGGCCAGATCAATCTGGTGCAGGGCGCGCGCAAAGGTCTTACGGTAGGTGACGCTCTTACGTGCGCGCTGCTCGACAATTTCATTGTGTTTGTCGCGCTTGATGGTTTGCTTCATAGGCCCAACTCCTTCACGATCGCTTCTCTTTCCTTCTGCGATCCCGCGTAATGGTTCCGATATTTCATCCACAGCTTCCTGAGCTGCGCTGCCCTTGTAATCTCACCCGGCGGAGTCTGCTCCGTCTTCTTCTGAAATCCTGACGTAATCACGATCAGCATGCCCGGCTGGTAGAAGAACAGAACCCGGAAAATCCGGTCGAATTGTTTGACTCTTAGTTCGAATATGTCATCCGTGAGCCTCTTAACGAATTTTCCCTGCATCCGGTTGCCATAGATGCGCAGGCGTTCGATGAACGCGTCTATGCGGGCGGCCGCTTTGTCATCCAGCGAATCCACAAACTCTCGGGCGGGTGCCCGCCGGTTCGGCAGCTCGACGTACTCGATTGTGAATTGGCCGCTCAATTCTGATACTGCCTCGATATTGACTTATCGCATAATTGCTATACTACTGTCAATGGGGTACGAAGGACGAGGAGACAATGCGGGGTACTCCAGTTCCCTGCTGTTTCACCGTAAACCCTGACTCGGCGCTGTGCGATACACCTCAGCCGCTGCCACCACCGTGTTGCAGTGAATGGTCACCGTATCTTCGATATGGTTGGCATAACCGCCGGCGTAAGTGACCATCACCGGTATGTCGCGCGCGCGGGCGACGCGAAAGACAAGCTCGTCGCGCTGCTTCAATCCCTCTATGGACAGGTCCAGGCCGCCAAGCTGGTCGTCTCGGTATGGATCGGCGCCGGCCACGTAGCAGATCAGTTCCGGCTCAAACAGCCGCAAACCGGAGCTCAGAGCGTTATCGACCCAGGCCAGATATTCCGCATCGCCGCAGCCATCCGGCAGGTTGACGTCGATGGAAGAGGGCGGCTTGACGAACGGATAGTTGTTCTCCTGATGCAGCGAAATCGTGAACACATCCTTGCTGCAGCCCTCGGTCATGGTGGTCCGTTGCGGACCTCGCAAGCCCGCGGCGGAGGGCAAGGTGTTCGGCCGGGGCCGCGGACTTCCAAAGATAAAGGCGGTGCCGTTTCCCTGATGTACGTCGCAATCAACCGTCATGGCGCGACGAATCCTGCCGCGCTTCTGCATGGCGCGAATGGCAACGGCGAAATCGTTGATCATGCAGAAGCCTTCCCCGTGTTCGGGAAACGCGTGGTGAAATCCGCCTCCCATGTTGATGCCGACACCATCTTCCAGCGCGTGTTCCGCCGCCAGGATCGAACCTCCGGTATGGAGCATGAAGGCATCCACCACCTGCGGCGAGTACGGAATCTCCATCTCCAACTCCTCGCGCGCGCTCAGGCTGCCTTCCATCAACTTGTTCACATAAAGCGGCGAATGGACCAGCAGGACGTCGGCTTCAGTGGCCGGTTGCGGAACTACGAAGTCAGCGTCTTCGGCGATGCCTTGCTGAAGCAGGCGTTCGCGAATGAGACGAAACTTGTCGGCGCGAAAGATGTGTTCGCCGATGGGCAGGAAATACTTTTCGCTATAGACCAGTTTGAAGGGCAGCATGGGCCGGCGATCCGGGGTACTCGCAACCAACCCATGATTCTAGACCTGGGACGCAAATGTCGCGAAGGGGTGCGCCTTTTCGTGGCGTACCGGCCACGCTGTTCATTTACCATGATGCTGCATGGCGTCCACCGCTCAACTTGTTTCGCTGCGTCGGGCTGCCGGCTATAACCTGCTGGCCACTGCGGGCCTCGTAATGGTCGCCATCTTTTTGTTGTGTGCTCTGTTCGCGCCCTGGATCGCGCCCCAGGATCCCGCGCAGATCGACCTGCCTGCACGACTGATGGCGCCATCGGCTTCACACTGGTTTGGCACCGACGAATTGGGACGCGACATCCTCTCCCGCATCATCTACGGGGCGCGCATTTCGATGCTGGTGGGCAGTTGCGTCGTGGCGGCCTCGCTCACGCTGGGACTGATCTTCGGCTCCATCGCCGGCTACTACGGCGGAGTCACCGACCGTGTGCTCAACGTGGTCGTGATGAACGCTTTCATGTCGTTCCCGGGAATTCTGCTGGCGATCGCCTTTGTGGCCTTCCTCGGTCCGGGCATTTTCAACCTGATCCTGGCGCTCTCGATTGGCGGATGGGTGGGCTACGCTCGATTGGTTCGCGCGCAGGTGCTCGCAGTCCGCGAACGCGAATTCGTGGAAGCCGCGCGCGCACTGGGCGCAAGCGACTTGCGGATCATCGTGCGGCACATTATCCCTAACATCATTCAGCCCATTATCGTGCAGGCGGCCATCGGCATGGCGGGCGCCATTCTGGCTGAAGCCACCATGAGCTTTCTCGGACTGGGCGTACCGCCTCCGGCAGCCAGTTGGGGTTCGATGCTGAATGACGGGCGCTCCCACCTGTTCGATTCGCCGCACCTCGTGCTCTTCCCCGCCGCAGCCGTCATGCTGGCGGTGCTCTCGTTCAACTTCATTGGCGACGGCCTGCGGGATTATCTCGATCCCCGCTCCAGAATCGAGGTTGGGCTGTAGTAGCTCGCTAGAGGCCATCCCTGGATTCTAGCCACTAGCCACTAATCACTAACCACTGGTTTATAGTGGTCTGTGCTGCCGGTGAAATCTTCCTCTTCTCGTAGTATTCGCATTTTGCTGTTCGCCCTCGCAATGGTTCTGCTTGTCCTGGGCAGCGCCTGCAAGCGCGGAGCACTCGCCAAGCACGAGTACATGTACGTCTCGGCACAGGAGACCAGCCTGCGCGATCGAGTGGCCACCATGTACAACAAGATCGGCACGGTGCATGGCGGGGATCGCGTGGAGGTTCTGGAGAAGCAGCGACGTTTCCTGCGAGTGCGCACCGACAGCGGACAGGAAGGCTGGATCGAGGAGCGCAGCCTGGTTCCTCAGGACGTTTACGATGCCTTCCAGAAGCTGGCCAGCGACAATGCCAGCCAGCAGGTGCAGGCCCACGGAACGGCCCGCTCCGACCTCAACATTCACGTCACTCCGTCGCGCGAAGGCGACCATCTCTACCAACTCAAGGATGGCGAGAAAGTTGAGATCCTGAAGCGCGCCACGGCGGAGAAGAATCCGCCGAAGGCTCCGGCCACGACGACCGCACAAAGTCCGAAGAATACCGCCACGATTCAATCGCAACCGAAGACCACGCCTACGCCGGCTAAGCCGGCTGCATCCGCCAACGCCGCTCCGGGCAAGCCGCCGGAGCCTCCCAAGCCTGTGATGGAAGATTGGTATCTGGTGCGCAACTCTGCCGGACATGTCGGCTGGGTGCTGCTGCGCATGATCGACCTCGATATCCCGCTGGAGGTTGCGCAATATGCCGAGGGCCAGCGCATCATGGGCTACTTCGTGCTGAACACGGTGCAGGAGGAAGACAAACAGGTGCCGCAGTACCTGGTGCTGTTGAACGAGCCCAAGGACGGACTGCCTTGGGACTTCAATCAGATTCGAATCTTCACCAGGAACCGTGCCAAGCATCGCTATGAGACTGCTTATCGCGAGCGCAATCTTGAGGGCTACTTCCCGGTGAAGACTGGGCATCAGGATTTCGGCAAAGAAGGCGACCTGCCGACCTTCACCATCCGCAAGAAGAACTACGACGGACAGATGGTGGACATCACGTACAAATTGAACGGCCCTATCGTGCGCCGGGTGCTGACCCCGGAACAAGAAGCTGCGGAGAAGGCCCAGCACGGGGCAGCGTTGGCCGCTTACTACGCGCAGCACAAGAAACAGGCGCCAGCACATCCCCGCCATAAACACAAGTGAGAGTAACCCGCTCTATCGGCCGTAGAACTCGGCGATGGCGGCCACCACGCGCTGCTGCTCGTCCTCGCGCAGTTCAGGGAACATGGGCAGCGCCAGGACTTCTGTTGACGCGCGCTCCGACTCGGGAAAGTCGCCCGCCTTATAGCCGAGGTAAGCGAAGCATTCCTGCAAGTGCAGCGGAACGGGATAGTAAATCTCGGTCCCGATTCCCTGCTGGGTCAAGAAGGCCCGCAATTCATCGCGTCGCAAGGCGCGCACCACGTACTGGTGATAAATGTGATAAGCCTCGGGCATGGTCGCCAGCAGCGCGATAGGCATTTGCGAGCTGACCAACTGCTCGCCGCTTTGCACCAGGCCGGAGTTGATGAGCAAACCCTGATAGCGACGGGCCAGCATCCGGCGCGCCTGGTTCCACTCGTCAATATGCTTCAGCTTCACCCGGAGCAGCGCCGCCTGCATGGCATCGAGGCGGCTGTTCCAGCCAATCTCTTCGTGGTAATACCGTTGACGGCTGCCGTGATTGCGCAAGCGTCGAACGTGCGCCGCCAGCTCCTCGTCATTGGTGGTGACGCATCCGCCATCGCCATAGGCGCTCAGGTTCTTGGTGGGATAAAAGCTGAAAGCGGCGGCCTTGCCCATGGCTCCTGCTTTCTTGTCGCGCCATTTCGCGCCGAAAGCCTGCGCCGCATCCTCGACAAGGCTGGCGTCGTACTGCTCGGCGAGATGGGCGAACCTGTCCATGTTGGCGCACTGCCCGTACAAGTGTACCGGCATCACCGCGCGAAGCTTGTACGAGCGCGCACGCTGCAGCGCCCTCTCGGTCGCATCGGGATCGAGGTTCAGGGTTGCCGGATCGATGTCAGCCAGAATCGGAGTGGCGCCGCAACGCACGATCGAACTCACCGTGGCGAAGAAGCTGAACGGCGTGGTAATCACGCACGCCTCCGGCCCAACACCAACGGCCGCCAAGGCCAACCAACAGGCGTCAGTTCCCGACCCACAGCCAACACTCTCTTTCACCCCCAGGTAGTCTGCAGACTCCCGTTCGAAGCCCTCGAGTTCCGGGCCCCCGATGAAGTGCTGGGTACTCAGCACACGTTCGATGGCCGCGTGAACGTCGTCCTTGATCGTCTCGTACTGACGAGTAAGGTCAAGCATGGGAACGGGATCGCGCTGGGTCGCAGAACCCGAATCAGCACCCGATTGCGGCGAGGTCGATGACATGACGAAACATGATTCTATAGCGAATTCTCGGCTGATGTCCGCAGGATGGCGTAGGCAGACTAAAAGGGAGGCGGGTAGATGCCTAAGTTTCCCAGACTACCGACTACTTTAGCAATCGGCATTCCAGAGATTGTGAGTGTAATGGGGATTTATCTCCAGGTATCCAGTCGGGCTCGCACATTCAACAACAACTCAGTCGCACCCGTAATCAATTAGCTGACGCCCATCGTTACTCGATAGCAAATACGGCATAAACCGTGGTCTTCTCATTGATCTTCTCAGGGAGAAGCTTGATGATCTTTGGAGGCAGAGGCGTTCCGATCACAGATAATACAGATGCCGAGCTGGTGTCGAGGCCGCTAAAGAAGGGCCAATTGGAAGGCCGAATGGGTGCGGAGTTACTGGCGTAAACCAGTGCGCCAAGTTTGGTTCCCAATCCTAAAGCCATGGAATCGGCCACGGTGCGTGCCTTCCCTAGTGCGTTCTTGCTAGCCTCGGCTTGCAGCCTGGTTCGATCCACGACGTCCCACGCCACGTCGCCTAGCTCGGTTGCTCCTGCTTGCATGGCGATTGCCACAACGCCTTCCGCATCTTTGACAGGAACGGTAACCTTCCAGCGCAGCTCGGCTTCGAAAACCCTGTTTGCCTTCCAATCGGCGGGCCAGTTCGGTTCCGCCTCGACGTGGGTGAGCGAAGTCTTGTCGGTGCGGATCATTTCTCTCTTTACACCCGCCTGAAGTAGCGCGGCGACCACCTTGTCCGAAACTGTTGCGGTCTCATCGAAAAGAGCGTCCTTTGTTTTGCTCCATGCGTGGTAACCCAGCGTGAGAATGGCAATCTCAGGCTCTGCCTTGGCTTCGCCCTCTGAGGTCACGTAGATGGTCTTATTGTCACGACTAACCTGTATCGTCTGCGCCGATGCGGCCAGACCAAGCGTCACAAGGCTCGACATGAGAACGAGCGCGAAGCGTGCCATTGAAAATCCCTCTTCAACTCTCATGCACAGAACTCTACTCTGAAATCGTGACACGTTCCAGAGTGTTTGGATTGTTGGCGATAACAGGCGTTACCACAACCAATCCCTTCCAAGAAACCAACACGCATGCGCTGGTTTACCTCCCCGCAAACAGGATGTAGTGGCTGGCCGCGCCCATGAAAAACAGCATGGGGAACGACACCCAGAAATTCAGGCGCGTACACAGCAGCGCGATTCTGGCCACCTTGGGCGCCTCGGGCGGCATCGCCGTTCCCTGGCTGGCATTGGCCTCGGTCCAGCGGATCAGCTTCTTTTGCATGCGCCACACCACGCCCCAAACGTTCAGTAGCATGAACCATCCCAGCCCGCCACCAATGCCAATCGCCAGCGCGCGATTGCTCTCCCAGCCATGCTGATTCAAGCTCAGAAAAATGTACGCCGCCGCGACCAGCGCGATCCCGACAATGACGCCCAGCACGGGGCCTTTCCTGAGCACCTCGGCCGGCGACATCAGCGCTCCCATCTCAATGACGAACGCCAGCGTCCAGAGTCCGAAGAATGTGCCGAACATCATCCCAGCAGAGGCCGGCTCGCCCGCCGACACCGCATTGCGAACGTCGCTGGCCACGATGTGCATCCAGTAGGCGATGCCGGCCAGGACAGTCACCACCGCGCTCCAGCGAAACCACCACAAGGCCCGCCGCATCAGCTTGGGAACGACAATTGCCCGTAACTTTGCGTCGAGTTCCTGCACGAAAGGCAGGCCCACCAGATTGAAGAAGTACAGCAGCCCGACCCAGGTGATGCCAGCGACAAAATGGATCCAGCGAAGCACCATCAGGGCGGTTGCTTCGCCGCCGGGGAATTGGATTGCGGGCGAGAGGAGTAGCGCCACTAGCCAGGAAGTCATCTCTTGGTCACCTATTTGGACCGGTATCCCGCGCCATGCTTTGGGATTCGGAGCAGTGGGCGAATTCTACATCACTGGGCCTGGTGGTTGTTTTAGTTGAAATCGCGCGGTCGCCGCCTTATCGTAAAGTGGCTTATGATTGCTTGTGCGGCCGTTGGCATGTTCGGCTGCGGACGGGTTTCTACAGGCTCGGAATCGTAAGGGGTGCGAATCTGGGGCTGTGCTGTTTTTTGCATATTGCCAGGGAGGGACGCATGGAAAACAAGGCAGCACAGAACATACAGGACGGGTTTCTAAATACTGCCCGTAAAGACAAGTTCGTAGTTGCCATTTACCTGCTCAGCGGGGTGAAGCTGACCGGAAGAATCCGCTCCTTCGACAAATATTCTATCGTTCTCGACACCAACAATCAGGAGCAATTGATTTTTAAGCACGCCATTTCCACTGTGGTTATGTCGCGTCCCGGGCATTCCGAACGTCACTTTGAACAGCGCGCGCCAGCGGAAGCGGTGGCTCCGGTGGACGCCGAGACCGCGAACACCACCTCCGAGGGCTAGTCTATTTCCCGCGCCGATGGAATGAACTCCCGAGCGAATGGCCGCTCATGGCAGACTGGCCAGGGCCAGCCGGAACGCGTCTTTCTCGTGGGGGTGGAATTCTCCTCTCGGGCAGCGGTGGGCCGCGATACCCAAACCCGTGGCGCGCAGAGTCGCCAAGGGGAACCCGATACGCCGCTGCTTCCTCGGCAGCAATCTACTGGCAAAGTTCCACCCAGCGCGCGCGTGGCGCGCAGCGTCGCCGCTCCTCACTTGTCCGCAGAGGGACAGGAGCATCACGGATTTTCCGCCGAAGAGTCCATGGCCGAGTTACGCGAGTTGGCCACCAGCGCGGGAGCGGCCGTCATCGGCGAATTCCAGCAGCGGCGCCAAAAGCCGGACCCCGCTACGCTCATTGGCAGCGGAAAACTGGAGGAGCTGAAAGGCGCGGTTGCTTCCAGTTCGCCCGATCTGGTCATCTTCGATCACGAGCTCACGCCATCGCAGCAGCGGAACCTCGAGCGCGGGCTCGACTTGCGAGTGATCGATCGCACCCAACTCATCCTCGACATTTTTGCCCGCCATGCACGCACCCGCGAAGGACAGCTCCAGGTGGAACTGGCGCAACTGCAATACCTGCTGCCGCGACTGGCGGGACGCGGCGTGCAGATGTCGCAGCTCGGCGGCGGCATTGGAACTCGTGGTCCCGGTGAAACCCAGTTGGAGACCGACCGGCGCAAAATCTACCGGCACATTCGCCACGTAAAGGAGCAGCTGGAAAATGTTCGCCGCATCCGCGGACAGCAGCGGCAGCGGCGCGAGTCGGTTCCCATTGCAACCGTGGCGCTGGTCGGCTACACCAATGCGGGGAAGTCAACCTTGTTCAATGCGCTCACCCAGGCCGGGGTGCTGGAGAGCGCGCGCATGTTCGCCACGCTCGATCCCACACTGCGGAGTGTCACGTTGCCTTCACGGCGGCAGGTGCTACTGTCTGACACTGTGGGATTCATCCGCAACCTGCCGCACACGCTGGTTTCGGCGTTTCGCGCCACCCTGGAAGAGGTGCAGCGAGCGTCGCTGCTATTGCTTGTGTCCGACGTCACCAGCCCGACCGCAGCCGAGCAGCAGGCACAGGTTGAAGAAGTGCTGCGCGAGCTGGAATCGCAGGACAAGCCGCGGCTCTACGTAATGAACAAAGTTGATCTGCTGCCGGAGAAAAAACGTGAGAGTCTGCGCGATACGGCAAGCGTGATCCACGTCTCGGCCGCGAAGGGGTTTGGACTCGAAAGTTTATTGGAGCGTATTGACGAGCTCATTGCCGAGGATCCGGTACGCCGGGTGCATTTGCGCGTACCTCAGTCGGAAGGCAAAGCACTGGCTACGCTCGATGCCAAGTCCGTGGTATTTGCTCGGGAGTATCGCGACGGAAATGTCGAACTCGACGTGCAGGCCCCGGAATCGCTGCTGCGGAAGATGAAGAGCTTCGTCGTGGAGTGATGATTCCGACGCCTTTTTTCGATCGCTCGAAACAGGAGTAGCATAAAGAGCATGACCTATCGTGTGGTGTTGCAGCGCTCGGAAGAAGGCTTCGCCGTATCTTGCCCCGGGCTCCCCGGCTGCTGGTCACAGGGCGCTAACGAGCAGGAGGCGCTGCGGAACATCCAGGACGCCATTCGCGAATATTTAGAGGCGGTCACCGAACTTACGCGCGGGCAGGTTGTGCGTGAGGTGGAAGTGAAAGTCGGTTAATGGGCAAGCTTCCGGGAATCCCCCACCTTCAGGCTGTTCGGGCTCTGGAGAAGGCCGGGTTCCACATTCTGCGGCAAGGTAAACACATCGTCATGACGGACGGCCAGCGCATCCTTACGATTCCGCGCCACAACCCCGTCAATGCCTTCACCATGGGCGGCATTATCCGCGACGCCGGACTCACCATTGAAGCATTTCGAAAGCTACTCTGATCAATCGTTGCTGAATCCTTCCCCCAAATTCAGGAAAACTCGCGACCCACATCACGCTCCAACTCCGATGGCATGCCTCGCTGGGCGAGGCTCCCACGCATGCTTTCGATGAAGGCATCCGTGGGCTCCAGACTTTTCAGCAGGGATCTGGCTAGTGCGGCACGTTCTTCTTCAGGAAGTGCAAGCGCCTTCTTCAACAATTCAGAAACTTTGCGAGACATGAGGCTATATTACCGCCACACGGGCTATACGATGCGCGTTCCCGCATCGGCCTGCTCGTCGGCGTGATAGCTGGAGCGCACCAGCGGGCCGGACTCGACATGACGGAAACCCATCTGCAGGGATTCCTCTTTGAGAAAGCGGAATTCGTCGGGCGTGTATAACCGCGCCACGGGAAGGTGGTCCTTCGACGGCCGCAGGTACTGGCCGATGGTAAGGATATCCACGTTGTGGGCCGCGAGATCGCGGAAAACCTCCAGCAGTTCGCCGGTGCTCTCGCCCAGACCGGCCATCACGCCGCTCTTGGTCGGAATGGCCGGATTCATTTCCTTGGCGCGCGCCAGCAGGCGCAACGTGCGCTCGTAACGCGCGCCGGAGCGCGCGACGCGATACAAGCGAGGCACCGTCTCGGTGTTGTGGTTCAAGATGTCGGGCCTGGCGTCCATCACGATGCGCAGCGGCTCTTCCAATCCCTGAAAGTCGGGAATCAGCACTTCCACGCGGCATCCGGGAACGCGTCGGCGGATTTCGGTGATAGTGTCGGCGAAGACGCGAGCCCCACCAACGTTGTCGTCGTCGCGATTGACGCTGGTGACCACGGCGAACTTCAGTCCCAGCTTCTCCACTGCTTCGGCGACCCGGCGAGGCTCTTCAAAATCGATTGGCTGCGGGCGCCCTTTCGGCACGGCGCAAAAGCCGCAGCGGCGGGTGCACAGATTGCCCAGCAGCATGAAGGTCGCGGTGCGATGGTTCCAGCACTCGCCGATGTTGGGACAATGCGCCGACTCGCAGACGGTGTGCAGCTCCAGGTTGCGCGCCAGGGTCTTGAGATTGTGATGGTTCTCGCCCATGGGCGCGCGCGCCTTCAGCCATTCCGGCTTGGGCGCCGGACGGCGCGGGCCAATCTCGATCTGGATCAGCTCAGGAGCAGTAGCCATGCGACGTAACTATTTTACAGCTTTCAGCCGTCAGCTTTCAGCCGTCAGCCTTCAGCTGTCAGCCAACGCTTCCAATACGACTTTGATTCTCGCCACACAGTCAGGGACTCAAGGTCGCGGTGAATGTTGGTTTCCGAAGCACTATGTTCGTCTAGGTATGTTGCCCGACTCGGGTTCCACCGCGACGATTTAGCTGATAGCTGATAGCTGATGGCTGACCGCTTTTTCACAACGTATGCAAATACGCCATCAGGTCGTCCAGTTGCTGCTGGGTCAACTTCTGCTGGAAGGCAGGCATCTTGGCGCGGCCCAGCAGGATGATGTCCGTGACCCTGTCGTCATTGGCGGGAATGCCGTTCTTCATGAACGGCTTTTTGAACAGACCGTGCAGGCTGGGTGCGCGCAGGTCATGGGTACTGTAGGCGTAATGACATTCCGCGCAGCGTGCGTCGTAAACGCGCCGGCCTTGCGCCTGCTGCGGAGTCAGTCCGAGTTCGGCGTCACTCTTGCGGGGCTCGGAATCGCAGGCCAGAAAGATCGTGGTCACGATCAGAATGATCGCAGTCAATAGGGCAAAAGGCGCGCGTTTTGGTCTCGGCATTCTTGCAGGTGTCCGTGCAAATCTAGGTTCGGGTAAGGCCGCCACTGCGGCTCCATCAGAGTTAGAATACACCTCGCATGACGGTTGCTCTCAAACGGGTTTACGCCGAGCCGTCGCCGCACGATGGCACTCGCGTGCTGGTGGACCGGCTGTGGCCGCGGGGGTTGAAGAAGGCCGACGCTGCGCTCGACGCCTGGCTGAGGGACCTGGCTCCTTCGAATGAGTTGCGCAAGTGGTTTCACGCTCATCCCCAGCAGTGGAGCAAGTTTCGCCAGCTATATCTCAAGGAGCTTACGACCGAGGCAGCGGACGCAGCGCTGCAGCAGCTTTATGAGTTACAGAAGAAACGTCGCCGACTGACGTTGCTGTTCGCCTCCAAGAACGAAGAGCGCAACAACGCGCTTGTGTTGAAGCAACTGATCGACGGCGAACGCAAGCCACCCACAGGAACCGGCCCCATTCGCGCTGCTGCCGCCAAGCGCGGGCGCGCCGCACGGCCAAGATAGGTTCCATGGTCCTCCGGCCCGACGCCCAACCTGCCCACGCCGATAACGCGTTTGTCTCTGCTTGGGAGGCTGTGGCCCGCGCCGAGAAAACCAGTTCGGCAAAGTATCATTTGGTGCGCCAGCCCGATCACGCGCGGGTTTCCGGCGACATGGCCGAGCAGCTTGCGATTGCGGGTGGGCCTCCGCTAGACGACGACATCGTGCGCGGTATCAGCTTGCACGATGAGGGCTGGAGAGATTTCGACAACGGAAGCGAGCGGCTGAACGCGACTCCAGCAGCCTATTCCGGCGAAAACGTCGCTCTGAACGCAACAGGCAGACCGCTTTCCTTTCTCGAGATCAAGGCGGGTGATTTCCTGCGGGCGTGGCGAGGCTCGATTGATTCAGCGGAAGCGGTCGCGCCCATCGCCGCCCTGATCGTAAGCGGGCATTTCTGCCGGCTAGGCAAGTTTGGGATCGGCATGGCCGCCTACTCGGAGGACGACGCGCGAAGCGTGCGCGAGTTCCTGGCGTCGGAAGAGCAGCGCCAGTGCCGCTTGCTGCGCCGGCAAAACCGCGGCGAAAGCGAAGTGCAGTACTGGACAGACGTGCTGCAATTTTGCGATCTACTGTCGCTGTATCTGTGTTGCGGCTCGAAACAGAGCATCGAATTTCCGCAGCCGATCGGACCGAAGGGCAAGACGATCCGCTTGCAGGTACAGGACGCAACTTTTGTGCTTTCGCCGGCGCTATTTGCGAAGGAAGTTGAGCTCTCGGTCCAAGCCCACCCCTATCCGGCGGACACGGGCGGGTCGTCCATCACGATAAGGTGGCGCGTGCGATGATTTCTCCTCTGGATTAAGAAATGCTCAGGAGAAAACCGTTGGCACTTACAGGCTCTTGTCCAGCGCTTTTTCGATGACCTCGCGCGAAACATAGCCGACGATCTGTTCGCGCACCTGGCCGCCCTTGAAGACCAATAAGGTGGGAATGCCGCGCACTCCGTAGCGTTGCGGAGTGGAAGCGTTTTTGTCCACATCCATCTTGCCAACTTTGACCCGACCGTTATAGCTCAGCGCCACTTCGTCCACGATGGGAGCCAGTGCCCGGCAGGGGCCGCACCAGGCTGCCCAGAAATCCACCATGACCGGCTGCTCGGACTTCAGCACCAGTTGGTCAAAATTGGCGTCCGTTACCTCTACAATTGATTCACTTGCCATTCATCCTCCTGAGGGGTCATCGCCAGCTACGGCTGCAGCCGGACTGTCATTTCATCGTAACATCCCGACTCACATTAGATGCTGGTGCCTGCTTCTGGACGCAAGCAGCCGTTTACTAACTCCAGAGTCGCCTGGCACAGGAAGCGCTGGCGTTTGATGAAGCGCCAGCGTCTGCTCGCGGAGCAGAAAATTGCGTGCAAAAAATCTAAGGCGCCCGGCGTGTGAACGCCGAGCGCCTGGAAGGCAGCCCTCCCCCAGAACTGCCTGACTGCAACTGAATTGTGCCGCTAAACTCGCCATTTGTAAATACATCTCAGGCAAATAATTCGGTAATCTACGTGACCGATCGTAGTCGCCCGAAATCCCGTTCTGGCACGGCTTTCGAGGATTTAAGGGCCGTGCCGCAACTGTGTCCGCATCAGAGTGTGCCGGCCAGCAATTCCGCGGGATGAAAGACCTCGCGGCCCAATCCTGCCGACAATTGCTCATGGCAGGAAGTCCCGCTGGCGACCAAGGTGCGCGGTCCACCTTCCTCTTCGGCGCGACGCACCTGCGCGAACAGATCTTCGCCAACCGCCATGCTCAACTCGTAATACTCGCGCTTGTATCCGAAGCTGCCAGCCATGCCGCAGCATTCCACCGACGATGTCACCACGTCGAAGCCCGCGGCGCGCAGCACCTCGATGGTTTGGGTTGCGGAATTGCACGTCTTCTGCTGGCAATGCGAGTGGTAGAAGAGCCGCGTGCCCTGCGGGCATCGGCGAGCGGCAAATATCCGTGCCAGATCGAGCTGCATCTCCTGCGCGACTCCCCACAGCACTTCCAGCGGCTCAAAGCTGTTCTGCGCCAGCAATGCCTGCGTGCCCGGGTCGTCGAGCAGATGCTTGAAGTCGAAGCGCAGCATGGCCAGCACACTGGGTTCGAGCACGACGATCTTCCTGCCTTCGTCCGCGTATCGCTTCAGCACCGGAGCCAGCGCGCGCGCCTGTCGCTGCGCAGTTTCCATCATTCCTTGTGACATCGCGGCGCGGCCATCCGCCATGGCCGGGCTAAGCGTCACGTCGAGGCCAACCGCGCGCAACACCCGGATCGCCGCCATCCCGCGTTCTGGCGCGCCGTAGTTGGTGAACACATCTGCCAGCATCACCACGCCAGGTTCGATAGCGCCGGGTCTCACGCCGCGCTCTTCGCGGAACAACTGCTCCCAGGTTTTCTTGGGAAACGGCGGCAGCTTGCGCCTGCGGTCGACCCCGAGCGCACTCTCCATCAGGCCACGCGCTCCCGGCAGGTGCATGGACGCGTTCGCCAGCGTAGCGAAGCGCGAGCCCCATTTGCCGAAGGTGTGATAGTTGCCGAAGAACTGTTTTTGCAGCGGTGCAACACGGTCCTGCGCCGCGCTGCCGGTCATCGCCCCAAATACGGACTTGGCGGCGGACGCCGGCTGCTCCCGATTCATGCGCTGCCGCAGGTTCTCGTTAAGCCATGGAATATCGATGCGCACCGGACATTGCGGCACGCAACGCGAGCAGGCGGTGCACAATTCACTGAATCGCGCGTTCATCAGCGTACCGGTGCCCGCTTCCCACGAACCGCCGATGCCGCCAGAATAGGTTTCTCCACCGAAGGCATGCCCGCCAACCGTTTCAAAGTTGGCGCAGGAGTTCAGGCAGGCGCTGCACCGGATGCAGTAGAGCGCTTCATGCAGCACCGGATCTTCTCGCATGCGGCTGCGCCCGTTATCAATCAGCACCAGGTGGAACTCGCGCGACTTGGCGGTCTTGCCCGGCGCGACAAACGGCGGCGCCTGCAAGGGCGGATGCAGGATACTCACGTACGACGTCAGCGGCTGTCCGGTGCCGCTGGCTGGTAGCAGCTCGAGAAATGGGCCGAAGTCAGTACGCGAGGGAACGACTTTTTCAATGCCGGCAATCGCGATGTGCAGCGACGGCAAGGTCATCGTCATGCGGATATTGCCTTCGCTCTCCACCAGCATCAGCGAGCCGCTGTCGGCGGCAATCAGGTTCGCGCCGGAGATGCCTGCGTCGGCGGCGATGAACTGTTCGCGCAATTTTTCGCGGGCAAATCGCGTGAGTTCTTCGCCGGTGTCGAGCGGCAGATTGGTGGTGAACTTGCGTTTGAATAGCGCAGTAATGCGTTCGCGGGAGTAGTGCAAAGCAGGCGCGATAATGTGCGACGGCTGCTCGTCCGCCACCTGCAAAATGAATTCCGCCAGATCGGTTTCAGCCACGGCGATGCCGGCCGCTTCGATGGCATGGTTCAGCTTAATCTCTTCCGAGGTGATGCTCTTGCCCTTCACCACCCGCTTGACCTGGTGGCGCACCAGTACGTCGCGAATGTACTGGTTGGCGCCGTCCGCGGTCTTCGCCAGGTAGAAATGCCCGCCATTGGCTTGCACGCTGGCTTCCAGCCGTTGCAGAAGCTCGGGAAGGTTGGCCAGCGCATTCTCTTTAATCTGCCGGGCGCGGTCTTTCAGTTCGTTGTAATCGTCGAGCAGCGCGGTGGCGGCGTAGCGATTGCGGTTGAAGGTCTGCGTGTTGTGCCGGACTGCGGCGCTCTGCACATCGAGCGTCATGCGGATAGCGTCGAGCAGGGCCTTCTTGGTGCTCTTGTTCGCCACCTGACGCGGCTGGATCTCTGCCGAACTTAAGGTCGTTTCCATGGCTCACCTCACCACGATGATGTGCAGCTTGTGTGGCCCATGTACGCCGCGCACCAGAGGACCCATGTCCGCGGTGGCGCTGGGGCCGGTGACGAACACAAAGTCCCGCCTCAGACCCTTACCGTCCAGCATGTCGGCGCGAAACAGGTCACGCGGTTTCGGCACGATGCTCTCGGCCGCGATCACCGCGATTTGCAGCGGCGCCAGTAGGCTCACCAGCCCCGTGCGTTGGTAGCTGACATCGATGCATACCGAGCCCGTGCTGGCGACCCCGGCGAAGGCCTCCGTCACGCCAGCCGCGGAATGGACCATCTGGTCGGGAGTTGGATTGGCCACCACGCGCGGATCGTTTAAGAACTCGCTGAACAGCGCGATCGGAAGTTCCCGCGGCGAAGCAAACAGGATGCGGGCCACGTTTCCTACTGCGTGCCGAATGGCATCGCGCAAGGCACGCGGAGAGCGCTCGATAACTTCGACACTAGCCACCGCTTTGACGGCTGCCTCGGCGAACTGCAGGACGGAAGACGATTCCAAAACCATAAGCGACGGCATCAGGGAACCTCGCAGCTTATAACGAATGGCGGTCAAAAGCACGGAATTCGGTGGAGCTCCTATTCTACGGCCAGATGCCGCGCTCTTTGACCGCCTGGGCCACGCGGCCGATAGCAACAATGTACGCCGCAGCGCGATAGTGGCAGTTGTACTTTTTCGTGGTGTCGTGTACCTCGTGAAACGCCTTCACCATCACTTGCTCCAGCCTGCGGTTCACTTCGGCCTCGTCCCAGAAGAGCTGCTGCAGGTCCTGCAGCCATTCGAAATAGGACACAGTCACCCCGCCGGCATTGGCGAGAATGTCGGGCAGCAACATCACCTCTTTACGGCTGAGCATGAGGTCGGCTTCGGGTGTGGTCGGCCCATTGGCGGCTTCGGCGACGATCTTCGCCCGGATGTATCCGGCGTTCTCCATCGTGATCTGGTTCTCCAGAGCTGCGGGAATCAGAATGTCGCATTGCACCTTCAGCACGTCATCGCTGGGGATTGGGCTGCATCCAGGAAAAGCTTCGACGCTGCCGGTCGCTGCCTTGAAGCGCAACAAGGCGGGAATGTCGATGCCCTCCTTATTGACAATGCCTCCCTTCGAATCGCTGACGGCAATCACCCTGGCGCCTTCATCCCAAAGCAGCCGCGCCATCACATTGCCAACGTGTCCGAAACCTTGGATGGCGACAGTCGCCGTCTTCAAGTCGAGACCCGCCACTTTGCCAGCTTCGCGGAGGACGAACAAACCTCCGCGCGCACTGGCTTCGTAGCCACCGAGAGAGCCGCCAAGGACCGTCGGCTTGCCGGTTACGACAGCGGGAGTGGCGTGACGCGTAGTCATGCTGTAGGTGTCCATCATCCACGCCATGGTTTGCGCGTCGGTATTCACATCGGGAGCGGGAATGTCCTGGTCGGGGCCGATCAGCGCCGCGATCTCATAGGTATAGCGGCGAGTGAGGCGTTCCAGTTCGTCCCGCGACAGGTGCCTGGGATCGCAGCCAATACCGCCCTTGGCGCCGCCGAAGGGTACGTCCACCAGCGCGCACTTCCATGTCATCCCTGCCGCCGCGGCTGAGACTTCGTCGAAGGTGACATTGGGGTGATAGCGGATTCCACCTTTGCACGGTCCGCGGATATTGCTGTGCTGTACGCGGTAGGCATCGAAGACGCGGATGGCGCCGTTGTCCATCTTGATGGGCAGCGTCAGCGCAATGGAGCGGCGGGGACGGCGCAACATCTCACGCAATCCCGCGTCGAGTTGCAGGTAGTCCGCGGCAATTTCGAATTGCTGGGCGGCAATGTTTAACGGATTGAGATCTTCCAGAATTCTTCTAGCGGAAGCAGTGGCAGGCATAGTTACTGGCCTTTCCAGTGGCGACCCACCGTGATCGGGCCCAGGTGGACCCTGAGAGCGGTCCAGTTGCGACTACCCAAGGGGCTGGCTCCGGCGTCGGCCGCAGCAAACGCCGGGGGCAGCTAGTCAGATTCGTTGCTGTAAACGGGCTCTGCAATCTCAAACGGACTGTCGAGGCCGCCAGTGGTTCCAAAGGCCGCTTCGTCGGCGATTTTCTGCAGCGCCAATTCAAACTCGCGGCTGCGCCAACGCACGACCAGAACCTCTTTGTGTGCACGGCCGTGGCCGTGGCACAGCGGACAGAGGATTTCGCCTTTTTCTGATTGCATGATAATTCCGACCTCCGGCTTATAGCCGAGTATGAAAACCGCTGGGAGGCGCGAACCTACGCTCCAGCAGCCATCTGTATTGCAGCGCGAACCGCCCCGCCACGCAGTGAGCCAGGTCACGGATTCCTGTGAGAGCGTAAGAAGAAATTCCGCGAAATCGGCCCTTGGTTTGCGACAGCCTGTTGTGGGGAGGCGACCACCGCCCTTTGCGGATCAGGTCTTACTGCACCTGCACTTCGACTTGCAGCTTGCCGTCGCCGGTAATCTGGACGGTTTCTCCGCCTTTCAAGTAAGGCTGCAACACCGCAGGATTGCCCCACTCCAGTTCCCAGCCATTGGCCAGCGCGAGCACGGTGTACTGGCCGGGCACAACGTTGGGCAGCGTGAAGGTGCCGTCGCTGTCGCTCTGATCGCGGCGGAATAATGGCGAATTGTTGGCAGCATCCCGGGGAACGAGCACGATCATCGCGCCAGCAAACGGCTGGCCGGCGCGCAGCGCAACTCCATCCACCTGCGCGACGCCACGCCCTACCGTAACGGCAATGTGGACGCTGCTGTTGGCGCCGACCTCCAGCGTGCGCCCCGTCAGCTTTGCCCCGGTCACCGACATTTTCCTCAGGAAATATCCCCCACTGCCCTGAAGGGCCACGATATAACGTCCCGGCTTAATTCCCTCGAACTCGAACTGCCCTTTATCGCGGATTTCGCTGCCGAGATATTCGCCGGTCTCCTGATTTGAGAGCTGCATGGCCAATCCCTTCGGCACCGGCGGTGCGCCCTCAAACAATACCGAGCCTGCAACGGTAACGAATCCGGAGCTGTCATTCGCACTCACCTCGAGATCGCCCGCCAGATCAACTTCGCGATATCCTTCTCGATTAGCGCCTTTGTCATTGGCGCCTTTCGAACTCGGCATCTCGATAACGTAGTGCCCAGGCGCCAAGCCTGCGATCTCGACTGTGCCCGGCTCCATTACGGACGTTGATTCGCTAGCGTTGAATGCAGGGTCCAGATAACCATCGAAGATGCGTTGCGACACTCGCGGAAACCCAACGGGACCGCCAGCGCTGCCAGAATTGCTGGTGCGGATCCTGAGATGCAGCGCCGGCACGGCGCGCATAACCACGTCCGCGGTGACCCGCTCACCGGGATGTAGCACGATGGGACTTGCGCCCGCCGAATCGGGTGAACCGGGATAGAAGGTGAGAGGGTAGGTCACGTCGAGCGCAGCGGCCTCTTGCGCCGCCAAGGCCCCCACGGCGTCGGCATTGGTCGATTTCCGGCGCAGAATCGCAGGATTGTTCTGTGCGTACCAGGGACGCGCCGAGACGGCCAGGTAATGCGTCCCAGGCTCCAGATGGCCGATGCGGAACTGCCCCTGATCATCGGTCTGCCCCTGGTTCATAGGAACGGTTCTCTGCCGTCCCTCTTCCCTCGATTGTTCAAAGAGGCGGACCATGGCGTTCTGCACCGGGTCATTGTTCTCGTCGGTCACTATGCCTTCAACAGAGGCGTCCGGTTGCAGCCGGAAGACCAGGTGCTCCGAATCGAGATCGGGGCCGGCCACAATGGCGGTGGCATACATCCCATGTCGCTCGAAGCCCTGCAACATGAATCCATGAGCGGCCGCCATCAGCGAGTACTTGCCGCGACCCAGGCCGGCGAAAGCGAAGCGGCCGTCGGCGCCAGTGGTCACTGAATGTGATATGTCCCGTTCTGTGCCTTGCGTAGTTGGAGCAATCGCAACCGAAACTCCAGCCAGCGGTTGTCCGGTTGCCCAGTTCACCACGACTCCCGCAATCCGGTAGCCTTGCTGGACCGATGGCGGATGAGTTGGCTGGTTCGATTGCGCAGACAATCCGACGGCGAAAAACACGACAAGCGTGAGCCGGGCAAACATTCGACTCAGTCTCCATCCCCGGTGCGTATCAGATCGAGGGCGACCTGCGTCTTCTGACTTGCCGACAGGGTGACGTGGGCGGCCTGCGAAGCATAGGTTTGCAGAACGTCAGGATTGGAATACTCAATGCCCTCGGCGTAGTCGAAGGCGTAAATCAGGTACTCGCCGGGAGCAAGCCCATTGAAGGTGAAGCCGTTCTCCGCAAACGCGTACGCGACCTTGGCGGCAACCTTGGAAGCAGGTTCGAGCATCGCCACTACGGTCGCTTGTGCATACGGCCCTTCTGGGGTCTTCACCGTTCCCGTCAAGGTTGCGCCATCGTCGCGCAAGACGATCTCCATGGGATAGCTTTGTCCCGCCGAGGCGACAACGAGATCGTCGTTGAGCAAGTTCGTCTGTCCATACTGGGCAGACTGCACATACCACCCGCCGTGCGGTATCAGATCAACCGAATACTTGCCCGGCTCCACGTTCTGCAGCACCACGGAATTAGCTCCGCCGCTGCCGCGCACGGCAGTCGAGTAGGATTCCGAAGTGGTCGGGTCCGAGGAAATCAAACGCACGGCGATCGGCGCCGCCTGAATTCCTCCCGTCCCGGTGCCCTGGTTCGAAGACGCTCGCGACTCCATCCGCACAACCACAGGTATGGACATGGCCGGTCCAAGAATCAGGTGCAGGTTCTCGACGTTGGCAGCAGCGACGTTCAGGTGCGCCTCCCCGCGCACTGGCTGGTCCGGGCCTGCCTGGGAAAACGCCTTCACCACATAACTGCCCGAGGGAACGCTATCCACGTCAAAGCGTCCGCTTTCCATGTTGAATCTGATGGGGAGCGACAGGTCATCGCCTGACGGGCTCAAGAATTGAAACCCCACGCCTTGCTGCGGAGCGTACCCGGCGACGCTACCGGAGACGTGGTAAACAGGGCCTGCCGCCATGGAGAAGTCGGCTTCTGTGTGCTGGCCTGCGGCAAGCTGAAGCGGCGACGCTGACGCCAAATCGGGTGCGCCTGGATAATATATGCAGGGGTAGCCGATCTTTGGCTTCTCGGCTCCCGCTAGAATGCGCGTTTCATCCCGGCCCGGTCCAGCCGCCAGGTAGTACGTCCCAGGCATCAAGTTGGCGAAGCGATATCGGCCATCGTCATCCGTCTGCTGCTGACCCCGCGCCTCCCAGTGTTTGCGGCCGTCACGCACCGCCTTGGCCGTCAGATGGACCGGCACATGCTCGATTGGCTGGCCCGTCGTATCCGTGACCCGGCCCGAGATTGCGCTTTGCGGTGTGAGCTTCACTACCACCGAGTCGGTGGTGGGACCGACGTTCACCAGCTTGTTGGCGCTGCCTCTGAACTCCTGCTGGCTGAAGTAGCCCGGCTTTTGCGCGGTAAGGATGACCTTCCCGGCCGGCAGTCCCTCAACCTGGAAGTGCCCTTCGCCGTCCGAAAAAACTGTGCGTTGCGAACTGCCCGCTATCCGCACAAGGGCGTGGCTAACGGACTCGCCGGTGACGGAGTTGACCACCGATCCACTCAGCGTGAAGCTGGCGTCGCTCTTGGCCGATCGTGATGGAGACATCTGCGCGGTGGCAGTTGCGGTTAAAACGGCCCACAGGCTGAAGGCAAGTAATGGCACGCACCATTTCACGCCGCAGAGTGTAAGAGATGGTTGTTTACTAGAAGCCATCTCATAAATCGTTCTGGGTTGTGTCAGGGCACGACTTTGAGTCGTGCCAATCGAAGCGCGGAAAAGGTGTCCGGGCTTCAGCCCCTGCAAAAACAAGTCCCGCGGGGGCTGAAGCCCAAGCGATTTTGGACCCGTTGCGGCACGGCTGAAGCCGTGCCCTGACACAAAGCAATTTATGAGATGGCTTCTGGACACAATAGATTGTCGATGGTTCAGCCGCATCTCGGGTGATGTCGTCATCATAAACCCGATGGGCCGTATCACGACGCGCCGTTAAAGCGCATGATGCAAGTGGAAACCTTTCCCGGAGCGGGGAAAGTTTCCAAAGAGAATTACATTTGCGGTTCCGGAGTGCCTTCCGCGGCGGCCTGCACGTGCGGGTGCGGTTCCACGTAGCTGTTGACCATGTCCTTCAGCTCTTTGCTGGGCTTGAAAAACGGAATCTTCTTGGCGGGAACCTCGACGCGCTCTCCGGTCTTGGGATTGCGGCCCACGCGGGATTTACGTTGGCGGGTGCGGAAGCTGCCGAATCCCCGGATCTCGATCTTGTCGCCGGCGCGCAACGAGCGCACCACGCTCTCGAAGATGGTCTCTACTATGACCTCGCTGTCCTTCCGAGTGAGCTCGGCCAGCCGGGAAACTTCATCGATCAAGTCTGCCTTGGTCATCTCGCACGCCCCTTATCGCGAAACCAATCGCTTGTCCAGCCCGCACCACGGATACTCTCAGATTTGTCGCGGGCTTGGCAAGCCTAAGTTTTCGTTGCACTTCCGTGTTTTCATAGACGACAGGACCGCTTACTTCCAAAGGTAATAGAACCCGACATTGGTTTCCATCAATTTCGCACGGCTGGGCAGGTATTCGGAGACATCGCCGAAGAGCAGGTCGAGCACGCTCTTGCGCTCTTTCTCCGGGCGCACCAGCGTGGGCTCGCCCTTGATGCCGACCGATTTTGCGGTGTCTGCAATGGCTATGCGGAAGTCGCCAATCTGGTCCACCAGTTTCAGCGGCAGTGCCTGCTCCCCCGTCCAAACCTTGCCGTTGGCCAGCTCCTGCACCTGGTCGTCCTTCAGGTGCCGTCCGGCGGCAACGTTGTGGATGAACTGAGTGTGCATGTTGTCGATCAGCCCTTGCAGGTAGGCGCGCTCGACCGGGGTGATGTCGCGGGTGGGCGATCCCGTGTCCTTGAATTCGCCCGCCTTCATAGTGATGGCCTTCAGCTTGGCCCACTTGATCAGCTCTTCGTAGTTGTACCATTCAGCAATGACGCCGATGGAACCGACGATGCTGGCCTGATCGGCAAAGATCTTGCTGGTCGCCGAAGACACGTAATAGGCGCCGCTGGCGCCCACCGTCTCGATGGACGCCACAATCGGTTTCTTCTTCTCGTCGCGAATGCGCAGCACCTCGCGATAAATTTCTTCCGAAGCCGCCGCCCCGCCGCCGGGAGAGTTCACGTGCAGAACAATGGCTTTTACCGAGCTGTCGTCGGCAAACTTCTTGAGCTGCTCGACAGTATCTTTTGGACTGAGGATGACCCCTTCCAAATCAACCACCGCGATCTTGTCGCCGAAGCCGCTGAAGCTTGTCTTCTGCTGCGAGCGCACCGTGAAGTAAACCAATGCGAAGATGGCAATGAAGAATAGGAAGAAGGCCCCGCCGCCCAGCAGAACCCAGAGAAACACGCGAGAGCGCGATTGTTCCGTCATATGGAAGTGTAAAGTTTAGCAGAACCGAGAACAGGAACATCCGCGGAGTGGTCGGAGGCGATTGGGGCGGTTGATTACCGGCAAGCGAAGGCTGCTAGAATCAAAGCTCATGATCAGTCCAGACCTGCTGGAAATCCTCGCCTGCCCGGTTTGCCGCAAGCCACTCGTGCTGCGCGGCGAAGACAGCCTGAAGTGCAACGAGTGCAAGCGCGTTTATCCCATTCGCAATGGCATTCCAATCCTGCTGGAACCGGAAGCCACCATCGAGCAGCTTTGAACCTCACGGGAGTGCGCGAGTTTCGCAGCCGCCAGATGGGGTGCTCTGGGTCCTCGTGGGGGCCGGAACCCTAAGCCCGAAAGAGGCTTACGCAGTGGTAGAAATTGCTCAGCCTTCCCGAAATAGTGCGCACCTCTGAAGTTACAAAGAGCATTTCCCCTCCCCGTCTGCGCAAATTCTTGCAGTGGCGGAATGCCGTACACCTCACTTTTGTGGCAGGAATGGGAACCCGACTCCCTTTTCGGGAGGGCAACCTGCAACTATTGCGGCATGAAGGGGTTAGATTCATACAAAAAGCGGGCAGGAGGGGCTGGCGGGTTACCATGTTCGGCACTCGGATTGCTTGCAACTTAATAGCTGTCTAATCCGTCTAAGCTAGCAAAGCCCATAACGGGTCGGAGGTGAGGTGAATGATGGCAGAAAAATTTTCCGTCCCGGAACTATCGGCGCTGAGGAGCGAGTTGCTCCAGGGATTTGACTCGAGGGATGCGGCCGAGTTGATCCAGATGTTCCTCGCTGGACACGGTTATGGTGTCTCGACCGAGGAAGCCCGCAATGCGATGGCCAGAGCGGGAATGCTGGGTGGCAGTTTGGAGACCTTCCAACGCGAACTGGAGAGCATTGCCCTCGTGATGTAACGAGATGTAGCGACGGATTGACGGTGACAAGATTCGCTCAGCCTTAAATGGAATGGAACGCGGGCCCCGCCAGAAACTAGACGCACGGCACGCGGACCTAAGCGAAAAATGAAGGGCCCAGGCTAAACGGCTTGGGCCCTCCTGTTTTGCCCCGAAAGATTATTTTTTTAGGGTTTCTTCTTGCCGCCCAGCAGTTGGTTGAGCGCGTCCCCCAGAGGGGCTGTGCCACGTTGTGATCCGCGGCAATAGGGGTCCTTCGACTTCTCTCCGGCAAAAATCATTCACCACGGAGGACACGGAGTTCTTGTTTTCTATCGAGTTTTCTCCGTGATCAGGGACGCCACCTCAGACGAAAATCTCCGCGGCTGCACCCCTACGAGGCGGCGGTGGTGGGCTCGTCTTCTTCGGCGTGGATGAGGCCGAACTTCTTCAGCTTGTAACGCAGGGCGTCGCGGCTGATGTCGAGCAGGCGGGCGGCATGGGTCTGGTTGCCATTGGCTTGTCCCATGGCCATGTCCACCAACTCGCGCTCCACCTCTTCCAGCGAAGTGCCTCCCTGAGGAATCTCCAGCTTGGGCAAGCTGCGGCCATCGGGCAACTGCTTGCCGGCAACGCTGCTGTTGTTGGCCGAGGAAAGTTCAAAGGCGGTATAAGCGGACTGTTGTTGGGCCACGGCGAATGGCATGTATTCGGGATGAAGCTCGTTGCTGTCTTCCAGAATCATGGCGCGCTCGACGGCATTCTTCAATTCGCGCACATTGCCCGGCCAGTCGTACTTGAGCATCAGCTTGCGTGTCTCGTCGGTGATGCCCTTCACCGACTTGCGGAACTTGCGGTTGTAGCGGGCGATGAAGAAATCCACCAGCGGGAGAACGTCGTCTTTGCGCTCGCGCAGCGTGGGCAGGAAGATGGAGATGATGGCCAGCCGGTAATACAGGTCCTGGCGAAACTGACCATCGCGCACCGCCCGCTCCAGGTCGCGGTTGGAGGCGGCAATCACGCGCACATCGACCTGCATATCGCGCACCCCACCGACGCGGCGAATGACCTGGTCTTCCAGCACGCGCAGCAACTTGGCCTGCAACAGCGGCGACAGCTCACCAATTTCGTCGAGGAAGAGCGTGCCGCCATCGGCCATCTCGAACAGGCCCTTCTTCATGGCCTTGGCGTCGGTGAAAGCGCCGCGCTCGTGACCGAAGAGTTCGGCCTCCATCAGAGTCTCGGGAATGGCCGAGCAGTTGATGGCGACGAACGGCTTGTCCTGGCGGCGGCTCTGATAATGGATGGCCTTGGCGATAAGATCTTTGCCGGTGCCGCTCTCGCCCTGAACCAGAATCGTGGTCGCCTCGCTGGCGGCGATCTTGCTGACGAAACCCAGCAGCTCCGACATCTTCTGCGAGACCCCGATGACATTGTGATAGCCAGCGCGGCGGCGGACCTCGCCGCGCAGCGACTCGACCTCGGAACGCAGACGGGTGGTCTCGAGCGCGTTCTTCACCGCCACCGCCAGCTCGTCGAAATCCAGCGGCTTGCCGACGAAGTCGTAGGCCCCCAGCTTGAGCGCGGTCTTCACGTCCTCCAGCTGCGGATCGGCGGTGATCATGATGATGGCGCGCGCATCGTTGGATTTTTTCAGTTGTTCCAGGATTTCGATGCCGCTGGAATCGGGCAGGCGCACGTCGAGCAGCACGAGGTCGGGAGACTCGTTGTGGGCCACGCGCAGCGCGGCCGAGCCGTTGTCAGCCTCCAGCACGTGATAACCCCACTCCTCGCACTTTTGCCGGAGAGACCAACGAACCAGCTTCTCGTCGTCAACTATTAAAACTTTTTCCGAGGGCATCTAGTTGTCATTAGATTACTACGGGAAGGAGAAAGACGAAATTTTGGCCAGTTTCAGAACTGGCGCAGACACGCTCGCAGCCCGTATTACTTGCTCTTCAATTCTGCCGGCCAGTTCTGGACTAGAGTCAACGACTGAGAGCTTCCTTCACTGGGCGTGACCGCGAGGAACCGCTGACCATCGTGCGATGGAGCATACTCGCGGGCTATGGTGCCTCTCATCGGAAGGCGAAACAGCAACTTACTGCTGCCCACCTGGAATGCGGACCCCGCGCTACCCACTTCAACGGCCGTAATGCCGTTGAAATCGAAGTAGAACAGTTCCTTGCCATCAGCACGCCAACGCGGCCCGGCGCCGCCTCCATTGGAAACCTGCCACTTCGCGCCGGTCCATGGGAATGGGGCCACAAAAACCTCGGGACGCCCTCCCTCTTGGGCCACATATGCCACCCAACGGCCATCCGGCGAAAACGTTCCTCTTGACGACCCGCTCGAATAGGGAAACGGCTTGCTGCCGCCAGATAACGGTAGCACCCAAAGGTCCGTATTCACGCCGGTGCCCTGTTCATACATCAGGTAGCGGCCGTCGCGCGACCAGTCCGAAATGGCTTGATAGATAGGATTCGGCGATGAAAGCAGCGTGCGCTCCGGGGCGCTGCTGCCGATCGTCTTAACTGAGATCGCGGCCTGCTGGTTTGAGGTGAAGGCTACCTCTTTTCCGTCCGGAGACCAAAGCGGAGTGAGGTGTGCACCGTCGCTGAAGGTGAGCCGACTCTTCAGATTGTTTGCCAGGTCGCGAATCCAGATTGTCGCCGTGGCTGTGTTCAGCTCCGTAGTCGCGACTTTCTTCTCGTCGGGGGAGAGATCCAGATCGTAGAATTCCCCCTGCTCGCCCACCGTGCCCAGTCGCTTTCCGCTGCGGTCGTACCAGGTTAGGATCTCGGTCCCGGAAGCCGTGCCGGATGCGTACAACATCATGCCGTCGGTGGAGGCGCTGAGGTTCATCCGCCAGAGCCCAGGGTCAAATTGGACATTTGCACTTAGAGTCTGCGGCTCGCCGGAGAATTTGCCGTTGGATGGGTCGAAGGTCTGCGCCACCAGGGAATTTTCGCGCTGAAAGATTAGGCGTCCCGATGCGTAGATGGCGTTCGAAAAGGTGTGTAACAGAAGGCGGTTCTCTTTGCCGTCAAGCGAGGCAAAGAACACCGCGGTTTCGGGACTGGTCGGCGCATTATGTTTAACGGCGATGTAGAGGAAGTGCTTGCCGTCAGGCAAGAACCACGGCCAGCGATGGGAAGAATAGTGGACGCCATCGATCGTGGTAACAGGAGTCGGCGTGCCTCCGCTGGCTGGGACCTGCGATAGACCGGTATTGTAGGCGAGGGCGGCCACAATGGTTCCGTCCTGGTTCCAACTGCCACCACGTCCCAGGGTCGAACCGCAGATCGTGACCGGCGTGCCACCGCTCACTTCGATTCGTTTCAGCTTGTCGTCGGTGAAGAAGGCTATGGAGCGACTGTCCGGCGACCAGAAAGGGAACATTGCACCCTCGGTGCCTGCAAGGGCCTGCGGAGAAGTTGAATCCAGCGACCGCAAATACAGCTGGGCGCCCCCGGAGCCGTAGGCCGAAAAGACGAGGTAACGGCCGTCAGGAGAAATCTCCGCCGGGCCGCCGTGATCGCCTGAGAGGTTGAACTGCATTTTGTCAGGCGGGTTGATCTCTACCCGCAGTACTGGCACGTCCTTGTGGTTCGCAAGATAGGCCGACACCAACGCCACACCGGCAACAATTCCTAGAATCGCAGCCACACCCCAGGGCCATGCATTACCGCGCTTGCGCTGCGGGAGCGTTATCACGGCTGCGCTGGCCTGCGATGCGCCCTCGGCGATCTGCTTGAGTTGCAGCTTAACGTCGTGCGCCGTTTGCCAACGGTCGTCGGGATCCTTGCTCAGGCATATCTTGACCAGACGCTCGAGCGCGGGCGGGGTCAGCGGTTGCTGGGAAGAAATCGGAGTCGGCTCGCGCTCCAGCACCGCCGCCATCGCGCTGGCCGGAGTCTTGCCCTCGAAGGCCCGCTTTCCCGTTACCATCTCATAGAGCACCGCGCCCAGGGCGAAAATGTCCGAACGTGCATCGGCCTCTTTCCCCTCGATCTGCTCGGGCGACATGTACTGGAAGGTTCCCACTACGGTGCCCTGCGCGGTAAGAGGGTGACTTCCCTGGGGTGTTTTCGCGGTTGCGGTGAGGCCGGATGCCGCGGTCGCGCTGGCCACCGCCTCCTTGGCCAGACCGAAGTCCATCAGCTTGGCTCCGGTCTTGGTCAGCATGATGTTGCCGGGCTTCAAGTCGCGGTGCACCACACCGCCACGATGTGCCCTCTCCAGTCCGTCGCAGATTTCGGCCCCGTACTTCAAGACCTGGTCGATGGGCAGCGGTCCCTTGCTCAAGCGCTCCGCCAGCGTCTGGCCTTCCAGCAGTTCCATCACCAGGTAATCGGTCCCATCCTGGTGGCCAACGTCGTGGAGTGTGCAGATGTTGGGATGATTCAGGGAAGAGATCGTCCGGGCTTCCCGGTCAAAGCGTTGTTTGGCCTCTGGGTCTTCCGAAAGATGTGAAGGAAGAATCTTGACGGCAACGCTACGGTCGAGGCGGGTATCGCGCGCGCGGTACACCTCTCCCATGCCGCCAGCGCCCAGAGGCGAGACGATTTCATAAGGACCAAGTTTGGTGCCGGAGGCGAGGGCCATCAGTGCGTGACATTATATTCTATCGACTTTGCCCTGATCGTTGGCACGCATCTGGAACTAACGATGGACAATGAATTTCACTCACCCTGGGCGAAGCGATAAGTGAGAAGGCCAGCCGCCAATAGACGGTGTCGCCAGCGGTATCGCCGCGACGCGGCCCGGATGACAACTACTGGCCACTGACTACTGGCTACTGGCTACTGGCTACTGAGAACTGGCTACTGACTAATGCGGCCTACGCTGGAGATACTGAGGCTCACCGTTTTCTCGACTTTCAAGAAGAAGGTGCTCGGGTCCTTCAGGCCCCATTCTTGATAGGGCACAACGAAACTGCTGCTCGCCTTGACCGTGTCGCCACTCCTTTCAACTGGCAACGACAGTGTGAGGTCATGATTGGCGCCATGGATATGAAACACGCCTTGGACTTGTAGGTTCGACGTCCCGCTGTCGGCGACCTTTCCCATTACATGTGTGGGAGAAAAAATGATCGCGGGATAGCGCTGGCTCTCCAGCACCTCTTTGTGCATTTTCTGGTCGCGGGAGTGGTTGCCGCTGTCGCCGCTGGTGGCATCCACAATGATTTCGCCGCTGGCAGCGCCGGATTGCGGGTCGAATGTAAGGCTGCCACTCTTGAGTTTGAAAGTGCCATGGACGGTGTGCAGCGTAGCCCCCAGCGTCCACCAGATTTTGGTTTGGGCGGGATCGAGATTGACCGTGATCTGCTGTGCCCCAACCATCGACGGCAACAGCAACAACCAAGCGAACAGAGCGATACAACTCGCACGAAACCTCTGGCCTGAATGAATTGGCGACCCGGGCCTCAAATTGCCGCTCCTCCGAATTGCCACGATTCTAGCCCAACGGCAACTCCGGCCGCGGTAAGTCCACTCCTACTTACAGTTGCCGCCGGAGCAGCGCCGGTTGGTGACGAATTCCCTGTTTCCTGCGTCTAATCGCATGAGAACTCCCATTGAATCCCCGCACAATCCAGCCGCGAAGTTGCGCCGACTGTATAATTTCTATTTGGCTTTTTAGCCGGAGGAACAATTGATGGATCTGCACGTTTCAGGTTTCGGGCAAAAGTTTAAGGCCAATCGCTTTGCCTCAACCTTGGTGGTCTTGACGACCTTAACCCTCGGTATTCTGATTGGCACAGTTGTCTCCGGAGGCGTGAAGGGCAAGGAGAAGAATCCCTCGGCCGACGCGACTCCGTTGCAGGTTCCCTCGCCGGTGCAGTTGTCGAGCCAGTTTTCCCAGATCGCTCGCCAGATGGAACCTTCGGTGGTCAACATCAGCACCGAATCGACGATCAAGAACCCGCACCGTGGCCGTCGTGGCATGCCTCCCGGCGAGGAAGGACCAGGTGGCGGCGACGAAGACAGCCCGTTCCAGGACTTCTTCAACCGCTTTTTTGGTGGACAGGGCGGGCAAGGCCAAGGTGGCCAGGGCGGGCCTGACCAGGGCTTTGGGCCCGACGATCTGCGCGAGCGGTCCCTGGGTTCCGGCGTCATCGTCGATCCCAAGGGCTACATCGTCACCAACAATCACGTGGTCGAAAAAGCCGATCGCATCCGGGTAAAGCTGATGGACGATCCCGCGACCGTGACCTACGACGCCACCGTGATCGGGGTTGACAAGGAAACCGATCTCGCGGTCATCAAGATCGACGCCAAGAAGTCATTGCCCGCCGCCAAGCTGGGCAACTCTGACAGCATGTCGGTCGGCGACTGGGTGCTTGCAGTGGGAAGTCCGTTCGGTCTCGATGAGACGGTCACCGCCGGCATCGTTTCCGCCAAGGGCCGCAATATCGTCCCCAACCGGCAGTTTGAGTCGTTCATCCAAACCGACGCGGCCATCAATCCCGGTAACTCGGGCGGTCCGCTGGTCAACATGGCGGGCGAGGTGATCGGGATCAACACGGCCATTTACACCAGCGGCGGAGGATACCAGGGCGTTGGCTTTGCGATGCCATCCAACACCGTGGTGCAGGTTTACAACCAGCTCATCGGACCGGACCACAAAGTTTCGCGTGGTTCGATTGGAGTGGAGTTCAACGCCGTCCCCAATCCGGCAGTGGCCCGCGTCTATGGAGTCACCAGCGGAGTGACCATCGCTCACGTTACGCCCAACGGCCCGGCCGACAAGGCTGGCCTGAAGACGGGCGACACCATCGTTTCCGTCAATGGCAAGCAAGTGAGGACGGGCGACGAACTGGTGGCGGAGATTTCCTCTATCAAGCCCGGAAGCACCGCCAAGATCGGCTATATTCGCAGTGGAAAAACATCTGCGACCGACGTCACCATTGCTGACCGTTCCAAGCTGTTTGCCGCACGCCTGGGCGAGCAGGAGGAGGGCGGTGAGCAGGCCCAGCCGCAGGAAAGCAAGTTCGGCATCACCGTTCGCAGTATCACGCCGGACATGGCCAACCGTTTCCAGTTGCCGAATGCCAAGGGCGTCATCGTGCAAGACTTGAAGCCCGACGGCTTCGGCGACACTGTGGGACTGAGCCGCGGCGACGTCATCCTGGAAATTAACAAGCAGCCGGTGAACGGCGAGGACGATTTCCAGAAGCTTGAGTCGCAGGCGAAAAGCGGCCAGGATGTCGTCTTCCTGGTCCGCCCGCGCGGCACGCGAGACAACACCACGGTCTTCATGGGAGGGACCCTACAATAACCAGTAGGTAATCTCGATTGGAGCGGGCCCGTTCACAAGTAAGCAACCCAACCAGCGGTACTGGCGCATCGAAGCATACGATGCCGGTACCGCTGCTGTTTCATTTTGGGATTCGGGCCTCTTTTTTTTGTTCCCCTAAGGTTAAGGCTTCATTACAATGGAGCCCATTCTGGAACTTATAGCTTTTTGTCTGAGGTGATCGTTGCCTATCGGAAATCGTATACCTCAATTCGCCGGCGTTCTTTTGGTGCTGGCGCTGATGGCTGGCACGGCGTCGGCAACCACAACCGCCAAGCCAACAACCAAGCACGCACAGGTCACCCGGACGCATTCGACCTCCCATCATTCCGGCAAGTCCAGGAAGAGCGCTTCCCGCTCCCACGGTCAGCGCGGGATCGACCAACAGCGCACCACGGAGATCCAGAACGCCCTCATTCGCGAGCATTACCTTACCGGTGGGCCGTCCGGCACTTGGGACGAGGCCACCCGCGACGCCATGACCCGCTACCAGGCGGCCAACGGCTGGCAGACCAAGCTGACACCGGACTCTCGCGCCCTGATCAAGCTTGGGTTGGGACCCGATCATAAGGGCCTGCTGAATCCCGAGACAGCCAACATTCCTTCGCCGCATGAACTCGGTGTGGACAGCGGAACCCAGCCGGGAGGGTCGACCGACCAGCAGTAACTTCGATTTCTTCTAGTCTAGGCAAGGCGCGGTTCAACCCGCGCCTTTTGTATTTTCGGCGAGAGCCTTGTGCTAATCTCATCCGTCCATATTCATAACGACGAGAGGCGAACATGACCCAACCAGAGCACAACTTCCAAATGGACTACATCGAATTTCCGGCCACCGACATTGCAGCGACCAAGACCTTCTACCACCAGGTTTTCGGTTGGGAATTCAAGGACTGGGGGCCAGGTTACACCAGCTTCCACGACGGGCGGCTCGCCGGTGGCTTCAATGGCGAGTCGCAACCCGCAGACGCGGACAGCACCAAGACGCGCGGCGTGTTGGTTGTCCTCTACGCGGCTTCGCTCGACGACACCTACCGCAACCTGAAAGCAGCGGGCGGCAAGATCGTCCGCGAGATCTTCGAGTTTCCCGGCGGCAGACGTTTCCACTTTGCCGATCCCAATGGCAACGAGCTGGCAGTCTGGAGCGAGTAATTGCCGCGAGAGTTCCTGCGATTGTTTTGCGAAGAGCGAAGAGCGAAGAGCGACCACGCGTGAACACCAAACTCAATTCCTTGCTGATGAAGAGCATCGTAGTCGGCGCGCTGGGCGGCTTGCTCTTCGGCTTCGACACCGCGGTCATCGCCGGCACCACCCAACAGCTCAGCCAGGTTTTCAGCCTGAGCGCGAAAGAGCTGGGCTTTACCGTGTCGATCGCGCTCCTGGGAACAATCATCGGGGCCATGTTCTCGGGCATTATGGGCGACAAGCTAGGCGGGCGTGAGAGCCTGCGCGTTCTGGCAGGGTGCTACATCATTTCCGCTCTCGGCTGCGCCTTCGCGTGGAGCTGGCCGTCGCTGCTCATCTTCCGTTTCATCGGCGGACTCGGCATTGGCGGCTCTTCGGTGCTGGGGCCGGTGTACATCGCCGAGATCGCTCCCGCGCGTTGGCGCGGGATGCTGGTGGGCTCGTTCCAGATCAACATCGTGATCGGAATCCTGGTTGCTTACCTGAGCAATTACCTTATCGGACTGGGCGGCTTTGGCATGAACGAATGGCGCTGGCAGCTTGGCGTCGCGGCCGCTCCCGCCATCCTGTTCCTGATCATGCTGTTCGGCATTCCCCGAAGTGCGCGTTGGCTGGTTACCCAATATCGCATCCCCGAGGCGCGCCAGGTGCTGGAAAAGTTGGGGTCCGACAATCCCCAGGGCGAACTCGACGAGATCGTCGCCTCCGTGCATGTGGAGGACGCGCCCCACTCCGAGCCGCTCTTCCAGCGCAAATACTGGCTCCCGATCTATCTGGCGTTCACCGTCGCGGCCTTCAACCAGCTCGCCGGAATCAATGCCATCTTGTATTACCTGAATTACATTTTCGCCATGGCGGGATTCAACAAGGTCTCAGGCGATCTGCAGGCGGTCGCGGTAGGCGCGATGAACCTGCTGGCGACGCTGGTGGGCATGTCGCTCATCGACAAGCTCGGCCGCAAGACGCTGCTGCTGATTGGCGCAGTCGGCATGACCCTCTGCCTGAGCGGCGTAGCCGCTATATTTTTCAGCCATCAGCGCCAGGGCCTGCTGGTTTGGTTTCTGGTCGCGTATATCGCATTTTTTGCGATCTCTCAGGGCGCGGTCATCTGGGTATATCTCAGCGAAGTGTTCCCCAACCGCGTTCGCTCCAAGGGACAGAGTCTGGGCAGCTCGACCCACTGGATCATGAACTTCGCCATCTCGCTGGTGTTCCCCTATTTCGCGGTCCGCTTCGGCGGAGGATATCCGTTTGTGTTCTTTGCCGCCATGATGACGCTGATGTTCTTCGTCGTGCTGTTCACCTTCCCCGAAACCAAGGGCGTCACGCTGGAGCAGATGCAGCGCAAGCTGGGGATTGAGTACTAGTGGTCAGTTGTCAGTAGTCAGCTATGGAGTTATGACGTTGGCCTTATCATGGATTGTCATCCCGAACGAGGACTTCAGTCCGAGTCGAGGGACCTGCTTTAGTTTTCTCGGGAGTAGATTCAAATGAATCGCACTCGTTGTTTCCTCTTTTTTCTTCTCGTCTCCGGCTTTGCATTCGCCCAATCACCCTCCGCGCCGCCCGACCCTTACAAGCCGGTGCTCGATCGCCTGCAATCCATCACGACCATTCCCTTGCCGAGCTGGCAGGCGCACGCCGCCGACCTCCCGCACGGAGAAGAGCCGGCGCTTGGCACCTCCGACTGGCAGCCGGTGAAGCTGAAGGAGGATTGGAAAGGCTCGCGCTGGCTACGACTGAACTTCGAGGTCCCGGCGCAGTTGAACGGCTACAGTTTGCAAGGAGCGCGCATTTCGCTCGATCTGCACGTTAGCAGCGACGACGCCATCCAGATCAGCGCCTTCTCCAACGGCAACATGGTGGCGCGCACCGACGAGGACGGGCAGGTGCCAATCACCTTAATCGAGAATGCCCAGCCAGGGCAGGAGCTGGTGCTGGCCGTCCGCGTCCTCGACTCCGGCGGGGGCGGCTGTTGTGGCGGCGACGCGACCCGCATCGAGCACGCCGAGCTTCAGATTCAGCCTCCTGCGAACCGTCCCGATCCCGCGCTGATGCGGCTGCAAATTCTCTCGGCTGAGCCGGTCATCGCGGCGTATCCCGACGGCAAGAGCGAGCGCCAGCAGCAACTGGACTCGGCCGTGAAAGCCATCAATGTTGCCGCACTCGACCAGGGTGACCAGCAGGCGTTCGACGCCTCGCTGCGCGATGCCCAGGCCAAGCTCGACCTGCTGCGGCCGTACATGAAGCAGTTCAGCATCGCCGCGGTCGGCAACAGCCACATCGACATGGCATGGTTATGGCCGTGGACAGAGACGGTCGAGGTCGTCCGCAACACCTTCGGCACCGCGCTGCAACTGATGCGCGAATATCCCGACTTCAAGTTCACCGCCAGCACCGCGCAGGCCTATGAATGGATCGAAGAGAAATATCCCGCGATGTTCCAGGAGATCCAGCAGCGGGTGAAAGAAGGCCGCTGGGAGGTCATCGGCGGCATGTGGGTCGAGCCCGACCTCAACATGCCCGACGGCGAGTCGCTGGTGCGCCAGGTCCTCTACGGCAAGCGCTACTTCCAGCAGAAGTTCGGCAAGGACATCAACATCGGCTGGAATCCCGACAGCTTCGGCTACAACTGGCAACTGCCGCAGATTTACAAGCGCTCCGGCATCGACTACTTCGTCACCCAAAAATTGTTGTGGGCGTCGGAGTTCACCAAGTTTCCCTATCGCCTATTCTGGTGGGAGGCGCCCGACGGCAGCCGCCTGCTGACCTACTTCCCCAGCGACTACGCCAACCAGATTGATCCGCAGAAGATGGCACGCGACTCGGCCACTTACGGTCCGATGATGTGGAAGTACAGCGGGGGAACGAACTCGGCGCCCGCTGGTGATCTGGACATGATGTATCTGTACGGCGTGGGCGATCACGGCGGCGGCCCGACGCGCCAGGACCTCGACACCGCGCTGCGCTGGCAGAAAGGCGACCTGGTCTATCCGCAAATCAACTTCTCCACCGCGGCGCAGTATTTTGCCGACCTGGAGAAGAACAAAGCAGAGCTGAAGATTCCGACCTGGGACGGCGAGCTGTATTTCCAATATCACCGCGGCGTGCAGACCACGCAGTCGGAGGAGAAGCGCGGCAACCGCCAGAACGAAGAACTGGTGCTGAACGCGGAGAAGGTGGCCGCAATCGACACTCTGTTGGGCGGGCCTTCCGGGGTCCGCGACGAGTGCCGGTCTTGCACCGATTGGGGTGGTTATCCGCAGCAGAACTTCGATATCGCCTGGAAGAAAATTCTCTTCAACCAGTTTCACGACGTTCTGCCGGGCTCGGGCATTCACATCAACTACGTGGACGCAGCACGCAAGTATGCCGAGGCGTCGCGCATCGACCGCGACATCATCGACATGGCGATCAGCGATATTGCGGCGCACGTGAATACAACCTCCCAGCATTTCAGGATGGGTATTCAGCCCATGGCGGGGGGAGAATGGCAAACACCCGAAGGTGCAATCCCTATTCTGGTATTTAACACTTTGTCCTGGATTCGGACTGGGGTCGTTGAAGTAGAGGTGCAGCTAGCACCCGGGCTTCGTGAATTCAAGCTGCAAGACAAGGAAGGGCCGGTCCCATTCCAAGTAGTCGACTCCGATGTGCTGACGGGCCGCATGAGGTTGCGTCTGCTGGCGAAGGATATTCCGGCCATGGGTTACAAGCTGATTCAGCTTATGCCGTCATACATGTTGTCCCCTGTAAGTTCTTCGCTGAGCGCCAACACTCAGTCGCTGGAGAACGAATTCGTGCGCCTCAAGGTCGATCCCAAGACCGGCTGCATCACTAGTCTCTTCGATAAACGCAGCAATACCGAGGCCCTCGCGCTTCCCGTGCAGAGCGAAGGCTCGCCGGCGGCGTCGCCCGATGGGCTACCGTGCGGCAATCTGCTGCAGGCCTTCTTGGACAAGCCCAAGCGCTGGGACGCGTGGAACATCGACGCCGACTTCGTCAAGCAACATTGGGACCTGATGCAGGCTGACGAAGTAAAGCTGGTCGAGGACACCCCGCTGCGGGCCGTCATCCGCGTCAAGCATCATTTCCAGAAATCGAGCTTCGTGCAGGACATCACCATGTATCCCGGCGTACCGAGGGTTGACGTCCACATGCAGGCCGACTGGCACGAGCAGCACATTCTGCTGAAGGTCGCGTTCCCAGTCAGCGCGCGCAGCGACAAGGCGACCTTCGAGATACCGTACGGCAGCGTCGAGCGGCCTACCACGCGCAATACGCCAGCCGAGCAGGCGCAGTTTGAAGTTCCGGCGCTGCGCTGGGCCGACATTTCCGACACCACGCATGGCTTCAGCCTGCTGAACGACAGCAAGTATGGATACGACGCCAAGGACAATGTGCTGCGGTTGTCGCTGCTGCGCTCGCCGACCTGGCCCGATCCTGAAACCGACCAGGGGCAGCACGAGTTCACCTATTCGCTCTATCCTCACGGCGGCACCTGGCGCGAGGCGATGACCGTTCGCCAAGGCTACGAACTGAATTATCCCCTGATGACGCAGACAACCACGCAGCATCCCGGCACGCTGCCCGCAGAGAAGTCGTTTTTTGCCGCGGAGCAGGACAACGTGATCATCACGGCGATCAAGAAAGCCGCTGACGATGATGCGCTGATCGTCCGCTTCTATGAGTGGGCCGGGAAGAAGGGCGACGTCGTTCTCCAGCTTCCGTGGAGGGCGACGCAGGCTTGGGAGACAAACTTGATGGAGGTTGCGCCGGTCCCGCTCCAGTTGGATTCGACAGGCAATGCGGTGACCGTCCCGACAAACCCGTACGAGATCAAGACGGTGAAGGTGAAATTCGACAGGGAGGAGTGGAGGCCCGATCAGGGACGAGATCACTAGAGCTACGTTTTCTCTTTTTCCTCACCCGGCTTGGCAGTGAGCGTCAATCCGAAGATGGACTGACTGCCCACTCCGGCAACATTGCGGCCGCGCGGCTCCTCTGGACCGGGCAGGTACAGGGTCTTGCAATGCTCGCAACGATAGATCTCCATTTGATCGCCGAAGGCCTGGCGAACGTCGCCGCAGGCCTGCTCCAGCACGTCCGCCAAATAGAACCAGCGCTTTAAATGCCCGCCGCATAGCCTCCCTTTTTCATTCGGCTCGTTGCAGGCGCGCTGGAGAGGCTTCTTGTACTTGAGCTTGTGCTTGGGAAGTTGTGGTGGGTCAGTGGCGATCATCTCGGGCATGAAGGCAGTATCGCTGGTTGTGATGAATATCTCAAGACCGAGTACAACATGACGCCATGTTTGTGCAGGCGACTAACCGCGCATCGCCTGCACGAGCAACACGGCTCCAATCACGACCAGGCCGACGTGAACGTACTTGAGAAAGGCGTAGCCGTGGAGGCGGCGATTGATCGTTCTCCCGAGTAGTATCGCCGCCAAGGTGAGCGGTAGTGCCATCAAGTAATAACGGGTTACGGCGGGGACCCAGAGGCCGGCCAGCCAAAACCCTGCCATGCCAACGATGCTGGCGGGAAGAAAATATCCCTGCAGGGTCGCGCGGAAATGCTGAGCGGACCAGCGGCGCATGGCGCCGTAAATGGCCAGCGGCGGCCCGTTCATCCCGTAAGCCCCTCCGAGCACGCCGGAGCAGAATCCGAAGACGAGAAGCCACAACCGGCTGTCGCTGTGCAATTCCGGAGGCCTTTGGCCGATCAGCGAATACGCCGAGAACGCGATGATGACCACTGCCAGGGCCGCTTTGACGAGGCGATGGTTGCCGCTGGTGAGCAGTAAGAGGCCCAGCGGAATGCCGAATAGCGTCGGGAGCACCAGCCATCCCATACTGCGCACATGGATCTTCCGCCAGTCCTGCGCAATGATCACCGCCGCGACGGTGATGGACACCAGAACGGCAAGCGGCGCAGCCACGCGGACCGGAACTCGCACGGCAAGCAGCGGAACAGCAATGAGCGCCTCACCAAATCCGAAGACGGAGCGAATCAACGTGGCGGCAAACACAACGATTAAGACGTACACGGTGGTGCCGTCCAATAGGTTCTCCTCAAAAAACAGAATCCCTCAGGGGCTGAAGCCGAAGTCGTTGTTGACCTGTTGCGGCGCGTCTGAAGACATGCCCTGATACAAAACGATTCATGAGGCTTCTAGATCCGGTTGCCACGCCGCAGCAGCCCCGCCGAGCGCAGGGCGCCTTTCAGCTTTTTCCCCCAGCTTCTGGCAAACAGCAGATCGATGAATCCATCCATCTGCTCCTTGAGCCTGCGATCGTATCCGAACCACCAGACCTTCGGCATCCCCGGAAGCAGGTCCGTGTCCACGTACTTCACCTGGACCATCTCCGCCAGGCCCATCTTGCCGTGGGTCCGGCCGATACCGCTGAGTTTGAAACCTCCGTGTGGCGCCTCCGCTATCCCGAAGCACGAGATCACGTCGTTGATCATCACCGTGCCGGCTTTGATCTGCTTGGCCATCGCCTCGCCGCGACGACGATTGGTGGTCCAGACGCTGGCGGCCAGCCCAAAGTCGCTGTCATTGGCCACGCGAACGGCCTCCTCGTCCGTATCGAAGGGCGCCACCGGCAAGACCGGGCCGAAGGTTTCCTCCTGGATGATGCGCATGTCCGGCGTCACGTCGGCCAGCAGAGTGGGCGCATAGAAGTTCGGCCCCAGTTCGGTCAGGCGCTTTCCGCCCCGCAGCAATCGCGCGCCATGCAGCACTGCGTCTCTCACATGCTCGTCCACAATGCGCAACTGGCGCTCATGGATGAGCGGCCCCATTTCTACCTCAGACCCAATCCCGTTGCCGACACGCAGCTTGGCGATCTTGTTGCTGCAAGCTTCGAGGAACTTTTCATACAGGCTGCGATGGACGTAACAGCGCTCGACCGAAAGGCACGTCTGGCCGGCGTTCATGAACGCGCCCCACAAGGCCCCGCTGGAAGCAACCTCCAGGTCGGCATCGTCGAGCACGATCATGGGATCTTTGCCGCCCAGCTCCAGCACGATGGGCAACAGCCTTCGCGCAGCGGCTTCAGCGACGCGTTTGCCGGTTGCAACGCTGCCGGTGAAGATGAGCTTGTCGATCGGGGAATCGATCAAGGCCGCACCGGCGGCGCCCTCTCCGATCATCACTTGCATGAGATTGGGGTCCAAACCCGCTGCCCGAAGCAGCCGTTGCAACTCCAGCGCGATCAACGGCGTGAATTCCGACGGCTTCAGAACCACCGCGTTGCCCGTCACCAATGCGCCGAGCGTTTCCGTAGCGGCGGTGGAGAACGGATAATTCCAGGGAGAGATAATGCCGATCACACCAAACGGTTCGCGCAGCAACTTGCCGCGCTTGGTCTTCATGGCGAGATTGGCGTGCGGCAGCGGTTCCTCGCGCAGGAAGTCGTGCGCGTTGCGAATGCAGAACTCGGTTGCGTCCAGGACGACCAGAACTTCGGTGGTAAGCGCTTCGACTGCGGGCTTACCGGCTTCGCGGCAAATCATGTCGGCAACCTGATCGCGCTGCTCGCTGAGCAGGCGCTGGAATCGCCGCAGCAGCGCGACTCGCTCCTGCACCGGAGTTGCCTCCCATGCAGGCTGGGCGTGCTTTGCGCGCAGGACGGCGCTCTGTACATCACTCAGACTGACGCAAGCCAACTCAGCCAGCACTTCTCCTGTTGCGGGATTGGTGCTGACGATGGTCGCGTTTCCGGCGACAACTTTAGTTTCGGTTGGCATCGTGCTCAATATTCAACGCTCACCAAATAGAGTCCGCAAGCGGCGGCAGTAGGCCCAGCAGCGCTGCGATTGCAGGCGTCGAGAATTGCGGACACATCCTCGATCTTCAGCGCGCCTTTTCCCACCTGCAAGAAGGTACCGACCAGGTTCCGCACCATGTGGTGCAAGAAACCATCTCCGCGCACAGTGTAAACCAGCTCGTCGTCGGTTCTCATCCACTGTGAAAAGTGAATCGTGCGCACATTCGTCGTGATTCCAGACTGGGAAGCTTCTGCTTCCCTGCCCTCCGCCATACGTGCGCTACGCTCCGGGTCGGAAGCCGCAAACGAAGTGAAGTCGTGTTGGCCGACAACATGCTCCGACGCGCGGATGACTGCTTCTTCGTTCATGGGATAGGGGTCATGAAAAACGTATCTCGCCAGGAATGGCGGGCATATGTCCTTGCGATAAATGCGATAGCGGTAGGTTTTCGCCTTGGCGGAATGTCGCGCATGGAACTCGTCGGCAACCGCTTCCACCAGATTTACCCGCACGGACAAGGGAAGCACATCGTTCAGCGCGATAACCAAGTTTCGCTCTGGAATCGGACTCTCGAGCTTCACCGATGCGACTTGGGCCAGAGCATGGACACCCGCATCGGTGCGCCCCGAGCCTTGCGGCAATACCTCTTCACCGGTCAGCCGCTGAAAGCACTCCGCCAGCGTGCCCTGCACCGTTCGCAGTCCCGGTTGGACTTGCCATCCGTGAAACTCCGATCCGTCATAGGCCAGCGTGATTTTGAGATTGCGGCTCACATCATTCCCGGCAGGCAAAACGGGGTCCGGCGCGAGTGTTGCGTTCTGTTAAGCAGTGTAAAGCTGGGCATAGCATCCCCAAGCGGCGGCAGCGTGTCAGCTATACTATGACATTTCCTGCTGCTTACGAGGCTGGTAACGGTTTCCCCGCCTCTGCGGCGTCATCTGAGATCGATTCCTCGCGAATTCTGCCGCATCAGAGATAAGGCGACAGGAAGCATGTGAGAGACGCGAAACCCAAAGTACTCTAACGCAATTTTTCTGGAGACGAAAGAATGTCTGGTTCTAAGTCCGTCAGACCGGTCCGCTCAATCTTGCTATCTACATTTCTGCTGGTGATATTTGCCACGGCGAGTTTTGCGCAGAACGCATCGACGCAAGCCGCGCCCAACAACCCGCCGCTGACCCCGCTGCCCCAAGCGCCAGCGCCGCAGCACAATGCTCGCCTCTATTCCGATCAGGACTACACCCGAGGCAAGCGGCAATTCCCCAATCCCTTCGTGGTTTATACGGTGCGCGAGGTTGCTCCGCTGAACGTGACCAACTCCGCCCGCCTCGATCAGCTCATCAAAGACGGCAGCATGTATTTGTCGCTGAACGATGCGGTGGCGATGGCGCTGGAGAACAATCTTGACATCGGCATTCAGCGCTACAACTTGTCGATTGCCGACACCGATATTCTGCGGACGAGTTCGGGCGCGGTTGCACTCGGCGTAAATACGGGCCTGCTGCAGGGCACTCCCGGCGGGGTCACCGGTACGACCTCGGCCGGTGGCACGGGAACCTCCACCACGGGGACCACGGGCGGCGGCGCAGGTGGCACCACCATCGGAGTGGGCGGGGCCGGTGCGGGTGTGGGAGGCATTGTCGCCTCAACCACCGGGGAAGGCCCATTGCTCGATAGCTATGATCCCGTGATTTCGGGAACGTTATCGATTGAGCACGCCACCACGCCAGAGAGCAATACCATCTTTACGGGCACCAATGTTTTGACCCAAAACACGACAACGGCCAACTTCCTCTACACCCAGGGGTTCTCCACCGGGACCCTGATGACGGTGGGTTTCAATAACACCCGCGCGGCGTCGAATTCCCTTTTCAATACTTTGAATCCTACCCTGACCCCGAACTTCCGCTTCGAACTGCGCCAGCACCTGCTCTCGGGATTCGGCTACGATCCCAACTTGCGCTGGATCCGCATTGCCAGAAACAACCGGGAAATCGAAGATGTGACTTTCCGGCTACAGGTCATCCAGACGGTTTCGCAGATCGAGAACATTTACTGGGACCTGGTCAATGCTTACGCCAACGTGACCGTACAGCAGCGCGCCCTGGATCTCACCGACAAGACCCTTTCCGACAATCAGAAGCAAGTGGCCGCCGGGACGCTGGCTCCGCTGACTGTGGTCCAGTCGCAGAGTGCCGTGGCCACGGCCAAGCAAAACCTGATTACCGCGCAGGTGAATCTGCAGTTGCAGCAACTGCTGATGAAGAACGCGATCACCCGCAACATGGCCGACCCTATGCTCGCCGTTGCGCCCGTAATTCCCACCGACACCCTGAGTACCAGCGAGCAGTACGAGGTGCGGCCGGTTGAGGACCTGATCGATGAGGCCTTGAAGCAACGTCCCGAGATCGCGACCGCGCGCCTTACCCTCACCAACAACGAAATCTCGCGCAAGTCGATTCGCAACCAGTTGCTGCCAACGGTCGATTTGTACGCTTTCTACGGCGCCTCCTCGCTGGCGGGACCGCAGAACCCGCTGTGCACCGGCAGCCAGTGTCCCCCTCCAGGGACCTTACCGACAACCGGCTACAGCGATGCGTTCAGCAATCTGTTCAACAGCAGCGCGCCCGACAAGGGAATAGGAATCAACATCAACATTCCGCTGCGCAATCGCCAGATCCAGGCCGACCAGGTGCGCTCAGTGTTGGAATATCGTCAGGCGCAAATGAGTTTGCAGCAAACCGAAAACACCATCCGGCTGCAAGTGCGGCAGGCGCAATTCGCCATGCAACAGAATTACGTGGGCCTGCAAGCGGCGCTGGCGGCGCGCGACTACGCCGCCCAGAGTCTGGATGCCGAGCAGAAAAAACTGCGCATGGGCGCTTCCACCAGCACCCTGGTGTTGCAATCGTCCTCCAACTTGACTCAGGCGGAGTCGAATGTCCTGGCGGCGGCAACCAATTACGAGAAGTCGAAGGTGCAGCTCGACTTATCCACGGCTGACACTCTAACCAGGCTTGGCGTCGACATGTCTGACGCAGAAGCCGCACAGGTGAAACATCCGCCGAAGGTACCCGGTGTTGTGCCAGCGAATACCAATGACCTGACCCAACCCAACTTGACGCCTATTCAGGTTCCTGGAGTGACGCCCGCGCCGCAGGCGACTACGCCGCCGCAAACCCCGGACCAGGCGCAACCGCCGGAGCCAACGCAACCGCCGCAACACTAGCTGCGTTCACCCGCCGAGCGCGGAAGGTTCGCTCGGCGGGAGTTGACGGGGCCGATGCAGACGGCCTAGTCTTTTCTTGGTTTCGCAGACGTGTTCAACCCCGTCAGATTGGCCCTGAGAAATCGGGGCCTTTCGCATTTGGGACGCCAAGGGCTCTCGCCCCATGTCCCTTCTTGCCCCCGTCCCCCGCATCTACTACGATTGAAGGTTCGTCCTACTGTGGGGTAATTCATGGCCAACAGCCGCAAGTCCAACGGGAAAGCTGTATCCGAATCGCCGGTCACCGATCTCTTCGAGAATGGCCGCCATCCTTCCGAGTCGGAGAAGCAATGGGCCGAGAAGACGCTCGCTCCGAGTCTGGACAAAGGGCCGGAAAAGCCGATCGGCGCGGCCACGGGCGTCAACCTCGACGAGCACGGTCACGCGCGCTACACCACCATCTCCGGTCTGCCGATTCGGCGGCTCTACACGCCCGCCGATCTTCCGGCCGACTGGAAGTACGAAGACTACCTGAATTATCCCGGCCAGCCGCCCTTCACGCGTGGTATTCATGCTTCCGGATACCGCGGCAGGATGTGGACCATGCGCCAGTTCTCCGGTTTTGCTTCGCCGGAGGAGACCAATGAACGCTACAAGTATCTGCTGGCCCACGGCGGCGGGGGCCTTTCCGTCGCATTCGATTTGCCCACGCTGATGGGCTATGACAGCGATCATCCCTTCAGCGAAGGCGAGGTCGGCAAGTGCGGCGTAGCCATCGATTCGCTGGAGGACATGGAGATCCTGTTCAGCGGCATTGATCTGGAGAAGACGACGGTCTCCATGACCATCAATTCGCCGGCGTCGATCCTGTGGGCCATGTATCTCGTGGTTGCGGAGAAGCAGGGCGCCGACTGGAAGAAGATTTCCGGCACCATTCAGAATGACATCCTGAAGGAATACATCGCGCAGAAGGAATACATCTATCCGCCGGCGCAATCGATGCGGCTGGTGATTGACACCTTCGAGTTCGGTTCCAAGTTCACGCCGCGCTTCAACACCATTTCGATCAGCGGCTACCACATTCGGGAAGCGGGTTCGACCGCGCTGCAGGAGTTGGCATTCACCATTTACGACGGCGTGGAGTACGTGGAATGGGCGCGCCGTCGCGGGCTCGACGTGGATGAGTTCGGCCCGCGGCTCAGCTTTTTCTTCAACGCGCACAACGATTTCTTCGAGGAGCTTGCGAAGTACCGCGCCGCCCGTAAGATCTGGTATCGCCTGATGAAAGACCGCTTCGAAGCCAAGCACCAGCGTACCTGGCTGATGCGATTCCACTCGCAAACCGCGGGCGTCTCGCTGACCGCGCAGCAGCCGATGAACAACATCGCGCGCGTCGCCATTCAGGCGCTGGCCGCAGTGCTGGGCGGCACCCAGTCGCTGCACACCGACTCCTACGACGAAGCCCTGGCGCTGCCGACCGAAGAGGCGGTGCGCATCGCCCTGCGCACGCAACAGATCATCGCGTACGAATCGGGGGTGGCGCAGACCGTCGATCCCCTGGGCGGCTCCTACTTCCTGGAACGCCTCACCCTCGACATGGAGAAGGGCGCGTTCGATTACTTCGACAAGCTGGATGCCATGGGCGGCATGGTCGCGGCCATCGAGAAGGGCTATCCGCAGAAGGAAATCGCCGAGGCCAGCTACCAATTCCAGCGCGCCACCGAAGCGCGGGAGAAAATTACGGTTGGCGCCAACGATTTTGTCGTAGAAGAACCGGCGCCCAACATCCTCTACATCGGTGAGGAGGTCGCACAGGCGCAAAGCAAGAAGCTGAACGCGTTGCGCGCGCGCCGCTCCAATGACCAGGTTCGCCGCTGCCTCGATGCTCTGCGGAAAGCCGCCGCACAGGAACCGAAGGCCGGCGAGAACGGCCAGGTCTCACCGGCCAACACCATGCCCTTCATCGTGAATGCCGTGAAGGCCTACGCGACGGTGGGCGAGATTTGTGAAGCGCTGCGCGACGTGTACGGAACCTACACCGAAACCGCGTTTGCGTAAGAAAGGCTTCGCTGACTACCCGATTGGGTCGCGTCCCGTTATCTCACGCAATCGGGCAACCAGCTTATTCTCCAAGTCCGTGAGACTCTGGTACCCGGGAACGTGGTAAGGACTTAGATCGAAGTGAAGCGGTGTTCCTTCTTTCCGGAACAGAATTGGCTGGAGCCCCAGGGCATGCGCGTACCCCACCTCGTAATAGACACTGGGGCGGGCGTCCGTCAAATCCGCGACGAGGAATTGGCTAGCTGTAATCTCGTTGAGTATTCGCTGCAGGGCGAGACCTTGATGTTCTATCTCGTCCGACCGAACGGCGGTTATATCAAATCTCTTAAACGCCCTCTTGAAACAGTTCTTTAGATCTTCGCTATCAGTAGATATTTGCATCATGATAAACGCGGTGTTTGGCCGCCAGGCACGTCGCCTGACGTCAGGTATTTCGAAGTTCACGATAGCCCGCGCCAGGTTTTCCTCGGACGACGGGAGCAGGAGCTCTAGCCTTCCTACGAGGTCCTCTGCGGCGGCGGCGAACGTCGACTTGGCCAAATCTGGTGGGATCGCACTCTCGGTTTGGCGTGGGGGAGCCATGCCGATGATCGTGTCCACATCCCAAATGGGATACGCGGCAATATACTCATAGCTGTGGAGTTTCAATGCGGCGGCCAAAACCCTGAAAGCGTGGCTAATCTCCGCCTCGTCCGCCTTGGTCGAGAGTGGTGACAACCGTACGATGCGAATGAAGTCGGAGCCTAACTGCCCGGCTTCTTTTCGTAAATTCGAAGCTAAGATTTGGAGTTCATCGGGGAGATGCTTCTGAATTTCGGAGGCGTCCATCGACAATAAATAGGTCTGACCGTCCCGCTCTCCTGGCATGGCAGAAGGCCCGGCGAACTCTTGCACCCTTACAAAGTATGTTTCTGCTGAATCCGCCAGAGAACGCAGTCGATTTGTGAGCTCATTCTTCGCAAGCATGGGCAAAGCCATTTTGAGAGCGGGCGTTTAGAGTCCGTCTTTCGGAGGTTACTTTACTCTCAGTCCTACCGCCCGCGCCAGTTTCGCCTGCCGCTCATCGAAGGTCCAAAACCGCTCCGCCCCGAGCTCCAGTGCTGAAGCGACATGCAGGGTATCTAACGTTCGCAAGGCGACGCGGCTCGCGTGCTGCTGCGTGAGTTGCACGCACCGCTCGAAGGTCATCTCTGGCAGGGTCACCTCGATCCAGAAGCGCGATTCTCGGTCGCGTTGAAATTGTGTGTATACCTTTTGCGCCTCACCGGCAGAAATCTTCTTCATGAAAAGATGCTGTGCCATAACGTTCGCCAACTCCGCCCGATGAAGTGGCGTTAGCCAGACACGGGCGTGTTGGGCTGCGAGACGCCGCGCTTGCGTGAAGTGCCGGTCGGGCAAGTAGAGCGAGACGAAGAAGCTCGAGTCCACGTAGATACTCAATAGCGTGCCCGTCTCCGCTGTTCGATCAGCATATCGACGGAGTTAAGGATCCTGTCCCCAAAGATCTCCTTCGCCCGAGCGGCGAAGTCGGGCATCTCGACGGGGGGTTGATCTCCATTGGCAGGAACAATGCGAGCAATGAGCCGATCTCTCTCTCGCAATTCGACCGTCTTCCCTTGTTGCAACCAAGCTTTGAGACGGCGGGTGTCTCGAAGCTCACGAATATTCACGGAAGGCATGGGCTTTAATGTGTCACATAATGTGGCACATAGTCAAGTCTCTCTGTGACGCCACCCACTTACGAAAGCGCGGCCCAGGGTTTATGATTCTTTTGTTCGGCTGCAGTTGCTGGATTGAACCGCAGATCCTTCGACTCGACCGCGCAAACAACCGCGCGGGCTCGCTTGGAATGACAGGCGAATAGCGAAAGGCGAAGAGCGCCACATGTCCCCTGACCGCAAGATCCGTGTACTGGTTGCCAAGCCCGGCCTCGACGGCCACGACCGTGGCGCCAAAGTGATTGCCCGCGCCCTGCGCGATGCCGGCATGGAAGTGATCTACACCGGACTCCGCCAGACTCCAGAGATGATCGTCAGCGCCTCGCTGCAGGAAGACGTGGACGTCATTGGCCTCAGCATCCTCTCCGGCGCGCACAACGCCATCGTGCCGCGGGTGATGGACCTGCTGAAGCAAAATCAGATGGACGACGTGCTGGTGCTGGTGGGCGGCATCATTCCCGATCAGGATATCGAGACGCTGAAGAAAGGCGGGGTGGCCGCCATCTTCCAACCGGGCACTCCGATGGACTCCATCATTGAGTTCATCCGCGCCAACGTGAAGTCGCGGGGCGTGCCGGCAAGTACCTAGTTCATTACAGAGACACAGAGGCACAGAGAAAGAACGGGCTCTCTCTGAGTTGTCATCACGAACGGCCTTAAGGCCGTGAGGGATCTGCTGTTTTCCTTTTTATCGCTCCGGTGCAAGCAAGAGCAGATTCCTCGCTTCGCTCGTAATGACAATTTCAGAAACGCTCACGCCGGCAAAATAAACCCGTCAATCGTTCGCAGAGGGGGTTGCAACGCCCCGACGGTGACGCTCTCCTTCATCACCTTCTGCAGCGCCACTTGGAACTGGTCCATCTCCTCGCGCGTTCCAACCGTGATGCGGGTATAGGTTGGCATCAGCGGCCAGATGCGGCCAATGAAGACGTTCTGCTGGGCCATGGCGGCGATCACCTCTTTCGCCGGACGCTTGGTATCGAGCATGAAGCAGTTGGATACCGACGGAATGTAGGAGTATCCGTTGCGATCGAGCCACTGGAAAGTCTCCCCGCGGATGTCTGCGTTGATGCGCTTGCGCTCGGCCACCAGTTGCGGGTCTTTCAAACTCGCCGACGCTGCGGCGACGGCGGTCACGGGCATGGGATTGCCGCCGCCATAGTCCTCCAGCTTTTGCATGAGGTCGGGCCGGCCAATGGCAAATCCGCAGCGCAAGCCCGCCATTCCGTAGAGCTTCGAAAAAGTGCGCAATACGATCAAGTCGTGGCCGGACGTGACCAGGTCAATGACAGAAGGCGCATCACAAAAATGAATGTAGGCCTCGTCCACCAGCACGATCGAACCTTTGGGCTTGTTCTGCAGCAGGTACTCGATGTCGGAATGGCTGGTCAGGGTTCCGGTTGGATTGTTGGGCGAGCAGACATAGAACACGCCCGCGTCGGGAGCGGCAGCGATCATGGCCCTCACGTCGTGCGCATGAGTCTTGGTGAGCGGCACCTTGACCACGCGCGCCCCGGAACTCTTCGCCGCATACATCCCGGCTTCGTATCCGGGGTCGGCGGTCACGTAACTCGCCCGGGGCGAGGTGAAAGCCATCACGGTGTAGTGCAGCGGCTCGGTCGATCCGGCAAGAATCCGGACATGGTCCGCTTTCACGCCGACGCTTTGCGCGAAGAGGCCGACGAATTCCTCGGTCAAGCGGAAGCGATAACGGCCAGCTTCCGGCATGATCGCCGCCACCGCGCTGCGCGCGGCTGCACACGGGCCAAGTGGATTTTCGTTGGCGTTGATCCGCACCCCGCCGACGGGCGCGTACGGCAACTCCTGCGCGTACGCCAGCATGGGCTCGGTCACGACGCGCAACGCCAGCGCCGCGGAGGCAGCGGTAGAAGCTTGCAAAAACGATCTACGGGAGAAAGACGTTAGGCTCCCATGGTGCGCCATTGGCCACCCTCCTCTTGACTTCGTGAACGACATCTTAACGCTTTTTCAACGAATCCGCCGCAGCATGGCGACCTCGCGAGCAGGCGCCAGCGACGACACCGCTCAGATGCCGTCCGTTTGCTACTCTAGCTCCCGGTGCATCCCGCTTCCCAAGAAAACTTTTGCTCCCGCGAGCCGCGTGGCAGCGCCGTCGTTCTGCGCCTGGTCTCCGATGATGGCACGAACCGCCTGACGCGCGCCCGAGTGCAGGCCCTCACCGCTGCCGTCGAGGAGCTTGCGGCACATCCGCCCGCGCGCCTGGTGATCGCCGGCAATGCGAGGTTTTTCTCGGCAGGCGCCGACCTCAACGAGATCGCGGCGCTGACCGGCGCGGAAGCCTTTCGGTTCGCGCAGATGGGCCAGCGCTTGATGACCGCCATCGCCGGCTTCCCCGCTCCCACCATCGCCGTGATTCAGGGCTACTGCATGGGCGGAGGACTGGATCTCGCGCTCGCCTGCGATCGCCGCATCGCCAGCGCTCATGCGATGTTTGGACATCGCGGCGCCGCGCTTGGCCTGATCACCGGGTGGGGAGGGACGCAGCGCCTGCCGCGACTCGTCGGCAAAGCTCGCGCGCTACAGATGTTCCTCGTAGCGGAAAAGCTACACGCGCCGCAAGCCTTCCAGTGCGGATTGGTGGATGCAATTGTGGAGGACCCGCTCGCAGTGGCGCTGGAGCTAGCGCCGTAGCAAAATGGATTATGCGGTAGCAGGTCCGCCGCCTGCGCTATGCTCTAGCCATGGGCTCCCGCTTGCCACCCGGCGATCAGAAGCTGGTGCAGATTATCGATTCGGCCCTCGCCGATACGGCCCGCCGCAGTGGCGAGTGGTTGGTGTGCAAGCTGGGATGCACGCAGTGCTGCATGGGAGCTTTCGCCATCAATCAGCTCGACGCGCTTCGGTTGCAGCGAGGCCTCGCCGAATTGCAAGTGACCGACCCGGCCCGCGCCGCGCAAGTCCGCGATCGCGCCCACGCGTCGATTGCCCGGTTCTCACAGGACTTCCCCGGAGATCGGACGACCGGCATTCTGGGTGAGGGCGAGACAGCCGAGGCGCTGTTCGAAGAATTCGCCAATGACGAACCTTGTCCCGTCCTCGATCCCCAGACTGGGATGTGCGACCTGTACGCTGCTCGGCCGCTCACCTGCCGTGTCTTCGGACCGCCCGTGCAATCCGAAGGTGGTTTAGGTGTCTGCGAGCTGTGTTATCACGGCGCCAGCGAAGCAGAAATCGCCGCCTGCGAGATGACAGTCGATCCTGAAGGGATAGAGCCGGCGTTGCTCGACGAGCTGGAACGAAGCAAAGGCCAGCGAGGCAGAACCATCGTGGCGTTTGCGCTGGGGCTGTAGTCCGCATCCGCCTTGCATTGCGTGCAACCGCTCCCTGCTTTATCGTAGTTAGTTTGCCCCTCACTCATCATGACTGACCATAGCCATCATTCCGCATCGCCCGCCGCGTTCGAAACCAAGGTGAAAAGCGACTCGGCACGCTTCGAGCGCAACCTGAAAGCCATGGCCGAAATGGTCGCCAACGTTCGCAATGAAGAGCAGATTATCGCCCAGGGTGGCGGCGATAAGGCGATCGAATCCCAGCACAAGAAAGGCCGCCTGACCGCGCGCGAGCGCATTGCTCTGCTGATTGATGCCGGCACGGAGTTCTTTGAGATCGGCGGCTTCGCGGCCTGGGGAATGTACGAAGAGTGGGGCGGCGCGCCCTGCGCCGGTGTGGTGACTGGTCTGGCGCGAGTGCAAGGCCGCCTGGTCATGCTCATTGTGAATGACGCCACCGTGAAGGCTGGGGCGTTTTTCCCCATCACGGCCAAGAAGGTGATTCGCGCTCAGAACATCGCCATTGAAAACCACATTCCCACGATTTACCTAGTGGATTCAGCCGGAGTATTTCTGCCCTTGCAGGAAGATGTCTTCCCCGACACAGACGACTTTGGCCGCGTCTTCCGCAACAACGCGGTGATGTCGGCGATGGGCATTCCGCAGATCGCCGCCATCATGGGCATGTGCGTGGCGGGCGGCGCGTATCTGCCGCTGATGTGCGATCACATCCTGATGACCGAAGGCAGCGGCCTGTTTCTCGCCGGACCGGCGCTGGTGCAGGCCGCCATCGGCGCGAAATACTCGGCCGAAGAACTCGGCGGCGCGAAGATGCACTCGCAAATCAGCGGCACCGTGGATTTCCGCGAGCCTGACGACGAGTCGTGCCTGGCGCGCATTCGCCTGCTGGTGGACAAAATGGGCAATCGTCAGTTGGGCGTCTTCGACCGCAAGAAGCCGGAAGAGCCACGGTTCGCCGCGGAAGAAACTTACGGCATCTTCGATGGCGATCCCGCGCGTCAGTATGACATGAAGGAGATCATCGCGCGCATCGTGGACGGCAGCCAGTTTGGCGAGTACAAAGCTGAGTACGGCGAGACGGTCTTGTGCGGCTATGCGCGCATTGGCGGCTTCGCGGTCGGAATTGTCGCCAATCAGAAGACGCACGTGCACCAGATCGACCACTCTGGCAACAAGCGCACCGAGTTTGGCGGCGTCATCTACACCGAGTCGGCGGAAAAGGCGGCGCGCTTCATTATGGATTGCAACCAGAACCTTGTGCCCCTGCTCTTCCTGCACGATGTGAATGGCTTCATGGTGGGACGCGACGCCGAGTGGAGCGGCATCATTCGCGCCGGAGCGAAGATGGTGAATGCGGTGTCGAACTCGGTGGTGCCGAAGATCACGGTGATTGTCGGCGGCTCGTTCGGCGCCGGGCATTACGCCATGTGTGGCAAGGCTTACGATCCGCGCTTCCTGTTCGCGTGGCCGACGGCACGCTACGCGGTGATGGCGGGGGCTTCGGCGGCGGGAACGCTGGTGGAGATCAAGATTAAGCAACTGGAACGCGGCGGCAAGAAGCTGAGCGAGGAAGACAAGAAGAAGCTGTTCGACGAAGTGAAAGCGACCTACGACGAGCAAACCGATCCGCGTTACGGCGCGGCGCGGCTGTGGATCGACAAGATTATCGACCCCGCGGAAACGCGGGAGGCGATCATCATCGCGTTGGAGGCGGCGGCGCTGAATCCCGAGGTGCCGAAGTTCAATGTGGGGGTGTTGCAAACGTGAAGCAGGGGATAGTGGATAGTGGATAGTGGATAGTGATTAGCGCTCACGCCCACAGCTAACACAAATGTCGCCTCTGCTGGGCTAACAGCAGGTTCCTCGACTCCTCTGCGCCGCGCTCGGAATGACAATGTTTATGATTCTTCGTAGAGCCGACATCGACATCGGGTGTAGTTGCCAATTGCTAATTGCTAACTGCTAATGGCTGATCCCATCAAACTTATCGAATGCCCGCGCGATGCCTGGCAGGGGCTGCCGGGGCAGATCCCGACCGGGATCAAGGTCGAGTACCTGAAGGCGCTGGTGGCGGCGGGATTCAAGCACATTGATGCCGTGTCGTTTGTCTCGCCCAAGACGGTTCCGCAAATGGCCGACTCGGAGACGGTGATGAGCGAGTTTGATCCGCCGGATGACGTCGAGATCATCGGCATTGTGGTGAACGAGCGCGGGGCCGAGCGCGCCATCGCCACAGATGCGGTGCGGACCCTGGGCTTCCCTTATTCACTTTCGCCGACATTCCTGAAGAACAACCAGAACCAGACACTGGAAGAGAATCTCGACATTCTGGAGAAGATTAAGACGAAGGCCGACGACAGCGGGCTCGACACGATAGCCTACATCTCGATGGCGTTCGGCAATCCCTACGGCGACCTGTGGAACGTCAACGAGTTGATTGAAGGGATCAGCCTGCTTGCCGATATGGATTTGCAGGCCATTTCGCTAGCCGATACGGTAGGATTGGCGACGCCGCAGGAGATCGCCGACTTGCTGGGGCCGGTGCTGGAGAAATTCCACGGCGTCGAGATTGGCGTGCATCTGCACAGCCGTCCGGATGATGCGGCGGCAAAGGTTTTGGCGGCTTATGATGCCGGATGCCGGCGATTCGACTCCGCCATCGGCGGCATGGGCGGCTGCCCCTTTGCGCAGGACGTGCTGGTGGGTAATATCCCAACCGAGAAATTGCTGGACGCGTTGAAGAGCCGAGGCGCCGACTTGCCGCTGAAGAAGCCGATTACCGAGCCGTTCCGCCTGGCAGTGGAGATCGCTGGCAAGTTCAGCGGGCCCAGGATGTAAAGGCAGGGGCTAGGGGCTAGGGGCTAGGGGTTAGTGGATAGTGGATAGTTAAAACGCAATTGCATTTGCATCCTCGAACAACACCAAATGGAATCGCCGACAGGAAATCTCGATCGCTACGCAACCCTTACCCTCGCCTACGACGGCTCCGTTGCGACCGTCGCCCTGAACCGGCCGGACAAGCGCAACGCCATCAGCTACGAGCTCATCGGCGAGCTGCTGCGCGCGCTGGACGAGATCGAGCGATCGGCTGCGCAAATCGTCATCCTGACGGGTGCAGGCAAGGCGTTCTGCTCGGGCATGGACCTGGACAATTTGCGCTCCATCACCGGCCGCAGCGAAGAAGAAAACCTAGCCGACTCCGCCACCATGGCGCGCCTGTTTCGCACCTTGTATGAGTTCCCCAAGGTCACCATCGCCGCGGTGAACGGGGCCGCCGTCGCTGGTGGCTGCGGACTGGCAACCCTCTGCGATTTCACCCTGGCCTCTTCCCAAGCCAAGTTTGGCTACACCGAGGTCCGGATTGGCTTCGTGGCGGCGATTGTTTCGGCCTTTCTGCTGCGCCAAGTCGGCGAGAAACAGGCGCGCGACCTGCTGCTCACCGGCCGAATCATTAGCGCCGAAGAAGCCTTGCGCATGGGGCTGGTCAACGAAATGGTTGCGCCCGAGCAGCTTCTGGAACGCGCCCGCGATCTGGCGGCCAGCCTGCTGGGCAACAGCCCCGCCTCGCTGCTGGCGACCAAGCGCCTGCTCACGCACTACGCGGCGGAGAGCCTCGACCCCCAGATCGCGGCCGCGGTGGAGGAGAACGCACGCATCCGCAAGACGGCCGATTTCCGGGAGGGTGTAAGCTCGTTTCTGGAGAAGCGAAATCCGCGCTGGACAGGAAAATAGCCGGTGGAGATCCTGGCGAACTCATCTCGTTCGAACCATGAGTCCGCGGCCAGCAAGCGGGATTGTCCAGAGGCGCCGACCACTTGCGATAGAATTGGCGATGCCTTAAGTTGGAAACCAGCGTGAGCGGAACAGGCCACGTCGCTGTTGTCACGAAGCGTCGCTTCAAGCAGTATTGCTGTCACAGTTCACCAGGGAGAGTCATGATGACATTTCGTCCGCATTTCGTTGCAGCAGTAATGCTGTTTTCCACTATGATCTACGCCCAGTCTTCGTCACCGGCATCGAAGCCGCAGGGGCCGGCTGCGGCAAAGGCGTCCAGCAGCCATGCCGCTTATCCGGTAATGAGCCAAGCGGCCGAGGAGCGTGGCAGGAGCCTCTTTGACATGTTCAAAGCCGGCAAAGCGGGCGCGATCTGGGCCACGTACCCGGCGGAAAGCAGAAAGAACGCCGAGAACGAGAAGAAGTTCGCAGCCACGCTCGAGCAGTTGAAAGCAAGACTGGGCCCGGAGACAAAGGTGGTGACGGAGAATATCTCTCCCTTCCTGCTGAAACGAGCTACGATTTACTCGCGGTTGTCGGAATTCGCAAACACCAAGGCCCAGGTGGCGACTGTGGTCATGATCAACGAGGATGGCAGCACCGAACCTCCTGGTTTCATGGTCAGACCGCTGCCTTCGCCCCCTGAAGGCCATAACGCCGGCTACAAGGACACCACCAGGTTGAAGCTGCCCTTCTCCGGCCAGTGGCTGGTGTATCAGGGCGGACACGGCGTCTTTGACAACGCCTATCAGATGACCGAGGACCGGCAGTTTGCCATCGATTTTGTTCTGCTGAAGAACGGAAGTCCTTTTGAGGGCGACGCAACCACGAACGAACAGTTCTACTGCTTTGGCCAACCGGTGTTGGCCCCGGCCGACGGTCGGGTGGTCCGCGTGGTGAATGACATTGGGGACAACGCTCCCGGCAAACCCAGCCAGGATAAGCCGGATGGAAACATGATCCTAATCGTGCACAGCGGCAACGAATATTCGCTGCTGACGAACCTCAAGCAAAATAGCATTAAGTTGAAACATGACGACCTGGTCAAGCAAGGCGATCCGGTGGGAGAGTGTGGCAACTCGGGGGGTTCGATCGCTCCCAGAGTGCACTACCAATTGCAAAATTCAGCGGGGTTCCCCACCGTCGAGTCCTTGCCCGCGCAATTCGCTGACTACATCGCGGACGGCAAGCCCGTGCCTGTAGGTGAGGTGGTAAGAGGACAGATGGTCAGCAACGGAGCGGCCTCCAGCACTCCGCCACCGCCGGAGAAAAAATAAGGCTTCGCCATGCCAGCCCGGTCGGAAGCTCAAGTGTACGAGACCAGGTTTCGGGTGCGCTATGCGGAGACCGACCAGATGGGTGTGGTCTATCACTCCAACTTCATCATCTGGTTTGAGGTGGGCCGGGTGGAGATGCTGCGCCAGATGGGCTTCACCTATAGCGAAATGGAAAAGCAGGACGGCACCCATATTGCCGTCGTGGAGATGCGCTGCCGCTACAAGGCACCAGCTCGCTACGATGACATGGTGACCATCCAGACGCGTCTGGTCAACGTGCGCGATTCCCTGTTGCATTTCGGCTACGCGGTGGTGCGCGACGAAGATGGCATCCTGCTCGCCGAGGGTGAGACCGTGCATCTGGTGGTGGATTCTGAATTCAAACGGATCCCGTTGCCGCAAAAGTACCTGGCGTCGTTCTTGCAGGCGGCGGGAAAAAACTGAGGCCAGCGGCGAGTGGGGCGCCCGCCAAAATTGTGGGGCCAGGCCTCGGACAATTGGCTGCGGAACTCGCAACTAAGTTGTTATCGCGCTTAGCAACTCGAAACTGATCTCTACTCCAGAATGCAAGCACTCCACATCGACGGCAATAATCTAAGCCTCGACGACTTTCGCCAGGTGGTCCAGGAACGGCGGCCGGTGCTGCTGCAACCCGCGGCGCGGACCGCCGTGGAGCGGGCGCGCGCCGTGGTCGAAGAGCTGCTCGACAATGACGGCGTCGCCTACGCGGTGAACACCGGCGTCGGCAAGCTCGCCGATCTTCGCATCCCGCCAGACGATATTCGCAAGCTGCAAATCAACCTTTTGCGCTCGCACGCGGCCGGCGTCGGCGAACCGCTGGGGGAAGATGTTGTGCGCACCATGCTCCTGCTGCGCGCCAACTCGCTCGCCAAGGGTTTCTCGGGGGTGCGTGCGGCGGTGATTGACACGCTTTGCGAGATGCTGAACCGGGGCGTGCATCCGGTGATTCCGTCGCAGGGCAGCGTGGGGGCCAGCGGCGATTTAGCTCCCCTGGCGCATCTTGCGCTGGTGCTGATCGCCGAGGGTGAAGCCACCTTCCGCGGCCAACGCCTAGCGGCTGCCGAGGCACTGAAGCAAGCCGGCATTGAGCCGCTGGTGCTGCAAGCCAAAGAGGCGATCTCCCTCATCAATGGCACGCAGGGCATGCTGGCAGTCGGATTATTGGCCACGCTGCAGGCAAATGTACTTGCCGACACTGCGGATGTGCTCGGGGCCCTCACTGTGGACGCGCTCCGAGGGACCGACGCCGCGTTTGACAAGCGTATCCACCAGGCGCGGCCGCACGTGGGACAATCGCTGGTAGCGGACAACCTGCGCCGCATGTTGGAAGGCAGCCTGATTCGCGAGTCGCACCGCGAGTGCCAGAAGGTGCAGGATGCCTATTCGCTGCGCTGCATCCCGCAGGTGCATGGCGCGGTCCGCGATACGCTCGCCCATTGCCGCCAAGTCTTTGAGATCGAGATGAACTCGGCGGTGGATAATCCGCTGGTCTTTCCCGAGGAAAAGAAAGTGGGCGCGCCCAAACGCGGAGTGGGCTTGACGGTCCCGGGCGACGTCTTGTCGGGCGGCAACTTCCATGGCGAACCGCTGGCCTTCGCGCTTGATTTTCTGGCCATCGCGCTCAGTGGGTTGGCTGGCATCTCCGAGCGACGCATCGAGCGGCTGGTGAATCCGGCGCTGAACGAAGGGCTGCCTGCATTCCTGGCGCCCGGCGCCGGCTTGAACTCGGGATTCATGATGGCGCAGGTCACGGCGGCCGCTCTGGTCAGCGAGAACAAAGTGCTGGCGCATCCCGCGTCGGTCGATTCCATCACTACCTCGGGCAACCAGGAAGACTACGTATCCATGGGCATGATTGCCGCCAACAAGCTGCTGCGAGTGGTCACCAACACGCGCCACGTGCTTGCCATCGAAGCCCTGGCCGTTGCCCAGGCGCTCGACTTCCGCGCACCCCTGCTGACCGGCAAGCGGGGCCAGGCGGCCTACGCAGCCATTCGGTCGGTATCTCCCTCCATCAAGGACGATCGAATCTTGACGACCGACTTCGCCAAAGTAGCGGAACTGATCGCCACGGGCAAGCTGGTGGAAGCGCTGCGGTAGCGTTGGGCTGGCATCACGCCAGTAACCAGCCGTCCACCTCGCCGACATGGCGGGCCCTCCCTGCTTTACAATAAGGACTGCTCTGGAGCCGTCCTTAAACCTCGTCGATTCGGGCGTCAGTTTGGCTGAGCCCGAGGGATGGATCGCGCCACTCCAATGCCGAAAGCTTCGAGGATTTCCGTAGGAAACCGGCATCTGGAGATAACGGAAAGCGCCGCATCGCCGTCTTAGAAAGAGCGGCTTCTCTGCGTATTCATAAACGTGGCAATCAAGCTCAAATTACCTGATGGCAGGGCTTCGGCCCGTCCCGCGTCCGGGAGGAATTCCCGCGGCGGGCGGGGCCGACCAGCCCGTGTGCAACACTTCTCGATCGCCGATCCGCTGGTTAAGCTGTTCTTCGTGGGCTTTCTCGTCGCCGGCTTCCTGTTTCTGGGGGTGTTCACCTTCTTTTACTCAAAGTACGGGGCGATTGTGGATCGCCGCATGGCTGGACCGATCTTCAGCAACGCGGCCAGGATCTACGCTCGCCCGCAAACCATCACCGTAGGGGAGAAGCTTGACACGACAGAGGTGGCCGCCGAGCTGCGCCGCGCGGGATACGCTGAGCAGCGTGGAAGCAGTGATTCGCCGATTGGCCATTATGCCTTCACGCCGCATAGCATTCAGGTAATTCCCGGGCCCGAATCGTTCCACGCCGAAGAAGGCGCCGTGATCCGGTTCGAAAATGGCAAAGTCGCCGCCATTGACGAGACCGGAAAAGGCCGCCGCAGCCTTGAGGCGTACGAGCTGGAACCGCAACTGGTGACGGCTTTGTTTGAAGGCGAGGACCGCTCCAAGCGCGAGCTCATCCAGTTCGACGAGATTCCTAAAGTGCTGGTGGACGCGGTGCTCGCCATCGAGGACCGCCGCTTCTTCCAACACAGCGGGGTCAATTATTTTCGCCTGCTGGAGGCGGCGCTCATCGACGTACGCGAAGGCCGTCACGGACAGGGCGGCTCCACTGTGACCATGCAGCTCTCGCGCGGCTTCTTCCTCTCCCCGGAAAAGACGGTCAAGCGCAAGCTGCTGGAAATGTTGATAGCCATCGAATTGGAACACAAATTTTCCAAGCAGCGCATCTTTGAGATGTACGCCAATGAGGTGTACATGGGACAGCGCGGCTCCTTCACCATCAACGGCTTTGCCCAGGCTTCGCACGCTTATTTCAACAAGGACATCAAGAACCTCACCCTGCCGGAGGCCGCGCTGCTGGCCGGGATGATCCAGCGCCCGAACTATCTATCGCCGTACAAGAGTCCGAAGCGCGCCTTGGAACGCCGCAACCTGGTGCTCGACTCCATGGTCGAAACCGGCGCCATCACTCGCGAGCAGGCTGACCGCGCCCAGGCGGACCCGCTGAAAGTGGCGCCTCCCAACGTGGAAGCCAGCGATGCCCCGTACTTCGTGGACCTGGTGAAGGACCAACTCTCAAACCAGTTCAGCGAAGCCGAGCTGAACGATCATGCCTATCGCGTGTACACCACGCTTGACCCTGATCTGCAGCGCGCCGCCGCCGAGGCGGTGGACACGGGCATGAAGTTGGTGGACGAGCAGGTGGAGAAACGGCGGACCCACAAAGTCAAAGTAGGCTCGGGCAAGGATGCGAAGACCGAAACCAAGGTCGAGACCGGACCGATGCCGCAAGTGGCGCTGGTGGCCATCGACCCGCACACCGGCGAAGTGCTGGCGCTGGTCGGGGGCAGGAACTATGGCATGAGCCAGCTAGACCACGCTATCGCTAAACGTCCCACGGGATCCATCTTTAAGCCCTTCGTGTACGCTGCGGCGATCAACACCGCCGTGAGCGGACAAACGCTGACCGCCAGCAGTGGGGACGATTCGAATGGTGACCGCGGCCAGAGCAATGGCGACTCTGGGGTTTTCACCCCGGCCACATTAGTTGACGATTCTCAAGTCAGCATCGTCAACGGGACCCAGGTTTACGAGCCCCACAATTATCACGACACCTTCAACGGAGAAGTGACCGCTCGCTATGCGCTGGCGCTATCGTTAAACAATGCGACGGTCAGGATCGGCCAGGAGGTGGGCTTCGATAAGGTGGCTGCGCTGGCCAAGGCGGCCGGCATCCAGAGTGTGCGGGCGACCCCGGCGATCGCTCTCGGCGCTTACGATGCAACTCCGCTGGAAATGGCCGGCGCCTACACCGTCTTTGGCAACCAAGGCACCCATCTCACTCCGCTCATGGTGAAGTCGGTGCGGGATGCGCGCGGCAACGTTCTCGACGACTATAAGGCCGATAGCAAAGAAGTGCTCGACCCACGCGTCTCCTACGTTATGACCACCATGATGGAGGCCGTGATTAACAACGGCACCGGCTATCCGGTGCGCGCCCGAGGGTTTCAAGCGCCGGCGGCAGGCAAAACCGGGACCTCGCATGACGCCTGGTTTGCGGGATATACCACCAACCTGCTGTGCATCGTGTGGGTAGGTAACGATGACTACACCGATCTAAAGCTTGCCGGCGGCGCCACGGCCGCGCCTATCTGGGCCGAGTTCATGAAGCGGGCGGCCAAACTGCCGCAGTATGCCGACATGAAAAACTTCACCGCGCCTTCCGGCGTGGTCGAGGTGACGCTGGACAAAGTGACCAACCGGCTGGCCACCGCCTCCTGTCCGCAAACCTACACGGTCGCGTTCATTGCGGGCACCGAACCGAAGGAAACCTGTGACCAGGCCGCTGGCGATCACAGGGGTTTCTTCACCAAGATCTTCGGCCTGGGATCACCCCCGGTTGCGCCGCCACCGCCGACCACCAATGGCGTGGTCCAGCCCGCACCGGGCGGAACTCCAGTGCAAGGCGCTTCCAGCCAGCCTGCTCCGGGGCAGCCGCCTCCACCGAAAAAGAAGCGGGGCTTTTTTGGCCGCCTCTTCGGCCGGGGCGACAACGATGCCCAGCAGCAAAATGGTGGAACGGATAGTTCAGAGAAAGGGAACAATCCCGGCCCCAATTAGGTCTAATATGGGACAATACTGGACTCTGGAGGTCCGGCCATGGCCCGTCTCCGATCGCCACGGACGCTGCTGCCGCTAAAGTTGTTCGTGATCTTCCTGCTTGCCTTCCCGCTGTCGGTGTTGGCCAGCGATGGACAGCAGGCGAACGCACCGTCGCCGGTCCCCGATCCCGCTGCTTCCGCCAAGGATTTGGAAGACCATGGCGACGTGCTGCGAGCGCAAAAGCGCTATCTCGATGCCCTCGACTTCTACGCAGCGGCAATTGCAAAACATCCCACCGCGCTTTTGTGGAACAAGGAAGGCATGTCGTACTTGTTTCTGCAAAAGTATCCCGAGGCGACCAAGTGCTTTAATCGGGCCATTAAGGCGGACAAGAACGCCCCGGAAGGCTACAACAACCGCGGCTACATGGAGCAGCGGAACCAGAACTTCAACAAAGCTATCCGTTACTACAAGAAAGCCCTGGCATTGCAACCCAACGATGCCGTATTCCACTACAACCTGGGAAGTTCTTACTGGGGGAAGCACCAGTATGATTTGGCCGCACAACAGTATCATGCGGCCTATGTACTCGACCCAGACATTTTCAATCGGGTTTCGCGGATTGGTGTAATGGCGCAAGCCGGTTCACCCGAGGACCGCGCGGCATTCTCATTCATGGTCGCCAGAATGTATGCGCAAGCGGGCGACGTCGATCACTCGCTCGAGTATCTGCGCAAAGCCATGGAGGAAGGCTATAAGGACATCAAAAAGGTGTACACCGAGTCCGAGTTCGCCACCTTGCGCACCGACAAACGTTTCGAAGAGTTGATGTCGCAAAAACCGCTACCTCTCCCGTAGCCAGATCGATGAAGAAGCCAACCACAAAAAAACCCGCCAAGAAAAAGGCCCCGGCTTCACGGGCGAAGAAGGCGCCGGCGAAGCAAGCCAGGCCGCGACCCAACAAGCCGGCCGCTGCCGCGGAGACCAGCCAAAAGCTCACGTTCAATCACGCCATGATCTATGCCAAAGACGTGGAGCGCAGCTTAGGGTTTTACCGCGATCTGATGGGATTCAAGCTCATCGAAGACTTCCGCTACGAGGGCACGTCGGTGTATGCGCGCCTGCGCGCACCGGGCGGCGATGGCACCATCGCCCTGCACCAGGCGGGACCGGGCGTTCCCCTGTCGAGCGAAGGGGTGCGCTTGTACTTTGAAGTCGGCGATCTCGACGGCTTTTGCCGGAAGCTTCAACAAAAGGGCTTTTACATCACCCAGTTGCCGCGCCTGATGCCCTGGGGCTGGCGGCACGCCTATCTCAATGACCCCGATGGCCACGAAATCAGCCTGTATTGGGCGGGTGAAAACCGCATGACGAAGACCGTGATGCAGGCCGCCAAAAAAGCTGCCCGGACGTGAACCCGGACCTGCTGCTAGTTCTTCCATTTTTGCCGAAGCGCGCTACAATGGCGAACCGGGAGGCGTGCCATGGAACCGGCAACCGCTGCCACGCAAGAGGGCGACCCTAAGTCTCTGATCGACCGTGCGTCCAATCTGGTCGGAACTGACCCGCACCAGGTGCTGGCTGTGCTGGCTCGCTTTGAGGACTTGCACCCCGGTCCTGCTGAGCTGGCGGAGGCGTATTTCCTGCGCGGATGTGCGCTACAAAACTTGGGCCAACACCAGGATGCGGTGAATGCCTTCGCAAAAGCGCAGCCCGATTTTCCGGCGCAACTCAAGGACCCGGCGTTCTATTTGTGCCAGGCAATATCGCTGAACGCTGTATCGGAGCCCCAGAAGGCACTCGACGCCATCACCCTCGCCGAGCAAACCTCTCAGCCGTTTCCCCAGGACACCGTCGGGCGGGGAATCTTTTTCCTGCAAAAGGGAATCGCGCTTCTGGGGGTAGGCAAGCCTGACCTGGCGTTGGAGGCGTTGCGTACCGCCGCGACACTGGTCCAGCCCGGATTGGCGGCCAGCAACTGCTGGATGCAGACCGGACGCGCGCTAGACGCACTGGGTAAGTCTGATGAAGCCTTGCAAGCGTTTGACCACTCGCTGGCGGAAGCCCCTCCGGACCCGGCTGCGGCCACCATTCGGATCCTTGCTGCCTTCCAAAAAGCCAACCTCTTGAACCGGTTGCAGCAAAACGAAGCGTCCTTGCAAGCCTTGGAAGCCGCGCTCGCTGATTTTCAGAAGAACCATCCAGCGGGGTTGCCGGCTGCCTTTGAAGCCACGCTGCTGATCAGCAAGGCGAATTTGCTCATCCTGCTGCGGCGCTACGACGAGGCCGCGGCCCCGCTCGAGGAGGCGGAAAAGGCCCGTCCCGAGTTGCGCACCGAGGTCTCATTCTGGGTGCAGAAAGCCAACGCCTATTTCTATGCACGCCGCTTCGACGAAGCTCTGGCGCCTCCGCCGCCGGAAATCGCGAATCATCCCATGGTGCTGGCGCTCCGTGGTTTCATCTTCAATGCGAAGGGTGATTTGGCCAACGGCCGGGTGGAGTTGCAGCGGGCGGCCGCTTCCGCCGCGAATTGCGGAGACGATGCCATGGCGTGGACCGGCGTCGGTCTGGCGCAGTCGGGTCTATTGAATTACCCGGCCGCGATTGAGGCCCTGGAAAAATCGCGCCGCCTGAATCCTGCCCTCGCTGCCGCCGATCCCACCGCCACCTATGCGCTCGGCACCTCTCTCGTGGCCTTGCAACGCTACGACGAAGCCTGGGAGGTGCTGAAGGATTTACCCGACACCGACGACATGCGTCTGGCTAAAGCCTTGGCGCTACAGGGCCAGGGCAAAGCTACTGAAGCTTTGCAGATGATGGAGCGCATTGCGCCGCCTGTGCCTACGACTCCATTGTTAACGGCCCTTTCCTACTGGATTGTTCTGGGCACTCTGTTGGCCGCAGTCGAGCGTCCGGAGGAGTCGCTGCGGGCGTTCGAGACGGCCAGCGATCTGGCCCAACATCCCGCCGGCGCGCCTCTCCGGCTGTCGGCCGCAGTAGGCCGGGCCAGCGCTCTGGTCAAGCTTGATCGCCGCGATGAAGCTGAGGATTTGCTGACCCGGACAACGCTCGAGACTCCGGTGGTTGGCACGCCCCGGCCCGGCGCCGGCTGGTGGCTGCTGGCAGGGTTGCTGGCCGACAAAGAGAAGTTTGAAGACGCACTGCGGGCGATCAATCGCGCCCAGAGCCTGGAGCCCGACAACGTTGACATCCGCTTGAGCAAAGGAAAATACCTGCTGAACCTGGAGGACTATCGCCAGGCGGGGGATGTTTACAAACAGGTGCTGGCGGTGGTGAGCGGAGACTACGATCGGTTCGAGGCCCTGCTGGGGCAAGGCATTGCCTTGCACGGTCTCGATCGCCATGAGAAGGCAATTGACATACTCCGGGAGGCATTCAGCCAGGCACCCGATGATACTTCGCGCGCCGATCCCCGCCTCTGGGTCAACTTGGGCAAGTCCTACAACTCGCTCGACCGGCTCCCGACCGCCCTACGCACCTTCCAGCAGGGCTGGCGGCTAGACCAAGGCCAGAAGAAATCCAACGATCTCGCGTTGGGGGTTTCGTCCATCTTCATTGCACAGAAGCGGGACCGCGAGGCTGCCGATTTCCTGCAGGAAGCCGAACAGCGGGTGGTTCCCCACCCTGACCTCGATCTCAATCTCGGCATTGCCCTGTACCGTCTCAAGCAAAGCACGGCCGCCAAACAGGCCTGGCAGAGGGCCGCGGAGGCTGGGTCCCAGCAGGCCAGAGAGTATCTGGAAGAAATACCCAAGGCGGCCCCCGAACCCGGCGACTTGATGGGCTATTGGTTCGGCGACACCGCGCCGCCCTGGCGCAGGGTCTTCGGGGGTTTGCTGACCTTCCTCATTCTGTTCGTGGCGGCGTTGCCCGTCATTAGCAAGGACGCGGTTCATTGGCTGCGATGGCTCAATACCGGCGACAACTATAAATTAGGTTGGATCTGCCTGGTCCCCCTGGTGCTCATCTTCCTGGCGCCGGTGCTGACCAAAATCAGCTTCGGCCTGGGACCGGTCAAGCTCGAGGCCGCAACTCCGGGGGTCACCGCCAAACCCAATATGGATGCGCTTCTCGACAAGCTGCAGTCTGGCGCCGGTTTAGGTATATCTTCCAGTCCCAGCGGGAGCGTAGGCCAGTGGCCAAGGCCGTAGGGATGAAACCTTTTTCGTCTGTCATCCTGATCGGCTAGTCCGGTCGCCACGGCGACTGGACGAGGAGTCGAAGGACCCCTATGCTGCCAGCTCACTCTCGCCGGGCACGTTTTTCGGCGGAACGACGAGCGCAAACCGCGGCTTCCCGCCACTGTGAATATTCGACGAACAGCCGACGAATCCTGCGCCGGGCACGCTAATCCGATGTTCAACGGTGCGCTGTCCCGCTACAATTAGGGTCTACCTGTAATTCCGACCCTTTATGAGCACACCCGCGAAGGCCGCGCCATCCAACGCAAGACGAACCATTGTCCGCGCCACTCCTCGTTCCCCGGTGCATGTTCCCGCGCCATCTCCCCGGCAACTTGACGATCCTGAATTATTCATCAACCGCGAACTGAGCCTGCTGGATTTTCAGAGGCGAGTTTTGGAAGAGGCACAGGATGCCAGCAACCCGCTGCTGGAACGGCTGATGTTTCTGTCGTTTGTCGGATCCAATGTGGACGAATTTTTTATGGTGCGGGTGGCCGGCCTGAAGCGGCAGATCGAAAAGGGCGTAGTGGACTCCGGTCCCGACGGCATGAGCGCCGCCGAGCAATTGCGCGCCATCCGCGCCTCGGTCATCCGCTTGTATCGCGGCGCCCATGAGTGCTGGAGCAAGGAGCTGGTGCCGGCGCTTGAGAGTTCGGGAATTCGCATCCTCGACTACACCGACCTCACTCACGAGCAGCGCGCGGTCGCCGACTCTTACTTTCAGGAAGCCGTCTTCCCTACCCTGACCCCTTTGGCCTTCGACCCCGGCCGCCCCTTCCCGCACATCTCCAACCTCAGTTTGAACCTGGCGGTGCTGTTGCGGGCGGGCGAAGGGGAGCAGCATTTCGCGCGCGTCAAGATTCCCGATTCGCTGCCGCAGTTCGTTCCGGTGAGCGCCGCGCCCAAAGCCAAGGGCCGCGCGAAAACCACCCAAAAGCAACAGTGCTTCGTCTGGCTGGAACAGCTGGTCACCGCCAACCTGGGGGCCCTGTTCCCCGGCATGGAGATTCTTGAGGCCCATCCTTTTCATATCACCCGCGATGCCGACAGCGAGATTCAAAACCTGGAAGCCGGCGATCTGCTGGAGTCGGTGGAAGAAGGGGTGTGGCAGCGCCGCTTCGCCGATGTGGTGCGGGTGGAAATCAATGAGGCGATGCCGGCCACCGTCCTCGACATCCTGGTGGAAAACCTGGAGTTGGAGCGCGACGACATCTACAAGCTGAGCGGCCCGCTGTCGCTGGTTCGAGTGCGGCATCTTTGCCGGCTGGACCGTCCCGATTTGAAGTTTCCTCCCTTTGCTCCCGCTCTGCCGGCTGCCTTGGCCAAGGAGACGGAAGAGGAGGACATCTTCGCCACCATCCGGCGCGGAGACATCTTGTTCCACCATCCCTTCGATTCGTTTCAGCCCATCCTTGGTCTTCTGCAGAAAGCCGCGCGCGATCCCAACGTACTGGCCATCAAGATCACGCTCTACCGCATTGGACGCAACGCCCCGGTTGTCGACGCCTTGCTGGAAGCCGTGGAAAACGGCAAGCAGGTGGCGGTCCTGCTGGAATTGAAGGCGCGTTTCGACGAAGAAAGTAATATCGGGTGGGCGCGCAAGCTGGAAGAATATGGCGTGCACGTGGTGTACGGATTGCTCGGCCTGAAAGTGCACTGCAAGGCCGCGCTGATCGTACGCAAAGAAGGCGACGCCATCCGCCGCTACGCCCATCTGTCCACCGGGAATTACAACAGTGTCACTGCCCAGCTTTATACCGATATCGCCATGCTGACCTGCGATCCGGCCATCGGCGCCGACTGCACCGACCTGTTCAACTTTCTTACCGGCTATTCGGCGAAAACCGCCTATCGCAAACTGCTGGTTGCGCCGGTAACCCTGCGCCAGCGTATGCAGGCGCTGATCGAGCGGGAGATTGAGCACCAACGCGGCGGACGCGGCGGCCACCTGATCATGAAGATGAATGCCCTGGTGGACAGAAAGATGATCCAGTTGCTGTACCAAGCTTCGCAGGCCGGAGTGCGAGTGGACTTGCTGGTGCGGGGCATCTGTTGCTTGCGGCCGGGTATTCCCGGGATTAGCGACCACATTCGCGTCACCAGCATCGTCGGACGTTTCCTGGAGCACAGCCGGGTGTTCTATTTCCGCAATGGTGGACGCGAAGAAGTGTACCTGGGCAGCGCCGACCTGATGCCTCGCAACTTGAATCGCAGGGTGGAAGCGGATTTCCCCGTTCAGGACAAGGACCTGATTCGCGTGCTTCGGGACGAGATCCTCGGCACCTACCTCAAGGACAAGGCCAAAGCCCGGCATATGAGCTCCGACGGCAAGTACGTGCGCGATCCGGATTTCCAGAAGAAGGGTGCGTTGAACAGCCAGGAGGCACTCATTGAGCGAGCCATCAAGCGGCAGAAGTTGACTCAGGCTTCGCGGACCAAGCCGACGGTCAGTGCGACTGCACCAAATTAGGACCGCCTTGGAAACGGGCGTGAGGGGTTGGGATGCCGCTGAACTCTCGTGAATTGGGCCGCCGCCTGCGGCCAGCATTGTGCGAAAATCCAGGCGCTCTGATTCCTATATAAGTCGGGAGGACGCCATGCGCGAAGTGATCGCGACCAACGACGGGCCCAAAGCCATCGGGCCGTACTCGCAGGCCATCAAGGCTAACGGCCTGGTATTTCTCTCCGGACAGATCGCGCTCGATCCCGCGACGCAACAACTCATCTCTGGCGACGTAGCGGCGCAGACGGAGCGCGTGCTGCAAAATCTGGCAGGCATCCTCAAAGCTGCGGGCAGCTCGCTGCCACAGGTCGTGAAGACCACCGTCTTCCTCAAGAACATGTCCGACTTCGCCGCCATGAACGAAGTCTATGGCCGCTACTTCACCGAAGCGCCGCCCGCGCGCTCCACGGTCGAGGTGGCGCGTCTGCCCAAGGACGTGCTGGTGGAGATCGACGTCGTCGCGCTCGCTTGACGGACCGAACGCAAGGTGAAGCTTTACCGGCCAAAAAACAACCCTCTCGACCGCCGAGAGGGTTGCAACTTAAAGAAGCGAAGAGGCTTACGCTTTGGTCACTTTGCCGCTGCGCAGGCAACTGGCGCAGACCCGCATACGCTTGTTGCCAGTCTTGGTCTTAGCGTGCACCGGGCGCAGATTGACGTTCCAGCGCCGCCGGGTCACGTTGTGCGCGTGACTGATGTTGTTGCCGAATTGCGGGCCTTTGCCGCAGATATCACAAACTTGTGCCATGTCAACTCCAGAAAATTGCCGAACTGGCTGGGTAAACACCTATGATACCTGACCGAGCCGATTTACGGCAACTCGCCCCCGCCTGACTCCTGCTGACACCTCGCACCTCTCCCGGTGCTACACTGCGCGCAGTGGCCAAAGAATTCCCCAGTTCGGCAACTGTCAGCGAAGACGACGTTGTCACGCCCGGCACGCTTTACCTGGTCGGCACCCCGATCGGCAATCTGGAAGACATCACGCTGCGCGCTTTGCGGACCCTGAAAGAAGTGGACCTCATCGCCTGCGAAGATACGCGGCAAAGCCTGAAGCTGTTGAACCACTACGGCATCGAGAAACCCACCATCAGCTATCACGAGCACAACGAGCTGACTCGCGCGGCGGAGCTGGTGGTGCATCTGGAACGCGGCGACAACATCGCCATGGTGAGTGACGCCGGCATGCCCGGGGTAAGCGACCCCGGCTACCGGCTGGTGGCGCTGGCGGTGCGCCATCACATTCGCGTCGTGCCCATTCCAGGGGCATCGGCATTTTTGTCGGCCCTGGTCGCCAGTGGCTTACCAACAGATTCGTTCCACTTCGGCGGCTTTCTTCCGGCGAAGGAAGGGGCGCGCCGCACTATGCTCGAGGTCCTTCGCAGCTCACCGCGCACCCAAATCTTTTACGAGGCGCCGCACCGCATTGTCGAGACGCTGCGTGACATCGTGGACATTCTCGGGCCGGAACGTCACGTGGTGATGGCGCGCGAGGTGACCAAGCTGCACGAGGAATTTCTTCGCGGCAGCGCCGGCAGCGTGCTGACGCAATTAGAGGAGCGCGGGGAGATCCGGGGTGAGATCACGCTGCTGATCGGCAAAGCCGACGACGACGTTCCTGCGCCAGCCTCGAGCAAGATGATTGCAAAGCGAATTCGAGAACTGCTGACAGTCGGGCAGCTCGACGAGAAGGCGGCGCTCAAGCAGGCGGCCAGAGAGTTCGGCCTTTCCAAGAGCGCCACTTACCGGGAGTTCCAGAGAGACAAGTGATCGGCAGACAATGGCCAGGTCGAAGCCAACCGCTCAGCAGCTCCTCGCCATTTGACAATCGGGACAACCATGCTCAACAATAGCGGGCAAGTTGGTACTTGGGGCATTGGCATAGATCCACCAGCGAGACTATCCCTCAGGCCGAATGTCCACGGGCAATCCTCATGGCGAAAATCCTCTGCGTCGATGACGAGCCGCACATTGTCACGCTGAAGTGTGCCATTCTCGAGGCCGCCGGACACCAGGTGACCCCCGCCACCTCCGCCCACGAAGCCATTGAAAAGCTGGAACTCAACCGCTACGACGCCGTGGTCACCGATTGGCGGCTGGGCGACTCCAACGGCCGCGCCATTGTGCAGGCCGCTAAAATGCATTCCACCATGCCGGTGGTGGTGGTGTCGGCTTATGTAGCCGAGGCCTTCCAGGCTGCTGAACCGCTGGCCGACCTATACCTGGAAAAGCCGGTCAATCCTGAGGAGTTGGTGACGATCATCAATGAGCTCCTGAAGACCAGCGAACACACGCAATAAACCCTGTTGAGTTCTGCAGTTCCAGTTCGTGTCTCTGCCCATCGCTGACGATCAGGAATGGCAGGATCCTCGCGCGGCCTAGGCGCCATTCGCCAGACGCGGAGCAGGCAGCATTTCCCCGGCGCGCGAAAACAGCAAGCGCAATTGCAAGGACTTCAGTGGATGGAGGATGACTCAGAGGGAACTGTGCGACGCTCGCCTGGACTTTGCAACAGCCGGGGCCGCGCCGGTACCACCGCCACCAATGCCGTCGCCTGCGCCAGAATCCGGTGGTGGACCACAAACAGCGCCAATTCCAACCGGTCGGAGACCCCAATTTTGTCGAAGATATTGCGCAAAGCGTTTTTGATCATCTGTTCGCTGGTGTAAAGCTGCAAGGCGATTTCGCGGTTCTTGTATCCCTGCACCACCGCAGCGACAATACGCAGCTCGCGGTCGGAGAGGCGGTCCCGCACCCGCGCGCCGACCAGGTCTTCGCTTACATCCGCATCCGCCGGGTTCGGACTCTGCAGAAACGACTGGCCGCGCGAGAGCCGCCGCACCGCCTCGACGGCGACGTTGCCGCAGGCCGAACGGTAGATGACGCCCTGCACTCCCATGCGCATGAAGTCGGATGCGCGCTCGGCGTTTTCCGCCAGCATGAGCAGGGCCACGCGATGCGCCGTAGCCATCTCTTGAATCTCCGGCAGGGAGGGGAGAAAAGTGGTGGAAAGAATCAGGACATGCGAGCGCAGCCTGTGCAGCGAGTTCAGTAGCTGCTCCGCGGACTGCGGTTGACCAACAATACGAATGTCTTCCTCCACCGCCAGGACCTTGGCGATCCCGGCGCGAAAGATGGCTTGATGGTCAGCGATGATGACGTTGATCATGGTTGGAACGCGTTGTGTTCCGCTCTACTTTTCCAGGGGCCCGAATTCAACTTCGAGAGCAACTTACCGGATCCTCCCCGAAACGGAGGCCAGCTTGAACTCTGGTTTATACCACGAATGTGCAGCCAATGATAGGTCTTTGGTCACTCTGTAACCAATAATTGAACTATCTAAAGTTGTAGGTTGGGTCTAGTGAGAACGGCGGGGCATAGTGATCCCCGCAGCTTGAGGGCAAGCGGCGCGGGCCGGTTCCTCCGGGCCAGCCAGCTATGCCGGGCGAAAGCAAGGCTTGTGCATCCCCGGAACTATTCAGTAAACCCTTGGCGGGTGGCGAGCCGCCGCCGCCGGATTGTATGATCGAAGTCTGGTGGCCACAACCTTTACATCTTCTCGCATTGAGACCCGGCCCAATTGGGCTGAAGTTTCTCTTCCCGCCTTGCGTCACAACTTCCGAGTATTGCAAAAGCATGTGGGCCCCGATGTCGCCATCTGCGCGGTAGTGAAATGCGACGCCTACGGACACGGCGCGCAGGAGTGCGCGCTGGCGCTGGAGCAGGAAGGCGCCCAGTGGTTCGGCGTGACCTCGACCGACGAGGGCGTCATCTTGCGCGACGCCGGCGTCACCCGACGCGTGTTGGTGATGTGCGGCGTCAATCGGGGAGAAGAAGACGACGCCCTGCGGCTTTCGCTTACGCCTGCGGTGTTCCGTCTGCAAGATGCGGAAGCGCTGGCCCAGGCCGCCACTCGTCGGCGTCTGACATCGCAGATTGCGGTCCATCTGAAGATCGACACCGGCATGGCGCGCCTGGGGCTTCCACTGGCTGATCTGAAATCGTTTGCCGAAGGCATCCAGCGGCTGCCGCAGATCGAGTTGGAGGGCGTGTTCAGCCATCTTGCGTCGTCGGAAGTGCTGGACGACGAGGCCACCCAGCGGCAGATCGAGCGCTTCAACTCCGCGCTGCAAACGCTGGCGGCGTACGGTCTGCGTCCCCGGTTGCGCCATCTCGCCAACACCAGCGCGGCCATCGAGCGTCCCGATACCTGGCACAATTTTGTGCGGCCCGGTCTGGCGCTCTACGGATACGAGCAGCAACCGTGCTTTCGCGATGGTTCGCCGGCGACGGCCCCCGCCTTGCCGCTGCGGCCTGTACTAGCATGGAAGACGCACGTCATCGCGGTCCGTGACGTCCCCGCCGGCCAGGCGCTGGGATACAACGGCGCTTATAAAACGACGGCGCCGGCGCGTATCGCCACGGTTTCCGTCGGTTATGGTGACGGACTATCGCGCAGGCTCTTCGGCAACGGTGAAGTGCTGTTGCGCGGGCAGCGCGCGCCGATACGCGGCCGCATCTCGATGGACCTGACGCTGGTGGATGTGACGCACATTGCGGGCGCTGCAATCGACGACGAGGTGACCCTCATTGGCCGCAGCGGCGCGCAGCAGATCACGGCGCACGACCTGGCGCGCTGGGAGGGCACCGTGGTCTATGAGACGTTGTGCAACCTGACCAAACGCGTGCCGCGACGCTACGTGGAGTAACGCCCGATCTCACGCCAGCCGGTAAAAGCTCAGCGAGGCATCGCCCTGATCGAGCCGCCGCGAGCGCACCAGCGCGCCGAAGCGTTCGCCGGGATCAAACTTCTTTTCATGCTCAGCGACGACCAGGCTCGCCGGCTGTAGTAGCCGCGATTGCGACAAATAACCGAGCGTGCGCTCGTAGCTACCGTGCATGCGGTACGGCGGGTCGAGAAAGCAGTAGTCGCAGACCACGCCCGTACTCTCCAGAAGCGGCAGGGCCTGCGCCACCTCACGCTCGTGCAATTCAAATGCATCGGGCATCGCCAGCGGATCCAGATTTTCGCGCAGCAGCCGCGCATGTTTTTTCACGGACTCCACGAAATACACCTGGCGCGCCCCGCGACTCAGCGCCTCGATCCCCACGGCTCCCGTTCCGGCGTAGAGATCGAGCCATACGCTGCCCTGGAGATGGCCTGCGGCGGCCAGCACATCGAATAGCGTCTCCCGCAGTCGGTCGCTGGTGGGCCGCAGATCCAGACCCGGCAGCGAACGCAGGCGACGGCTCCGAAACTGTCCGGCGATGATGCGCATCTTCTAGAGTGTATAGAATGAAATTGGAGGCTGACGCGGAACCATGAGAAGTTGGTCAATTCCCGCGGGGCGATTGTTTGGAGTGGACATCCGCATCCACCTCACGTTTGTGTTTCTGCTGGCGTTTGTGTGGTTCACCCAATCGGTGACCATGGGCACGGCGGGCGCAATGCGCGGTCTGGCGCTGGTTGGGATCATCTTCGGCTGCGTTGTGCTGCACGAACTGGGACACGCTGTCGTGGCCAACCATAGCGGTGTGGCCGTGCGGTCCATCATCCTGCTTCCCATCGGCGGAGTCACCCTGATGGAGGACGTGGGGCAGCACAATGCCGACTCGGCTCGCGATATCCGCATTTCCGCCGCCGGTCCGGTAGTCAACCTGGTTATCGCCGCAATCTCCGGTGCTTTCATTCTGGCGTTTCTGCCGCAAGTGCACCTGTGGGCGCAGCCCTTCGTTCACGCCAATAATCTGCCGCGCAGTTTGTTCTGGGGAAATGTGTTCCTGGGCGGCTTCAATCTGCTGCCCGCCTATCCCATGGATGGCGGACGCATCCTGCGCGCGCTTCTCGCCGAGCGCATGGACTATGTACGCGCCACCCGCCGCGCCGTTGCCGTCGGGCAGGCGTTCGCCATGCTTTTGATCTTCCTCGGAGTATGGAACACCTGGCTGATGCTGATTGGCTTCTTCCTCTTCGTTGGCGCGCAACTGGAAGATCGCTCGGTGGTCTTCCAGTCGGTGCTGGAGAGCGTGCGCATGGAAGATGTCATGCTGACCGGCTTCTCCACGCTCTCGCCGGCCGATACCCTGGAAGACGCGCTGCAGAAAGCGGTACACACTTTGCAAGACGACTTCCCGGTCGTCCGCGGCAGCGACATGATCGGGGTCATCAGCAAGCAGCGCATCGTTCAGGCGCTACGCGTCGGCGGCAACGGATACGTGCAGACGGCAATGGTGCGCGCCTTCGAAATCGCGCAAGGGAGTGACTCGCTGGCGTCGGCCTTCCGCAAACTGGGCGGGCGAGGACTCAGCATGATTCCCGTGGTCGATCAGCAACGGCTGGTCGGCATCGTCACCATGCAGAACCTGATGCACAGCATGACCCTGCTGGCGGAGACCCGAAGGTTGAAAAAGCAGCAGGCAGGGAACTAACGATGAGTCTCAAGCCAACTCAAGATCCTGAAGCGGTGGCGCTTGCGCAGATGGTGAGCGCTATCGAAAACGTGAACAAGAGGATGACAGCTTGGGCTTCGGAAAACCAAGCAGCTATGGCCAAGGCTGCCCGGTTCGTGGCAAACGCCGTAGAAATTGAGAGAGCGACGCAGCTTGCGCTGGCGAAAACGATGGCTGGTGTTGTGGAGCCGATTGGGCAGCTGTTCAGTGTCGTCGAGAACATGAACGAGAGGATCACAACTTGGGTTTCGGAAAACCATGAGGCTGTGATCAGGGCTGGCAGGTTGGTAGCGAACGCCGGAGAAGTCGCGTTTCGCATTGCCGAGCACATGGCAGTGGCATCAGTGCGGGTCAGGGAGGCGCTCAAGCGCTCTGACCACGTGGCCAAACTCGGCTGGACCTTCGGTTCGAACCTCTACTTTGTCGATCTTGTTCACCTATCAGAGCTCACAGACTCGGCAGCCGCGGATGCTTACGTCTCTGAGTGGTATGAAAAGAACGATCCACGATTGGAGGCTATGGAACGGCGACTCCGTGAGAACCCTCGTCTAGCTTCGTTCAGCACAGTACTTCCGCAATGTTTTTCGGCGATCCGTCGGGCGGAGTACGCGGTTACTATTCCGTGCCTCATGGTCATACTTGAGGAGGTGGTGACGCAACTCAACCCTCCTCACATTCCTGCGTCGACGGACGTAAGGAAGGCACTTCGCAAAGGAGGCCGAGTTGCAAGAGTCGCGGAGCAGGACATTTTTGCCGCAGCCATATGGCTGTCTCTAGTCACGTTCATCGATGGTCTCTACAAGCAATATCCTGCTATTGGGGCGCCTTTCGCACCAGTTCTCTCCAGACCTGCAATTCTGCACGGGCGTAAAGAGGCTCCCAATGAAAGGATCGAAGCTATCCGGCTCCTCCATACGCTAGAAACCGCCTTGAGTCTGCACAGGCGGCTGCCGACGTCGCGGGCGGCCAAAGTTCCCGCATTAGTGACGTTGTGAAGGCAGGGAGGGTTGCTCTCCACATCTGTTGGTCGGACACCTGCAATAAGGCGCCGGCGAAAACTACTTTTCGTCTCTTGTGATGTTCAGTATTTCCTCAGTACTCCAATCACTCTTCCCTGCACTTGCACCACGGCGGCAGGAACCATGATGGGCGGCATGGCGGCGTTGGAAGGTTGCAGGCGAATCTTGTTGCCCTCAACGTAGATTCGTTTCAAGGTGGCATCGCTGCCATTCACCAGGGCGACCACGATCTCGCCATCGCGGGCCACGTTCGTCTTCTCCACCAGCACATAGTCGCCATCCACGATGTGCTCGTCCTGCATGCTCTCTCCCTTCACCTGCAGCACGTACACGTCTTTGGAGCGGGTGAAGTCGGCCAGCGAAATGGACTCGGGGTTCTCCATCGCCTCCAGCGGACGGCCGGCGGCGATGCGTCCCATCAGCGGCAGACTCATGCCGCTCTCCGCCGCCGCGGCCGCAGCCACCGCCAGCGACTGCTTCATGCGTCCCCGCGGCTTCAGCAGATCGATAGAACGGCTGCGATTGTAGTCGCGGCGCAACAATCCCTTCTGCTCCAGGTTGGTAATGTGCTTGTGCACGGTCGCCAGCGAGCTGAGGCCGAGTCCCTCGGCGATCTCTTCGAACGATGGCGAATAGCCGTGCTTGTCCACGAATTCGGAGAGAAAGTCATACACCTGTTTCTGACGGCGTGTGAGTGCCATGGCTGGGCGCGCACCTCCGCTTCTATTGTTAGCGAATAAAAGGCGAATGTCAACGGTTTTTACGGGCGAACTGAGGTTGGGCCGTTCTGAATGCAATCGCGGTACTCACGAACCCACTGCGATGGCACTCTAGTGCTCCATAAGACGAGGAGGAATTCGGAGTTTATGCAAGAAATCTCTAGGCAGCGAGGTAGTGCCAATCTCTGGCAGCGATAAAGAGCCGTCGCGTAGCCTTGCCATAAAATAGGGAATTGTTAGGCCAATTAACCGCTCGGTTTCGCGCTCAACCAGGAGTATTGCCCCAGACGGACTTTCGACGTGCATACATGGACCGGACTTTGCCTCGATCGATATATGCATCACATCCGTGAGATCGTCGTAAAAGAACGTCATGGCTTTTCCTTCAACCTATCGGCAGTCCAGAATATTTCTCCGACGTTGAAAGACATCATTCCTGGCTCTGATATGTAGGCTGTCATTACGTGCCCAAGCAGCCCACCAGATTCATACGTTGGGGAATCAAATAGCACCGGAACAAGCAGAATCTCGTTGGTCTCCCCGATAACCTTTTGGTAGATGCACGTTGTAGCGCCGAGGGTCTTATGGCGGCTACGACGGGCATAGTCCGGGTCGCGGACCGTATCCCTAACATTGTCAATCTTGGAAGAGATGTCCTGATCGTCGTGACGAATGGTAATGTGCCCCAGCCAAGTTTTTTCCCATAAATCGACCTTGTTTCCGAGAGGACATGTGACCCGGAAAATTACGTCATTGCTCATGTTTTTTCAGACTTTGACGGTGTTCTTGGGCTTTTGCGCCTTGGCTAGTTCTTCCTGCGCACGCTGATGGGCTTGCAGTTGCTGGAGAACCGTTGTGAGCCCTTGAATCAATGCGACAGCCTGAGCAGGAGGAATCACGATGTTCGCCTTGATAATACTAACGGGATCTGGCGATAACGCTCCCATTTCTGGGAACTCCTGCCCCACCTCGGTAAATATCAGACGAATGTCGGTCATTGTTGACCCGATACCAACGTTATTCGCATAGACCGACGTGATCTTCAACGGATTGGAAACTGGTAGCTCACTTGTGTGAATCGCAGCTGGTCTCTCTCGATGTTCGACCATAACGGATTATGATAGCCCATTACCTTGGCCATTGAGCGTCAAATCTCGCCAAGATACAACTTTAGTAATCTCACCTCGTAGTTACCATTCTAGTTTGGAAACTCGCCGACTTGCCTTCCTTAGGACGACCTGTCAGTTCAATCGCGCTCGCGCATTTGCAAGCCCGCCGCTTTCGGCGGCGGCGGTGCTTCCTGATGCTGCTTCTGCCAGTCCGCTTCGCTGATGGCTTGTATGGGCCCCAGTTGCTTCTGTTCCAGCGCAGCGTTGAGGGAGGGCAGTTGGCCCACGAGCTGGTCCTGGACCTTCTTGATGACGTCCTCCAGTTCGCGGCCCAACACCTCCGTGCGCTCAAGCTGCGGAGCGGTTGGAGGCCCGTAGTAGCCATTCACGTCGCCATAAACCTGCGTCAGGAATTCGCGCAGCCGTTCCTCGCCAGTGATGGCACCGCCTTCCTTGGTGGCCACAATCTCCGAACGGATTTTGTCCGCCGAAGTGGCGAGCTCGGTGAGACGCTGGCGCAGGGGATCATCTGCCGGCAGCTTGCTGGCCCGTTGGCTGGCGGCATCGCGAATTGCGATGATCGAATCGACCGCCCAGCTCATGTGGTCCAGCATGTGATAGAGCTTCATCGTCAGATCAAATTGGGCCTGGCGCTCCGCCATCGTGTACTTGGTGCGTGGATCTTCCACCACATTGAGCTCGGTGGTGTACACCTCATCGCCCTTGGTCATTTTCACGGTGTAGGCGCCGGGCAAAACAAGCGGGCCTTCGACGGCGCCAAATGCCGCGCTCGCCGCCGGCGGCACGGTGGGAGATTTCAGCCGCATCGACCAGGTGGCGCGGTTCAGACCACGATGCTTGCTGCCGCTGATGGTGTCGAGCAGCTTGCCCTGCTGGTCGAAGACTTCGATCTTCATGTCGCCATAAATGTGGCGGCTGCGCTGGTAGTAAGTGATGAGCGCACTCGTCGGACGGCTGGGACCGATGAACGTCTCATCGCCCTCCGCCCACGAAGCATTGGCGTCGATGTATTGCACAGCCGGCCTGCTGGTGATGAAGGCCGCAGTTTTCGGCATCAGGTCGGGAGTCAGAGCACGCAAGGGCGAAATGTCGTCGATGATCCAGATGCCGCGGCCGTGAGTCGCCAGCACCAGATCGGACTCGCGCGGCTGCACCACAATGTCGCGCACCGCAACCGCGGGGAAGTCGCTGCCTTTGTATTGCGCCCACTTGTTGCCGCCGTCAGCCGAGATCCACAGGCCGAATTCGGTGCCCAGAAACAGGACATTGGGGCTGACCGTGTCTTCGGTGATGACGTGAGCGTAGCCGCGCACTCCGTTGTCCTGCACCGGCAAAGACGTCCAGGTCTTGCCGTAGTCGGTGGTCTTGTAAAGGTACGGCTGCATGTCGCCGAAGGTGTGGCGATCGAAGGTGACGTAGGCGGTGCCCTCGTCGAAGCGGCTGGCCGCGACCGTGGACACCCATGAGAATTTCGCCACGCCGACATTGCCAACCACGTTCTTCCAGGTCTTGCCGCCATCGCGCGTGATCTGCAAATTTCCGTCGTCGGTGCCAACCCAGATGATGTTTCCATTCTTGGGCGACTCGCTGATGGAGTAGATCGTGGTGTGCATTTCGGCGGCCGAGTTATCCACCGTGACGCCGCCCGACTCTTCCTGCTTCTGCTTCTCGGGATCGTTGGTGGTCAGGTCCGGGGAGATGCGCTCCCAGGATTGCCCGTGATCGCGCGAGCGGAACAGGAACTGCGCGCCCATGTAGATCGTGCCTTTTTCGTTGGGGCTCATGGCGATGGGCGTGTTCCAGTTGAAGCGCAGTTTCTTCTCGCCATATTCGGGATAGGGCGTGATGACGCGGGTTTCATGAGAATAGCGATTTACCCGGCCAATGGCGCCGCCCTGCAATTCGGCATAGATGTAAGCCGGGTCGGCGGGGTCTTCGAACATCCAGAAGCCGTCACCGTTGTACATGTTTTCCCAGCGTGAGTTGGTGATGCCACCGGGATAGGACGAATCGCCCACCCACGCGCTATTGTCCTGCAAGCCGCCATAGACGTGATACGGGTCCGCATTGTCCACGCTGACGTGGTAGAACTGCGAGACCGGCAGGTTCATCTGGTGCTTCCATCGCGTGCCGCCGTCTTCACTGCGCCACAAGCCACCGTCGTCACCGGCGTACACGATATTGGGATTCACCGGATCGATCCAAACCGCGTGAAAGTCGCCGTGCGCCGCGTTGGAGACCCCGCTGAAACTGCGACCGCCATTCACGCTGAGCAGCAGCATGAGATCGGGCTTGAAAATCTTGTTCTCATCCTTGGGATCGACGATGAGGTTGGCAAAGTAAAACGGGCGCCACACCATGAACTGGCTGGCATCCATCCTGGCCCACGTATTGCCGCCATCGTCGGAACGGAAGAGTGCGCTGTTCGCCGACTCGATCATGGCATAGACAATTTGCGGCTTGGAGGGCGCCACCGCCAGCGCGATGCGGCCGTACGGTTTGGCGGGAAGGCCCTTGCTGTTGGCGTCGGTGAGTTCCGTCCAGTGCTCGCCGCCGTCAGCGGACTTGTAGAGGCCGCTGCCCGGGCCGCCGGAGCGGAAGGTCCAACCCTGGCGGCGAAAATCCCACATCGAGGCAAAGATCGTGTTCGGCTCCAGTGGGCTCATGGACAACATGCCGCAGCCCGTCGAAGCATTGCCGCCCGCTAATACTTTACGCCACGTCTTTCCGCCATCGCTGGTTTTGTAAACGCCGCGCTCGGTATTGTCATTCCACAGATGGCCCGTCGCGCACGCGTAAACCGTGTTGGAATCTTTCGGGTCCACCAGAATGCGGGCGATGTGCTCGGAATCCTTCAGCCCGACATTGGTCCAGTTCTCGCCGCCGTCCGTGGATTTGTAAATGCCGTCGCCCACCGAGACGCTGTTGCGCGTCCAGGCCTCACCGGTGCCCACCCACACGATCTTCGGATTGGAGGGGTCGATGGTGACCGCCCCAATCGACTGCACGTCAGGCTTGTCGAACACCGACTTGAAGGTGGTGCCACCGTTGATCGACTTCCACACGCCGCCGCTGGCCGCGGCTGCGAAGACCGTCAGGCGGCCGTGTTCGTTGATGGCGTCCACCGCGGCGATGCGCCCACTCATCTTGGCGGACCCGATATTGCGGGCTGCCAAGCCGGAGATGGTGGAAGAATCGAACTTGACCGGCGCTTGTGCCGCCGCTGTGATCGCGCACACCCACAAACATGCGCACGCCAAACCGCTGACTCGGAGAGCTGTCTTAACCCAGGAAGAAGCAATCATTTCGTTCAAATCCTCTTATTCGAGATCGTGTAGCCCGTTCCGGCAGGTGACGTCTACCGGTATCGTTATTTCTTCGCGGCCGGCATCTTGAACTGCGCATCGTCGAGGGGAACGTTGACTTCGATTTTTTCCACGGTGATCACTACGTGGTCGTTGGGATCGTTCTTCGCGCCCACCTCGATGGAGTAAGGATAGTAAACGCCCGCCACCTGTTTGTAGGATCCCAGGAGCTCCTCGCTTTCATGCACGGAACCGCGGATGAACTGCTGTTTTTCCCGCTTGATTTCCAGGTAGGTGTCGGGATCGAGGTAGTAATAAACGATGTCCCCGTTTTTCAGGGTGACCTTGAGCTGGTACACGTCGTCGCCATCGACCGTGTCGTGGCCGAGGTACTCGACCTTATTGCCCTTGGCCTGGTAATCGACCAGCGGTCCATCGATGTCGGACTCTTCCATCAGGTCGCGGGTATCGTCGTCGCCCATCAACTCCGGGTCCTTGCGGCCCTGAAAGGGTTGGATCTGCCAACCCGCCGCGGCATCGTAGGCCTGGACCTGGGTCATGCCCTGGATGGTGACGCTCTCACGCAGCAAATTGCCGCGCTTTTTCTCCACCTCGATTTCGGCGTTGATTTTGACGTAAGGGTTGTCGATGTATATCCTGCCGGACATCCGTACGGTATTCACCGCCTTGATTTTTTCCAGCCCGCCACGGGCTTGAATGTTCTTGGCGACCAGTTCCTCGGCCGTCTGGGCGGAAGCCAGGGCGGTGAGACATAGAATTCCGAGCGCCACCTTCAGGGCTACGCGCATGTAGTTCGCTCCTCTTTTAACGCAACTAGACTGCTGGGTCTGGCGGGGCCGATACGCTCATTCGACGTGCGACAGGGCGTTTCGTGAGTTCTGGCCTTGATCTAAAGTGCGCCGCCAGTACGGCTACTTATTGTACGGCAGGCGGTGAATTTAGTTCCCTTCAGAAAAATGACCTGCTACCAGACCACACAGCGCTCAGCCGCCGGACGCACCATGGCAGAGTCCGGCTTGCAGGAGAAGGCGCTGGCGAATGGCGGGAAGTTGGACAGCGGGCCGATCACGCGAAACTTGGCCACCGGGTGCGGATCGCCCTGCACCATGAGCCGCTGCGTTTCCGGCCTGGTCTCGTCTCCGCGGAACTGTCCCCACGCGATAAAAAACTGCTGATCGGGGGTGAAGCCGTCAACGACTGGCGCTGGAGGTTTGCCCTGCTGTGACTTCTGGAACGCCAGGTAGGCAATCTTGACTCCGGCCAGATCGCCGATGGATTCGCCCAGCACCAGCTTGCCGTTGTGATGAATGTTCGGCTCGATGTAGTAGCCATCGAACTGCTTCACCACGCATGCGGTTTTCGCTTGGAATTTCTTCAGATCGTCAGCCGTCCACCAATTGTTCAGACGGCCCGTGGAATCGAACTGCGCTCCCTGATCGTCAAAGCCGTGGCTGATCTCGTGCCCGATGACCACGCCGATGGCGCCGTAGTTAACCGCGTCGCTTGCCTTGACGTTGAACGCAGGCGGCTGCAGGATTCCCGCCGGAAAGACAATTTCGTTCAACAACGGATTGTAGTAAGCGTTGGAGGTGGGTGGCGTCATGCCCCAGCGGCCCCGGTCCACCGGTTTACCGATGGTCGAGCGGTCGTCGTTGATGCCGAACTGCGCTCCCGCCATGACATCGTCAAAGTATGAGGTGCGGGTAATGACCACGTGGCTGTAGTCCTTCCACTTGTCGGGATATCCCACTTTGACATTGAAGGTGGCGATCTTTTCCATGGCCTTCTTCTTGGTATCGGGAGTCATCCAGTCCAGCCCGTTGATGGTGTCCCCCATGGCCGCCAGTATGTTCTTCACCATTTCCTGCGCCCGCGCCTTGGCTTCCGGCGGGAAGTAACGCGCCACATAGTCTCGACCGAGGGCCTCGCCCAGAAACTGGTCGGCGGATTCCGCGCATTGTTTCCATCGCGGCTTCAGTTCGCCCACCCCGCCCAGCGTCTTCTCGTAGAAATTGAAGTTCTCTTGCACGAAGGGCTGCGAGAGGAAAGGCGCTGAGCCATGCAGAAGCTGCCAGGTCAAATAGACTCTCCAATCGGGAAGAGTCGCCGTGCTCAGTTGCCGGTCCACCTCCTCCATGAACTTTGGCTCCTGAACATTCAGATTGATGCGCGGCAGGTTCGCGTCCTTGTAATACCCATCCCAATCGAAGTGTGGCGTGAGTTGTTGCAGCTGGGCATACGTCGTCTTATGATCGACGGCCTGCGGATCGCGACGGGCGACGTTGTCCAGGGTGGCTTTGGCCAGCGCGGTCTCGAATTGCATCACCTGATCGGCAGCCTTGCGCGAATCTGCCTGGCTGTATCCGGCAAGCTGGAACATGTTGGCCACGTGGACCAGGTATTGCGCGCGCGCCTGCTGGAAGCGCTCTTCCGTCTTGAGATAGTAGTCGCGGTCAGGAAGACCCAGCCCACCCGCCTGAACATCGGCAATTACCTGCGAGGGATTGTGATTGTCGCTGGCAGCATTTACTCCGAACGGGACCTGGATTCCGAGGTCGGCAAAGCGCAGCAGCATGTGCTGCAGGCTTGCCTGGTCTTTGATGGTAGCGATGTCGGCGAGTAACGGCTTGATCGGCGTAGCGCCCGCCTGGTTTACCCGCGATTCGTCCATGCAGGCTGCATAGTAGTCCCCAATTAACTGGTCAACACTGCCCTTGGGCAGGTCGCGCTTGGCGGACGCTTCTTCCAGGATCACCTTCAGTTGGTCCTTGTTGGCTTCGCCCGCGGCCCAGCGGCGACTCCAGCGATCCATGGTGGCAGGAATCGGATTGGCGGCCCGCCACGCTCCATTGGAAAACTGATAGAAGTCGTTACAGGGATTCGCCGAGCGGTCAAGATCAGCAGTTTCAATTCCGACGGGGGCTGGTTGTGCAAAAGCGGCAACTGAGCACACTATGACCAGGAGAAAAAAGCGGATAAGTCGCATGAGGTCCTTCTCGCTTGCGATGTGCAAGGCGAGGCCATTCTACGAAATTTGGAGACAAAGTGCGAAGCCGGCTGCACGCGCGACCGATGGGGCTCAGCGGGCTCGAGAAGCTTGCACCCGGCGCACCGTCCTGGAGGATTGCACCTTCCGGGCTGTCGGTGGGCATTCTGGCTTGAACGACACCAGCGACCGCATTCGCTGCCCTACCGCCGCTTGGATGAACGACACCTCCCGGCTGAGCATGTCGGTGGCTTGCTGGCAGAGTTCGGGTTGTTCCCGCATCAGACCAAGGAATTCCTTGCGGCCGACGCGCAGAACTACAGCGTTGGTGACCGCGGTGGCCGTAAGGCTGTATGGACTTCCGGTGAAGGTTGCCGGCAAGCCCAGCAGCGATCCCGCCGGAAATACTCGGTCAAAGCGGGGCAAGCCGTCGACCCGAAGACATATTTTCCCTCTGCGCACCAGATATACGCCGAGGTTTTGATCGCTGGTATTGAACAAGGTATCTCCGGCTGGAATCTGTTCGGCTTGACCGAGCGCTTCCAGGGAGCTCTTCAATTCCGGCGACGCATTGAGGATGTTAGAACCGTTGCCCACATTCTTCATTGTGTTCTTATGCCAGAGCGCGGGCCGCAGACGCGGTGACTAGCATCACACATCGCTGTGAAGTAGAACCGGCCGGTTGGCCACCGGGTCGAGACCATCTGCCGGTGAAAGACATAGCTGCGGGATTTTTCGCGCGCCAAATACGGGCGGTTGAGGCAGGTGGTTGGCTGGGCGCCGATGCGAAATCGCCAGTGATCCGGACAAAAATGTCGCGCCGTTCCAGGTGGGCGGAACAGGGGGTCTGTGCTCGCCCGACAACCCAGACGGCGCGACAATCGAGTGAGTACAACACCCTCATCGTAGCTGCAGCGCACGCACAATGCAGCGACCAAGGTCACGCTTCAACGTGCGCTATTGGCCAAACCAGTGTGTTCTGCGTCGCCGGGCGATGTGCGATGGCGAATCCGCGGCAAGCGAGGTTGCAACCCGATCAAGCGCGGCCCAGAAGCGTTATGCAGTACCGCGTGCGACGCCGCCCCGATTTTTGCAGCAGCAAGAAAGCCGCGGTGCAAACCGCGGCCCTGGTCTTGGCGAGTTTGCCTTAGCGGCGTCTGAGGCCCTTCTTGGCGGCTTTCTTCTTCGCGCCGCCCGAAGACTTCTTTGCAGCTTTCTTGGCCGGCTTCTTCGCCGCCTTTCTGGCAGCCTTCTTTGCCGGTTTCTTCGCGGCCTTCGTGGCTGGCTTCTTAGCAGCCTTTTTTGCCGCCTTCTTCGCCGGCTTCTTGGCAGCTTTCTTCACCGCCTTTTTCGCTGGCGCTTTTTTGGCGGCCTTCTTGGGAGCGCTCTTCCGCGGCTGACTCGCGGCGGGCGCGCGTGATTCCGTGGTGACTTCCGGCTCCGCTTCCTCCACGTCAACTTCTTCTACCACCACCGAAACGGATTCCGGTTCCTCTTCTTCTTCCTCTTCCTCTTCGTATTCCTCGTCTTCGAGCGAATCGCCGTAGGAGCCGTCTCCGTAATCATCCATTTCGTCGTCTCGACCGTAGAGCGTCTCATCGAAAAAAGTCATGTGTCCTCCTGATTTTGCTCGACTCCGCAGAACTAAACGGAGGCAGCTCGTAAGGCTCAATTCAGATTTATACCAAAAAAATTACTGCCGCAATAAGCGCGTGATTATAGCACGGCAGGAAACTGGGTCCCGTGATGATCGCGCCGCCGCAAAAACTCGTAACGGGCTTGTTGTAACAGAACATCGGCGGGAAGGGAAGAGAGCAATTGGAAAATGATGATGAATCGCACCGCAGCAACACCGCGCCCACTACTTGCGAATGACCAGCACCTCGCCGGCGCGCAGCGTGGCGGCCAGCTTGGGGTTGTCGCGCTTCAGAGCGGCCACCGAGGTGTGATTGGATTCGGCGATGCTGCTCAGGGTCTCGCCCTTCTTGACTTTGTGATACTTGGCAGCCGCAGGGCCCGACGGCGAGGCTGCCGGCTTGTCTGTCGAGGCGGTTTTGACCGGAGCGCTACCGCTAACCGCTGACGCCTCTTCTGAACTGCCGCCCGCCAGCGGCTTGTAGATCACGAGCATCCGTCCCGGAGCCACCGCCGTTCCCCCTAGATGGTTCCATTTCCGCAACTTATCGACCGGAACCTCGAAATCGTCGGCGATGGAATACAGGGTGTCTCCCTTGCGCACCTTGTAACGCGTCGCGTGGTGCGAATAGGACGCGCTTTCGGTGTTCGAGCGGCCCGGAGCAACCGGAATGATGAGCTTCGAACCTACCTTGACCTCGTCGCCAGCCAAGCCGTTGGCTTCCGCAATCGACGCGGACGACGTGTGGTACTTGTGGGCGACCGACGCCAGGGTATCCCCATATTCGACATGGTGATAGCGCCACCACGTACGCATGTCGGGCGGTATCGCGGTCATGGCGGTCTCATATCTCTCGCGCGATCCGGCGGGAAGATTGAGGGCGAAGCTCTGGTCCTTGGGAGTGGTCATCCGCAGCAGGCTGGGATTCAGCTCCTGGAGGTAGTTCACCGACGTGTCCACGCACTCGGCCACCAGACGCAAGTCCACGGGATAGTCGATGGTCATCTGGTCCATCTGCGGCGCCGGGTCAGGGGCCACGCGCTGCAGCCCATACTGCTCCGGATTCTTGGCCATGATGGTTTCGGCCAGGATGATGGGCACGTAGTTGCGGGTCTCCTGGGGCAGCACACCACGCCGGTAGAGCTCCCAGAAATCGGCATAGCCGGTGCGTTCCACCGCGTGCTGCACGGTGCTGGCGCCGGAGTTGTAGGCCGCCATGGCCAGGTACCAGTCGCCAAACTGCTTGTAGAGGTCTTTCAAATGGCGGGCCGCGGCCCGGGTCGCCTTTTCCGGGTCCTGGCGGTCATCCACCCACCAGTTCCGTTCCAGGCCGTACAGCGCGCCCGAGCCAGCCATGAACTGCCACATGCCGCGTGCGCCCGCCCGCGACAGCGCCAGCGGCTGAAATCCAGACTCCGCTTGCGCCAGATAGATCAGGTCCTGGGGAACGCCCTCCTCCTTGAAAATCCGCACGACCATGTCGCGGTAACGGCCTGAGCGGGCCCACGCGCGCTCCAGCGTCGCCCGCCCCCTCGGGCTGGAGTAGTAGTTGATGAACATCGCCACCTGATCGTTGAGCACCAGCGGCAAGTCAGACTTGGTGGTCTTGATCTCGGCCTCGGCCGTGGCCCTGATGTTGGGATCGACCGGAAAGGTGATGTCATTGGCTTCGTCGATGGGTGCCGGTTCGGAGCGTGGCTCGGTGAAACCGTCGCCCTGCTTCAGCGCCGCCATTTCCAACTCGTGTACGGCCTCGACGATCTTGTCGAGCTCGCGCTCCAGCCGTTCGTCGTTGCGGATGTCGAGATTGCTGGACAGCAGCGTGTTGAACGCCTGATCGAAGTTCTGCTTGGCGGCCTCTAGGTGGTCCGCCCGATAGTTGGCCTGTCCGGCTGCGTATTGCTTTTCGGCCTGCGCAATCAGCGCCTCGGCCGGATCGGGCTTCGGATTATTCACCTGGGGCTGGGTTTTGGGCTTGGGATCGGCGTGGTCAGCCGGTGGGTCGACGGGACCGGCGATCTGGGGAGCTTTGGCTTGAGCGGGGATGGAAGTGGTGGCCGGTTTGGCCTGATCGGTCTCGCATCCGGTGCTGAACACCAGGCCTGCAAGGAGGGCCGCCGTAACCACGCCGTGAAAGTTTCTCATTCCTATCGAAACAGCCCTCTCTCACACCGCCGCCGGCGGGTGAATGCGATGTTACTACGCGCTGAAATTCAGGGTCAACGGAAGGCGGAGTTGGGGCCGTGTCTTGCGCGGTTTGTGCTTGATCCCGAAGTCGTCAGACTTCCCCGTCGGTCCCCGCTCCCTTACCAGGCGCGTCCGCTTTCCAGCGATAGTACATCTGCCCGTCGTTCATGCTGGCGGTTACCTCGCCACGCTCCGCCAGCCGCTTCAGAATCGTGTGGATCGAAGCCAGCGGATTGTTGTAGGCGCTCAAATTGAATCCCGCCTTGGCCAGCAGCTCGCGGACGGCGATCGCCGTGACGGCTTGTCCTCGATTCGCCCGGAGAACCTTGCGCACCGAATCGGTAAACCCAGGCGGGTCGGCCACCAACTGCTCCAACTGCAGAAGCTGCTCCGCCTTTTGCTCGTCGGGGAGAAAATTCGCGTTGGCGATGATGAGCTCGGAGACCCGCTCGATCTCCAGGTTGAGTTTTTCGCGCTTCGCCACCAGTTTGCGCAGCCGTACACTGCCCAGCAGGATAGTCACACGGTATCGTTTGAATCGATCTCTCATAGCAATCTCCTAACTGACGAGAATTTATCATGTCTAAAATGAATGTTAAGAAAAAAGATAATATTATTGTAGAAAATGTTTGCGGGTGGCCGTTGCCAATCCGCAAAGAGGATTGTTGATGGTATGGGGCAGGAAGGCGATAACGCGCTGGCCGCGGTTTGGCTCAGGCGCGGGCCAATGCCTGGTTCAAGTCGGCGATCAAGTCCCCGGCGTCCTCGATTCCCACCGACAGCCGGATGGTTGACGGTGACACCCCAAGCAAGCGCAGTCGCTTGGCGCCCAGCCCGATGTGCGACGACAGCACGGGATACGACACCGTGGACTCCACGCCTCCCAGGCTGGCCGCCAGATACCAGAGCTGCAAGCGGTCAATGAAGCGCTCGGCCGCGCGTTCGCCGCCGCGAATGTCGAACGACACCATCATCCCGAAGTCCTTCATCTGCCGGCGCGCCAACGGATGCGCCTCGCAACTTTCCAGGCCGGGATAATAAACGCGCGCGACTTTAGGATGGGCTTCGAGCGCCTCGGCAATTTGTGCGGCGTTGCGGCAGGCGCGTTCCACTCGCACGTGCAGCGTCTTCAGGCCGCGCAGCAGCAGGTAGGCGCAGCCCGGATCGAGGCATCCGCCGGTAAGGATCATGGTCTGGCGCGCCACCTCCATCCACTTCTTCGAGCCGGCCAGCACCCCGGCGGTGATATCGCTGTGCCCGCCCAGATACTTGGTCGCCGAGTGGATGACGATGTCGGCGCCCAACTCCAGCGGCTTTTGCAGCACCGGCGTGGCGAAGGTGTTGTCGGCCACCACGCAAGCCTTGTGCTTGCGCCCCACCTCGGCCAGCGCGGCCAGATCGACGCAGCGCACCGTCGGATTAGTTGGGGTCTCCAGGAAGAGCATGCGCGTCTTGCGGCTGAAGTAGCGATCGGCATTCCCGATGTCGTGATACGGGATGAAGCGCGTCTTGATGCCGCAGCGCGGCAGCACCTGCTCGAACAGCTTCAGGGTCCCGCCATAGATGTCGAGCATGGAGACGATCTCATCGCCCGCCTGGCAGGTGATCAGCGCCGCAACCAGTTCCGCCGCCATTCCGCTGGAGGTGGCGACGGCGGCCTCGGCTCCTTCCAGGGCGGCAATCTTTTCTTCGGCGGCCGCGACCGTCGGGTTGCCGTAGCGCGAATAAAGGTAGAAGTCGCGATCGCCCTCGGCGTAGCGCCGCAGCGCCTTGACATCGGGAAGAACGAAGACCGCAGTTTGCGCGATGGGCGTGGTCAAGGGCGCCGCCTGGCCGTGCCGCTCTTCGCCGGAATGCACACAGCGCGTGGCGTCGGCGCGGGCTCTCCTTTTCATCCGCAATCCTTTCGAAAGCATTTCTCCCGCACGAGAAATTCGATTGTAATTGAGACGCAACGTGAGGGGATGGAATGGCAGCCGGGTGCCCCTCGATAAGAGAGAAGGCGTTGTCAAGCGAAAGCTCTCCTGAGCGGTGCGCGAGCATCGCTGGTTTGGTCCGAGGTTCGCACGGCTGAGGACTAAACACCGGAGAATCTCGCGATT